>NZ_JBIARB010000011.1:0-188416 GCF_042889545.1 Streptomyces sp. NPDC002574
GCGTGCGGGGGGTGTGCGGGGCCCCCCAAACACGCTTGCGTCTTCACCCCGTGTGGGCGCGGCGCCCGCGCCGGGCGGCGGCCCGCCCCCCCTCCTCCACAGCTCCCTCCCCCACCGCCACGGCCGCGAGCCGTGTAAGGAGCGATGCCCCGATGTCGTTGTCCACCAGACTTGCCAGACGCCCCTCCTTCCGGCGGGCCGCCGTGGGACGTTCCCTGGTCACGGCCGTTGTCACCGCGATCCTCTCCGCGCTGTTCGTGGCCGCGCCCCCCGCGCACGCGGCCGACGGCCAGATCTCCGGACTGGCCGGCAAGTGTGTCGACGTGGCGGGCGCCAACAGCGCCAACGGCACCGCCGTACAGCTCTACGACTGCAACGGCACCAACGCGCAGCGCTGGTCGAACTCCGGCGACGGCACCCTGCGGGCGCTCGGGAAGTGCCTGGACGTCGTGGACCGCAGCACCGCCGACGGCGCGGCGGTCCAGCTGTGGGACTGCTCCGGCGGCGCCAACCAGCAGTGGGTGGTCACCGCGGCCCACGACATCGTGAACCCCGCGGCCAACAAGTGCCTGGACGTGCGCGAGAACAACTCCGCCAACGGCACCCGGCTGCAGATCTGGACCTGCACCGGCGGGGCCAACCAGAAGTGGAACGCCCCGGCGGGCGGCGGCGGCAACCCGGGCAACCCGTCCGGATTCGTGGTCAGCGAGGGCCAGTTCAACCAGATGTTCCCGAACAGGAACGGCTTCTACACCTACAGCGGCCTGGTCGCGGCCCTGTCGGCGTACCCCGGCTTCGCCAACAGCGGCAGTGACACGGTGAAGAAGCAGGAGGCCGCGGCCTTCCTCGCCAACGTCAACCACGAGACCGGCGGCCTGGTCTACGTGGTGGAGCAGAACACCGCCAACTACTCGCACTACTGCGACTGGGGCCAGCCCTACGGCTGTCCGGCCGGCCAGTCCGCCTACTACGGCCGCGGCCCGATCCAGCTCAGCTGGAACTTCAACTACAAGGCCGCCGGTGACGCCCTGGGCATCGACCTGCTGGGCAACCCCTGGCGCGTCGAGCAGGATTCGGCCGTCGCCTGGAAGACCGGCCTGTGGTACTGGAACACGCAGAGCGGCCCCGGCACCATGACGCCGCACAACGCGATGGTGAACCAGGCGGGCTTCGGCCAGACGATCCGCTCCATCAACGGCTCGCTGGAGTGCGACGGGCGCAACCCGGCGCAGGTCCAGAGCCGGGTGAGCGCGTACCAGCAGTTCACGGGGATCCTCGGGGTCAGCCCGGGCAACAACCTCTACTGCTGAGCACCACCACTCCCTTCCGCCCGTGGACGGCCCCTATCGACCGGGCCGCCCACGGGCGGAGTCATGAGGGCGGAGTCATGCGGCGGAGCACCAACCCAGCGCCGGCCCGAGCCGGGTGGCGATGTCGGTGAGGATCTGGACGTAGTCCTCGTGCTCGAAGCTGAACGGCAGGGCGAACGCCACCTCGTCCACCTCACGGAAGGCCGCGTGCGCCGTCAGCCGCTCGGCGATCTCGTCGGACGTCCCCACGAGGTCCGGGGCGAACATCAGGCGCGCGGGCCCCTGCGGCGCGGCCGTGCGCGGCAGACGGGCCGCGGCGTAGGCGGCGTACTTGGCGCGCTGTTCCGCCGTCGCGCTGTCGGTGGGCACGACGACGAGCCCCTGCGAGACGCGGGCACTTTCGCCGTCGGGGTGACGGTCCCGGAAGGCGCGGATGTGCGAGAGCTGCACCGCCGCGAAGTCTACCGACGCCCCCGGCTCCTCGGCCTTCACCACGCTGCTGGTCAGGAAGTTCATGCCGTGCTCACCGGCCCACTGCGCCGACCGCAGGCTCCCCCCGCCGTACCACATGCGCCGCCCCAGCCCCGGGGAGTACGGCTGGACGCGGTCGGAGAACACCTCGATGCCCTCGACACCGCTGAAGTCGGTGGCCGGCTTGCCGCGGACGAAGTCCAGCAGGCGCTCCACGCGGGTGTGGCCGAAGTCCTCCTGGTCGGCGGTGTCGGGGTAGAGCGCGTGCTTGACCTCGTCGTAGTGCATCGGCGGGCCCACGCTGACGCCCGGGTTGAGGCGGCCGCCGGACAGCAGGTCCACCGTGGCCAGGTCCTCGGCCAGCCGCAGCGGGTTCTCCCAGCCGAGCGGGATGACGGCGGTGCCGAGTTCGATGCGGCTGGTCCGCTGCGAGGCGGCCGCCAGCACGGCGACGGGAGAGGAGATGCCGTACTGCAGGTGGCGGTGGCGCACCCAGGCGCTGTCGAAGCCCAGCCGCTCCCCCAGTCCGATGATCTCCAGCGTGGACTGGTGGCCGCGGCGAGGGTCGGCCTCGTCGAACAGCCCGATGGTCAGGAAGCCCAGCTTGCGCAGCGGCCTCGACGTCGGCGGCACGGCGTTTCCTCCCTCTTCAGCGGCGTCCGCGGCACCCGTGCCCGCGGTCCTGCGATTGTCCCGGCAGACCGGCGCGCACCGGCGGTCACCCCGGTGGGGACGGCGGTACGACCTCGAACTCGGCGGGCCCGACGGTGAGTACCCCGTCCGTCAGCGGTGTGCAGCGCACACCGCCCTTGCCGCGCAGCGCGCGTTGCGCGCCGGGACCGATGACGGCGTCCATCCACGCGCACGGCCGGGCGGGGCGCCGTACGGCCAGCAGGACCGGTCCGGCGCCGGTGTCGAGCGAGACGGTCTCGCCGACGAGTGCGTCGATGTCGACTCCGCGCAGCAGCACGTTGCGGCGCGCCTGGCGGAGGTCGACGTCCGGGTCGATGTCCACGGGGAGGTTCTCCGCGGCCATGAGTGTGACCGCGGCGTCGCGGTGTGCGGGCCTCGCGTAGTAGCGGTCCCCCACGAGGCCGAGGTTCGCCCGTACCTCGGCGCGCGCCACGAGTTCGCCGTCGTGCGCCGGGGACGGCCCGTCGGACGGCCGCCCCATGTACCGGTGCACGGGCGAGACCAGGAGCTGGACGACTTCGACCGCGGGCATGATGGCCACCAGCTTACGGCCGCCGTGCCCTGGCGGGGCGGCAATTGGTACAGACCTTGACGCGGGCACGCCACAGCCCTACCGTCTCGACGTAACCCGGCGTTCACGTCCACATACATGGTTCATATAAGTGAACGCCCCGATCTCGCAGGAGGTCCCCCCATGCGTGTGCGTACGCTCCTCGCCTCCCTGGCCGTCGCGACCGTCGTCATCGGCAGCGGCCCCGCCTTCGCCGCCGACCCCAAGGTCGCCCCCGGCGGCAACTTCGACCTCTCGGTCTGGCAGCTCCAGGAGCCGGTCGGCTCCCCGGGCTCGCCGACCACCATCTCCTCGTCCCGGCTCCAAGGCGCCAACGGCTACCAGGACTCGTACTTCTACACCGACACCCGCGACGGCGCGATGACCTTCTGGGCGCCGGAGAAGGGCGTCACCACGCCCAACTCCAACTACGCCCGCTCCGAGCTGCGCGAGATGAACCGCAGCGGCAGCGCCGCGGACTGGTCCCTCAGCGGCACCCACCGCATGAACGCGACACTGCGCGTGGTCTCGGTGACCTCCAACGTCTGCGTCGGGCAGATCCACCTCGGCTCGGGCGGCTCGTCCACCAAGCCGCTGCTGGAGCTCTACTACCGCTCCAGCGGCGAGATCGTGCTGGGCACGGAGAACTCGCCCTCCGGCGGCCAGACGCTGCACACCGTCGGCCATGTGTCCGTCGGCAAGACGTGGACGTACACCATCGGTGTCTCCGGCGGCCACACCATCGACCTGACGGTCAACGGGAGCACCACGCACTACGCGATCCCGTCGTCCTTCGACCCGTACAAGCAGTACTTCAAGGCCGGCTCGTACAACCAGTCGTCCTCGGACAGCACCACCAAGGGCGCACGCGTCGCCTTCTACGGCCTCACGGTCTCGCACAGCTGAGTTCCCGCTCCCGCCGCGGGCCGCGCGCCCGCGGCGGGACCGGTCAGGCCCCCGCGCAGCGCTCGCGCAGGACCGCGACCCCGTCGCCCGTCAGGTCGTCGCAGTACGCCGCACGCCCGGTCATGGCCATCACGAGGGAGATCGTCGGGCCGGACACCAGCGCCCCGGAACCACTGGTGAAGGGCCCGTCGTCCGCGACGAGCCGCAGACCACCGATCCGGCCCTTGGCGAGCACCACCATGTCCGAGCCCTGGTAGTGCGCGGCGACGTGGGTGAGCGTCCCGATCGGGTGATCGCGGCGCAGCCCCAAGGGGCGCCGGATGTCCTCCCCGTGCACGATCACCTCGCCGAGCAGGGCCACGACGGGCACCGGCGGCTTGGTCCTGCTCGGCACCGCCCGCCGGAACCGCTCCAGCGTCCCGGCCGGTGTCGCGCCCAGCTGCTCGGCGAGCCGCATGGCGACCATCCGGTCGAAGTCGAAGCGGCAGCGGATCACCCCGGCCATCCACCGCACGGGCGAGAGCCGCGCCGACGCGGTGATGTGCGCCAGTACCTCGCGCACCGTCAGCCCCTCGCACAGGGAGGGCGTCGCCCACCCCTCGTCGTCCAGCCCGGCCAGATCGGCCGCCAGCGCCGCCCGCTCCGCCTCGACCAGGGGCCACAGCCCGGCGCCGCCCCTCCCCTGGTCCACGATCACGTCCTCGTCGGTCATCGTTCGAAGGTCTCCTGTCGGCCCGTGGCTCGTCATGATCGGTCGGACGCCGATCCCCCTGCGAACGGAGGACCGCCGGCCGGGGCCGAACTCATCGCGTCGCGGTGCACGATACGACGCGAGGCCCGTCCGTCACGGTCAGGGTCAGGGGATGCGGGGCAGGCAGCCGGGCGCCCACCACGCGGGAGCCGCTGCCACGGCGGCGTCGACCATGTCGTCCTTGGTGATCGCGGGATCGTCGAGCCACGCCTTGATGGCGCCCGCGAAACCGTGGGCCACGAACTGGGCGATCACCTGGGGGTTGGCATCGGGGAGCACTGAGCGGTCGCAGTGCGCCATGAAGGCCAAGGCGTACTCGCTGAAGTGGCGCACCAGCCCCGCGTAGACGCCGCTGTCCGCCGGGTCCCCGAGGGAGAGGCTGTAGACCGCCCGGAACCGCTCGACGTGGTCCCCCACCTCCGCGACGGTCAGCCGGAGCAGTTCAGCGGCCGAGTGTCCGCTCCGCGCCCTCTCGTCCTCCAGGCGGTGGCCGCGGTCCAGATCGGCGTCGAGGACATGGATCAGCACCTCGAGCGGCGTGCTGTACCGGTTGTAGAAGGTCGCCCGGGTGACTCCGGCGCGCTCGGCGAGTTCGGCGACGCCGATCCGGGACACCGGACGCGCGGAGGCGAGTTCCACGACGGCCTGCTCGAAGGCCCGGGTCGTCCTGGTGATGCGGGGGTCGATCCGGCCGCTCAGTGCCTTGTCCTCCCGTCGACCGACTCTTATACACTTGTATAATATCCCGGGAAGGAGTGTCCGCGTGAAGGTGATTCTGTTCGGGGCGTCGGGCATGGTCGGCCAGGGAGTGCTCCGCGCCTGCCTGGAGGACCCCGGCGTCACGGAGGTCGTCGCTGTCGTCCGCCGTCCCCTCGGCCGGAACGCCGGCAAGCTGCGCGCAGTGATCCATGCCGACTTCAGCGACCTCACCGCGATCGCGGCGGAGCTGGCGGGGGCCGATGCGTGCTTCTACTGCCTGGGGGTCTCCTCGGCGGGGCGCAGCGCGGCGGAGTACGAGACCATCACGTACACCTATACCTTGGCGGCCGCCGAGGTCGTCGCCGCCGGCAATCCGCGGGTGACCTTCGTGTACGTGTCGGGGGAAGGCACCGACAGCACCGAACAGGGGCGCACTTCCTGGGCCCGGGTCAAGGGCCGGACGGAGAACGCCCTGCTGGCCATGGACATGCGCGCCTACGCCTTCCGCCCCGGATGGATCCAGCCCGTGCACGGCGAGACCTCGGGAACGAGGGCGTACCGGCTGTTCTACCGGCTCACCTCGTGGCTCTATCCGCTGCTGCGTCGCGTGACGCCCCGGTACGTGACGAGCACCGAACACCTCGGGCGCGCGATGCTCGCCACCGTCCGGCTCGAGGGCGCCGGTCCCCACGTGCTGCACTCGCGGGACATCACGCAGCTGGGCTCCTAGCACCACACAGGCAGGCGGCCTGCCCACCGGCTACCCTGGACCGGTGGGCAGCTCATCGACATCGGAAGCCAAGACCGCCGCGGAACTGGTGAAGGCGATGACGCGCCTGCGGGCCCGGCTCCGCGCCGAATCGGCGCTCGGCGAGGCGCGGTGGTCCTGGTCGCAGCTCACCACCTTGTCGCGCATCGTCGACGAGGGTCCGATCATGGTCAAAGCGCTGGCGGCGGCGGAACACGTACGGCGCCAGTCGATGGCCGAGACCGTCTCCGCGCTGCGCGCCGGCGGGCTCGTCACCTCCAGCGAGGACCCCGCGGACCGGCGCAGGACGCTCATCTCCGCGACCGCCGAGGGGCGACGACTCATCGAGACCATTCCGGCCGCGCGTGAGGCCTGGCTGGAGGAGGCGCTGAGAACACTGGTGCGGGCCAATGAGCGCAAGACCCTGCTGAAGGCGGCCGCGCTCATGAGCCGGATCGCGGACAGCGACCGATGAGGACCGGAACGCGGTCCGGCTGAGGCGGTCGCCTCCCGGCGGTCGCGCTATGGAAGCCACTCCCCAAGGTGGTGTTCTCCACACGTTGTCGGCGGTGCAGGGCCATGCCCGCCCGGCTTCCGGCGGCCTGGCCGGGAGATCGGGCGCTCGCGCGCCGAGCGGAAGGGCGGGGCCATCGCGATCGGCGGCGCGACTCTCGCCGCCGAGGCCGCCGAGTTGGGCCTGATCGACGAATGCCGGACCAGGGTCTGCTCCGTACTGGTCGGCGAAGGCATTCCGTTCTTTCCCCGGCACGAGCGCCGGGTGGACCTCGAACTCGTCGAGACCCGCACGTTCAATTCGGGGGTCGTCCACCTCCGCCACCGCGTGGCACGGTAGCCGCCTGCCCGTGCGCGGCGGCCCGAGCCGGACCCATCGCGTCGCGGACCGGCGCGACCGTCACTTCGGCACCGCGGCGACAACGCCCGTCATCCAGATCAAGCGCTCGCCGTTGTGCTCGACGTCGTGCCGGGTGACCATGCCCATCCGCTGGTAGAAACCCTCGGCACGCGGCTCCGCGCCGACGCCGAGCAGCCGCGCGCCGAGCGTGACGGCGCGCCGGACCAGGTCGTCCCAGAGCAGGCGCCCGACACCGGCGCCGATGAACGGGCGGTCGACGAAGAACAGCCCGATCCCGAGGTAGTCGGCGTGCTCGTTGAGGGTGTAGAAGCCCACGGGGACACCGTCCTTCTCGGCGACGGTGGCGTGCCGGGACGTGATGTCCGCTGCCGTGAGCTTCGGCGTCACGGCGGGGACGTCCGCCGCGCGGCCACCGGTCCAGTGCGACTTCGAGCGCAGCACCAACGCGTCGAGCGACGGGAGTTCCTCCGGCCGGGCCGGGCGGATCGAGACACCTTCCATGTCACGAGGGTGGCACTGAACCGGCGGCTCGCGCGCCCCGCCGGGCCGGGCCGACGCCCGCGGACCGCAGGAATCTTGGGCTGCGCAAATGTAGCGGATTGACAGGTTCACACAGTAGAACTTCACGCAACGCATGGCTTGCCGCGCTGTGGGCAATCCCGGCACCTCAGCCGCCCGCGATGTCCGATCGGCGCCCCCGAGGAGGCAGACAGATGACCCTTGGTGAGTCGTCCCCACCGAGAGAGCGCTCTCGGAGCCCGGGAAGCACGCCCCGCGTACCACCGCCCGCATGCCGGCCACTCACCTTGCCACCCGCCCAGCCCCGCGCCCAGCGGAAAGGAAACACCTTATGCCGACCCTGCCTCGTGGCACTTCGGGTCACCCCTCCCACCGCCCCACCCGCCGTCTGTTCGGCCGGGTTCTCGCGCTCGGGGCCATACTGGCCGCCTGCGTCGTGACGACCGGACCGGCCGCCGTCGCCGACGCGCCGGCCCCCGGCACGACAGGCCTCGGAGCCAACGTCACCGTCTTCGATCCGAGCATGCCGGTCAGCGAGATCCAGGCGACCCTCGACGCCGCCAACGCCGCCCAGGTCGACAACGAGATGGGCACGACGCGTCACGCATACCTCTTCAAGCCCGGCACGTACGGCACCGCGCAGCACCCGCTCCAGGTCAAGGTCGGCTACTACACCGAGATCGCCGGCCTGGGTGCCTCACCCTCCGATGTCGTCATCAACGGCAAGGTCGAGGTCTACAACCGCTGCCTGGAGGGTGGCGGGACGAGCAACTGCCTTGCTCTGGTCAACTTCTGGCGGACCCTTTCCAATCTGTCGATCAGGATCAACGCGACCGGCCAGGGCGGCTGCCAGGCATCGGCCGACTTCTGGGCCGTCTCCCAGGCCGTGTCCATGCGCCGTCTGGACATCAGCGGCGGCAACCTCTCGCTGATGGACTACTGCAGCGCCGGACCGCAGTACGCGAGCGGCGGCTTCATCGCCGATTCCAAGCTGCCCTCCGTCACCAGCGGATCGCAGCAGCAGTGGCTCACCCGCAACAGCGAGGTCGCCGGCTGGTCCAACGGCGTGTGGAACCAGGTCTTCTCGGGGGTCGTCGGCGCTCCGGCGGAAACCGGCTTCCCGAACCCGCCCTACACCACGCTCGACACCACGCCGGTGAGCCGCGAGAAGCCGTACCTGTTCGTCGGCACGGACGGCACGTACAACGTCCGCGTGCCCTCCGCCCAAAAGAACAGCCGGGGCGTCTCGTGGGCCGACGGCATCACACCGGGCCGCACCATACCGATCGGCGACTTCTTCGTCGCGACCCCGTCGGACTCGGTGCACGACATGAACAAGGCGCTGTCACAGGGCAAGAACCTGCTGCTCACACCCGGCGTGTACGACATCGCGTCGACCATCAGGATCAAACGGGCCGACACGGTGGTCCTCGGCATCGGACACGCGACCCTCACCGCCGTCAACGGCGCGACGCCGGTCGAGGTCTCCGACGTTCCCGGAACCGTCATCGCCGGTGTCACGATCGACGCGGGCCCGAAGGAATCGCCCGTCCTGCTGCAGGTGGGCAAGAAGCCCGGCAACAACCACAAGAGCTCGGCGGACGACCCGACGACCCTGTCCGACGTGTACTTCCGCGTCGGCGGACCGCACGTCGGCAAGGCCGACGTCGCGCTCCAGGTCAACAGCGACGACGTGATCATCGATCACACCTGGGTGTGGCGGGCCGACCACGGGGTGGAGGGGCTGACCGACACCGAACGCTGGAACACCAACATCGGTCGCAACGGCGTCGTCATCAACGGTGACCGCGTGACCGCGACGGGCCTGTTCGTCGAGCACTTCCAGCAGTACAACACCGTGTGGAACGGCGACGACGGCACGACGATCCTGTACCAGAACGAGTTGCCGTACGACCCGCCGACGCAGGCCGACTGGATGAACGGCCAGACCGAGGGCTGGGCGGCCTACAAGGTCGACGACGACGTGAAGTCGCACCACCTGTACGGCGGCGGCGCCTACGTCTTCAACCAGAACAACCCGGCGATCCACACCGAGAACGGCTTCGAGGTCCCGCAGACGCCGGGGGTCAGGCTGCACCACATCATGACCGTCAACCTCGCCGCCGGAACCCTCGACCACGTCGTCAACGGCGTGGGCGACCCTGCGGACACGACAAGAATCGGTTCGCCGGTGTACGTCACGGACTATCCGGCCCCCTAGAGCACGGCTGTGAGGACTGCCCGGTCCGGTCGCCACCGGACCGGACAGTTCGCTTTCGCGCTCACGCCCCGCACGGGACAGCCGGCGCCGACGGCTCCGCGCGGAGCTGGGCGATGCCCATGTCGAGCGCGGCCTTGAGGTGCGTGAGCGAGCCGGTCGCCATGAGGATGGACACCCCTCCCTGGATGCCCGCGAGCAGGGCCGCGCCGGCCCTGCTCGCGTCCAGGGATGCCGGGATCTCGCCCTGCTCCTGCATGCTCCGGATGCCGGCGGTGATGTCGGACTCCCAGGACGCGAGCAGCTCCCGGGTCACGGCCTGGGCGCCGGGGGTGGTACGGCTCAGCTCGGAGGTGAGCACGCCCAGCGGGCAGCGCGGCCCCTGCTCGCGGTAGCGGTCGATGACGGCCTCGCGCCACCGCTCCCACGCCTGCCACGAGGTGAGCTCGCCCAGGTACGGCTGCTGGTCGGACAGCACCCGTGCCGCCTCGTGGGACGCCACCGCGAGCAGCAACTCCTCGCGGCCGCCGGGGAAGTAGTGGAAGAGCTGGCTCTTGCTCGTCGCGGTGCGGCCGCGGATGTCGTCCAGGGTCGTCTCGCCCGGGCCCCGCTCACGGATCACCGTGGCCGCGCCCTCGATGATCCGCTGCCGGGTGGCGGCCCCCTTGGCCGTGAGTCGTGGGGTCATGGCGTCATTCTCCGTCCCGGTTTCAGGACGCGCCAGTCCAATCCGGGGCCGGGGCCGGGCTCACTGCCCGGGCAGCGGCCGTACCGGGTGCTTGCTCATGATGGACACGCGGTTGAACGCGTTGATGGTGATGGCCACCCAGATCACCGCGGAGATCTCGTCGTCGGTCAGCACCTCGCGGGCCCCGGCGTAGGCCTCGTCCGCGACGGCGGTGTCCGCGGGGCTGGTGGTCGCCTCGGCCAGCGCGAGCGCGGCCCGCTCCCGCGGGGTGAAGAGCTCCGTGTCCCGCCACGCGGGCAGCACTCCCAGCCGCTGCGGGTCCTCGCCGGCGCGCAGTGCGGCCCTGGTGTGGACGTTCAGGCAGTAGGCGCAGGCGTTGATCTGGGAGACGCGCAGATTGATCAGTTCCACGAGTACGCGGTCGAGCCCGGCGTCCGCCGCCGCGCCCCGGATCGTCTCCGCGGCGTCGCGCATGGCGCGGTAGGACTGCGGTGTCTGCTTGTCGATGAATATCCGCCGGCTCGTGGTGGCCTGCGTCACCTCGCTCACCTGGGCTCCTTCGGCATGCCGGGTGCGTTGTCCCCTACGATCGAGGATGATAGTTGAACGTGGAACATAACGCTGAGAGGGGCGTCACACGATGAGCACCACCGAGGTCGACCCCACCGCGCCGCACGGTGAATCCGGCGCGGAGGGGAACGGGCGGCGCACGTCGCCGGTGGACGTCTTCACCCCCAGGGACGTGCCCCTCGGCGGCCCGCGAGCGATGACCGTCCGCCGCACCCTCCCGCAGCGGGCGCGGTCCCTGATCGGCGCCTGGTGCTTCGCCGACCACTACGGCCCCGACAACGTCGCCGACAGCGGCGGGATGGACGTGGCGCCGCACCCCCACACCGGACTGCAGACGGTGAGCTGGCTCTTCACCGGCGAGATCGAGCACCGCGACAGCCTGGGCACGCTGGCGTACGTGCGCCCGGGCGAGCTCAACCTGATGACCGGCGGACACGGGATCTGCCACTCCGAGGTCTCCACCCCGGACACGACCGTCCTGCACGGCGTCCAGCTGTGGGTGGCGCTGCCCGAGGCCGACCGGAACGCGCCCAGCGCCTTCCAGCACCACGTCCCCCGTCCCGTCGCCCTCGACGGCGGCGAGGCAAGGGTCTTCCTCGGCTCCCTGGCCGGCGACACCTCGCCCGTCCCCACCCACACCCCGCTGCTCGGCGCCGAACTCACGCTCCGGCCGCACGCGACCGTCACCCTCGCCATCGACCCCGCGTTCGAGCACGGCCTGCTCGTGGACAGCGGCGAGGTGCGGATGGAAGGGACGGTGCTGCGCCCCGCCGAACTCGGTTACCTGGAGACCGGGAACGCCACGCTGACGCTCACCAACACCGGTGACACCCCGGCCCGGACGGTCCTGCTCGGCGGGACGCCGTTCGGAGAGCAGATCGTGATGTGGTGGAACTTCATCGGCCGCTCCCACGACGACATCGTCCGGGCCCGTGAGGCGTGGCAGAGCGAGAGCGGCCGTTTCGGCGCCGTCGAGGGCTACCCCGGGGAGCGCCTCCCGGCCCCCGAGCTCCCCAACGCCACCCTCGCCCCGCGCGGCAACCCGACCCGCCCGCACCGCGCCTGACCGGTCGTCACACGAGGTCGGCCGCCCGTACCGGCAGGTGCGGGGGCCTGCCTCAGGCGGTGGCCTCGTCGAGGAGCTCCAGCACGTGCCGGTACGGGCGGCCGGTCGCCCGGCTCATGCCCATCTCGCAGGTGCGGTTGCAGGAGGCGTACGCGTCGTACGTGCCCGCGGTGATCTCGGCGGCCTGGGCGGCGGTCGCCGACGCGGTGATCTCCGGGTGGAGCAGGCCGCGGTCGCCCGCGAAGGCGCAGCAGCCCCAGTTGTCCGGCACGGTGACCTCTTCGCTCACGGCCGCCGCGACGGTGCGCAGGGCGCCGTCGATGCCCAGGTGCGCGGTGGAGCAGGTCGGGTGCAGGGCGAGAGTACCCAGGCGCCGGGCCTCGGGCAGCGCGGGGAGCAGGTGCTCGGCGGTAAAGGCCACGCTGTCCACGAAGCGCAGCGCGGCGAAGCGGGCGCGGTCCGACTCCGGCAGGACGCCGGGCAGTTGCTCCAGGCCGTGCGTGCAGGAGGAGGCGTCGCTGACCACCGGCAGCCGGCCGTGGTCGCTGGCCTCCCAGAGCACGTCCAGGGTGCGGGCTGCCATGGTGCGGTGCCCGTCGGTGTAGCCCTTGGACTGCCAGGGGGTGCCGCAGCACAGATCGGCCAGCCCGTCGGGGACGGTCACGGCGACGCCCGCGCGCTCGCACAGCCGCAGGAAGGCGGCGGCCGAGCCGGGCGATCCGTCGGAGGCCCCTTCCGGGGCGAAGACGCTGCCGATGCAGGCGGCGAAGAACACCGCTCGGGCGTCCTCGGGGCGCCGCGCCGCGGGGCGGGCCGGTCCGCCGCGCGGGATGTCGTCGGCCCAGGTGGGGACAAGTTCCCCCGCGCCGAGTCGCCGGATCGCGCCGGTGGCGGCGCGCAGGGCCGGGGCCGGCAGCACGTGCGCGGTGTTCAGCGCCGCCCGTACGCCCTTGACCGCGGTTCCCCAGTGCCGGGCTGTGGCGTCCCCGGCCTTCTGCGCCGCGGGGCTGTGGCGTTCGGCGCGCAGGCGCTTCATGACCGCGCCGGTGTCGATGGTCACGGGACAGGCGGTGACGCAGAGGCTGTCGGCGGCGCAGCTGTCGACGGCGGCGTAGGCGTAGTCGGCCTCCAGGGCGCGACGGCGTTCCTCGTCACCGGCGGCGGTGGCGAGCGCGATCTCCCGGCTCAGCGCGATGCGTTGGCGCGGCGTCGTGGTCGCGTCGGCGGTGGGGCAGACGGGCTCGCAGTAGCCGCACTCCACGCAGGCGTCCACGGCCGGGTCGACCTGCGGGACGCTCTTGAGGTTGCGCAGGTGCGCGGCCTCGTCGTCCTCCAGCAGCACGCCCGGGTTGAGCACGTTGTGCGGGTCGCACAGCTTCTTGAGCTCGCGCATGACGTCGTACAGTTCGTCGCCGTACTGGCGCCGGACGAAGGGCGCCATGGCGCGGCCGGTGCCGTGCTCGGCCTTGAGGGTGCCGCCGGCGTCCAGGACCAGGTCGACCATGGCGTCGGTGAACCGGGCGTAGCGCTCGATCTCCGGGGACGAGTCGAAGTCCTGGGTGAGCATGAAGTGCAGGTTGCCGTCGCGGGCGTGGCCGAAGATCACCGCGTCCTGGTAGCCGTGCCGGTCGAACAGGCCGATCAGGCCCTCGCAGGTGCCGGTCAGCCGCTCCATGGGCACCGCGATGTCCTCCAGCAGCGCCGTGGTACCGGGGCGGCGCGCGCCGGCGACGGCGGTGTAGAGGCCCTTGCGCAGGTGCCAGAGCCGGGCCCGGACCCGCGCGTCGCGGACGAGCGCGGTCCCGGTGACGGCGGGCAGGCGGTCCAGGACCGGCTGCGCGGCCGCGACCCGTTCCTCCAGCAGTTCGGCGCTGTCCTCGGCGAACTCGACCAGCAGGGCGGCGTGGTGTTCCACGCGCAGTCCGCGCAGTTCGTCCACCGGGTCCGGGGACTGCTGGGCCACGCGCAGCGACGCGGCGTCGAGCAGTTCCGCGGTGCGGGCGCCGGCGGCCAGCAGGGCGGGCAGGGTGTCGGTGGCCTCGGCCAGGCCGGGCAGCACGAGGAGGCCGGTGGCGGTGTGCGGCAGGAGGGGGACGGTACGGAAGACGGCCTCGCCGACGAACCCGAGGGTGCCCTCGCTGCCGATCATGAGGTGGGCGAGGATGTCGGCCGGGCCGGAGTGGTCCAGGAACGAGTTGAGGCCGTAGCCCATGGTGTTCTTCATCGCGAACAGCCGCTCGATGGTGGCGCGGGATCCGGCCGAGTCGCGGACCCGGTCGCGCAGCCGGAGCAGTCCGGCGTGGAGTTCGGGCTCGCGGGCGCGCAGCGCCTCGTCCGCGTCGGGGGCCGCGGTGTCGACGACGGTGCCGGAGGGCAGCACGAACTGCAGCGACTCCATGGTGCGGTAGGCGTTGTCCTGCGTACCGCAGTTCATGCCGCTGGAGTTGTTGGCGACGAGTCCGCCGATGGTGCACGCGCTCTCGCTGGCCGGGTCGGGTCCGAGCCGGCGCCCGTGGCGGGCGAGCCGCGCATTGGCCTGACGCACCGTCAGTCCGGGTTGCAGCCGGATGCGCTGCCCCTCGTCCAGCACTTCCGCGGTCCGCCAGTGGCTGCGGACGTCCACCAGGATCCCGTCGCCGCCCGCCTGCCCCGCCAGGCTGGTGCCGCCCGAACGCAGGGTCAGCGGCAGGCCCGCCGCGCGCGCCCCGGCCATCAGGGCGCCCACCTCGGCGGCGGACGCCGCCCGGACGACGGCCTGCGGGGTGAACAGGTACGGCGACGCGTCGTGGGCGGCCGCGACCCTGCGGGGGACCTCGGTGCTGACCCTGGCCGGGTCGCTCACGCACGAGGCCAGGAGCCCGGCCAGGTCGGGGGCCCGGTCCCCGGTGGGCGACGCGGTGCGGGATGTGGCGGCGGAGCGGCTCATGGGTCTCGGTCCTCGGGTCCTGGGGTGCTGGGACGGACGCGGTGGGTGCGCGGCGGGGCGGTCAGCCGGCGGGGCCGGTGATACGCAGCAGGCGGGGCGCCTGCTCGGCGGGTTCGGGCAGGCGCAACGGCGTCAGCCCGGGGGTGATGCTGCCGAGCAGCGTGGCACGGCGGGCACCGGTGCCCGAGGGCAGCGCGCCGGGCAGGCCGTTGACGGTGAGGAGGCCCAGTACCGCGAAGGCCAGCGCCTCCTTGGCGTCCGAGGGCAGCCCCAGGTCGTCGCTGGGGCGCAGCGGTACGCCCGGGAGCTCCTCGGCGATCATGGCCATCAGCACCGGGTTGCGGACGCCGCCGCCCGAGACGACGAGCTCGGTGACGCCGTGGGCGCGGCAGGCGTCGGCCACGGTGACGGCGGTGAGCCGGGTCAGGGTGGCCAGGACGTCGTCCGGGCCCGGGCCGGGCGCGGGCAGCGCGTCCAGGGCCCGCTGCAGGTAGGGCAGGTGGAAGAGCTCCTTGCCGGTGCTCTTCGGGGCGGGCCTGCGGTAGTAGGGGTCGTCCAGGAGCAGCGCGAGCAGTTCGGGGACGGTCCGGCCGGCCGCGGCCCTGCGCCCGTCCTCGTCGTACGCGGCCGCGCCGTCGGTGAAGTGCCGCACCGCGGCGTCCAGCAGGGCGTTGGCGGGGCCGGTGTCGAAGGCCAGCGGCTCGGCACCGGGGGCGACGACGGTGACATTGGCGATGCCGCCGAGGTTCAGCGCCGCGGGCGTGCCCGGCAGGGCGCGCAGCAGCAGGGCGTCGGTCATGCCGACCAGCGGGGCGCCCTGGCCGCCCGCGGCGACGTCCCGGCTGCGCAGGTCGGAGACGACGGGCAGGCCCGTGGCCTCGGCGATCCAGGCGGGCTGGCCGAGCTGGAGCGTGCCGCGGACGGCGCCGTCCTCGACCCAGTGGTGCATGGTCTGGCCGTGCGAGACCACGAGGTCGGCGGCGCCGTCGCACAGTTCGCGAAGGGCCCGTCCGGCGGCGCCGGCGAAGGCCTGGCCGATGCCGGTGTCGAGGGCGCAGATGTCCTGCGTCGTCGTGGCCGCCGGGGGCAGCGTGGCGGAGATCAGGTCCCGCAGGTCGTCGGTGTAGGACACCGAGAGGTGGCCGAGCGGCCGCAGGAGCAGGGTGTCGCCGTCCAGGGTGAGGTCGGCGGCGGCCGCCTCGATGGCGTCGTAGGAGGTACCTGACATGAGGCCGATCACACGCACGGTGCCTCCTGACGCGGGTGCCGCGGGCCGGGCCGGTTCGGCATGGCTTCTCCCTTTGTCCTTTTGCTGGTGCTGAACGGGGGGTGCGCGGGGCCGCCCTGGTGGGCGGCCCCGCACTTCACGGGTGGGGCGTCGTCACTCCCGGCCGGCGGCCGCCGCGACGCGGTCCGGGCCGGAACCCGGCTCGGCGTCGGCCGCGGGGAGCGCGTTGGTCTCCGGGGCCCGGTGGAACAGACTCATCACACCGCCGACGACCAGGGTGACCACCACGCCGATCGGCACCAGCCACTGCGCGGCGATCGCCGTCGGCACGGTGGCGCCGGCCACGGTGACGTCGATCTTCACACCGCGCACGATGTACGTCATCACACCCACCGTCACCAGGAACGCGACGATGGAGTCGATCTCGTTGGCGCGCCGGATGAGCCGTCCGAGCAGGAACGCGCCGAGCAGCGCGCCGTAGGTGTAGCCCGCGATGGTCAGACCGGTCAGGTAGACGTTGCCCGTGTTCGCGCTGAAGGCGCAGGCGAAGACGGCCATGAGCACCGCCCACACCAGGGTCATCACCCGGGCGAGCTTGAGCAGGGACTCCTCGGAGGGCGAGGTGCGGAAGAAGCTGTGGATGATGTCGGACACCGTCGAGTTCGACATGGAGTTCAGCGCGGAGGACAGCGAGCCCATCGCGGCGCCGAGGATGCCGGCCACCAGCAGGCCCGAGATCACCACGGGCAGGCCGTGCAGGATGAAGTTCGGGTAGAGGTTGTCGGAGCTGGCCAGACCCAGGTCCGCGAAGCCCTTGCCCTTGTTGTACGACCACAGCAGCGCGCCGACCAGCGAGAAGGCCGCGAACTGGATGGTGACGAAGATGCCGGAGGCGATCATGGCCTTCTGGCCGTCACGCAGCGTGCGGGTGGTCAGGATGCGCTGGACGATCAGCTGGTCGGAGCCGTGGCTGGCCATTGCGAAGATCGCGCCGCCGATGATCGCGGTCGGCAGGGCGAACGGGCTGGTGAGGATGTGCGCGAAGTCGAAGTTGGTGTCGAAGAGCTTGAAGTGGCCCGAGTGCAGGGCGTCGGAGAAGCCGGCGCCGCCGACGTGGCCGGAGAGCACGGCGATGGCGAGGATCGCACCGCCCAGGTACAGGCCCATCTGGATGGCGTCGGTCCAGATGACCGCCTTGATGCCGCCGAGGTAGGTGTAGATCACGGTGATGACGGTGAGCACGATGATGATGACGCGGTAGTCGGCGTGCACACCGAACTCGTCGAGCAGCAGCTTGATCGGGATCGCCGAGGCGAACAGCCGGACGCCCTCGGCCAGGAGCCGGGTGAAGACGAACGTCACCGAGGCCAGGCCCTGCAGTTTCAGCCCGAATCTGCTGCCCAGGTACTGGTAGGCGCTGACGAATCCGCCGCGCTTGTACAAGGGGATCAGCACGGTGGCCACGATCACACGGCCGATCACGTAGCCGAGGGCGAGTTCGACGTTGCCGAAGCCCTGGCCGCTGTAGGCGCCGCCGGGCACGCTGATCACGGTGAGCACGCTGGTCTCGGTCGCCACGACGGAGAACGAGACGGTCCACCACGGCATGTGGCCTTCGCCGACGAAGTAGTCCTTCGCCGTTTTCTGTCGTCCGGCCTTCCGCAGTCCGATCACGGCGATCGCGATCAGATAGACGACGACCACCACGAGGTCGAGTTGGCGCACGCTCACTCCTGAATTACGGCCGGCGAGGTCACCGGCGGGGTGGGGACAGTGGGGAAGGCCGTCGTCCGCCGCAGGCGGACGACGTGGGGTTCGTGCGGTGCCGAGGCGTCGAGCGCCAGCAGGCGTGCGCCGTCCAGCGGGTCCCCGAGCGGGGGGCGCAGGTGCAGGGGGCGCGAGGAACCGGTGAGTGCCGCGGTGAGCGGCCCGGTGAGCGGTTCGCCGAGACCGGTCAGTCCGCCGGTGATGGTGACCGGGAGGGCGTCGCCGCCGGCGATGCGGCGGGCGGCCGTGAGCGCGGCCTCGCCGAGGGCGGCGGCTGCGTCACGGACGATCGTGGTGGCGGCGTCGTCGCCCGCGGCGGCGGCGCGGGCCACTTGCGGGGCGAAGGACGCCGCGGTACGTGCGGGGTTGCCGTCCCGGCCCAGGGCCGAGGGCAACCGGTCGGGGTCGCCGAAGCGCTCGACGGCGGCGGCGAGCAGCGCGGTGCGAGGTCCGCGACCGTCGTGGGCGCGGAGCGCGGCCCGCAGGCCCGCGGCGCCGATCCAGGACCCGCTGCCCTCGTCACCGAGCCAGGGTCCCCAGCCGTCGACGCGGGCGTACGAGCCGTCGTCCCCGATGCCGATGGCGACGGAGCCGGTGCCGATGGCCAGCACCACACCGGGGCGGCCGCCGAGGGCGCCCGCGTGAGCGGTGACGGCGTCGCTGGTGACGGCCACCTCATCGGCGGGCAGGTCCTCCAGGAGCAGTCCGGCCAGGGCACGGGCCGCCTCCGGGGCGGTCGCCGCCCCGGCCGCGCCCACGCAGACCGCGTCCAGCCGGCCGCCGTGCTCGCCCTGGAGGAGCGGGAGCAACGGAAGGACGGCTGCGCGGACCGCGGCACGGGCCGCGGCCACGCCGTTGTCGGCGGCGAGCCCGGGGGCTCCGGGCACCTCGTGGACGTCGTGGGCGGGGCCGGCGCCGCCCATCCACAGCACGGCACGGCAGCCGGTCTTGCCCAGGTCCACCGCCACTGCTGCTGTCATTCGGCACGCCTTCGTGTCTGCAGGGATCCGACGCGTCGGGCAGTCACGGGACAGCCGGAAGGCCGGGTGACCGGCGCGGATCGCGGTGCAGCGAGTATCGGAAGGCCGACCTGCGTATGTCAATAAGTAACTTCACGTAATGCGATTCGTAAATTTTTGACGCACCCCAGATGGGTGGTTAATGTGTCGCCCACCCCACCAGGAGGGACCCGGCCCATGGCCCGCCAGGAACCACCCCGCACACCGGCACAGTCGGCGGACGACGCCGCCGGCGGCACCTTGGCGCGTATCCGCGCGGCGCTGCCGTCCCTGGCTCCTTCGGAACGCCGGGTGGCCGACGCCGTCCTGGCCGACCCCGGCCAGGCGTCCGAGCTGTCCATCAGCGCCCTGGGCGAGCGGGCCGACACCTCGGTCGCCACGGTGATGCGGTTCTGCCGTGCGATAGGGATCACCAACTACCCGCAGTTGCGCCTGGCGCTGGCCGCGGCCGCCGCCCGCGAGCACGCGCTCGGCGGCGAGCGTCCGGCCCCAGGCACCGACATCAGCGCCACCGACACGCTCGACCAGATCGTCAGCAAGATCGTCTACAACGAGGTCCGCGCCCTGGAGGACTCCGGGGCCGAGCTCGACATCGAGGCCCTGGGCCGCGCGGTCGACGCCGTCGCGGGCGCCCGGCGCATCGACATCTTCGGCATCGGCGCCAGCGCCTTCGTCGGCCAGGACCTGCACCAGAAGCTGCACCGCATCGGCCACATGGCCTTCATCTGGACCGACCGGCACTCGGCCCTCACCGCGACGGCCCTGCTCGGCCCCGGGGACGTGGCCCTGGCCATCTCCCACTCCGGGGAGACCGAGGACACCGTCGAACCCCTCCAGGCCGCCGCCGAACGCGGCGCCACCACCATCGCCCTCACCAACGTCGCGCGCTCCACCCTGGCGGAGAGCGCGGACCTCGTGCTGACGACCTGCGCCCGGGAGACCCCCTTCCGGTCCGGCGCGACCGTCAGCCGTATCGCCCAACTCGCGCTCATCGACTGCCTGTTCGTCGGCGTGGCCCAGCGTTCCTACGACGCCACGACCGCCGCCCTGCAGAAGACCTACGGGGCTGTCCAGCGCCGCAAACGCCCTCAGCCGCCGCGCCGCACCCCGGCCGCCGACTGACCGCGGGCCATCCCCCGAGCACCACCCCTGAGCACCACCCCTGAAAGGACGACCGCGCCGTGGACCTCACCACACTCGGCACTCTCGGCACCGAGACCCGCAACGACCGGACCGCCGAACTGGACCGCATGCCGGTCTCCGAACTGCTCTCTGTCATGAACGCCGAGGACCAGACCGTCGCCCTCACGGTTCGCGACGCGCTCCCGCAGATCGGTGACGCCGTCGAGGCGATCACCGAGTCGCTGCGCCGGGGCGGCCGGCTGATCTACATCGGCGCCGGCACCAGCGGCCGCATCGGCCTGCTCGACGCCGTCGAGTGCCCGCCCACCTTCGGCACCTCGCCCGAGCAGGTGGTGGGTCTGCTCTCCGGCGGGCCGGGCGCCTTCATCGTCGCGGTCGAGGGCGCCGAGGACGAGCCCGGGCGAGCGGTCACGGACCTCGACGAGATCGGCGTGAACGAGCGGGACACGGTCGTCGGCCTCGCCGCGAGCGGCCGCACCCCCTACGTCGTCGGCGGTCTGCAGCACGCCGCGGCCGCCGGCGCCGTCACGGTGTCGGTGGCCTGCAACCGCGACGCCCTCGTCAGCCGCTACGCCGACATCCCGATCGAGGTGCCCACCGGACCCGAGATCCTCACCGGCTCGACCCGCCTCAAGGGGGGCACCGCGGAGAAGATGGTCTGCAACATGCTCTCGACCGCCTCGATGGTGCGTCTGGGCAAGGTCTACGGGAACCTGATGGTCGACGTGCGGGCCACCAACGACAAGCTCGTGGACCGCGCCCGCCGCATGGTGTCCCAGGCCACCGGCGCCGACGCGGACACCGCCGCCCAGGCCCTCGACGCGGCGGGCGGCCACGCCAAGACCGCCATCGTCATGCTCCTCGCCGGCTTCACCGCCGAGGAGGCCGCCGAGCGTCTCGCCCAGGCCCAGGGCGACACGCGCACGGCCGTCGCCCGCTCCTGACCCACCTGACACGTCAGGAGCGGCGAACCGCGCGGGCGCCCCGGAGGACGGGGGGCCCGCACGGTCGTCCGGTTCGGCATCGCCGGCGCCTTCACCGGCGCGTCCGCCACCGGGCGCGCCGCCTGCCGGCAGCCCCTGAACCGCGCGGCGGTCCCCGCCTCCTGGGCCGTGGCCCGCCCGCTACGCTCAGGCCGTGACGACTGCTGTGCGCATACCCGCGTACTACGAAGACCGCGAACTCGTCGCGGGCGAGGACCTCGCGCGGCAGCCCGCCTTCTGGCTCGCACACCTGCGGCTGACGATCGGCGATCCGTGCGAGGATGCCGCTCGGTACGGCGTGGACGAGTCCGCCTACGAGCAGATCGTGGAACGCCTCAGCGACCACGAACAGCCGTGGCCGGTCCTGCGGATGCCCTTCGCCGGCGGTCACACGGCCTACGTCGTGTACGCCAACTTCGAGGACGAGGGGAACGTCGAGTTCTTCGTCGGTCACCCCGGTTGGGGGCGGCTCGGGTTTCTCGGACAGTACGGCGTCGACCAGGCCGGGCCCGGCCTGTCCTGGGCCGAACTCACCGCGCTGGCCGCGGCCGCGCCGGAGGGTGGCGAGGGGCTGTCGGACCCGGCCCAGCGCCTTCTCCTCCTGCTGCCGATGCTGGGTGACGCGGACGTCCCCGCCGATGCGGTCGACATCGTGGAGCGGGCCCTGACGCGCTGCGGGTTCTCCGCCGACGTCGCCGGCGCGCTGGCCGCGGCTCTGGACGAGCCCCGCGTCTCCGAGGAGAAGTGGCTCGTCGGCGAGGACAGCCCGGTGCCCGTGTGCTCGTCCCCCCACAGCCCGCGCCGCATTCCGCTGGCCCTGGGCATCACGCCCGACCAGGCGCGAGCCCTCGCTGACGCGCTGCGCGGGGCTCACTCCGCGCTGACGTAGCCGACATCAGACCGGGGACGGCGACGCGGCACGGCGACATGTGGGGACCCCGTGGAGGTCCGCCACCGCCCCCTGCCTGACGGTGGATCAGCGGACGCTCGGCGGCGCATGATGAACGGTCCGTCCCGACCCGTCGGAAGCAAGGTGGCGCGTGCCGATGAAACGCAAGACCGGAATACTCCTCGCGGGCCTGGCCACCTTGGGCGGCGCCGTCGCCGGGGCGGGCCTGCTGCACAACCGCCGCGCCGATCGCAGGGAACATCTCCATGTCACGGTCTTCAGCGAGCCGGGCTACAGGGGCCGGAACCAGCGGCTGACCTGGACCGGCGGCAAGCGCGAGGTCGTCCCGCTCGCCCGGGTGCGGCTGCCCCGCATCGGCTCGATCAAGCTGGAACGGCTCGTCTACCACTTCCAGCCCGGTGTCCAGCTGCCCAACATGTTGCTCCTGTGGCACGCCCTCACCGATCGCCCGGACCCCGGGGACCCCGAGAGCGGCCTGCCCAGCTTCATCGCCGTGCACCAGCTCGCCGGCATGTTCTCGGTGGGCGAGTGGCTTCCGGTCCCCGAACCGGAGGCGCGGTCGGGAGTGCGGCTCTGGGCCGGACGCCCCGGCAGTCCGCCGGCCGTGCGGGACGACGCGGACCCCTCCGGTGCCCGGCCCTGGCACGACGTCCTGGCCGACGCCCCCGACCTGGGCTCCTGGAGCACCCGTACCCGCTGGCTCGAGCTCAGGTATCACGACAGGACCGGTTCCCGCGACTGACCGGCCTCCGGGGGCAGTCAGTCCTGCAGTCCTCAGCCGAGTGCCTGCTCCAGGGCGTCCAGGCCGTCGCTGTAGATGCCGGTGAACAGGGCCACCACCTCGTCGTCGCTCGCTCCCTTGGCGACGAAGCGACCCGACCACTGGACTTCGGCGACGTTGTCGTTGCCACTGACCGCGTACACGCGCAGGGTGGACAGGTAGTCCACGACCGGGAACGGTGCCTGAAGGATGGCGTAGCTGTAGTGGCGCTCTTCCTCGTTGAACGCGATGAGCCGCTCGACGATGGCGTCGCCGTTGGGGTTGGCCAGCCGCCGGGTGCGGCCGCCCTCTTCCAGCGCGCTGCTGGCGATGTAGGGCAGCCAGTCGGGCAACGAGCCGAAGCCGCCGACCAGTTGCCATACACGGTCCGGGGAGGCCGGGACGATCCGGCTCACCGAGGTCGAGGCCATGACGTACCTCCGGGCTCTGGTCGGAGTGGAGTTGACGGACTGCGCCGACTGCGCGGACCGCGCCGGTTACGCCCCGCCCGGCAGCGGCGCCAGGGGGCTGACCAGCCCGGAACCGCGCAGGGCGGACCAGAAGCCCGCGGGAACGTCCTGGTGGAACGCGGCGCGGTCCTCGACGGTGTGACGGGGCGTGGTCGCGCCGGGGATCACCGCGGCGGAGACGGGGTGGGCGAGCGAGAAGTGCAGCGCCGCGGCCTTGACGCTCACGCCGTGCGCGTCGGTGAGCCGCTTGAGCCGCCGGACCTTCTCCACGATCCCGGGCGGCGCGTCCACGTACTCGAAGTGGGTGCCGCCGGCGAGGATTCCGGAGCTGTAGGGGCCGCCGACGACCATGCCCACGCCCTGCTCCTCGGCCATGGGCAGCAGCCGCTGCAGCGCGTGCGCGTGGTCGAGCAGCGAGTACCGGCCGGCCAGCAGGAACCCGTCCGGCTGCGGCTCCTCGAGCGCGAGGGTGAGTTCGATGGGCTCGGTGCGGTTGACGCCCAGCCCCCAGGCCTTGATGACGCCCTCGTCACGCAGCCGGGTCAGCACCCGGAAGGCGCCCGTGCGGGCCTCCTCGAACTTCTGCAGCCATACGTCACCGTGGAAGTCCTGGGCGATGTCGTGCACCCAGACGATGTCCAGGCGGTCGGTCTGCAACCGCTTCAGGCTGCCCTCGATCGAGCGCTCGGTGGCGTCGGCCGTCCACTCGTGGACCATCTTGTTCGGACGGCCGTACTCGAAGAGGTTGCCCTTCTCGCCCAGGTCCCGTGCGGCGGGGTCCTCCGTCTCGTCGAGGATGACACGTCCCACCTTGGTGCTCAGCACGTACTCGTCGCGCGGACGCCTGGAAAGCGCGTCACCGAGGCGTATCTCGGCCAGGCCGGAGCCGTAGAAGGGCGCGGTGTCGAAGTAGCGCGTGCCGTCCTCCCAGGCGGCGTCGACCGTCGCCGCGGCCTCCTCGTCCGGAACAGCCCGGAACATGTTCCCGAGCGGCGCACTGCCGAATCCGATGCGCGCCGGGAGGATCTGATCGAGTTTCATGGCATGTCCCTTCGGAATGGCCGCACTTCGCTCCCGCCGGGCGAACCGCGGGAGCCCGCCTCGGCCGCAGGGGGTCAGGGAAAGATCGTGGGCGTCAAGCCGCCGTCGACGCTCAGTGCCGCTCCGGTCGTCGCCGACGCCTGGTCGGACGCCACGTACGCGACCAGGCTGGCCACTTCCTCCGGCCGTATCAGCCGTTTGAGGAGCGAGGTCGCGGCGCGTCCCGAGGCCACGTAGCGGCGTTCACGCTCGTCGTCGGCCAGGTCCGGGTACAGCCGCGACAGCATGGATTCCACGCCCTTGGTGAGGGTCGGTCCCGGCAGCACGCAGTTGACGGTGACTCCCGTGCCGGCGACCTCCTGCGCCGTTCCCCGTGACAGCGCCAACTGCGCGGATTTCGTGACCCCGTAGTGGACCATTTCCGTCGGCGTCTGAATTCCGGCCTCACTGCTCACGAAGACGACCCGCCCCCAACCGCGGGAGACCATGCGCGGTGTGTAGTGCCGCGTCAGGCGTACCCCCGAGAGCACGTTGACCTCGTAGAACCGGAGCCACTCGTCGTCGGGGATCTCGAACACCGGCTGGGTACGGAACACCCCCGCGCTGTTGACCAGGATGTCGACGTCCGGCAGTTGCTCCACGAGGGCTGCGACCCCGCTCGCGTCACCGACGTCGGCGGCGATGCCCCGGACCCCCAACCCCTCGGCCACTTGGGCCACTCGCTCCGGGCTGCGCCCGTTGACGACGACATCGGCTCCCGTCGCCGCGAGTGCGGCGGCGATGGCCTCACCGATCCCGGAGGTCGAACCGGTGACGAGGGCGCTGCGCCCGCTCAAGTCGCTCATCTTCGGGCTTCTCCTTGTCATGAGCCCGGCGCGGAGCCGCGGTGCCGGCCAAGATCGTGAAGTGCGACCGGGTTGCCTGCGGGACGACCTGCGGCCGCGCATCGCCGCGGGACCGGGGGCCGGTACGCACGGCCGTATCCGCGCCTTCCGCATCGTGCGTGCGCTCCGTGCGGACGGGAGGTGCCCCGGTCATCCGGGCCATGTCCCCGCCGAGCCTGACGAACGCCGGCACTTCGGCCTCGTCCGCAGGCCTCACACGCCTCTCTGTCATGCTAGGTACGCATGTGTCCCGATGCATCCGGAGGCTGCGCCCCACCTCATACGGCGAGCCGTGCCGACGTGGAGGCCGGACGGACGGCATGCCACCCCGCACGTGCGGGCACGAGCGCAGCAACGCCTTCTCGAGCTCAGGAGAGCGCCATGGTCCAGATCCGCCGCTCCTTCACCGTGTCCCGGAAACTGACCGACGTGGTCGACTATCTCGCGGATTTCGCGCACGCCGTCGACTGGGACCCCGGCACCCGGGAATGCACCCGGACACGCGGCCGGGGGGAACCGGCCGAGGGCGCCACCTGGCACAACGTCTCGCTGTTCCGCGGTCGCCGCACTCAGCTCGACTACCGGCTCGAACGCCGCGAGGCCGGCCGCCTCACGTTCGTCGGCACCAACAGGACCGCCACCTCCACCGACGACCTCACCTTCGAGCCCACGGAGACCGGCACCCGGATCACCTACGACGCCACGATCCGCTTCCACGGCGCGGCACGGCTCGCCGACCCCTTCCTCCGCAAGGAGTTCGAGCGGCTCGGCGACGAGATCACCCGCACCATGCCGGACGCCGTCCACGCGGCCCTGCCGCGGTGACGCGCGATGCCGGTCTGAGGGAGGCGTCCGCTACTGGAGAGCCTGGGTGCGCAGACGGGCCAGGATCCTGGTCAGGAGACGGGAAACCTGCATCTGGGAGACCCCCAGCTCGGCGCCGATCTGCGCCTGGGTCATGTCCTGCCCGAAGCGGAGCGAGAGGATCAGCCGTTCCCGTTCCGACAGCTGCCGGATCAGCGGCTTGACCGACTCGATCTCCTCCACCTTGCCGAAGGCACCGTCGTCGTAGCCGAGCCGTTCCGCCCACGCGGTTCCCTGGTCGCCCTCCTCTGTGGCCGGCGCGTCCAGGGAGGCTGCGGAGTAGGCGTTGGCGGCCGTCATCGCCTCCACGACCTCGTCCTCGCCGATCTCCAGCCGGGCCGCGAGTTCGGCCACCGTCGGCGCCCGGTCCAGCTCGACCGCCAGGAGGTCGGTGGCCTTGGCCAGGTCCAGGCGCAGCTCCTGCAGCCGCCGCGGCACGTGGACCGACCAGCTAGTGTCGCGGAAGAACCGCTTCATCTCCCCCAGGATCGTCGGGAGCGCGAAGGTCACGAACTCCACCCCGTAGTCGGGGTCGAACCGGTCGACCGCCTTGATCAGGCCGATCGTGCCGACCTGCAGGATGTCCTCCATCTGATCCGCGCGCTGGGAGAAGCGGCGGGCCGCGAAGTGCACCAGCGCCGTGTTCATCTCGATCAGCGTGTTGCGGACGTACTGGTAGTCGGCGGTGCCCTCTTCCAGAGTCTGCAGGCGGGCGAACATCACCTTGGAGACCTGCCGGACCTCGGGGGCCGTCATCGTGCCGGACACCTCGGGCAGCCCGTCGACGGCATCGAAGTCCTGCGTCGTGCTGACTGCGTTGTCGGCCACTGCGCTCCGCATCTCAGCAATCCTCCTCGTCTGTGACGTTCCGCCGGTGAGCCGCGCTCCCAGCGCTTTACCCGCCTACCCCCTTCAAAGCGCGGCATTCCCCTTCTTTTCCCACGCGCGAGATGCCCTCGTCGGCGCTACTGCCGGGGGAGCCTGGTGACGGTGTCGAGGTAGAAGGCGTCGATGCTCTGCACGGCGCGTTCGAAGTCGTCGAGGTTGACGGGCTTGGTGACGTACGCGTTCGCGTGCTCCCGGTAGGCGCCGCTGACGTCGTCCGGCGCCGAGGAGGTGGTCAGGACCACCACCGGGATGGTCCGCAGGTCCTCGTCGCGCTTGATGACGGCCAGCAGCTCGCGGCCGTTCATACGGGGCATGTTGAGGTCCAGCACGATCAGGTCGGGGCGCGGGTTGGCCGCGTCGCGCAGGTAGTCCAGGGCGGCGACGCCGTCCTCCATCTGGGTGAGGTTGCGCGTGCCGCACGCGGTGAGGGCGTCCTCGATGAGCATGGCGTCAGCGGCGTCGTCCTCGACCAGCAGCACGTCGAAGGGACGGACGGGGGCGATCATCATCGAGAGCTCCGGGGGGCGGGGAGGCGTGGGGGGCGGGGTCCTGGGTGATCAGTCCCGGCCATCGGCGACGGGCGCCCTGCCGGGTCATGTTGGAGGCCCTGCCGATCTGCGGGTAACCGGCTCCGGCGTCGGCCGCCTCGTGCGCGGCGGTCTCCTCCAGGCGCTCGATGGCCTGCCGGAGATGGACCAGCATGTGCAGGTGCGCCAGGGCTTCCGACTGCGCGGGCGCCTGTTCGCCCCCGGGCAGGCGCTGGAACGCGCGACCGACGAGTTCGCGGACGAGGCCGTCGACCGCCCCTGCGGTGAGCGCGGCGATCTCCTCCTCACTCATCCGCAAGGAGAAGTGAATGCCAGGCATGCGCCACACTGTAGGCGCCCGCGGCACGGGGCGACAACCAGGGTTGTCGACATGGGGACACAAATGCCGTGCCCCGCCCGCACCGCGACCCCCCGCCCGGCGCGATGCCAGGCCGCTGAACGACTCGGCATCGACCCGGCATCGACCCGGATCGTGCCCCACGAATCAGGCCCCGCAGGCCTCCGGCCCTGCGTGGTCACGGGTCGGGGCCGAGCCATTCGGCGATCAGCACGGTCGCGTCGTCGGCGAGGCGACCGTTGTGGTGCTCCAGGATGCTGCGCATGAGGCGCCGCAGGGTCTCGGGTACGGGGAGCTGGTCGGCGTGGTGGCGGATGAGGAAGTCCACGAAACCGTCGACGCCGAACTCCACCCCGCCGGGATTGCGCGCCTCGGTGATGCCGTCGGTGTAGAGCACGACGCGGTCGCCGGGTTCGAGCTGCTCGCGGCAGAGCACCGGCACCAGGCCGAGGTCGGTGCCCATCGGATGCGCGGGCGGGCACTGCAGATGGCTGGACCAGCGGTTCCCGCGGATGACCAGCGGTGGCAGGTGACCGCGGTTCACCCAGGTGAACAGCCCGGTGTCCAGGTCCAGGTCGGCCAGGACGGCGGTGACGTAGCGGATCCGCTCGAACTCGTGGATCAGGGCCTTCTCGATCTCGACGGTCGTCTCGACGAGGCCCGTGTTCTGGCGCCGGTGGTTCCGGCACGCCGCCAGGGCCAGGCTGGCGGCCACCCCGGCCGAGGTGTCATGGCCCATCGAGTCGAAGACCGCCAGATGCGCCATGTTGCCGGCCAGCGCGTAGTCGAAGACGTCCCCGCCGACCTGGTAGGCCGGTTCGAGCAGGCCACCGATGACGACGTGCGCGTCCGCGTACGTCCGCGGGGGCAGCAGGTGCCACTGCATCTCCGCCGCGACGCTCATCGCTTCGGTGCGCACCAGTCGCGCGTAGGCGTCGCTCGTCGCGCTCTTGCCGACCAGCAGCAGGGCCACCACCGATGCCAGCAGTTCGAGGTCCTGCCGGCTCTGCCCGCTGCTGTCGCCGGTGGTGACCCTGAGGACGCCCAGACGGTCCGTCCCGTGCAGGAGAGGCAGCCACCACTGGCGCCGGGTGGATCCGGCCACGGGGTGCGAGGCGGGCCGCCCGTACTGGAAGGTGCGGCCGGCCGTCGTGCCCTCGACGGGGAACTGCTCGTCGGCGCCCTGACGGGCGTCCGGCCCGAAGCCGGTCATCCGGCGCAACACCGTGTCCTGCAGATCGGCCATGAAGATCGCCACTTCGTCCAGTCCCGCCGCGGTGGCGTACCGCTCGACCTCTGCCGGAATCTCCCGGAAGGCCATCGTGTGGCTGGCGGACACCAGGCCGGGAAGCATGGAGGGAACTCCTTGTTCCTGCTCGGCCATGCCCGGTCTCCTTCCCGCCCCCCCTGCCCGTCCGTGCCCGTCCGCGGCCGTCCGATCAGGACGGGGAGGAGGCGGCCCGCGCCGTGTCGACGGCCCGCAGGACCTCCGGGCGCCTGGCGTGCGCGCGCTCGTATCCTTCGACCCACGCCAGTTCCGTGGACGACAGACCGTGCAGCCTTCCGGCGATCTCCCCGCCGGTCATCCGGCCATAGCGGGCGATGGGCAGCGACCCTTCCCTGCTCGCGGCCCCCTGCGCCTTGCCGGCCGCCTGACGCACACCGGCGATGCCCGCGCCCACCCAGTCCCTCCTCGCGCCGTCCCAGGCGGCGACGGCCGTGTGGGCGACCGCGCCGAGAACGCCCCCGAACGCAGTTCCCTGGCCCGCGCTGCGGGCAAGGGTCGCGGCGTATTCGGTCAGACCGTTCCCCAGGACCTTCAGGACCTGCTGGTCCTCGCGGCGCAGGGAGGAGAACAGGTCGAGGGCGACGTCGTCCTCGGTCTGGGAGGCGACGGTCTCCCCCGCCTGGCTGCTGGCCAGAGCGCGCGCGGTGATGCCGTACTCGTCGGCCACGTTCCTCAGCAGCCGTTTCCCGTCCGCGGGCCCTCGTCCGCGCCCGCGCAGTGCCGCCGCCCCCATCCGCGACGCCATGGCCACGGGCATGCGTCCGACCAGCGCGGCGTCCTGAGCGATCCGGCGGGCGGGCCCGAGCAGGTCCGGCCGCACGCGGCGCCCCCGCAACCGCTGGAGGCAGCCGTCCATCAGTGCCATGCAGGCCTGGACGTAGGCCACGTGGTCCTCCAGCACCTGCCGGTGCGCGCCCTCCGGTGTGACCGCGAGATCCGCCACGAATCGCTCGATGACAGCGGAATGGGCCCGCCGGGCGTCCTCCAGCACGGACGTGAGGGCAAAGGTCGTTGCAGCCATCGCGTGGTCCTCGAATACGTCGTGAGGCGGGCCGCGGACCCGACGGCACCCATGGCGCCCTCCGGACCGGGCTGTACGTCGGCCCGCGCCCCGGAGGAGCCCGCGTGCCGACTTCGCTCCATCCTGCGGGCACCCGTCGCAATCCGCTCGGTGGGAGCCTCGCGAGCCGCTCGCGGGATCAGGCGGCGGGCATGCCCTCACGCAGCCGGGGAAGGACCTCGGCGCGGTAGAAGTCGAAGAACTGCTTCTGGTCGGGGCCGATCTGGTTGACGTAGACCTCGTCGAAACCGGCCTCGGAGTACGTCCTGACGGCCGCGACGTGCTCGTCGGTGGCGTCGCCGCAGACGACGGCGTCGGCGACCATCTCCTCGGTGACCAGGGTGGCCGCCTGCTCGAAGTGCTCCGGGGTGGGCAGGATCTGGGCCAGCTCGCCCGGCAGCTGCTCACTGGGCCACAGCCGGTGCGCGGTCTTCACCGCACGCGCCCGGTCGGTGTCCCAGCAGACCTTCAGTCCGCCGATGACCGGCTTGCTCCCTCCGCCGGCCCGCCGGAACTGCTCCACCAGGGTCGCGTCGGGCTTCATCGTCACGAAACCGTCCCCGATACGGCCCGCCAGCGCCGCGGCCTCCGGCCCGAAGCCGGAGACGTACAGCGGAACGGGCTCTTCGGGAACGGTGTAGAGGCGGGCGTTCTGCACGGTGTAGTGCGTTCCGTGGTGGGTGACGCGCTCCCCGGTGGACAGTTTCCTGATGACCTGCACGGCCTCCTCGAGCATCTGCAGGCGCTCCGCCGCCTCGGGCCAGGCGTCGCCGAAGATGTGCTCGTTGAGGGCTTCCCCGCTTCCCAGACCGAAACGGAACCGGCCGTTGGTCAGCACGGCCGCTGTGGCGGCGGCCTGGGCGTTGATCGCCGGGTGGACGCGGACGGTGGGGCAGGTGACCAAAGTGGTGATCGGCAGCGACGTCACCTGGGACAACGCCCCGATCACGGACCAGACGAACGGGCTCTGGCCCTGTTCGTCGTTCCACGGGTGGAAGTGGTCGGAGACGGCCAGCGCCTCGAAACCGGCCTGCTCGGCCATGCGCGCCTGCTCGAGCAGTTCCGCGGGGGTGAACTCCTCCGAGGACAGGAAGTATCCGTAGGCGGTCATGGAATCCCTTCGAACAGGTTGACGATCACACAAGACCGGGTCGGTGCGAGGGCCGCCCTCGGAGCCCAGGGCGCGGCGCCTGCGTGGGTCCCCTCCCGATTCTCCCCACCGTGCGTGTTCCCGGGCGCAGGCACGCTTCCGGCGCCGCCCTGTTACGCCGGTGGGGTCAGGCGCTCAGGCACACGGACGCGTCGCGTCGTCGAACAGGTCGACCGAAAGCACCCCACAGGTGATCCCTGGCTCTGCTTCCCGCCGAACGGGGGCCGGAACAGCCTGAGCTCTGCCGCACGGACACGGGCGGGGGCCCGGCCGGGATCGGCCGGGCCCCCATGGCTGGTGTCGGACGCTGCTACCAGCGGTACCAGCGGCCCTTGCGGCCACCGCTCCCGGAAGACCGCGCGACGAAGCCGAGCAGCCACAGAACGAGAACGATCAGCGCGATCCACCACAGCGCCTTCAGGGCGAAGCCCGCACCGAACAGCACCAGGGCCAGAAGAAGAACCAGAATCAGGGGAACCATCGTTATCAACCTCCTGACCGCCGCCTGCCCTTGACCCGGCCCGGCAAGCACACAAAGATCACGTTACTTTCACGGGATGCGGGGCACGCGCGTGCGCGCCGATTGCCCGGTTCCCGTGTGAACTCCCCACGTTTGCCGCCCCGTTCAACGGTCAGACGAACCAACAGCACACGACGTCAATGCCAGGGAAGGTGAGCACCATGGCCGACAACGAGAAGGCCAGGGCCAAGACCGAGCAGACCGTCGGCAAGGTCAAGAAGACCGCCGGCGAGGCCGTGGGCAATGAACGGCTGACCGCCGAGGGCCGTGCCGAGCAGGCCGTGGGCGACGCGCGTGAGGCCAACGAGAAGATCAAGGACATCGGCCGGCACTGACCGCCGGGACAACGACGCCTTTGGGGCGGCCCCGCTGGGGCCGCCCCAAAGGCGTATCCCGGAGCCCGAACCTCTCCCGCGTGAGGGGCGCGCCGCCGTTGGAGTGAAAGCCGACACCCGGCCGCCGCGTCACCCGGGCACACCGCCACCGGTCGACTTCAGTGGACGGAGCGCATCGGTGTCATCGTCGCTGCCGGTGCGCACCGCGGAGCCCCTCAGGCCGTCACAACCCCGAGTGGGCTCCGCGCTTGCTCACCGCGTGTTCCCGGCCCGGTCGGTAAGCCCTCGGCCCGGATGCCAGCCTGCGCGGGGAGGCCGATCGCCCCGAAGATCAGCCCTCGTCAGGCCCGCGAACGGGATCGCACGGGAACGGTCCGCGCCGTGCGAGGCAGCGTCAAGTACAGCCGCGGAGCGGGTGCCGCGGCCCGCTCGTCGACGGCGGCGGCAGCGACGGCGGACTCCTGGCCGACCTGGTCGACGTCCGCGTCGGCGTAGGAGTAGCGGGGCGTGCAGCCTGCGGAACCCGACCGGTCAGGCACGTGGGGAGACCCGGCCGGGTCCGCTTCGGCAGGCTCGGGGTCTTCTCCGTACACACGCAGACACATGGTGTTCCTCCTGGGGAACGAGGGCGGTACGCCACCCGGGCCGACGGCCCGAGCGCAGCAATGAGGCTATGCCCGCAGGTCAGACCCCGATCCCGGTGCGCGCGGAACCCTGACGCCGCCCTGACGCCGCCCTGACGCCGGACGGGCGGCGGCGTGGTCATGATGGAAGGCGCATCCGCCCCGAGCGGCCCGAGAGGAGATGTCATGACAGCGCCGGTCCCGGCACCGCGCCCCGACGGCCGCCCGGTCCCCGTGGTCGACTGCGCCCTCTACCAGGACGGCGAGCGCCGTCCTGGGCTCCTGCCGCTCACCGAGGCCATGGGCGCGTGCCACCGGAGCACCGGCGGCTTCGTGTGGATCGGCCTGCGGGAACCCAGCGTCGACCAGCTCCAGGTCGTGGCCGACGCGTTCGACCTGCATCCGCTCGCCGTGGAGGACGCGGTCCACCCCCATCAGCGCCCGAAGCTCGAACGCTACGGCGACACCCTGTTCCTCGTCCTGAAGACCGCCGTGTACGTCGAGCACGACCGGCTCACGCCGACCAGTGAGGTCGTCTCGACCGGACAGATCATGATCTTCGCGGGCCCGGACTTCGCCGTGGTCGTCCGGCACGGCGACTCCCCGGACCTCCGCGTCGTACGCCGACAGCTCGAAGGCCGGCCGGAGTTGCTCGCCCACGGCCCGGCCGCCGTCGTGCACGCCATCGCGGACACCGTCGTCGACGAGTACCTGGACGTGATCCGCGCGGTCGAGGCGGACGTCGAACAGGTCGAGGCCGACGTCTTCTCACCGGAACGCACCGACGACGCGGGGCGCATCTACCAGCTCAAGCGGGAGATGCTGGAACTCCGGCGCGCGGTGGTGCCGCTCGCCCTGCCGCTGCGCGGCCTGGCCGAGGGGAAGGTGCCGGGATTCGACCCGGAGATCCGCGCGTACCTGCGGGACGTGGGCGACCATCTCGACCAGGCATCGGAGCGCATCACCGGCTTCGTCGAGCTGCTCGACAGCGTGCTGTCCGCCAATCTCGCCCAACTCGGCATCCAGCAGAGCACCGACCTGCGCCGGATCAGCGCATGGGCCGCGATCATCGCCGTGCCCACCATGATCGTCGGCATCTACGGCATGAACTTCGACCACATGCCCGAACTCCGGTGGACCTTCGGCTATCCCCTCGTACTGGCGGTCATCGTCATCGCCTGCACCCTCACGTACCGCTCGTTCCGCCGCAACGACTGGCTCTGAGGGGTGGGCGAGGCCGACCGGCGTCCGCGTCAGACGGCGACGGCCTCGCCGATCTCCTCCTCGGCCTCGCGTTCAGCCGCCGGCAGGGGCGCGGGCGGCGCTCCGGCCCGGCGGGCGCGTCGTTCGGCGGTGTCCGCCGCGGCGAGCGCCACGAGGCCCGCGGCGAGCCACAGGACCAGTGAGGTGACGCGGCCGGCCAGGCCCGCGCCGGAGGGGAAGTAGAGCAGGCCGCGGACGCCCTCGACGAAGCCCGCGCCGTTCCAGAAGGCGTGCAGCGCGCCGAAGAAGCCGTTCTGGAGCTCGGGGCGGAAGATGCCGCCCGAGGTGGTGAAGTTGAGCATGACGAAGAGCGTCATCATCGTCAGGGTGGTCCACCGCTTGAGGAAGGTGTGCAGGCCGACGCCGATGGCGACGATGCCCGCCGAGTAGAGCCACGCCATGGCCCACACGCCGGCGAGGTCGTGGTCGACGATGTGGAACAGCGGTCCCGCGAGGACGGTGCCGATGACGCTCACCACCAGTGAGGTCGCCAGGCCGATGGCGGCCCGGGTCCACAGCCCCAGCGCGGCGCCGGCCGCGCCGATGGCGGCGACGCTGGCGTACGAGCCGATGCTGATGGTGACCAGGACGAAGAAGAGCCCCTGTCCGGTGGGGTCGCCCTGCGAGGTGGGCGCGACGTCGGTGACGTCCAGCGCGGTCCCCTTCTTGTCGGCCACCAGGCGGAACACGGTCTCGGCGGCCGTGGCGGTCGTGTCGGAGTTGGCCTTGGCGACCAGCAGGCGCGGGTGCTCCGTGGACGGGAGGTAGGCGCCGGCCAGGTCGCGGTCCATCAGCTGGTGCACCGCGGCGGCGCGTGTGGGGACGGTCCTGACGTCCAGTGCGTCGCCGGCCTTGTCCTTGAGCGTCTGCGCGAGGAGTTGCGCGCGCGGCCCGTTCCCGACGACGGCCACCTTCATCCCGTGCGGCTCGGGGGCGTGGAAGGCACCCAGGTAGGCAAGGCCCATGCCCAGGCACATCAGCAGCGGGGTCACCAGGTGGAGAACGATGTGCCCCACGCTGTGGCGCAGTCGGGGGGCCGCGTGCGCGTGGGTCCCTCCCGTGGCGGCGGCCGGGGATGCGGTCATGGGGAAGGCACCTCTCAATGTGATTGGCAAATACAACCTTCTTCCTTGTATAGTACATCTAAATGAAGGAGGTCCAGATGCCGGCCCGTGACACAGCCATCGACACGATCCAGCGCGAACTCACCGCGTTCGCCCGCCGCGCCCGGACGCGCGCCGCGCAGATCCACCCCGAGCTGTCCCTGGTGGCCTACGGCATGCTCGACTTCATGAAGGAGCGCGGCGGCTGCCGCGGCACGGATCTGGCCTCGCACTTCCTGCTCGACAAGTCCACCGTCAGCCGCCAGATCGCGGTGCTGGAGCGCGCCGGGCTCATCGTGCGCGGATCCGACCCGCACGATCAGCGCGGGCAGATACTCCAGCCGTCCGAGCAGGGCTTCCGGCTGCTGGCGGAGGCGAACGAGCGACGCCGGAACGCCTTCGCGGGGCGGTTCGCCGACTGGGACGACACCGACGTGCAGCAGCTGGCCGACCACCTCCAGCGCTACAACGCGGCCGACTGAACCGGGCCGGGTGTCCCCCGGTCGGCTACAGAATGTGCACGTGATCACACTCGGGGCGACTCTTGTGGTGGGCTCACTGCCGTCCTCGGCATCTCCCGCGCCTCGGGAGGAGACGGCACAGGCCGCTGGTCGAGAGCCCTCTCCTGGAGGTGGCGTGGTGTACCGAAAAGCCGGGCCCCGGGTGTCGCCGCGGCGGCACCGAGGCTGTGTGCGCGTGTGGACGATCGCCGTGAGTGTCGCGTTGGTGTCCGGCGCCGTGACGGGTACGGCGTACGCGGGAACCACGGAACAGGGCCCGGGCCGCCCCGGCCGGGGTCTCGCCGATCCCACCGGGCCCGACGCTGCGCACGGGCTCCAGGAGTTCACCACCAGCGGGAGCTTCGTTCCGCCCAGCGGTGTCAGCACGATCTTCATCCAGGTGTGGGGCGCGGGCGGGGGCGGCGCCGGCGGCAGTGCCGACGGCGGCCGGGGCCAGGGCGGCGGCGCCGGCGGATTCGCCCGGTGTGCCGTCCACGTGCGGCCCGGCGAGGCCCACTTGGTCGTCGTCGCCGGGGGCGGCGCCGGGGGCGCCACCGGGGCTCCCGGCGACAACGCCGGGCTCACCTACATGACCGCGACCTCCGACACGGCACTGGCTGTCGCCTGGGGTGGCGTCGGCGGCGCCGATCCCGCCTCCCCCGGTGCGGGCGGAGTCGGCGCCTGCGAGTCCACCGGCACCGACGGCCTCACCCGCCAGGGCGCCCCCGGCCTGCTCACGGGCGCAGGGGGCAGCCCCGCGGCGGACGGCATCGTCGCTCCCCCCGCACTGGTGACCGGCTCATGGGCACCCCCGCAGAACGCGGGCGTGGGCGGCGACGGCGGAGCCGCGGGAGGCCCGGGCGTCGAGGGCGGCCCCGGGTACGTCGTCGTCTGGTGGTAGCCGGGCCTGCACCTGCCGCGGGATGACGGCCCGGCGGGGCAGCTGGGCGGCCGTGGCCCTACGGGCGTTGCGTGGTCGGTCAAGGTGTCGTGCGCTGCCGGGCAATCCCCCCGCCGCGGCCTCGCCTACGGTCAGGCATCGACCACCACTGGACGCCCGATGTGCGGGAGACCCGCGACCACGATGAGCCGCCCCCTCCCGGCCGCGTGGGACGCCATGCACAGCGGGAGGGCAGCCATGACCGAGCCGGGAGAGTTCGCGGACAGGTCGGTGCAGAGGTCCTGGGTGCGCCGCGTGGGGATCGCGGGGGCGCTGCTGGGGATCCTCGCGGTGTGCGCGGCCGTTCCGTCGGGCTGCCACCCGGGTCCCGCTTCCTACGCACTGCGGCTGATCCCCGCCTCGGAGGCCGCGGTGGCATGCGGCTGGCTGCACCGGCGGTACCGCCGGCGGGTGGCGGATGCCCGTGCCGTCTCCGATGCCGTGCAGGGCGTGCTGCTGCGGCCGCTCCCGTCGCGCATCGGTGGCCTGGCTCTCGCCTCGGTCTACCGTGCCTCCGGCGGTCAGGCCCGGGTCGGCGGCGACCTGTACGCGGTCGCCAGGGCCGATGCGGCCACCCGGGTCATCATCGGCGATGTGCGCGGGCGCGGGCTGCCGTCGTTCCTGGACGTCATCGCCGTCCTCGGGGCCTTCCGTGAGTGGGCGCCGCAGGCCCGCTCCCTGACCGAACTGTCCACCCGCCTGGAGGAGAGCTTCCTCCGGCACCTGGCCGACGCGCACGACGACGCGGACGAACGCTTCGTGACCGCACTGATCCTGGAGGTGCCGGACAGCGAGTCGCCGGCGCGCATGGTCAACTACGGACATCCGCCGCTGGTGCGGGCCCGCCCGGGAGAGGTGGCCCTGCTGCCGGGGCATCCCTGCCCTCCGCTCGGGCTGAGCTCGCTGTGTGACGTCCGCGCCCATGAGAGCGTCTTCGAACTCGGCCCTGATGACACGCTGTTGCTGTACACCGACGGTCTCATCGAGGCCCGTGACTGCTCCGGGGTCTGCTTCCCGTTGCTGGAACGGGCCGCCACCTGGACATGGAACGACCGGCTCAGGTGCAGCCAGGACTGCCTGCGCGGCGTCCTGGGGCAGATCCTCGACGACATCGTCGCCCATTGCGGCGCACTGCCGGCCGACGATCTCGCGTTGATCGCGCTGGCCCGCCAGGGAGAGCGAGGCAGAGCGGCACTCCCCCGCCGGTCGTGACCGTCACCCCGGAAGGTGCGTGCGGACGGCCCTGCGGCGCCACTCGCCCGGCGTCATGCCGTAGGCGGCACGGAAGATCCGGCTGAAGTGGGCGGGACTGGCGAAACCCCGCCGGTGCGCGATCGCCGCCACCGTCACCCCGGCCAGATCAGGACGCGAGAGATCGTCGCGGCAGGCCTCCAGCCGCAGGTGCTGGATCCACCGGCCGACGGTCATGTCCTCGCCCCGGAACAGCATGTGCAGATAGCGCACGGAGATGTGGTGCGCGGCCGCGATCGTCGCCGGGGAGAGTTCCGTCCCGTCCAGGTGCGCCCTGACGTACTCGCGGACCTGCCGCAGCAGCGTCTCCTCCACGGTCGGCGTGGCACCGCTGCCCCGTCGCACCTGCTGCACGACCAGCGCGTTCAGGACGTCGGCCATCCCCCGCTCCAGGTACCTCTTCGGACCGGGCGGGCAGGCGCCCACCTCGGCCGCCGCGGCAAGCCTGCTCATGTACGAGGCGAGGATCCCGCCGATGTAACTCGCGGTGGAGCATGCCCGGCCGGTGGCGAGCAGGAGAAACGAGTCGGGGACGTCCAGCATCCCGCGGGGGACGGCGGCGACGTCCTGGCGCACATCACCGGGGAAATCCTGGACGTACGGGCGTCGCGCGTCGAGCAGGACCAACTCTCCGGCGGCTATCGGTGTTTCCCGTCCGTCCTGGACCACGACACTGCTGCCCGCCTCCTGCAGGCTCACGATGAGCACGCCGCTGGGGTCGTTGGCGATCATCCCCCTGGTCCGCGCCATGCGCTGGGGGCTCGCCTCGACATGGCCGACATGGATGTCGCCGATGGAGATCCGCCGGAGTGAACCGCGCACCACGGCGCCGTCGCGGGGCCTGACCTCCAGCCGGGTGAGCGATCGGTGGACGACGTCCGTCCAGTACTCCGCCCTCTCGCCGGGCGGAAGGATGTCGGTGCAGAATGCCTTGATCACGATGTCCCCGCGAACCTGAAGAGCCACATCCTCGGTGCGAGCGCCGCATGGCGCGGCACTTGGTGCCACTGCATGGTTCAGCAGAGTGCCACGCCGAATAATTTCGGCATGCCGGGGGGTGACGGGGCGACGGCCGAACCCTGCGGAATGCCCGCAGGAAAACGCGGTGAGAACTACGGAAAAGCCGCAACGGTCGCCCCCTGATGACGAGGCCGGTTCCACCGCGCCGGCTTCAGATGATGTTCAGGCGGTCGAGGAACGGGGTCGCGGCGGACGTGTCCCCCGTGATGCGGCAGTAGTCGCGCCAGGGTTCGCGGGTGGTGGCCCACGCGATGAAGTCGAGCGCCGTGCTGGTGATCCGGGTGCTGCCGTCCGCGCCGGGTGCGACGGTCAGTCGCGCGTCCGGCCCGGCCGCGGGGAGGACGGTGACGGTGGTCGCGCCCGGTCCGGTCAGGTCGAGGACGAGGGGGCGGCCGACCGTCGAGGTGAGCTCGGGCCCCTGCATCTGCGGAAGCCCGGCGAGCATGAACTCGACAGCGGGTGCGACGAGGCTGTCCGTCGGTTCCGGCAGCGTGAAGGGGAGCGGGCCGTCCGGGGCGAGCATGTCGTTGCGCAGGTGGCAGAAGACGTTGAACGCCATGGTGTTCGCCAGCAGATGGCGCGGATAGGTGCCGAGCCCCGGGACGTCGACCGGTTCCGTGCCCCCGGGGGGTTCCTGCGCCGCTTCCAGGAGGTCCAGCTGCCGCGGGGTGCTGCGCCGCCACTCGTCGAGGACTTCGGCGTGGCTCCAGGAGCGGCGTTCGTCGACCCGCAGGTCGTGGTAGCGCTCGCGGTTGCTGGGCGACGAGGGGTCCGGAGGCGGCGGATCCACCGCCTCCGTGGCAAGGGCCGCGAGGTGGGCCATGACGTCGATGACGCGCCAGCCCGCGCACGCCGACGGCAGGTCCCACTGTTCGTCGGCGACGCGGGGCACGATCTCCGCGAGTTGCGCCGTGCTCGAGCGCGCCGCGGCCAGGCCCGCACGGGTCATCGTTCCTCCCAGGTCAGGACGTCGCCCGGCGGGACGTGCGGTAGGTCGCCGCGACGTCCGCGCGGCCGAGTCCGTCGTCGGCCGCCAGGTCGAGGCGTTCGCGTACGACCTCCGCGATGCCCAGGCGCAGACCGGCGGCGCGGGCGGTGTCGGTGATCAGGCCGGCGTCCTTGGCCGCTGCTTCGAGGGGGAACGAGGGGGTGTCGAGGTCGTCGTCGAGCATCTTCGGGCCCTTGCTCTGCACGTACGTGCTGTTCAGGCCGCTTCCTTCGATGACGTCGATGACCAGGTGGGGGTCGACCCCGAGCGTGTCGGCGAGGGTGAGGGACTCCGCGATGCCCTCGACGGTGGTCAGGACCCAGGCGTTGTAGGCGAGTTTCAGGCTGCTCGGCTGACCGACCTCGTCGAGCCACACGGTGCGTGAACCCACCGCGTCCAGGACCGGTCGCACCTCGTCCCGCGCCTCCTTCCGCGGGGAGGCGGCCAGGACGGTCAGGGTCCCGGCCACGGCCGGTTCCTTGGTGCCGAGGAGGGGGGCCTCGACGTAGTCGACGTCCAGGCGGTCGGCCTGTTCCGCGAGACGGCGGCCGCCGTCCGGGGAGACCGTGCAGGTCTGCACCCACACCGGGTGGCCGTCCAGCCCGTCGCGGGCCCGGTCCATCACGTCGGCGACCACTGTCTCGTTCGCCAGCGCGGTCAGCACGACGTCCGCGCCGCGGCAGGCCTCGGCCGGTGTGTCGCACACCGCGGCGCCGACGTCGGCCAGCGGTTCGGCGGCGTCGCGGGCCCGGTTCCACGCGCGCAGACCCAGCCCCGCCGCCGCGATGTTGCGGGCCATGGCGTCCCCCATGGTGCCCGTACCGAGCACCGCGACCACCGGTCCTGCCTGCCCGGACGCGGACGTCCGGCTCGCTGTGCTCATCGTCGCGACTCCCTTCGCTCCGTCGGCGGCGCCCTGACCGGGAGGGATTCAGGCGTCCCGGCCGATCCAGACGGTCTTGGCGTTCATGAACTCCCGCATGCCGAGGTCGGACAACTCGCGCCCGTAGCCGCTGCGTTTCACGCCGCCGAAGGGGATCTCGGGGTAGCTGGTCGTGTTGCCGTTGATGAAGGCCATGCCCGACTGCACGTCGCGGACGAAGAGCTCGCGTTCGGCCTCGTCCTCGCTCCACAGGTTCGAACCCAGGCCGTAGGGGTGCCCGTTGGCCTCCCGCAGGGCCTCCTCCAGGGAGGGGACCGCCCACACCTGTGCCACGGGGCCGAAGACCTCCTCGTGGTACATCCGCATCTCCGGAGTGACACCGGTCAGCACGGTCGGCGGGTAGAACCAGCCGGGACGGTCCGGGCGTTCGCCGCCCAGCAGCGCCGTCGCGCCCTTGCCGACGGCGTCGTCGACGTACGACTCCACGTCGCGCCGGCCGGACTCGGTGGCCAGCGGACCGACGTCGGTGTCCGCGTCCATCGGATCGCCCACCACCAGCGCGCCCATCTTCGCCACGAACATCGCCATGAACTCGTCGGCGATGTCCTGGTGGACGAAGAACCGCTTGCCGTTGATGCACGACTGCCCGTTGTTGAGGCACCGCGCCTTGACCGCGACATCGGTGGCACGGCCCAGGTCCGTCGACGGCATCACGATGAACGGGTCGGAACCGCCCAGTTCGAGAACCACCTTCTTGATCTCGTCGCCGGCGATGGCGGCGACCGACCGACCCGCCGGCTCGCTGCCCGTCAGCGTCGCGGCCGCCACGCGCGGGTCGCGCAGCACCTGTTCCACCCGGCCCGAGGAGATCAGCAGGGTCTGGAACACGTCGTCCGGGAAGCCCGCGTCCCGGAAGAGCTCCTCCAGGTACAGGGCGCACCGCGGCACGTTCGAGGCGTGCTTGAGCAGGCCCACGTTCCCCGCCATCAGGGCCGGCGCGGCGAACCGCATGGCCTGCCACAGGGGCAGGTTCCACGGCATCACCGCGAGCACCACGCCGATCGGCTGGTACGTCACGAACGTCTGCTTCGCGCCCACGCGCTCCGCGTCGCGGTCCAGGTCACGCAGGAAAGCGGGCCCCTCGCCGGCGTAGAAGCGCAGCCCGTGCACGCACTTGACCACTTCCTCCTCCGCCGCACGGAAGGTCTTGCCCATTTCCGTGGTGATCATCTGGCTGACGCTCTCGACCTCCTTCTCCAGACGTTCGGCGGCGTGCTGCAGCCACCCCGCCCGCTCGTCGACGCTCGTCAACCGGTACGTCGCGGCCGCGGCCGCCGCCCGGGCGAGCTTGTCCTCCAGTTGCTCGGGCGTCAGTTCGTCGAACCTCTCGAGAACCTCGCCCGTCATGGGACTCGTCGTTGCGATAGCCATGAACCCACCGTATGACCATGGGACAAGGCAGGCAATTCACTCATTTGGCCCCATGGTGGACGACGACGCGGGACCCGTGACGGACGACCACGGCTAGAGAACCTTGAGCAGCCGTTCGGCCAGAACCGCGGCCGAGGCGGGATTCTGGCCGGTGAAGAGGTTCCGGTCCACCACCGTGTAGGGCTTCCACATTTCGCCCTTGGTGAAGTCGACGCCCATCGCGATGAGCTCGGTCTCCACGGTCCACCGGGCCCTGCTGGCGAGTCCGACCGCTTCCTCCTCCTCGTTCGTGAACGCGGTGACCCGGTAGCCGGCGAACGGCGATTCACCGTGGATCCTGGTCGCCAGCATGGCCGCGGGGGCGTGGCAGACGATGGCCAGGGGCTTTCCGGAGGCCAGGGCCGCCGGCAGCAGACGCCCGACGTCGGCGTCGACGGACAGGTCCTCCATGGGCCCGTGGCCACCGGGAAGGTAGACGGCGTCGTAATCCTCCAGACGCGCGTCCGCCAGGTGGATCGGCCGCCGCATCACTTCCGCGGAGCGGATGGTCGCCTCCAGGTCCAGGGCGATCTGGGCGCTTCCGGCCATCTCGGGGCGCAGGCTCATCATGTCCACCGTCGGGACGACACCGCGGGGGGTGGCGACGACGATCTCATGGCCTGCCTCGGTGAGAGCCTTGTACGGAGCCGCGAACTCCTCGGCCCAGTAGCCGGTCGCGTGCCTGGTGCCGTCCCTCAGCGTCCAGTACGCCGTCCCGGTCATCACGAAAAGTAGCTTCGCCATCGGACAACGACCTTCCCGTCCGCGTCTGACATGGTGAGCACTGAACCCCCCGGTTAAAGCATGGTGCGTAGGGGAGTGATGTGCCATGCGGGCACGGCGCCGGGCGCGCGGTCCGGACGGCCTCGTCCGGCGTCCCGCCCAGACGACCGGTTCCTGTCCGGACGAAATACGCTACGTCCGAAAAGACGGTCCGGGTCCGGCATGACGGCACAGCATTTCCCGCTGGAAAGCGCTGCCGACCCGGCCGCCGGGTGCCGCGATTTCGGGTGGCTCGGCGCGAATACGGCCACGGTCACCGCCCGCCGGTACGGTGTCCGGGGAAAAGTGAATTGCCGAGCGCATTGTCGGGTCCGCCCCGCCCGGGACGCCGAGGCGGACGACGCCCGCAGGACTCGTCCTGGTGCCGCCTCCGCCATGGGGAACCGCCGTGGCACACGGGCCGTGGGGCTCCCGGAAGGCACGTCACCCGTATGAGGGATATCGGGCCGTGCGAGGCGCGCCGGCCATCGGCCGAGGGTCGCGCATACAAGGTAATCGTCGCCTCGCAGGAAATTCCATTCGAAAGATTCATTGACGCGACCCCCGCGGTCTGGCGACACTCCAGTCGCTGTTGAAAATCCTCTAGGGGGCGACGATGAGAGCATTTGTACATCGGGGCCAGGTCACGAAAGTGGTATTCGGCACCGGGACGCGAAACGGTATTGCCGAGGAAGTCCGGGCCCTGGGGTGCGACCGGGCGCTGGTGCTGAGCACCCCCGGACAGACCGGTCAGGCACATGAGGTGCGGGAGCTCCTCGGGCCGCTCGCCGTGGGCGTCTTCGACCAGGCGGCGCCGCACACGCCCGTCGCGGTCACCGAGAAGGCCGTCGACGCCGTCCGGGCGGCCGGCGCGGACTGTGTCGTCGCGGTCGGTGGCGGCTCGGCCATCGGCCTCGGAAAGGCCATCGCGCTGCGCACCGGGCACGCGCACATCGCGCTGCCCACGACCTACGCGGGCTCCGAGATGACGCCCATCCTGGGAGAGACCCAGGGCGGCGCCAAGACCACCCGGCGGCTGCCCGAGGTGCTGCTGAGAACCGTCGTCTACGACGTCGACCTCACCCTCACCCTGCCGCCCCACGTCGCGGCGGTGAGCGGGCTCAACGCCATGGCCCATGCCGTGGAGGCGCTGTACGCCCAGGATCGCGACCCGCTCGCCTTCCTCACCGCGGGTGAGGCCCTGGACGCCCTGGCGACGGCACTGCCGGAGGTCGTGCGCCGTCCCGCCGATCCCGGGGCGCGCGGTACGGCCCTGTACGGCGCCTGGCTGGCCGGCACCTGCCTCGGCACGGTCGGCATGGCCCTGCACCACAAGGTGTGCCACGTCCTGGGCGGCACCTTCGATCTGCCCCACGCAGAGACCCACGCCGTGGTGCTGCCGCACGTCGTCGCGTACAACGCGCCCGCGGCCGCACCGGCCATGGAGCGGATCGGCCGGGCGCTGCCCGGCCCCGACCCCGCCGCCGCGGTCTTCGCCTTCGCCGGCCGGCTCGGCGCCCCGCGCGCGCTCAGGGACCTCGGCATGCCCGAGTCGGGCATCGCGAGCGCCGCCGACCTGATCGTCCGCGACGGCTACTGGAATCCACGGCCGGTGGACCACGAGGCCGTGCGCGGCCTCCTTCGGCGGGCCTGGGCGGGCGAGCCGCCGCAGGCCCGTTCACCGCACTCCCCCCACCCCGACAACGCAACGGGAGCCCGTCATGCGTGACCTCACGGACGACACCATCACCGAAGCGGTCCTCTCGACCCTGCGGGGCGCGAAGGACGCACGCCTCGCGGAGATCCTCGGCGCGCTGGTCAGGCACGCCCACGACTTCGTGCGCGAGACCGGTCTCACCGAGGACGAGTGGGCGCACGGCGTGGACTTCCTGACGCGCACCGGACAGCTGTGCACGCCCGCGCGGCAGGAGTTCATCCTCCTCTCCGACGTGCTGGGGGTGACGATGCTGGTCGACGCGCTCGGCAACCGGCGCGCGGCCGGGTCGACGCAGAACAGCGTCCTCGGGCCCTTCTTCCGCGACGACCGTCCCGCGCTGCCCGACGGGGCCGACATCTCCGAGGGGCTGCCGGGCACGCCCTTCTTCTTCGAGGGGTCGGTGACCGACGGTCAGGGAGCGCCGGTCGGCGACGCCCAGGTCGATGTCTGGCACAGCGACGCGGACGGCCACTACGACGTGGACGTCCCGGGTCTGTCGGACCCGGCCATGAGGGCCCTGCTCCGCACCGGTGGCGACGGCGGTTTCCGCTTCCGCTCCGTGCGCCCCTCCTCGTACCCCATCCCCGACGACGGCACCGTGGGCGAACTGATGCGCGCCACCGGACGGTCCGTCATGCGGCCCGCGCATCTGCACCTGCGGATCACCGCCGCGGGGTTCCAGAAGGTGACCACCATGCTGTTCCCCTCCGACGACGCCTATCTCGACCAGGACCCGGTCTTCGGCGTCAAGCAGTCGCTCGTCTCCGAGTACGCCCGCCACGGCGCCGGCACCGGACCGTACGGCACCAGCACCCAGGAGCCCTACACCCTTCTGCGGCACACCTTCGTCCTCGAGCCCGTGGGGCCGGCCTCCGGCTCACGGCACCTCTGAGGACGTCGCCCGCCCGTACTCCTGGCACGTGTCGTCCCCGGCCGCGTGAGACCTGCTGCAGGCCCAGGGCGTTCGCCGAACACCCGGCGAACGCCCTGGCGGTCCGACGACGTCGCGGGCAAGAACTCACTCCACTCATACGGAGGTCACCATGCCTGACACCCTCGACATGACGCTCGCGTTCCGGTCCACGATGGGCCGCCTCGCCACCGGGGTCAGCGTCATCACGACGCGGACCGGAGACACGCCGGTCGGCATGACGGCGAGCGCCGTCGCCGCGCTGTCGCTGGACCCGCTGCAACTCATCGTCTGCATCGGCAACCACCTGTTCACCCGCACCGCCATCGCCGAGCACGGGCGCTTCGCCGTCAACGTCCTGGGAGAGGACGGTGAACAGCTGGCTCGCTGCTTCTCGGCCCGGGTACCCGACCGGTTCGCCGGCGTGGCGATCGACGAGGACCACGGCGTGCCCGTGCTCAGGGACGCCATCGCGACGGTCGTCTGCGACGTCTCGCAGGCCCTGCCCGGCGGCGACCACACCATATTCGTCGGCGACGCACGGCACTTCGAGCACAAGGGCGAGGCCCGTCCGCTGCTGTACTTCGCCGGCGGGTTCGGCCTCATGAGGTAGCGGTCCTCCGCGTTCCACGCCTTCCACGCGTTCTTCGCGCACCGCCGCGAACTCCCCCGAGTCCCCCCGGTGCCCGGTGCATCCGTCGTGCCCGCCGGGCATCGGGGGCCCATCCTGCCCGGCACGACGGGAGGCACCGTGAGCACCATCCCCGACCACAAGCTCCATCCGCCGGTACGGCCCCCGTGGTTCGTGCCGCGTCCCCGGCTGCTGAGCCGCCTGGATGCCTTCGCCGAACCCGTCGTGGTCGTCTCGGCGCCGCCCGGGGCGGGGAAGAGCGTGCTGCTCGCCGAGTGGGCGCGGGCGCTGCGGGCCCGTGGCTCCCACGTCGCCTGGTTCGGCCTCGACGCCTACGACAACACCCCGGCCCGACTGTGGACGGGGATCCTGGCGGCGCTGCGGCCGTTTCGGCCGGGGCTGCCGGTACCCCCGCCCGCCGGGGCCTGGACCCGCGACGTCTGGGCCGAGGATCTGCTGCCCCGGACTCTGGCGGGACTCGCCGGCGGACGGCGGCTCACACTTGTCCTGGACGGGGTGGAGCGGCTCACCGACGCCGCGCTGCGCAGCCTGGGAGACCTGTTGACGGGGCTGCCCGACGGCCTCCGGGTCGTGCCGGCCACCAGGTACGTGCCCGGCGCGCCCGTCCCGGGCCTGCGGGCACGGGGCCTGATCGGCGAACTCGGCCCGGCCGACCTGCGCTTCGCACCCGACGAGGCCGACACGCTGCTGACGGCCCGGTCGGGCGGGCGGCCCATGGACGAGGAGAGGCGCCGCGGGCTGTACGACCTTGCCGAGGGATGGGCAGCGGGCCTGTTCGTCATGGCGAGCGCCGGCGGGACGCCGGAGCACGCCTTCGAGTCGTCCGCAGACGAGCCAAGCCCCGGCCGGGGCGCCGTCGATCGTGCGGCCCACGCCGCCGCCGACTACCTCACCACCGAGGTCCTGGACCGGCTGACCACCGAGCAGCGTGCCTTCCTGCTGCGCACCAGCGTGCTCGACGAACTGCGTCCCGACGCCTGCCGCGCCGTCGCGGGCACCGACCGTGCGGGCGTCCTGCTGCGCGAACTGGCGCGCACCGTGCGGTTCCTGGTGCCCACGGGCACCGCGCCGGGCGCGTACCGGTGCCACCGTGCGCTGCGCGCCCTGCTGAGCGAGGTCCTGGAGGCCGAGCACCCGGAGGGGACCGCCGCGCTGCACCGCGCGGCCGCCGACTGGTACCGCGCGGCGGGACAGACGACCTCCGCGGTACGGCACTTCGCGCGCTGCGGCGATTCCGCGGCGGTGGTAGCGGGCGTCCTCGACGCATGGGAGGAGACGATCGCCGCGGGACGGGCGCCGGAGGTCGCGGGGTGGCTCGATCTGCTGCCCGCCCGTGTGGTCCGCGCCGACGCGCGCCTGTGCGTCGTCGCGACGATGACGGAGCTGTCGCAGGGCGAGGTGGGCGCCGCGGCGCGCTGGCTGGAACTGGCGCGGGCCCGCCCCTGCGGCGCGGACACCGTCGGGGAGGGGAGCTCCGTGACCGAGGCGACGACGGTCGCGCACGCGCTCGTCCGCTGTCTGCGAGGGGAGTCAGGCACCGCGGGCCCGCCCGGCGGAACGGCCGTCGTGCGCCCCGAACCGTTCACCCCCTGGCGGGCGCTGGCCTGTGTCGCCGGCGGAACCGCCCTGATGTGGCAGGGCCGTTGGGAGGAGGCGGAGGACCGCCTGCGGGAGGCGGTCGGTGATGCGCACGCCGCCCGGCACGCCCTCGTTCTCGTGCGCGCCCTGGGATCCCTGGCCCTGTGCGCCTATCTCACCGGGGAGCGCGGGCAGGCCGCCGAACTGGCCGACGAGGCACTGCGCACGGCTCGTTCCGCGGACCTGACGGGTCATTTCGTGGCGGTGCCGGCCCACCTGTGCCGCGCCGGTCTTCTCCTGGAGGACGCCAGGGCCCAGGAGGCCGGCGAGTCGCTGGCCCGCGGTGAGGAGGCCATGGCCGCGTGCGCCTTCGGCGGTGAACCGCATCAGCGGGCCCTGGCCCGGGCCTTCCGGGCGGCGCTGCCCCGGGGCGCCGGGGACGACGCCGTCCTCCCGGGCGCATTCGACGGCGTCGCCGGGGCACCGGCGCTGAACGGGCTCCTCGCGCGCCTGGGCACGCTTCGCGTCGTTCCGGTGGGTCGGGCGGAACCACCGCCGCAGGTCCGGGATCTGTCGCCCGGCGAACGTCGCATCCTGCGCGCGCTGTGCGGCCCGCTGACGCTCAGGGAGATCGCCGATGAGCTCCACGTTTCCCGGAACACGGTGAAGACCCAGGTCAGAGCGGTCTTCAAAAAGCTCGACGCGCACAGCCGCAGTGGTGCGGTGGCCCGGGCCCGGGAGTGCGGTGTGCTGCAGCCCGGGCCCGCGACCGGCACCCGCTACGAAGCGTCCTGCCGCCGGGCGTAGGCCGCCTGGGCCGTGTACGCGGTGTCCTGCGCGTCCTCACCGCTCTCGATGCCGCACACCATCCGCGCGAGGTCGGCGGCCGGACCGGTCGGGGAGAGCTCCGCGCGCTTCATCGTGAGCGTCCGGATCGCCAGCAGGGGCGTGCCGTTGAAGTTCTCGAAGACACTGATGCGGTCGCCCCAGTCGGACAGGAACAGGTCGCGGATCACCCGGCTGATCCTCAGCCGGTCGTGCGGCCTGCCGACCGGCCCGGTCTGCAGTGCCTCCAGCCACGGCCGCAGTTCGGGACGCTGCCACTGTCCTTCGGTGGGGAAGATCAGCGACGCCCGGCCGGCCAGGTCGACGACCTCGTTGACCATGCGGGCGATGTTCTCCAGGTAGTACGCCCGGCCGTAGTCGAACATCAGGACGTTCGGCTTGTAGAGGCCGCCCGGAGTGGAGAACCCCTCCTCCTCGCAGGCGATCACGTGCGCCTTCAGCGTCTGGTGGAACCCGGCGAACTGCGAGATCCGCGTCTGCACGGGCGGCAGCTGGTAGGTGCCGATGTGCTCGGTGATCAGCAGGGTCAGGCCCAGCATGAGCTCGGCGCGCACCATCTGACGCACCAGGGCCTGGTAGTGCAGCCAGTCGAAGACCCGCTGCGGGTAGAGGGAGGCGTGCTGGGGGTTGCCGATGTGGAACACCCTGTCCCAGGGGATGAGCACGTCCTCGAAGAGGATGACGCTGTCCAGTTCGTCGCCCTGCGAGGCGAGCGGGTGCTCGACGTCCTGGCCGTCGCGGACGTTGCTCTCCCGGCAGATGATGGTGACGCCCGGCGCGTTCGGCGGGACGGCACCGAAGATGATCTGCTCCGGCAGGATGCCGGGCCGGTAGAACACGCCGATGTGGATCCAGTCGCCGAAGGCCGCACCGGTGCTGATCGCCTTCACGCCGCGCACCGTGATGCCCTCGTCCGAGGTCGCCACTACCTGCAGCGCCGGCGATTCCGCCTGGGCCGAATCACGGGAGCGGTCGGTCTGCGGATCCACGAACGCGGGGGTTGCGTTGAGGTCGCCGTCCCGCACGAGGTTCCAGAAGTCCAGGATCCCCTCGGTCAGGTCGCGGCCGCCGGTGCCCACCGACTGACTGCTCCACGGCTCCGGGTCGTCGACGTAGGTCAGCAGGACGTAGTTGTTGACGTCGGGCGTGCGCGGGGTCGCGCCGCCGCCGAGCTCGTGCAGCACCGTCTCCATGTAGCGGCGCTTGCGCTTGAGCTCGTCCTTGCTGCGGTGCTGGAACCACGTCATGGACCGCCGGACGCCGTCCTCGTCGACGAACGTCATGACCTCCTCCAGGTCCGGGCGGTGGTGCAGGTCGTAGAACTCCGCGATCCGCCGGGCGTAGGCCCTGGTCGCCGGGTGCGTGGCCACGTTGTCGACGAGTTCGTCGCCGACCCACACCTTCCGGCCGTCGTCGAGTGCCGCCAGATACTGCTTGCCTGTACGCACGTCGTGCTCCTCTCCGAGACACGCGGTTGGGACGCTTCGGAGCCTGGATGCCGACAGGGTGAAAGGGAGATCCCGGGGGGCGAAATCACCCGGGTGAATTCGCCCCCGGCAAAGGGATCGACGTTGAGGTGAATGGGGCGTTGCGGCATCCTTGCGGGCATGCGCACCCCCCACACGCAGGCCGGACGACCATGACCCATGTGCACCTCCGGGGCCGGGACGGGCAGCTCGCGGTGCTCAGGGCGAGCGTGGAGGCGGTGCTGCACGGGGCGAGCGCGTCCGTACTGATCGAGGGCGCGCCCGGGACGGGCAAGACGGAGTTGCTGTCCTGGTCGGGCAACCTGGCGCGCGGCCGCGGTGTGCGGGTGCTGTGGGTGCGGGCCGACGAGTTCGACCGGTACGCGCCCTTGGCCGCACTCGATGCCGCGGTGCACGGCGCCGGATCGCGCGGGCCGGTCCCGGAGACCGACGACCAGCGCCTGTGGCTGCTGGACGGGATCGCGAACACCCTGCAGACACAGGCCCGCCGTGCACCGGTCGCCGTGCTCGTCGACGACGCGCAGTGGGCCGACCCCGCCACCCTGTTCGCCCTGCGGACGCTGCCGGACCGGCTCAGCGACGCGCCGATCCTGTGGGTCGTCGCCGCCCGGCCCGGCTCCGGAAGGGGCGAGGTCGCACGCCTCGTCGACGCCCTGCACGACGCGGACGCCAAGGTGATCACCCTGGCACCGTTGACCGCGGCCGCTCTGCGGCAGATCGCGGCCGATGCCCTCGGAGCGCCTCCCACCGCCGCGCTGCTGCACCTGCTGCACGGCAGCGCCGGCAATCCCTTCCTGGCGACCGAACTGCTGAGATCGCTGCGCGACGCCGACGCGATCACGGTCCAGGACGGCATGGCGACCCCCGTGAGCCGGCAGATACCGGCGGGCTTCCGCCGCAGTGTCGAGGCGAGACTGGACCGGCTGCCCGGCGACGCGGTGCGGCTGCTGCAGGTCGGTTCGGTGCTCGGCCGTGAATTCGACCTCGTCACCGTGGCCAGGATCCTGGGCAAACCGGTGGGCGCCCTGCTGTCCGCCGTCGACAGCGCCCGCACCGCGGAACTCCTGACGCCGGTGGGGCGTCGCTTCGCCTTCCGGCACGACCTCATCCGGCAGGCCGTCCATGACGACCTCTCCCTGCCGGTGCGCTCCGCCCTGCACCAGGAGGCGGTGGGCATCCTCCGGGACGCGGGCGCACACCAGGCCGAGGTCGTCTGGCACATGATGCTCGCGGGAGGATCGCTGGACGACCGTTCGCTCGGCACGCTGCGCTCGGCGGTGCGGGAACTGGCGCGCACGGCCCCCGCCGCCGCCGCGGACCTGGCGCGCGAGGCCGCCGCCCTGCTGCCCTCCTCGGACTCCCGCCGGGTCGAACTGCTCACCGAGGCGGCCGAGCTCCTCGGATGGACCCGCCGCGTGCACGAGGCGATCGAACTGGTCGAAGCCACGATCGCCGACGGTCTGGAACCGGCGCAGGAAGCCGCTCTGCGACTCGTCGGCGGCGAGGTCCACCAGGCGGCGGGCGACGACGCCGCGGCCATGAGGCACCTCCAGCGGGCACTGGACATGCCCGGCCTTCCCGACGACCTGTACGTCCGTCTCCTGAAGGCCAAGGCGACCGGCCACATCTACCGCGGCGAGATCGAGGCCGCCGAGGCCACGGACACGGGGCTGGTCGAGGCGGCCCACCGCAGCGACGACCCCGCGATCGTCGTCAGCGCGCTGGTGTTCAGGTCCCAGACGGCCTTCTACCGCGGGCACCTGTCCCAGGCCCTCGGACTGGCGGAGGACGCCACCCGCCGCACCGCGTCCATGTCCACGTCCACCGACGGCCTGCGGCTGCGGCCGCCGCGCATCCCCGCCCTGTGGCTCAGCATCGTCCTCACCTCGGGCGACCGGCTGGAGGACGCCGAACAGGTGCTCCGGGAGGGGCGCCGGCACGCCGAGGAGCGCGGCCCGGGCTGGTCGCTCCCCTACTGGCACGCCTGCCGGTCCGTCGTGCTGCTGGAGAGGGGCGCGCTGGACGACGCGGCGGCCGAGGCAGAGGCGTGTCTGTCCGTCGCCGGCGAGCTGGAGATCATCCGGGCCCTTCCGCTCGCCCACGCCGTGCTGGCGTGCATCGAGACGGCACGCGGTGACCTCGCCCGGGCCCGGGCGCATGTGCGGGCCGCGCCGGCCGACGCGCCCGGCGCGACGTCGTACGCGACGTGGACGGCCCTTGCCCGGGCCCGCCTCTTCGAGGCGGAGGGACGGACCGCCGAAGCGGCCGGGGCACTCGCCGCCGTCCCCCAGGGCGACCGGACCGCGTGGCTGCTGTCGGTCCCGCCGGGGCAGTGGCCGTTCATCGCCCGCACCGCCCTGCAGGGTGGTGACCGCACGACGGCCGAGGCGGTGGCCGCGGTGGTGCGCTCCCTGACGGACAGCGGCCCGGGCATCGTCCACGCGGTACGGCACCACATCGACGGCCTGCTGCACGACGAGGGCGCCGACCTGCTGACCGCGGTGAACGCCTACCGGGAAGGCCCCAGGCAGGCCGTGTTCGCGGCGGCGTGCGAGGACCTGGGTGCCCACCTGATCGCGCACGGCCAGGGCGATTCCGCGGTGGCGCCGCTGGAGGAGGCCGCACGGCTGCTCTCCGCGGTCGGAGCCGCCCACGACCACGAGCGGATCCGGCACCGGCTCCGCGACGTCGGTGTCCGTGCCTTCCCCGTGGCGCGGCGGACGGCCGACACCACGGGGTGGGACGCCCTGACCGACTCGGAGTTGAAGGTGGTGCACCTCGTCGCGGACGGGCTGACCAACCGTGCCGTGGCCGACCGCCTGTACCTGTCCGTCCACACCGTCAACACTCACCTGAAACACGTTTTCACCAAGCTGGGCATCAACACACGGGTCGAGTTGACCCGGCTGGTCATGGAGCACGACGGCAGCGACCGTCCCTGACCCACGTGGCCGCGAGGATCCCTTGAATGGGTGATGCTCGCGCCCGCGAATCTTCCGATGCTGGTGAACCGGGAAGGCCGCCGCCCGCGGCGGCCGCCCCGACCAGTTCCGGGAGTGAGCGACCATGACGACTTCGCGCGGACACCGCGGCTTTGTCCAAGGCGTCGTGGCAGCCGGCGCCGCTCCCCACGGGTACGCCCTGGCGCTGTGGACCGCCGGCGCGGTCACCACTTCCGCACGGGGTGCGCCGACCGCCACGGAGGCGATGGCCCTGCTCACCGGGGCCACGGTGACCTTCGTCGCCGTCGGGGCCACCGCTCACGGCGGCCCGGTGCGGCCCCTGGCGCGCCCGGCACGCACACCAGCCGTGTCCGGGCCGCGTTCCACCTGCCCACGGTCGGCCTCTGCGCCGTCCTCAGCGGGTTGCCGGCGCGCGTCGTGTCCCGGCACCTCCTGTGGGGACTGGCCGGAGCCACCGCCACCGCGGTGTACCTGCTCGGCGCGGGAGCCCCGTTCTGGCCGGCCAGGACCGGCCGGCACCGTTCGGGACCCCGCGCAGCCCCCCAACCGCCAGAACCGACAGAAGGACCCGCCATGACGCTCGCGCTCGACCCCGCGGCCCAGGACCTGCTCTTCCGCGAGGCCCGTACCGCCAATACGTTCACCGACACGCCCGTCACCGACGAGCAGGTCCAGGACATCTACGATCTGGTGAAGTACGGACCCACCTCCATGAACCAGCAGCCCCTGCGCGTGGTTCTGGTCCGCTCCGAGGACGCCCGGGACCGCCTGGTGCAGCACATGGCGGAAGGCAACAAGAAGAAGACGGAGACCGCGCCGCTGGTCGCCGTCCTCGCCGCCGACAACGAGTTCCACGAGAAGCTGCCCGTGGTCTTCCCGCACTTCCCGCAGGCCAAGGACATGTTCTTCGCCGAGCGCCCGGTCCGGGAGCACTCCGCCGCCCTCAACGCGGCGCTCCAGGTCGGCTACTTCATCATCGGCGTGCGCGCCGCCGGCCTCGCCGCCGGCCCGATGACGGGCTTCGACGCGGACGCGGTCACCAAGGAGTTCTTCCCCGACGGGAACCACTCGGTCCTGGCCGTTGTCAACATCGGCAACCCTGGTGAGGACGCCTGGTTCGCCCGCGGCCCGCGACTGGCCTACGACGAGGTCGTCAGCACGGTCTGACCCCACGTCGATCAGCGGGTGCCACGGTCCTGACCGCCTCCGTCGGGGCCGGGGTACCCGTACGGGCCCGGTGGGCGACCGGTGCCGCCGCGTCCGCAGCCTCAGTGCCCGTGGCCGTGCCCGCCGTGGCCGTCATGGCCGTGCCCGTCGTGGCCCTCGCGGACGATCGTCCAGGGGCGCATCAGGTCGTCGTCCTCGTGCTCGAGAATGTGGCAGTGGTGGATGTACGTCGCCGGAAGTTCGGCGCCGCTGCCCGGAATCGACGCGATCGTGGCCGTCGGCGGGGTGAACTCGTCGATGAGGATCCTGGTCACCGTCTCCGGATAGGACTTGAACGTGTCCTTCCTGGACCGTGCTTCGTCCGGGTCCGGCGGAATCGGCGGGCCGGTGAAGTAGTCCTCCAGCACCGGCAGGTCCTCCGGTCGGCGGCCGCCGTCGATCCATTTCTCGTAGTCCGCCTGGTAGGCGACCGCGTCGATGGGCTGCCTGTTCAGCACCTGGAAGTTGACGAGGTGGACATGCATCGGGTGGGCGTCGTGGTTGGGATTGATGTACTCCCAGATCTCGGACGATCCCTCCGTGATGAAGTCCTCCGACGGCGCCTCGAACGGCAGCGCGTTGAACGTCATCGTCCTGAAGAGCTTGTGCTGGTACGTGACCCATTGCCGCCTGCGGGTGCGCGGTTTCGGGCTGACGAGCGGGACCTTCGGCAGCCGGAGTTCCTTGGGCGGCCTCGTCCTGTCCGCGCCCCCGGACAGTGGCTTGGTGACCTGGAACTCCATGATCTCCCGGATGACCGGTCCCAGGCCGGGCATTCCGGGGTAGTGGACGGGCGCGTGGTAGTTCGTCAACCTGACGTTCGTGCCCGGGGGCACCTGACCGAAGTCGACGATCAGGTCGTACCGTTCGGCCGGTGAGATGAGGAAGTTCAGCATCTGCAACGGAGCACGGAACCCGCCGTCGGTGCCGATCAGCCAGAACGGGAGTGTGGCCTGCGGCAGCGCGTCCTTGGGATCGGTCTCGAACCTCAGCCGCCAGAAGCGCTCGTTCGAGGCGTTGAGAAGGCGCAGTCGGTAGCGCCGCGGCTCGACGGCCAGGTAGGGGTACGCCTTCCCGTTGACGACCGGGGTGTCCTCGCCTTCGCGCAGGGTCATGGTGTAGGCGAGCGAGCCGTCCGCGTGGAACGTCCGGTCCTGCAGGATGAGGGGGACCTCGAATTCGCCTCGCGGCAGCCCGAGCCGCTCGTCGGCGGGGTCGCGAATGAGCCAGAGACCGGCAAGTCCCGCGTAGACGTTGAGGCTCGTCATTCCCATGCCGTGATCGTGGTACCAGAGCATGCACGAACGGTCGTGATTGGTGTAGGCGGAGATCGCCTCGTTGGGTTTGACCCGACCCGGGTCCAAAGTGGTGTAGTCCGCCGCATGGATGCCGTCCGAACTGAACGACTGCATCGGCATGCCGTCGGACTGGGGCGCCGTGAAACCGCCGTGCTGGTGCACCACGTTCCACACGTTGACATTCGGGGGGAAGGGCAACGTGGCCTTGTAGGGAGGCGGAGGGGTCGGGGTGAGCTCGGAGCACCCGCTGCGAATGGCGTCGATCACGAACTGGAACAGGTGGGTGGTCGGGAGCTCGTTGCGGTACTTGACGACCGTCGGCTGGTCCGTGGTCACGCCGATGGTCGGCCCGAGATAGCCCATGCCGGTCGGCCGGTGCGGATCGTGCGGGTTGTTGGCCCAGTAGCCCCACACCGTGGCCGGCCGGAGGTCCCGGTGGAAGCTCCACGAGCTCTGCCGCATCGTGATCTCGTAGTAGTCGGCGCCCGGATAGGCGGAAGGATCCGGGACGGCGGTCAACGGCACGGGGAGCGGGTCGACGTACCTCGTCAGCCGGGGGGTGTGGGTCAGCGGGATGTCCGGGCACAGTGCCGCCTCGTGGGCCCGCGACGCGTTCGCGCGGGCTCCCGGAACATCCCGTGGAAGCACGGCCGCGCCGCCCAAGGCACCGGCCAGGAGCAATTTCCTTCGCCCGAACATCGTCCCCAGCCTTCCGTCGCCTCCTGTGACCGTCAACGGATACAGGGATGCATCGGAACGCTGCCGCAGCACGCCGGTGCACACCGACAATGCCACTCATTGAGCCGATTTAATGACAATGCGCACCGGGCATCCCGGACCGCCGCGAGCAAGGGCTCGTCCCGGCGATGGCCGTGTTCGCCGCGGGGCCGAGGAGGGACGACGACACCGCCGAGCCGAAGGCCGGGATCGAGCTCACGCCGCAAGCGGCCGCCCGGGCCGAGCGGACCATGGCCGACCTGCCGTACTTCGTGGGGCGTGTCATGCCCGTCTTCATGTCCTACGCCCCCGATGTCCACCACCTGGCGGCACTGTCGGACCGGCTCGTGCTCGCCGGTGGCCGGGACTCGCACGGCGAGCTTCCGTACCGCGCGACCACCGCCCTGGCCGGGCGACTGGGCTCGCAGGTAGTGCACTTCCCCGGCGGCCACATCGGCCTGACCACGCACCCCGGCGAGTTCGGCGCCCTCCTGCGGAAGGCGTTCGGCGTCCGGTGACCACACATCCGACTCGCCCCGATTGGTCCCGCCGAGGATCCCCGGCCCTCGTGCGAGCCCTGGACGCGTTGCGGCAGGAAGCGGTGGCAAGCATGTTGACCACCCTTCATTTGGTTACTAACTTACGAACATCGCTCCGAGTTAGTAACTAAGTTTCAACCTCCGGGCCGGTCCCCATGCCGGTGCACCGGAGGCGCGCCGCACAGCGAACCCATCCCCTCACCGACGAGGTACCCATGCGGATTCCAGTCATCGCACTCACCGCGGCATCAGCCCTGGTGACCGCCTTCGCCCTGCCGGCCGACGCGGCCGTCACGGCCGGGACCCACGGCGGCGGCCGCTTCGACCAGCCGTACTCCGGGTTCGCGCCCGCGAGCACCGTGCTGCGACCGGCTTCCCCCCGGGCCGCGGGGCTCCTGCCGGCCCCGATCTCCGCCTTCGATCAGCAGGTCGCCGCATGGACCGACCCGGCGAGCGGGGCCGGTTATCTCTTCCCGGGTGCCACGAGCCTGATGGTCCATGACGGCAAGGTCGTCGAGCGCGGCGCCACCGGGTACGCCATGCGCTACTCGGCCCCGCAGACCGAGCTGCCCGAGGACCAGTGGATACCCGCCCGCACCGACACCATCTACGATCTGGCGTCGCTGTCGAAGCTGTTCACCTCCCTGGTCGCCGTCCAGCAGCTGGAGGCCGGGAGCATCCGGCTCGACGCCCCGGTCGCCGAGTACCTGCCCGAGTTCGCGGTGAACGGCAAGGGCGCCATCACCATCAGGCAGCTGCTCACCCACACCTCCGGCCTCGCGCCCGACCCCGAGCCGGCGCTGTGGCAGGGCTACCCCGACATCCCGTCGCGGGTGAAGGCGATCATGGACACCACGCCGGTGAACCCGGCGGGAACCACCTACACCTACTCCGACCTCAACATGCTCACCATGCAGCTGGTGCTGCAGAAGGTGACGGGGCGGAACCTCGACACCCTCGTCCACGAGGGCATCACGGGACCGCTGCGCATGACCGACACCGGTTACAACCCGCCGGCCTCGAAGCTGTCCCGGATCGCCGCGACCGAGTACGAGACCAGCCCCGCGCGGGGTCTGGTGCACGGTCAGGTGCACGACGAGAACGCCTGGGCCATGGGCGGCGTCGCCGGGCACGCGGGCGTCTTCTCGACCGTCGACGACCTCGCCGTGCTGGCCCAGGCCATCCTCAACGGCGGGACCTACCGGAACCACCGGATCCTCAGCCGTGAGGGTGTCTCACTGCTGGAGGAGAACTTCAACCAGGCCTTCCCCGGCGACTCCCACGGTCTCGGCTTCGAGCTGGACCAGATCTGGTACATGGGCGGGCTGTCCGGTCCGCGCACGCTGGGCCACACCGGCTTCACCGGGACCTCGCTGGTGATCGACCCCGAGTCGCGGTCGTTCGCCGTCCTGCTGACCAACCGGGTGCACGCGACGCGCAACACCCCCTCCACCAACCCCGCCCGGCGCGGTATCGCGCAGGCCCTCGCCCAGGCGATGCCGGTCGAGGCGCCGGGCGGCGGCCGCTCGTGGTTCTCCGGGCAGGGCGGCGGCGCCACCAGCACGCTGACCACCGGTCCGCTCGACGCCTCCGGGACGGTCGACGTCGACTTCAGGACCTTCGTCAACACCGAGTCCACGGACCTCGTCCGCCTCGAGGCCAGCTCCGACGGCGGCGACACCTGGCTCCCCGTGACGCTCCACGTCACCGGTCCCGGCGCCCCCGTCGACGGCGTCACCGCGCTGTCGGGCCAGGACGTACGCGCCTGGTGGCGGGTGCACGCCGAGCTCCCGGACGCCGCGTCCGGTCTCGAACTGCGCTGGCGCTACACCACCGACTCGGTCTACGAGGGGCGCGGTGTGAACCTCAGCGGGCTGCGGGTCACCGACGGCTCGCACGTGCTGCTGAACGGCGACAGGCCCGGCGCCCCGCTGACCTCGGCCGGCTGGCAGGCACTGCCGGCGGACGGGCGGCACTGACCACCGCCGTGGAGCCGTTGGCCGCGCGTTGACCCGCGGAGAGCTCCCTCAGTACGTTTCCCGCGTGGTATCCGAGAGCACGGCCGACGACCTGCGGGACTCCAGCCTCCTGGTGCGCATCCGCTCGCTCCTGCCCGGCCTCGCCCGGGCGGAGCAGCGGGTCGCCCGGGCGGTGCTGGACAGCCCCGCGCTCACGGCCCGGCGGAGCATCTCCGAGGCGGCCGCGGCGGCGGGCACCAGCGAGACCACGGTGATCCGGTTCTGCAAGGCGATCGGCCTCGACGGCTACCCCGCGCTGCGGATCGCGATGGCCGCCGAGGCCGGCCGCGCCGGGACACACGGCGGGAGCCACCCGGGCAGCGACATCACGTCCGCCGACGACCTCGCCGGCATCGTCGGCAAGGTCGCCTTCGCCGACGCCCGGGCGGTGGAGGAGACCGGCGCGCAGCTGGACGTGGCGGTCCTCGGCGACGTGGTCGACGCGATGGCGCGCGCGGGGCGCGTCGACGTGTACGGAGTGGGTGCGAGCGCCTTCGTGGCCGCCGACTTCCAGCAGAAGCTGCACCGGATCGGACGGGTCGGCTTCGCCTGGAGCGACACGCAGATCATGCTGACCTCAGCGGCGGTGCTCGGCCCCGGGGACGTGGCCTTCGGGCTCTCGCACACCGGCGCGACGGCCGATACCGTCGAGGCGCTGCGGGTGGCCCGGCGGCACGGGGCCACCACGGTGTCCCTCACCAACTTCCCCCGCTCGCCGATCACCGAGGTCTCCGACCACGTGCTGACCACGGCGGCGCGCGAGACCACGTTCCGGTCGGGCGCCATGGCCAGCCGGATCGCCCAGCTGACCGTCATCGACTGCCTGTTCATCGGCATCGCCCAGCGCCATCCCGAGCGGTCCGGAAAGGCCCTGGCCGCGACGTACGAGGCCGTGAGCGGACAGCGCCTCGGCCCCCGCCCGGCCGGCGGCAGGCGACGGCACTGAACGAGGCCGGTACCCCGGGTGCGCGGCGCGGCCCCGAAGTCGTTGCCGTTCCGTGATCGCGTGCGCTCACGCCGATCGCATGCGGCACTCAGCCTGGGTGTCGGCCGCCCATGTGCCCGACCGGGCGTGCCCAAGGAACGAAATGTCCCGGGACCCCTGGAACGTCATGAACGAATCGATCGTACAGTTGTCCGATGCATGAACCGCGCTCGCGCCATGCCGCCCTCCGCACCCGGCAGCGCCGCCGCCGCCGGAACGCCGCGCTGGGCGCCGCCGCGGTCGTCGTGGCCGCCGCGGCGACCGCGTACCTGACGTCGGGGCGCGGCGGCACTCCCGCCGACGACGCCGCCCCGGCACGCGTCAAGGCGTCGACGCTCGTCGAGCCGTCCACCACGGCCTCCGCCCGTCACCGCGAGCCCGCCGGCACGGTCACCCTCGCCTTCGCCGGTGATGTGCACTTCACCCAGCGCACCGCGGGACGGCTGGGGGTCGACCCCGCCCTCGGCCCGCTGTCCCCCGTGCTGTCGGCCGCCGACTTCTCCATGGTCAACCTGGAGTCGGCGATCACCACGCGCGGGACACCGGAGCCGAAGCTGTACCACTTCCGGACCCCGCCGCGGGCCCTGGACGCCTTGCGCCGCTCGGGCGTCGACGCGGTCACGATGGCCAACAACCACGCGGTCGACTACGGCCCCCAAGGCCTGAGCGACACCCTTGCCGCCGCACAGGACTCACCGATACCGGTCGTGGGCATCGGCGCCGACGACACCGAGGCGTACCGGCCCTACGTCACCGAGGTCAACGGCGTCCGCCTCGCCGTGCTCGCCGCGAGTCAGGTCCAGGACCTCACGAACGACCGGTTCCGCGCGGGTCCGGGTAGACCGGGAATCGCCTCGGCCCTGGACCGGCCGCGGCTCGTGAGCGCGGTCCGCGCCGCGCGGGCGCGGGCCGATGTCATCGTGGTCTACCTGCACTGGGGCACGGAAGGGCAGAGCTGTCCCGGCTCCGAGCAGCGGTCCATCGCCGCCGAGTTGTCCGCCGCGGGCGCCACGGCCGTGGTCGGCACCCACGCCCACGTCATGCTCGGCTCCGGCATGCTCGGTCCGACCTACGTCGCCTACGGCTTCGGCAACTTCCTCTGGTACGGCTCCTCTCCGTACCCGCACTCCGACGAGACCGGCGTGACGACCCTGACCGTGACGCACGGCGCGGTCACCGCGGCCGCCTTCGCTCCCGCGCTCGTGGACGGGCACGGCGTGCCGGTCCCGCAGACGGGCGCGGCGGCAGAACTCATCACTACCCGCCACGAGCAGTTGCGGCAGTGCACGGGACTGACGCCGGCTCCCCGCTAGGTCGCGGCCCCGTCTCCTCCGCGAGCGAACGGCGGTTCCTGCCTTCTCCCGTCGTGCGGCCCACCGCCTCCGTCACACTGTCCTCGACGCCGTGCTGCGCCGTGCCGCACAACCGACAGGTACGGGGGCGTCGTCCGGTTCGACCGCACCGACCCGGCCGCAATCGGCCGCGGAGGGGAGTACGGCATGGTCCAGCACGTCAGCGACGACGACATGCGCGCCGGGATGGCCGGCTCGAAGGAGTACACCGCGGTGATCCTCGAAGCCGGGCCCGCGTACGGGACGGCCGAGGCCGGCCCGGTGATCTGGGAGCACGCCCGCCGCAACTTCGCCTTGCGCGCCGACGGCCTCCTCAACATCGTGTGTCCCGTCACGGACGACAGCGAGGTCCGCGGCATCGGCATCCTCGACGCCGATCCCGACACCGCCCGCAGCATCATGGCCGAGGACCCCGGTGTGAAGGCCGGAGTGTTCACCTTCACCCTCCACCCGGTCCGTTCCTTCCCCGGCGACCGACTCCACTGACGGCGCGCCAGGAGGCGGCGGATCAGGCCGGGTCGGCGACGCGGAGCAGCGTGAACCAGAAGGTCGGGAACGGGTTCGTGCCCGGTGTCACGTCGGCCAGCTCCCACCCGGCGAACCTGGCGCGGAGTTCGTCCGCGGTGACGCCGGAGATCACATCCTCGGGGCCGTCGGGTCCGTACCCGAACATGAGCAGCCGCGCTCCCGGGGCGGAGCGCGTCGTCAGACCGGCCGCGTAGGCGTCGCGTCGGTGCGGCGGAATGCCGCAGTAGCAGCTCAGATCGAAGAAGAGGTCGTACGGGCCGGGCACCCCCACCTCGTCCAGCCGGGTGGCGTCCCCGCACAGGACCGTGATGTCCACCCCCGCCGCATCGGCCTTCTCCCGGGCCTGCCGGACCGCGCGGTCGACCAGGTCGACGGCTTCCACCCGCCAGCCGCGCCGGGCCAGGTAGACCGCGTTGGTCCCGGTGCCGCAGCCGAGTTCGAGGACGCGACCGGGCGTCAGCGCGTGGGCCCCCTCCACCAGGGCGACCAGCTCGGGCGGGGTGACGCCGCTGTCCCACGGCGGCTTGCCGTCCCGGTACCAGTCCTCCAACGCGCCGCGAACAGCTGCCTCTTGGTCGAGCTCCGCAGCCGTGCGAGTCTCCCTCATCACTGCCCTCCAAGAATCTAGAGTCCAACTCTAGTGACTGACTCTAGAGATAGACTTCCGGCATGGACGCGGTCAAGGGGTCCGACAAACGGGCCGTCAAGCCACCCGACAAGCGGGCCGAGCGCTCGCGGCGCACCCGCGAGAAGATCGTCGCGGCCGCGCGGGAGCTGTTCGTCGCCCAGGGCTACGGGGCGACGAGCCTTCAGGAGGTCGCCGACCGCGCCGGGGTGGCCGTCCAGACCGTCTACTTCGTGTTCCGCACCAAGCGCGCGCTGTTCAAGGACGTTGTCGACACGTCCATCGCCGGCGACGCCGAACCAATCGCCACAATGGACCGCCCCTGGTTCCGCGCCGCGTGCGCCGAGCCCACCGCGGCCGGCCAACTGCGCGCCCACGTAAGGGGAGTGCGGGAGATTCTCGGCCGGGTCGGCCCGATCATGCCGCTGATCGCCGCCGCCGCGGCCACCGACCCGCAGATCGCCGCGGAGTGGGCCGCCGACCCGGACCCGCGCTACACCGTCCAGCTCGCCGCGGCGAAGGCGCTGATCCCCAAGCCCGACGTCCGCCCCGACGTCGACGTCGTGCGCGCCGCCGACCTGCTGTACGGGCTGCTCAGCCCCGAGCTGTACCTGGTCTTCGTGCGCGACCGCGGCTGGTCCCCCGACACCTGGGAGGAGTGGGCCCGCGCGGCACTGACCTCGGGCCTGTGCACCGGCCCCGGGTAGGGCACCCGAGGTGGCTTCAGGAAACCGTCGCGGCCCGGTCGGAGTCGCTGCGGAGGACGCAGAACTCGTTGCCTTCAGGGTCGGCGAGGACCGCCCAGCCGGAGCCGTCGGGATTGCGGTGATCGGCGACGAAGGAAGCACCGAGCTCCAGGAGCCGTTCCACCTCCTGCTCGCGCGAGGTCTCCGGGCGCAGGCACAGATGGATCCGGTTCTTGGTCGTCCTGGACTCGGGCACCTGGTTGAAGTGCAGCACCGGGCCCTCCGCCGACAGCACTTGGGTCTCCCGGTCACCCGGCCCGCTCTCCGGATGCAGCGGGCGGCCGGTCACCGCACTCCAGAACCGGGCCAGTTCATAGGCGTCCGCACAGTCGATCGCCACGTTCTGCACTACCGAAACCATGCGCGCAAGCCTTGCCGACTCCCCGCCCGGACGCCACCGGGTTGCGGTCGGCCTGCGGGCACCGCCCCGCGCATGCGGCGACAGACATCCGATCTACTCGGACCACCGATGACCCGAACCCGCCCTGATCGTGGGCAAATTGCGGACTAAATAGGCACAACCTCAACCATGACCACGAGAAAGGTCGGGTTAATTCGGCACCAGCCGTTGACGTGGCCGAGACAAGTTGATTATTTATGAATACTTCTTGTGGGCTCCTGCAACCCTGGGAAAGGAACGCTTGCCGTGTCCGCTTCCTCCCGCCGCGACTTCCTCCGCCTCGCCACGGTCACCGGCGGAGGTCTCGCCCTGTCGGGCGGCCTCCCTCCGTTCGCCGCGCACGCCGAACCCGTCCGCCCGTCCAGCGTGGACATCGTCCCGGAGGGCAAGGCAACGACGATCTGGTACCGCACGCCCGCCAACGAGGCACGCATCATCCAAGAGGCCCTTCCGGTCGGCAACGGCCGAATGGGCGCGCTGGTCGGTTGCGACCCGGCGGACGACTTCCTCTACCTGACCGACGGCGCGTTCTGGACCGGCGGCACCAACGACACCCTCACCGACGACGGCCAGCTCCCCTACGGTCCTGACGACTTCGGCAGCTTCGGCCTGCTGGCCAAGCTCCGGATCGCGCTGCCCGGCCACTCCGGCGACGCGGTGAGCACATACCGTCGCCGGCTCGACCTGAGCAATGGCGTGGTCTCGGCGACGTATGAGCACGAAGGCAACCTGCACCGGCGCGAGGTCTACGCCAGCCACCCCGACGACGTCGTCGTCGTCCGGCTCACCGGCGGCCCGCACACCGGGACGATCTCGCTGGCCGGCACGCACGACGAGACCACCGCGGGCGGCAACGGGCAGCTCTCCTTCAGCGGGAAGCTCAAGAACGGCCTGCGCTACGCCGCGGCGGTCACCGCGGTCAGTGCCACGGGCCGGGTCGGTGTGGACGGCGACAAGCTCACCTTCGCCGGCTGCCGTGAGCTGCTGATCGTGGTGTGCGGCGGCACCGACTACTCCCCCGACGCCGCGAAGGACTTCCGCGAGCCGGCCACCGATCCCCTCGCCGTGGCCCGTGCCAAGGTCGCCGCGGCGGCGAAGGTGTCCGGCAGCCGGCTGCTGCAGACCCATGTGTCCGACTACCACCGGCTCTACGACCGGTTCTCGATCGACCTGGGTGAGTCGTCGGCGCTGCAGCGGTCCCTGGACTCCTGGTCCCGCATCGCCGTGCGGTACACCGACACCTCCACACCGGACCCGGAGCTCGAGGCCGCCTATGTCCAGTACGGCCGCTACCTGACCATCACCGGCTCCCGTGACTGGCTGCCGATGAACCTGCAGGGCATCTGGGTGCACAACAACAACCCGGACTGGTACGCCGACTACCACACCGACATCAACGTCCAGATGAACTACTGGCTCGCCGACCCGGCCGGCCTGGGCGAGAACGCGTACGCCCTCGCCCGGTACTGCGTGTCCCAACTGCCGGTCTGGACCGACGTCACCGAGCGGCTGTACAACAACGACCGCAACCGGTTCCGCAACAGCACCGGGAAGATCGCCGGCTGGGCGGTCGCGTTCTCCACCAACATCCACGGCGGCAGCGGCTGGGTCTGGCACCCCTCAGGCAACGCCTGGCTGTGCAACTCGCTGTGGCGGCACTACGAGTACAGCCAGGACCGCGCGTACCTGGAGCTGATCTACCCCGTCCTCAAGGGGGCGGCGGAGTTCTGGCAGGCGCGCCTGATCGGCACCACCGTCACCGACCCGGACGGAACGTCGCACGACGTCCTGATCGACGACACCGCCTGGTCGCCGGAGCACGGCCCGGACGGGAAGGGCAACACGTACGGGCAGGAACTGGCGTGGGAGCTCTTCGAGGAGTTCACCACCGCCTCGCGGGTGCTCCAGCGGGACACCGGGCTCGCCGCCGAGCTGAGCGCGATGCAGGCCAAGCTGTACCTGCCCCGGGTCAGCCCGAAGTCCGGCTGGCTCGAGGAATGGATGAGCCCGGACAACCTCGGCGAGGTCACCCACCGGCACCTGTCCCCGCTGATCGGCTTCTACCCGGGCGACCGGATCGCCGCCGACACCAGCCCGCCCGCGCTCCTCGAAGGCGTCCGTGCGCTGCTCACCGCCCGCGGAATGGACAGCTTCGGCTGGGCGTGCGCGTGGCGCTCGCTGTGCTGGTCCCGGCTGAAGGACGCGGAGAAGGCCTACCAGCTCTACCTGACGGTCCTGCGGCCGTCGATCTCCAACGGCAACGGCACCGCGGCCAACTGGTTCGACATGTACAGCCAGGGCAGCTACACGATCTTCCAGATCGACGCGAACCTGGGCGGCGCCACCGCGGCGCTGGAGATGATCCTCTACTCCCGGCCGGGCGTCATCGAACTGCTCCCCGCGCTTCCCCACGCCTGGGCCGCCAAGGGTTCGGTGCGCGGGGTCGGCGCACGCGGCGGCTTCGAGGTCGACCTGTCCTGGCGCAACGGGAAGGTGACCCAGGCGACCGTGCGCAGCACCGGCGGGACGACGACCGAACTGCGCGCGGGCGGCTTCCGCAAGCACCTCACCCTCAAGCCCGGCACGTCCGTGACCGTACGGATCCCCTGACCGGGCAGGACACCGCGCGACACGCGCCTCCCCGCGGGGGTGTGCTCCCGGCATCGGATGCCCGGAGCACACCCCCGCGCGTGCGTAGGGCGCGGCGACGTACCCCCGGCGCCGGGCACCGGGCATTGTCGGACGGGTGTTCTAGGCTTCCCTGCGTGACCACCACCTCGATGTCGTCTGCCGGTCCCGTCGACGACCCTGCGCCGACGACACGCACTCGGTGGTCGCATGCTCACGGCCGTGGACTTCGGTGGAGGCGGCCGTGGACACGCCTTCGCCCGCGGGCCGTGCGAGGAAGGTCGGTTCCGGCGGCAGTCCTGACATCGAACTCCCCGCCGGGAAAGCCCTTCGGGGACTCGCGCGGCGTTTTGTACGGGGAATCCGGCGCGGTGCCCCGACACAATGCGGCCCACGCGGCCTTTCCCTATGCGGAGTTGCTGCCCGGGTCCGCGTCTGGGATCTTGTCCGGGGCAGCGGCGCCGAGCGACGCGCTCCGCCCCTCACACCACTCGACCCTGGGTCACCGCCGGACCGGCCGGTGCGCCGTGGCCGAGTCACGAGCAGCGACTCTTCCATCTGTTCGTGGCATACAAAGAAAGGTTGCAACGTGAACACCGAGAAGGTTATGGCCCGACGTCTCACGACCGAGGAGGTCTCGGAATTGGGCCTCGGGGCGGAGATCTTCGTCTCGGCGGAGATGGACGATCTCACCCTCGCATGCTACGCCCCCGCTTCGCTCACGAAGCCGGGGAAGAGTTTCGAGGGTGGTTCCTTCACCGCGAGGACGGTCTTCGGTCAGGAGATCCACGTTCTTCCGGACAATGCCGAGGAACGTGGAATATGGGTCGCCGACAAGGCCGGTGAGGAAATCGAGGTGCTCCGGAGCGCCGGCGTCCTCCTGAACCTCGCCCTCTTCGTCCCCGAAGGGAACCAGGCGTCCCTGGAGTCGCTCTACAACGCCGCGAGGGAGGCGTTCGGCGCGGGCATCGTCCAGCGCTGGAACGAGGAAGTCGTCGCGGTGCCGGACGTCAAGATCGACCTGTACGAAGAGCCGACCCGCGGACGGAAGAGCACAGGCGGCCAGAACCGCGACCGCCGCGCCCTGGACATCTACCCGACCCGCGTGCGGTTCATGGAGCCCAGCGCCGGCTGGCGGTTCGTCCTGGAGCCGCACCAGGAGACCATCGACGAGACGCCGACGATCTGAGCCGACAGCAGCCCCACAGGAGGCACGCCCGCAGCACAAGGCCCCCCTCCCCGTCCGGAGGGGGCCTTCGCGTTCCCGTACGAGAGGTCGACCGGCGGGGTACCCTGCGGCCGGTGGGAAACGGACTGAACCCGGACGACTGGCTGGCGGACACACGGACGTCGTACGACACGGTCGCCGACAGCTACGCCGACCTGACACGGCACCTCCTGGACGAATCGCCCGAGGAGCGCGCGGTCCTGGCCCTGTTCGCCGACCTGGTGCGTACGAGGGGCGCGGGACCCGTCGCGGACGTGGGGTGCGGCACGGGCAGGATCACGGGCCATCTGCGGCAACTGGACGTGGATGTCTTCGGCATCGACCTTTCCCCGGGAATGCTCGACGTGGCCCGGCGTGATCACCCCGGTGTGCGGTTCGATCCGGGCTCCATGACGGACCTCGCCCTGGCCGACGGCTCGGTGGCCGGCCTGATCGCCTGGTACTCGCTGATCCACATCCCCGACGACGAGATCGGCGCGGTTCTCGCCCATTTCCGCCGGGTGCTCCGGCCCGGCGGGCCGCTGCTGCTCAGCTTCCACGTCGGTGACGAGTCACGGCTGAAGACCGAGGGCTACGGCGGTCATCCGATGAAGGTCTACGTCCATCGCCGGCAGCACGCCCGCATGATGGGCTGGCTCGAAGAGGCCGGTTTCGCCGTCGAGACGCACAGGACGCTCACCTCTGCCGAGAGCCGGCTGGGGGGAATCATCCTCGCGCGCCGCCGGCCCTGAGCGGCACCTCGGCAGCCGGCCCGACGCTCCCCACCCTCCTGACGACCCGTCACTTCTCCCTGGTCAGGCCGTGATCCACGATCACCGCCACCTTGCCCACCGCGCCGTGGCCCGACTTGAGCGACTGCAGGGCCGCGCTGATCGCCTCCACCGTGCTGTCGACGGTCTGGCTGATGTGCGGGACGACAAGTCCCCGCGCCGCCCATTCCATCGCCAGGGCCATCCCGCGCTGGAGGAACGCCTGGGCCTCGCTGTCGAGCGTGGCGGGTTCCGAGAAGTAGCGCAGCAAGTTGACGTTGACGTGCTCGGCGCCGCGCTCGGCCAGGATGGCGTCCACCGGGCTGTGCGTCTCGACCAGGCGGGTCGTCCTGCCGGGACCGACGCCGAGCACGATCCAACTCCCGCCTCGCCGCACGGTCTTCGCGGTCTCCACGAAGCCCTGCTCGCTGTAGGTGGCGTCGAAGACCACATCGACGCCCCGGCCGCTCGTCAGCCCGGCGATCTTCGCCGGGATGTCCTCGCGCTTGTAGTCGAAGACGTGCTGGGCGCCGGAGTCCCGGGCCAGTGCGATCGATTGCGGCGTGCTGCCGCTGCTGATGACCAGTCCGGCACCCAGAGCGCGCGACGCCATCTGCACGGCGAGATGCCCGACGCCGCCCCCACCTCCGGGCACGTAGACCGTGTCCCCGCCCTGGACGGCCGGGTACAGACCCGCGAAGGCGGACAGGAAGGCCATCGGCAGCGCCGCCGCATCGCGAAAGCTCAAGGACGGCGGCTTGCGGGCGGTGAGGAATCGGCGACTGACGGCATAGCCGCCCTCGCCTCCACTCCCGCCCGTGGCGCTCCAGCCGCCGTCACCGTTCAGGTCGGCCATGGCGGCCACCGCGTCACCGACGCTCACGCCGCTCACGTCCCGGCCCACGGCGGCCACCACGCCGGCGAGATCGAGACCGAGAGCAACAGGTGGTGTGCGCCCCATGAAGTTGAGATCGGCCAGCTTGTATTCCAGCGGGTTCAGCGACGAGGCGGCGACGCGGATCAGGACCTCGTCGCCCGTCGGCCGCGGGACGGAAACACGTACCGCCTCCAGGGGAAGGCCGGCCTTGTCCCTCGTGTAACCGACGCCGAGATACGTTTCCGGAATGCTCTGAGTCTGCTGCATGTTCCGCTTCCCTCTGAGGACATGCCCGGCCGAACCACCCCTGGGGACGCAAGGAGGGTATTAGCCGATAGCAGGACAAAATGACCCCTCTTTCAGCACCATAGCATCATCCGGAGGTGCGCGGGACTGCGAAAAATCGCTGTCCGGTCGCCGGACCGCAGTGATAGACAGCCCCGGTGGACAAGACTCTGGAGTTCCCCGATCTGCTGCGGCTGATCGACGAACGATCGACCGCCTTTCGCGTCGCGGTCGCCTCCGTGCCCAGCCTCGACGTGCAGGTGCCGACCTGCCCCGAGTGGACGCTGTTCGATCTGGTGCAGCACATGGGCGACGGGCGCCGCGCCTGGGCCGCCACCATCGCCGCGGGGCCCGACGCCCCGGGCAAGTCCGCACCGGAGGGTGCACCGGCCGTGCCCCGGGAGCGCGAGGCACAGGTGGCCTGGCTGGCCGCGTCGACGCAGGAGTTGCTGGACGCACTGCGCGAGGCCGGCCCGGATCGCGGTTGCTGGACGTGGTGGGGTGCGTCGCAGTCGCCGCAGACCTGCGGTGCCGTCGCCCGGCACCAGCTCCAGCAGTTCGCGGTGCACACCTACGATGCCCAACTCACTGTGGGGGCACCGCAGCCCCTGCCGGACGAGATCGCGCTCGACGGTGTCGACGAGTTCCTGTTCACCTGCTGCTCGACGACGGCCGCCTGGCCGCACGAGCCCGCCGTCGTCGAGTACCACGCCACCGAGGGGCGTTCCTGGCGCGTCCGGCTGTCCGCCGACGGCGCACGGATCGCCCGCATCCCCGCTGCCGGCGAGGGCCCGGACACGGCCGACGCCTCCGCGCGGGGCACGGCCCATGAGCTGGTGATGGCCCTGTACGGCCGTGTCCCCCTGGACTCCCTGAAGCTGGACGGCGACCGACGTGTCTTCGACCGGCTCGTGGACTGGGACCCGGACGCGTAGGACTTCTACTCCGGACCGCCCACCGGCTCCCGACCGGACGGACCCTCTTCCGCCGCCCGGACGCCGACAGATGTGATCGCGAAGCAGGGCCAGTCCAGTTCGCATCGGGCACCGGGTTCGCGACGGACGAATTCGTGGAGCCGGGACCAGACCTGGTCCCGGCTCCACTGGGTGAAACGCCGGTAGACCGTGGGCCAGGCGGGGCCGAACACCGGCGGGAGCTGCCGCCAGGTGCACCCGGCCGTGGCCACGAAGATGATGGCGGCCAGGACCTCACGGTCACCCGCCCGCCGCCGGCCGCCGCCCTGCGAGCGCACCACCTCGGTCGGCGGCACCACCTGCCGGAAAAGGACCCACAACTCGTCCGGTACCAGCCGCGTCACCAAGCCTTCCCCCTTTTTCCCGTCCGTCATCGGCGTCGCTCCTTTGCGGCCGTTCCGGGCACATGTGTCTCAACCGTAGGTGCGGGCATTTCCGGGTTCCTTGCCTCACGGTGCACGGCTTCTTGCTCCTGCGCGCAGTCCCCGGGAAAGGAATCCGAAGAACACCAAAGGAAACAAGGCCGTCGGGCTTTCCGCAGGGTAGACGCGGAATATTTGCGGGCACCATGAAGGCATGGCCCGTCCGCCGGGAGCGGCACTTCGATCCCGGTGACACGACACACGGAGGCCGAGAACATGGCAAGCCCGCAGAGAGATGACGTGAATTCCGCTGCACAAGTCCTCCAGAAGTCGTCCCGCATCATGGATTGCTTCTCCGTCGACACCCCGTGCTTGCACGCTTCGGAAATCGTCCGCATGACCGGCATGCCGTCATCGACGTTGACGGGAATCCTGCACGCCCTGGTCGAGGAGAACGTGCTCCAGCACGAGGGGGTTTTCTACAGTGTCGGTCTGCGGGTGATCCGGTGGTCGGCGTCGGCGGACGTGGCCTCGGACCTCATGACAGCGGCCCGGCCCGCGGTGGCGGCGCTCCGCGACAGGACCGGCGAGTGCTGCGGCCTCCAGATCCGGCAACACCGCGACCAGGTGACGGTGGTGTGGGCGAACTCCCTGCACCCGCTCACTCCCCACGGCTACGTCGGCCAGGTGAAGCCTCTGTGCGGCAGTGCCGCGGGCATGGTCTTCATGGCCTATGAGCCGCATGCCCTCGAGCTCGTACTGGACGACGGGCCGACCGCCTTCACCCGCAGAACCGTCGTCGAACCGGAGGCCCTGCACCGGCAACTGCACGAGATCCGGCTCAGGGGCTGGACATTCGCCCGCGAGGAGCAGGAGTTGGGCCTGAACGCCGTGGCCGCCCCCGTCTATGCCACGGATGGCAGCGTGACGGCCGCGGTGACCCTGGGGGGGCCGACGCAGAGGTTGACCTCCGACCGTGTGGAGGACCTCGCCCGGCAGGTCACGGAATGCGCACTGGACATCTCGCGCTTCTTGGCGACGAGCCGGTGGCCATGACGACGGCAGCAGGGCGGCGCCCCGCGGTGCGGTTCACCGCGGGACGCCGGTCCGTTCTCCCACCGGGTCGGTGGTCGGTCAGTCCGTCTGCAGTTGCCCGTCGCTTTCGCGGCCGGCCTGCCCGGCCGGCCGGGGAAGCGCGGCGGCATCGGGGACCCGCGTCAGTGCGACCATCGCGAGATCGTCCTCCGGGAGCGCTCCGGCGTGAGCGACGAGATCCTGGAGGATCTCCGAGAGGGCGTCCGGCAGGGATTGGTGACGGGCCGTGTCCTGCCGGATCCAGTTCCACGCCGGCGCGCGCTCCAGCAGCGGATAGCAGTGCCCGGAGGCGTCGCGGGCCTCGATCAGCCCGTCGGTGTAGAGCAGGAGCGCGTCCCCTGCGGCCAGTTCGAAGCAGTCCTCGTCGGCACCCAGGTCCTGCAGACCGTGCAGGCCCAGCGGGGGCGAGGAGCAGCACGAGACGAGGGCGACGGAACCCCGGTGTGCCCTTACCGGCGGCGGATGTCCGCGATTGACCATGCGGACGTGCCGCTCGCCGTCCGGTACTTCCAGGAGGAGAGCGGTCACGAAGCGCTCGTCCGTGTCGCGGGCCCCGTCCTCGGTCTCGGCGAGGTGACGCAGGAAGCTCTCCTCCAGACGCCCTGACAACTCGGTCAAGGTGGCGGCGCGCGGGGCCCATTCCCGGAAGGCCCCGAGCACGGCCGCGACGTCCTCGAACGTGGGCAGCCCCTTGCCGCACACGTCCCCGATGATCAGGCGTGTCGCACCGCCCGTCCGCGCGACCGCGTACAGGTCGCCACCGACCTCGCCCCGGCCACCGCACGGACGGTAGACGGAGGCGATTCCCAGGGCGCCGATGCGCTTGGGGAGCGGCCGCAGCAGGACCCGCCGGACGGTGTCGGACACCGCACGCGCCCGCGTCGCCGTGGAGCGGTACCTGTTCTTCAGACGCGCCAGCACGATGGCCACCGCTCCGGCGGTGACCAGCGGCGCGAGGCCGCACGCGAAACTCGGATGGTGCAACGGCAGGATCGCGCACACCGCGCTCACCGCGCAGACGGCCAGGGCCCCCAGGATCCCTGCCAACGCCAGATGGTGACCCGGCTGCCTGTCGCCCCGCTCCTCCTCCTCGAACTCGTCCATGTACGTCATCGGCGTCACTCCTTCACGGTCATCCCAGGGGCCCCTTGAGGGCGGGCCACTGTCGACCGTAGGTGCGGGACTGCTTCAGCCCCTTGCTCCGTGACGCACGGTCCCTTGCCCATTCATGCAGTCCCGCCCGCCGCGGCGGGAAGGCGGCTGCCGCTCGCGGCTATCGCCGGCCCAGGCTCAGCAGGGCGTCGCGCAGTGCCGCGCGGGAGGTGATCCCGAGTTTGGGGAAGATCCGGCCCAGGTGGCCCCCCACAGTGCGGGGGGAGAGGTAGAGCCGCTCGGCGATCTGCTTGTTGGTCAGGCCGGAGGCGGCAAGGTGGGCGATCTCCTGCTCCTGCGCGGTGAGCATGACGGGCTCCGGTCCCTCGGCCCGCTTGCTCGTCCCTCCGCTCGCCTGCAGCGTGCGGCTCGCCCGGTCCGCCCATGGCCGGGCCCCGAGTTCCTCGAAGGTCGCCAGGGCCGCGCGCAGCGAGGCCCTGGCCTCGGTGGTCAGCCGCGCCTTGCGAAGGCGTTCGCCGTGGGCCAGGGTGACGCGTGCCAGGTCGAAGGGCCACTGCTGGACGCCGGGGTACGACAGCGCCCGCCCGAACAACTCGATCGCGGTCTCGTCCTCTTCGGCGGCGATGGCGGCCGAGGCGTCGACGAGCATGGCCCTTCGCGGGGAGAGCGCCGTGATCCCCGCGCTCCGGACGGCGTCCACATGGGCGGCCGCCTCGGTCCGCCGGTTGGTGCGGACCGCCGCCTCCACCAGATCCATCACCACGTGCAGTGCCACAGGGGTGTACGGGGCCAGTTGACCGGGTGGACTGATGGCCGCCGCGTGCGCGTAGGCGCGTTCGAAGTCACCCTCGGCCTGCCGGATCAGCACGCGGACGTGTTCCGCCAGGGTCACCGGATGGAGCGCGCCACGCGACGTCCCCCACGCGGCCATCACATCCGCCGCCTCTCCGGCGGTGCCGTGGTCACCGCGCGCCGCCGCGACCGCGGCCCTGTAGTAGTGGAAGTACCAGGAGACGGCTTCGAAGGACAGCTCCGCGCACAGCCGCAGTCCTCGGTCGGCCAGTTCCAGCGCCTCGTCCCACCGGCCCGTCAGAAACGCGTCCGTGCACAGGAGGGGAAGGACGACGATCTGCTTGCGTCCTTGGGGGGAGATGCGCGAGACGGCGTCACGCACGTCGGCGAACCGGTCGGCGGCGATGCTGACCGCGCCGATCCGGGTGATGCGCGAAGGAGCGGTCTCCTGGGGCAACCCGGCGATGAGCTCCTCCAGGTCGGGCAACGCGGCCATGGCGGTGCGCGCGGGGTCGCCTTGGGTGGCGACGTACACCGCCAGCAGGGGATGCACGTCGGACCCCAGCCGGTCCAGGATCCTCCGCATCGGGACCCACAGTTCCCGGCGGCCGCCCAGGCAGCACAGCAGCAGGAGCAGGTAGAGCGCCTCGTCCAGGGCGGGATCGCAGGCACCGTGGGAACGATCGAGGCTGTCGATCGCCTTGAAGAGCATCTGGTGGGCGGTGTCGATGTCCCCGTCGCCATTGAGCAGCCGGTGGACCGCGACGGCGGCCGAGTAGAGGACCGCGCGCTCGTCGGTGCCGACTCGCCTGGCATCGTCCAGGAGCCGGGATGCCGTGCCCAACTCCCCCGATGCGTCAGCCCGTACGTAGGCGGCCGCGGAGAGCCGGCGCGCACGGTCGGCCATGCCGGGAGTCAGGTGCGCGGCCTTGGTCAGGGCCCGGATCGCCGCCGTGGCGTCGCCCCGCCGCACGAGGCGCTGAGCGCTGTCCTCCAGCAGAGCGGCGACGCCCTCGTTCAGTTCCACGCACGCCTCCCCCAGGTGGTACGCGCGCCGGTCGGGCCATCCGCGCAGCACTTCGGCGAGTTCGCGGTGCACGGCACGGCGCTCGGTGGCCGTGGACGCCTCGAGAACCGCGGTTCGGATCATGGGGTGCCGGAATCCCAGGCGATGGCCCAACTGGTCGGTGTGCACGAGCCCGTGGCGCTCGGCGGCCTCGAGCTCCGCCAGGCCGGTCTCGGAACAGAGCCGTCGTGCGGCGGCTTGCAGAACGGCGACGTCCCCCGTCTCCTCCAGTGCGGACACCAGCAGCAGACGACGGGTGGCCGCGGGCAGCGCCGCCACGCGCGGGCCGAAGGCCTCGCGGAGGCGACGACTGAGCGGCAGCGGGTCGGGCAGGCGCTCCACCCCGGCACGCTGCGGTCCGCTCAACGCGGTGGGGAGTTCCACCAGCGCCAGCGGATTGCCCTGCGCGGCGGCGATGACGCAGTCCAGGGCCGGTCCGGCGAGATCCGGATGGCGGATGCCGGCCAGGAGCCGCGACGCCTCCTCGTCCAAGGGCCGGACCTCGTGTTCGACCCGTCCGTCGCCCCCGGGAAGGCCACGCACTCCCCGGTGGGTGGCCGCCAGGCACGTGACGCGGCTGCCCGAGAGCCGGCGTGCCACGAAGTGCAGCACGGCCGCGCTGGCCGGGTCCACCCACTGGAGGTCGTCGACGATCAGCAGAATCGGCGTCTGGGCGGCCGCACCGCGGAGCAGCACCAAGGTGGCGTTGGAGACCAGGAACGGCTCGGGCGGCGTTCCGCTGCCGAAGCCCAGCGCCACCCGCAGTGCCTCCCGGTGCACACCTTCCAAGGTCCCTGGATTCTCCTCCCAGAGAGGGAAGAGCAGCTGGTTGAGCCCCGAGTACGCGACGTCGCTCTCGGGCGCCGTGCCTCCCGCGCGCAGCACCCTGGCACCGGCGGTCAGCGCCCGCTGGGCGAGCACGTTGAGCAGCGCCGTCTTGCCCACCCCGGGCTCGCCCGACAGCACCACCGCGCGGCCGGCGTCGACCGAGCCGAGAAGGCGCTCGACCCGCTCCACATCCTCATCGCGGCCCACCAGCCCCTGCGGGCTGCCTGCGTCGGTCGTGTACACCGAGGGCTGCATCGGATGGTCCTTGCTGGCTGCTTCAGTCGGGCGATGCCGATCCCGGACGCTCGGCGTCCGGCGGGGTCGGGAGCGACGCCTCCTCACCGCGTTCCGTACGGGAAAGTGTTACATGACCCGATCACAGTGTTCATGTGGGCAGTGATCGGTTTTCCGCATCTCGCACTACGCTCCCGGTACTTCTTGACCAAGATGCCGCGAACTCGCCCGCCTCACCATCCACGAAGGCATCCTCCTCGGCGGCCTCACCGGCATCGCCCTCGTCAGCGCCGCCCTCGCCTTCCCCGTCCGCGACCACTCCCGCATGGCCCCCGCCCACCTCCGCGCGGCAGACTGACCGGTCGCAAGGCGAGATCACCACGCACAGGCACCACGAAGGAGCACCCATGACCGTCGGGGAAGACGACCGCACCGGCACCGGCACCGCGGCGACCGGCGACACCGCCCCGGTGGCAGCGGACCCGAAGCGGCCCCGCAAGGTCCGCAAGCAGCGGCCCTGGTGGCAGGAGTTGCCGATCCTCGTCGTGGTGGCGCTGGTCATGGCCCTGGGCATCAAGACGTTCTTCGTCCAGGCCTTCTCCATCCCCTCGGGCTCGATGCAGAACACCCTGCAGGTCGGCGACCGGGTCCTGGTGGACAAGTTGACCCCGTGGTTCGGAGCGAAGCCGCAGCGTGGCCAGGTCGTCGTCTTCCGGGATCCGGGCGGCTGGCTGGACGACCAGCCCGCGCGGGAGGGCGGTGCCACCCAGAACGTGGTCACCAGAGTCCTCGCCTTCGTCGGTCTGATGCCCTCGACCGACGAGCAGGACCTGATCAAGCGCGTGATCGCGGTCGGCGGCGACACCGTGACCTGCGAGAGCGGCAAGCCCGTCGAGGTCAACGGGCAGGCCCTGGACGAGCCCTACATCTACCCCGGCGCCACGCCGTGCGACGATCTCCCGGTCGGCACGGTGACGGTCCCGAAGGACCACCTGTGGGTGATGGGCGACCACCGCGACGCGTCCAGGGACTCCCGTGCCCACGTCGAAGAACCGGGCGGCGGCTTCGTGCCCTTGGACGACGTGATCGGCCGGGCCTTCGTCGTGGCCTGGCCCCTGCCGCGATGGTCCTCGCTCCCGGTGCCCGCCACGTTCGACCGGCCGTGATGCCCGGCGCCTCGTACGGCCGGCCGGTGTGTCAACCGAACGCGGACGGGTCCGGGCACGCCGGTAGGGCCCTCCCCGGACAGCGCACGGGCGGCACCGCCAAACGACCCCAGCCGCGGCCACGGACCAAGGGCATTTGACGCATGCGGGCGCGTGAGCGGCGCTGGCAGGGTGGTCCGGGCGGACGGACGGCACGGCTCACCCACCGCTGCCGCCTCCGTCCCGATCCCCGCATGCCCACACGCCTCATGCCGGTACCGGCCACGTCATGTCACGAGACGGCGGACGGCAGTACAAGGAAGAGACAATGGCTCCACTCGTCGATGAACCCATGGCCGACACGCGCGACATGTACATGGCCCACAGAGCGCTGCGCCGTGAGTTCAGGCTGCTTCCCGACCTCATCTGGTCCGTCGCGCCGGGCGACATCGGGCGCGCGGAGGTCGTCGGCGCCCACGCGGTGCTGCTCTGCCGCATCCTGCACACCCACCACGAGGGCGAGGACCTGCTGCTGTGGCCCAAGCTCGTCGAGCGCGGCGGTGCGGAGGCCGCCGCCATCGTGCCGACGATGGAGGCGCAGCACCACGCCATCGACACCGTGCACACGGAGGTCACAGGACTGCTCGAACGGTGGCGCTCCACCGCTCTGGGCGGGGAGGAGCTCGCCGGGGCGTTCGAGCGGCTCGCGACCGTGCTCGTGGAGCACATGGCGCTGGAGGAGAAGGAGATCTTGCCGCTCACCGAGAGGCACCTCACCGCGGTGGAATGGCACGAGCTCGGCGAGCACGGCATGGCGACCGTGCCGAAGAAGGACCTGCCGCTCGTCTTCGGCATGGCGATGTACGAGGGCGACCCGGAGGTCATCAAGGCCGTCCTGGCGACCGCCCCGCTGCCCGTCCGGCTGCTCGTCCCGGTCCTGGGGCGCCGCCGATACGCGGCCCACGCCAAGAACGTCCACGGAACCGCCACGCCCCCTCGCGTCGGCGTCTGAGACGCGGAGGCCCTCCGGCCGGCCAACACTCCGGTGGCACTGGGCCGTTACCGGGAGCACGTTGCGCTGCTCAGCGGTGTGACCGGCCGCTCCGTTCACCTCCGCGCCCCCGAGGCCGGCGTCGCGCGGGTGGACGGAGCGGTCACGGCCGTCCGCCCCGGGCGGATCACACGTCCTGCCGGAAGGGGCCCCGGGGGTTTCCCGCAGTTCCCCTCCCGCGTATCTGCGGGTGTCCCGTAGTCCCGCCCCGCAAGCCGTCGGTGACCGCGGCCGGACTTTACGGTGGCAGGGTAAGGGGTTCCCGGTCCGTGCGACGCATGGACGCGTCGCGTGGGTTCCGGGGACGCAGTGACTCCTGGCAACGTGCGAGGGCATCGTGATCCAAGCATTCTGCGCGGACATCCAACCGCCCGACGAGCGGACCGAGTACTGGACCGACGCCGTGGGCAAGGCGTTCATCCGCATGGAGGTCCGCACGCGCGGGAAGGCCATGGTCCATGGCGCGATACGGCGGGCGTGTGTCGCCGGCGTCCAGGCCGGCTCCCTGGAGGCGAGCCCGCAGCGGATGACGCGGACCGCGCCGCTCATCGCCGCGGACGGCGACGAATCGCTGGTCGTGAGCCTGCAACGGGCCGGTACCGGCCTCGCCGCTCAGGACGGCCGGGAGGTCCGGGTCGCCGCCGGCGAGCTCGTCATCCTCGACGCCCGCAGGCCCTACGTCCTGGACTTCGCCGGCCCGGTACGGCAGCACGTCGCCACGGTGCCGCGCGAGATGCTGGATCTCCCCGACTCGGCACTGCGCCTGGCCACCGGCCGCGCCTACTCGCCCGGCCAGGGCATCAGCGGGATCCTCGCGTCGTACGTGAACGGACTCGTCACGGTGACGGACCACTGCATCTGCGCGCGGGCTCCGAAGGAGTTCCTCAAGCAGGGGATCGTCGACGTACTGACGGCGCTGGTCGCGCTGGAGGGCGACATCAGGGAATCGGCCACGCCCGCGGTCGAGGCGGACCTGTTGCTGCGTCTGCGCACCTACATCCGCTCCCACCTGAACGACCCCTCGCTCTCCCCGGCCTCGGTCGCGGCCACGCACCACATCTCCGTTCGCTACCTGTACCAGCTCTTCCAGGGCGAGCCCATGACCGTCGGGCGGTGGATCCAGCGCCTCAGGCTCGAGGCCTGCCGCAGGGACCTCGTGCGCCCCCAATTCGCGGGGCAGACCGTGGCGGCCATCGCGCACCGCTGGGGCTTCGCGAGCCACGCGCACTTCAGCCGCACCTTCCGCTCGGTCTACGGTGTCTCCCCTGCGGAGTGGCGTCAGGCCGGCCTCCTGCAGGACGCCACCGTTTCGAACGCCGTCGCCCGCCCCTGACCACAGCGCGGCGGGCGATCGGCCCCGCCGCGCATACCCCGTGCCCCGTGGCCTCGCACCGGCCCCGGCGTGCCCGCATGGACCGCGAGGTCCTTCGGAGTCCCCCTCGATGACGACGCCCGGTTCTGATGCCGGGCGCCGCTGCCGTTCCCGCCCGTATCCCCCCCGTATCCCGCCCGGGAAGATGTGCGCCCGCGGATTGGTTCTAAAACCAGTAGCATCGACTCAAGGTTTGTGAAGTATTTCTTGATCTTGAGTCTGGACGCCCGCCCGCACGTGGAAGGGAACGGTCATGGACAGGGGAAGCATGTGGATGGTGGGAGTGCATTTCCACTCTGCCGCGGGGAGCGCTGTCCGCCACTTCTACCTGGTGGACGGAGCCGCCGACGGCAGTGAGGCCCGCACCAGGGCCGTCGGCGCGATCGGCTGCGTCCCCCGACTCGCGGGTGGGCACGTCGGCGACGTCGGCACACCCTGGGTGGAGGTCCAGCGAGTCGTCGAGGACCCGCTGGGGAGGGTCGGACTCTCCGCCCCGCTGCTCGCCCAGGAGGTGTCATGAGTCGCTCCTACGAACAGATCTGCCACATCGCCCGTGCGCTCGACGTGCTCGGTGAGAGGTGGACGCTGCTCATCGTGCGGGAGCTCACCCTGGGCCCTCGCCGCTACAGCGATCTGCTCGACGCCTTGCCGGGCATGGGAACCAGCCTTCTCGCCGCCCGCCTGAAGCATCTCGGCGCCCACGACGTGGTGCGTCGCACGACGCTGCGCGGCCCGGGGCACGCCGCCGCCTACGAACTCGGTGCGCGGGGCGAAGCCCTCATGCCGCTCCTGGCCTCCCTGGCCTCCTGGGGCGGAGGACTCGGGCCTCCCCCGGCCGGATACACCGACCGCGCCGCATGGAGCCTGGTGGCCATGCGGCTGACCGCCCCCGGGGAGGCGGCGGGCTTCACCACGCTCACCGAGCTGGTCGTGGGCGATGAGACGCTGTGGCTGCAGGGCGACGGCGAGCAGGTCCGGGCCGAGACCGGACCCGCGCCGGTGCGACCGGGCATGCGCCTGGTCTGCGAGAAGACCACGCTGTACGCCCTCGCGAGGGGCCGGGTCCGCGTCGATGACGCGATCGCCTCCGGCGACCTCGTCGTCGAAGGCGATGCCGACACCGCGCGGCTGTTCTTCGAGCTGTTCACCCTGACCAATGGCGGCCACCCGACACCTTCATGACCGCGTGCGGAGCGACGGCGACGCCCGGTCGGGCGCGCACGGTCACGCTCGGCAACCCCCTCCCACCCGACGGATCCGTACACCATCCCTCCCCTCCCCGAACCCGGAAAGGGGAGCACATCGAGGAAAGGCGCGCATGATGACGACCCGCAACCTTCTGGTGATCGGCGCGACCGGCCAGACCGGCAGGCACACCACCGAGTTGCTGCGGCAGCGCGGCCTCCGTGTCCGCGCGCTGGTCCGGCGCCTCGACGAGCGCTCCGAGCGGCTGGCCGAGCTCGGTGCGGAGGTCGTGGTCGGGGATGTCCTCGACCTCGACTCCCTGGCCCGGGCGACCGAGGGGATCAACGCCGCCTACTTCACCTACCCGATCCTCCCCGGCCTCATGGACGCCACGGCGAACCTGGCCCAGGCCGCGGAGGAGAACGGTGTGGAGGCGATCGTGAACATGTCCCAGATCTCCGCCCGCCGCGAGGCCGCCAGCAACGCCGCACGACAGCACTGGGTCGCCGAACGCCTGCTGGACCGTTCCACAGCCGCGGTCACCCACCTGCGTCCCACGTTCTTCGCCGAATGGCTGATCAACATGTGGAACGGGACCGGTGAACTGCGACTCCCCTTCGCGGACGGGCGGCATGCCCCGATCGCCGCCGTCGACCAGGCGAAGGTGATCGCGGCGATCCTCGAGAACCCCGCCCCGCACGCCGGCAAGGTCTATCCGCTCTTCGGCGCCGTCGAGCTCAACCACTACGAGATCGCCGAGGCGATGACACGCGCGCTGGGCCGCGAGGTCACCTATGTCCCGATCGACCTGGAGGAGTTCACCGCCGTCCTGGAGAAGCGCGACGCCTCGCCCCACCTCATCCAGCACCTCCTCGCTGTCGCGATCGACTACCGCAACGGGGTCTTCGCCGGAATGAACGACCTGGTCAAGGAGATCGGCGGCGACGACCCGCTCGACGTCGAAACCTTCGTCACCCGGAACCGGGCCCTCTACGACGACCGTTCGGCCTGAGAACGGCAGCCCTTCGGGCCGACGGCCTGCGAGCCGTCAGCATCCCGGGGACGCGGGATGGACGGAGAACCGCCCCGACCCGACCGGCTCGCCGCACGCCTGGCATCGGACCTCGGCGACGAACTCCTCGCCGCAGGCGTCATGGAGGAAGTCGACCCGGGGCACGGCGTCCCGGACGCCGTGCGTTTCCGGAGCCGTGAGGACAGGACGTCCCTGGGCGCTCCGACGGCGCGCAGGATGCCGGTGCAGCGCGAGGCGCCGAAGGCGACGGCACGCACGATGTGCAGGCACCACCGGTCGTCGATCGCGTCCAAAGCGACGGCCGGCGCATCCCGTTGAGGTTTGGATTTCAAACCACCAAGTGTATGCTTTGCGTGGTTCGACATTCAAACCATGCCGCCCGGGCGGGTCGCGGCGCGGGCCAACGAACGCGGCAGCGGGTCCGCCCGATGCCGCGTCAATGCCTCCCGCCGCGGTCCCGCCGCCGTCGCGCCTCCACCGACGACGCCTCCCCACCCCCTGCCGACGAGGAACCCCCACCATGACGCCCGTGAAGGCCGCCGCGGTCCGGATCAACCCCGTGCTGTACAGCCGGGCCGGCACCGCGCTGTCCGCCGGGACCGACGCGATCGCGCAAGCGGCCCGGCTCGGCCGAGTGGCCGGGCCGCACTGTCGCGTTCCGTGTCAGCGGTCGCCGGCGATGCCCTCGAACAGGTCGCCCTCCCTCTCGCCGCCCTTCCAGGGCGGGTCCACCCGGATGTACTCCTCGACGGGATTCTCGTGTCCGCTGACGCTCAACACCCGCAACAGGGCGGCGGCATCGGCCTGGCCGGCGTGGGCCGCCAGGGCACGCAGTTTCTGATCCCAGAAACCGGAGACATCCACCGTCGTGGTGACAGTGTCGTCGGCGACGCCGATCTCCAGGGGCGGCGTCCAGACACCGGTTCCGAACGCCGCCTCCGCGCGGGCGCGCACCGCCTTGAGACGGGAGTGGGAAAGGGCGATGTAGTACAGCTTCGGGATGCGTCGGTGGGAAGCGGTCCCGCTGTCGCGCGGCGGGAATCCACCCGCCTCCCGGACACGCCCGGCCGCGGCGACGGTCAGTTCGTGCGTGCGGATGTGATCCGGGTGGCGGGAGAGCCCGTTGGGCGGATAGGTCACGATCACATCCGGCCGGTACTCGTTCATCAGCGCTTCGAGCCGCCGGACGATCGGCTCGCCCTCGAGTCTGCTGAACGCGCGAGGGTCGATGTCGTGCACGGACCCGTGCATGCCGGAGTCCGGGTGGCCCAGTTGCACCACCTCGTCGATGCCCAGCGCGGTCCTGGACATCGCCAGCTCGCGGGACCGGCGTGCGGCCACCTCCTTCGCCCGGTGGTCGCGGTGGCCCGGTTCGCGACCGTGGATGTCGTCGCCCTGCCCGCCGTCGGTGCAGGTGACGAGAACGGTTCGTATTCCCTCGGCCGCGTACCGCGCGAGGGTGCCGCCCGTCTGACTCGCTTCGTCGTCCGGGTGCGCGTGAACGACCATCAGCGTCGGCCGGTTGTCCGGTGTGTTCAATTCCTCGGGCCCTTCCAAGGGAGCGGCGAAAAGCGTATACGGATCAATCGGCCGCTGCGCCCCCGGGATCGGGTGCGAAACGACCGGCGTCCCCAACGTGCTTTCAGTACGGAGTGGAGCGTGGCCGGTTGCCCATCGGGGCAGCCATATTCATGGTTGGACTTTCAAACCGTAGATTGTTACGTTACCTGAGCACGCAGCAACTTCACAACACACCAGGAGTGGTGAACGATGATCAATGCAGAGCGAGCGCCTGTTGAGGAGAGTTCGATCAGGCCTGACGGAGACCCTCGCGCAGAGGCGTCCGCCGACAATCGAAGGGCTCGGTGGGTACTGGCCCTGGGAAGCCTCGGCGCATTCGTGGTCTTCTTGGACACCACGATTGTGAACATCGCCTTCGAGACCATCAGCCACAGTTTCCACACCACGGCAGGCCACCTGGCATGGGTCCTCAACGCCTACAGCCTGGTGTTCGCGGCCATGCTCATCCCGGCGGGGCGAGTGGCCGACCGGTACGGGCGCAAGAACATATTCATCGTGGGCATCGCCGGATTCGCGCTGATGAGCGCCCTGTGCGGACTCGCGCCGAGCGCGGGGGTGCTGATCACCGCCCGTGCGCTGCAGGCGGTCTTCGCGGCGCTCGTCGTGCCGTCGTCCCTGGCGCTCGTCCTTCATGAGTTCCCCGTGGCCCGCCGGCATGTGGCGATCGGCGTGTGGGGTGCGATGGCGGCGGCCGCCGCGGCGGTCGGCCCCACCCTCGGCGCGCTCCTCACCGAGTACGCATCCTGGCGCTGGATCTTCCTGGTCAACGTCCCGATCGCCGCGGTGATCGTGGCCTTCGGCAGGCGTCTGCTCCACGAGTCCCGGGACCCGCAGGCCTCGGGTGTGCCGGACCCCCTGGGTGCGCTCCTTGTCGCCGTGATTCCCGCGCTCCTCAGCTTCTCCCTCATCGAGGGCCCCTCTCGCGGCTGGTCCGACACCTGGGTCGTGGTCGGTTTCGCCGGTGCGGCCCTCGCGCTTCCCGTCTTCCTGTGGCGCACATCGAAGGCCGCACGGCCGGTGATGGACCTCACTCTTTTCAAGGAGCGTCAGTTCCGGGACATCAACGTCGCAACGCTTCTGTTTTCCACGGCCTTCTTCGGTCTGCTGCTGGCCAACTTGATATTTCTCCAGACGGAATGGCATTACTCCGTCCTGCGTGCCGCCCTCGCGAGTTCCGCGGGTCCCATTGTCGTCACTGTCATCGCGCGTTCCACGACCAAACTCGCCACCGTGGTCGGCCACCGCCGCGTGCTGCTCGCGGGCGCCGTCACCTGGGCCCTCGGCTGCCTCGGTTTCGCCCTTTTCGTGGACGCCTCACCGCACTGGGTCACTCACTGGCTGCCGTGGACCCTCCTCACGGGCGTGGGCATCGGCCTGACGCTGCCGGTGCAGTCCGGCGCGGCCGTCGCGAAACTCCCTCCGGCGCAGTTCGCCATCGGCTCCGCGATCAATTCCAGTTTCCGGCAACTCGGCGCCGTTCTGGGCGTCAGCATCTTCGTCGCGCTCCTGGGGACTTCCGAACTGGGCCCTGATGTCGGCAACTTCCGGAACATCTGGTGGGTCTTCGCCGCGCTCGGCCTCGCCGCGGGCATTGTCCAGGCGCTGCCCCGCCCGGGAGGACGTACCCGCTCCTCCGCACACTGAGAATGGGGGCGCCGAGCGTCTGAATTCCCTGCGGAGTGGCTCAATGCGGCGCACGTGGCGCGGCATTGAGCCACTCGCGTTCGAGCTCCGCGGAGCGCGTACCCCGGCCCTTCGGCCGTCGTACCGTCCGCGGGACATGACGAAGGGCGCCCAACGGCTCGTGCGCGACGACGAACCTGGGCGCCCCTCCAGGGATCAAGCGGCCGGTCTCCCCGTCACGTTGAGCTGCCAGGCGGTGCCGAAACGGTCGACGCACTGCCCGTGCAGGGAGCCCCACGCGGAGGTGGCGAACGGCACCGTGACCGTCCCTCCCCCGGAAAGCGCGGCCCAGTACTCGGTGAGGTCCGCCTCGTCCCCTCCGAGCGCCACCGAGAAGGAACCGCCGGGCCGGTGCTCCTCCGGAGTCGGGGTGTCCGACCCCATGAGGACGACGCCCGCCGTCCCCTTCAGCATCGAGTGGGCGATCAGCCGCTCCTGGGCCGCGGACTCGGCCCGGTGGAGGTCGGCGAACGTGGCGATGTCCAACGTGCCGCCGAAGACCGACCGGTAGAACTCCATCGCCTCGCGCGCGTTGCCGCCGAAGGTGAGATAGGGCGTGACTCGAGCGGTCATGGCCGTCCTTCCGTATGGTTTGTTTCTCAAACCGTAACAGTGTCGGTCGGCGACCTCCCACCACTTCGGGCCGCCGTTATCAGGTGCGGCAGTCGGCGACGCAGCGAGTCCGCGAAGTCGCCGGCCTCGCGGAGTTGACGGGCGGTGAGGTCCCGCAGGTCCCAGATCAGCTCCGCCACGCCGGAGACGCTCGGCTCCGCCGTCGGGGGCGGGTCCGGCAGCCCGATGCCGGCCACCGCCACCAGATCCTCTGAAGGCACATCGAGAACGGCGCCGAAGTCGGCGACGAGTTCAGGGGTCACGGGGGTGATGCCGCTGCCGACCGTTCCCCAGGTGGCGGCGGACCAGTGACGGCCCGTGACCACCAGGAAGATCTTGGCCACGGCCGCCCATCCGAGGTTGCGGTTGTGCGCCAGGCGCATGAGCACAGCGCCGGGACCATCCGGATACCGCTCGAACGCGGGAGGGGCCTCCCGGACGAGTCCGGGAACCCACGATCCAGCGGTGGGGTCAACAGGTGCCAGATCGCCGGGCACGACGGCGCCCGCGATCACGAAGAGGTCTGGTGCGTGCAGCCCGAGAGCGGGTCCGAGCCGCCGCAGCAGGGACGGACCCGGCCCGGCGGCCCACCTACGCCTGCCCCCGCGGGTACGTGCAGCAGCAGGGAACGGTTTGGTTCACAAACCGTGACGTGGTATACTCAAACATGCCCGAATACCCAGTGGTCCCCGGAAGGCCTTGCGCAGTCGCATCCACGCTGGAACTGGTCGGCGACCGCTGGTCGTTGCTGATCGCCCGCGAGATCATGTTCGGCAACCGGCGGTTCAGTCAGATCGCCCGCAACACCGGCGCCCCGCGCGACCGGCTCGCCGCGCGGCTGAAGTCGCTCGTGGCCGACGGCATCCTCGAGAAGCACGAGTACCAGGCCACCCGGTTCGAGTACCACCTCACCGAGGCCGGCAAGGAGCTCTTCCCCCTGCTCATCGCCCTCCTTGCGTGGGGTGACCGCTGGGCCGTCGCGGAGCCGCCCATGATCGTGGAGCACCACGGCCATCAGGTCCGGCCGGCCACCGTCTGCAGCACCTGCGGGGAGGCCATCGACGGCCGGGGACTGCACTGGACGCACAACGCACCGGGCTGGTCGATGGCCGGGCCCGAGGCGTAGCCATCAGGATCTTCGCGGCTTTTCGCGGTCGCTCCACGGTTTGCGAATCAAACCACTCGGGGCTAGCGTGAACGGTGGGACGCGAGGATCCGGGGACTGCGATCCCTCCGCTCGTTCACTGACTACCTCAAGGGACGGACCAGGACCATGGATGTAGTCGAGATGCTGACCAGCCGCAACGCGGACTACGCTCCGAACCGGTACACCCCGGGCCTGCGGATGATGCCCTCGCTCAAGACGATCGTGATCGGATGCGTGGATCCGCGGGTCGAGCCGACCACGGTGCTCGGCGTGGAGCAGGGCGAGGTCGCCACCATCCGCAACGTCGGTGGCCGCGTCACACCGGCGACGCTGCGGGAACTGGCGATGCTCCGCAAGGTCACTCAGGCCGCAGGAGGTGACCTCGGCCCGGGATGGGAGTTCGTCGTCCTCCAGCACACCGACTGCGGGATCACGCGCCTGGACGGCGAAGTCGACATGCTCTCCGACTACTTCGACGTCGACAAGGACCACCTGGCCGCGCAGGCCGTCACCGATCCGCGCCGAGCCGTCGCCCTGGACGTCGACACGCTGCGTGCCCAACCGGGCCTGGCGGGCGTACGGGTGTCCGGGCTCGTGTACGACGTCGCCAGCGGAAAGGTGGACGTCGTGACGACGCCGTAGGTGGCCGGGCCGCCGCACGGGGCCGCGCGGCGACCGGACACCCCACGTCGGAACGTCACCCCGCGGCGCAACCGGCCTCGAAAGCCGCCTCGTCGATGTGCCGCATCTCGAAGGCCGGTGGGTCCGGGGGCTGTTGGGAGGAACCCCAGGTGCCTGAAGCGTCGATGAACTCGGTCCTCGCCCGCATCCGGATCACCTCGCCGTCCCACTCACCGTCCAGCGTCTCGATGTTCACATCGCCCTTGTCCCTCGGGAGGTAGGGGTCGAGAGTGAACCGGCTGCCGCGCCAGTTGTGCACGTCGCCCGCGAGTCCGCCGTGGGTCTCCTTGCCGGATCCGCACACCTTGATGCCGCCGGTCATGTCGCAGGCCATGGAGCAGTTCTCGTCGTGGCGGATCTGCAGCAGCACCCGTCTGACGTCCTTGTCCGCATAGGCGACGCTCCCCTGCCAGTAGCCGGTCAGCCGGGGCTGCCCGGGCAGCGGGTAGGCCCAGGGGACGAGTGCCGTCCGGGCGACCAGCAGGCCCGCGCCCATCACGGCCAGCGCGGCGACGGTCGTGAGGGCTTTGCGCCGGCGCCGTACCGTGCCGCCGGTTCCGCCCACGAACCCGCGCGGTGTCGTCGTGTCAGTCATCACGATGTGCTCCCCCGTAGAGCCGAGGCACAGCCGTCGTCCTCTCTCAGATCCGGTCGCGCAGCAGACCGACCAGCTTGACGGCGGTCACCTTGTCGTCGTCGCCCCCGGCGCCGCTGACGACCTGGACCTGGCAGTCGCGATCGCCCGCGGCGAAACGCGCGATGCCGCCGCTGAGGAAGCGGATCCCCTCGGGGCCCGCCTCGCTGGTGACGCCGGGTTCGTCCTTGATCCCGCCGGAGGCGGCCGTACCGGGGCCGCCGACGCTGACGGTGATCGAGTGGTAGGTCTCCGGGTTCTCCCAGCCGCACACGCTGTCGCCCACTCCTGAGGTGGGCCGTCCGCCGTCGTTCTTGCCGATGACCGGTGCGACCTCCTCGGGCGTGAGCAGGGTGCAGGCGTCGACCGCGGCGCTCTGCCCGTCGCCGCCGGAGCCGGTCGTGGCGCCGGCGGACGGGCCGCCGCCGGAGCCCCGGGCGGCGGACTCGCTGCCGCTGGACGGCGCCGGCGAAGAGCCGCAGGCCGAGGCCGTCAGGGCCAGGGACACCATCAAGAACACTGTCAGGGTTGTGCGCTTCACTTCTGATCCCCCCACGGGTAAAGCCGGACTGCCAAATTGACGCGGTGCGCCGGCCACCCGACCTCGGCCAGTGCCTCGGCGACGACGTCGGCGTCGGGCCCCTCGACGAACACCAGCACGACCTCGTCGGCGGGCAGGTGCACCGCGGCGACCAGGCGCACCGTCGCGGCGACCGGGACGGGTGGTCGCCACGTGGATCCGCCCCCGGAGTCGTCGTAGCGCTCCACCGCGAAGAGTCGCCTGGTCACACCAACGACGCTAGGCCTGCCGCGGCATCCTCGAATCGGGTGTTTCCCTACGGTTCGGCCTTGCCCCGCCGGGCCATCGCGGCGCCGAGCTCGGCCCGGCTGGAGATCCCCAGCTTCTGGTAGACCCGGGCGAGGTTCGCCTCGACGGTCTTCGGGCTGATGAACAGGGCGTCCGCGATGGCCCGGTTGGTCCGGCCGCGCGCGGCGAGCCCGGCCACCCGTTCCTCGGTTGCGGTCAACTCCTGTGCGGCCGGGGGCCGGCCGCCGATCCGGGCGAGTTCGCTCCTGGCGCGGCGCTCGAACGCCGCCGCACCGAGCGCGGCGAACTCGGCGGCCGCGGCGTCCAGTACGGTCCGCGCGGCGCGTCTGCGGCGGGCCCGGCGATGGACGACGCCCGCCACCAGCAGGCAGCGGGCGCGGTCCAGTGGAATCACCCCTGGGGGAACCGCGGCTCTGGCCGCCTCCAGCCGGCCGACCGCCTCGGCGGTGTCCTCGCCCGCGGCCGCCGCCAGCAGCGCTCCGCTGCGGGCGAGACCGAGCGTCGTCCACGGCCTGGGCAGGCGCTCATGCCGTTCGACGAGCCGGTCGAGGACACGGCGGGCGGTGTCCAGATCGCCGACGGCGGCACATGCCTCGATCCAGTCCGGCTCGAACCGCTGCGACAGCGGTTCGGCCAGCCCCGTGGCGTCCGCCTCGGCGGCCAGCGATCCGTAGGCCAGCGCGGCGTCCCCCGTACGGCCGTCGACCAGGGCGGTGTAGGCGGTCAGACCGAGGTGGATCCGGCGGGCCCACGGGTCGTCGACGGCCTCGGCGCGGCGAAGCCCCGCCTCGGCGATCTTCCGGGCGCGCTCCACGTCGCCCCTGTGCGCGTGCAGTTGCCCGGTCAGCAGGGTCTCGCCCACAAGCCCGGTGCCCAGTTGTTCGCCCAGATCCCGGGCGGCGCTGATCGTGCGGGCGGCGGCGTCGTAGCGGCCGGCCACCAGTTCGGTCTCGCCCAGGTGGCACAGCAACTCGTGCTGCGAGGGTTCGTCGCCGAGTGCCACCGCCTGGTCGAGCATGTCCCGCAACCGGGTTCTGGCCAGGTCGTGTTCGTCGACGGACCGCCACCAGATCGCCGGGATGGTGCCGCCCAGCCAGGACGGGCGGTCCCCCTCCAGCGCCAGGGCGCGGTCCAGCAGTTCCAGCCGGGGCGGACGACCGCCGCGCACCTCGTTGAAGAACAGTTGCAGCAAGGACCCCGACAGCAGTCCGGCGTCCTCGGGCGAGGCGTCGGCGAGCAGCTTGCAGGCGGCCTCGGCATGGCGCCGGGCCCGTTCGGGAGAGTCGTGGAACATGCTCAGGTAGGCGTGGATACGACCGGTCAGCGGAGAGGCGTCCGAGGCCGCGGCGAGCGCCTGCTCGCCGGTCCCGGCGGCGACGGCGAGCGGTTCGTCGGCGCTCCAGGCGACCTCGGCGCGCAGCAGTAACGCCTCGGCCCGCCGGTCGCCGCCGCACCCGTCGGCGACCTGGTCCGCGGCCGCCGCGGCCGCCGGGTAGTCGCCGCTGTCGTAAAGACAACGGGCTGCCGCCAGCCGGCGGCGGCCCTGGTCCGCTGTGAGCTCCGACGGCGTCAGCCGTGCCGCCCGTTCGTAGAGGCCGGCGGCGATCTGCGGGGCACCCCGGTGCCGCTGCCGTCCGGCCGCCGCCTCGAGTTCGGCCGCGACCGCGGCGTCCGGTGCCACCGCGCACTGCGCGAGTTGGCGGGCCCGCTCGTCCGGATCGGCGACGACGTCGGCCAGCCGGTGCTGCAGTCGGCGGCGCAGTCCGGCCGGCATGCCGGCGCGGACCGCCGCGGCATAGAGCGGGTGGCTGAACTGCACCGCGCTCTCCGTGACGGTCAGCAGCCGGGCGTCCTCGGCCGCGTCGAGGACGCCCAGGTCGACTCCTGCCGCCTGAAGATCGCGCAGACGCGCCACGGACAGCAGGGCCGCCAGGCGGATCGCGTCGCGGCTCGTCGACGGCAGCGCACTCACCGTGTCGGCCAGCACCCGGGTCATCGTGGCCGGGAACGGAAGGTCCTCACCAGGAGAGGGCAACCGGGGCAGCCGCAGTACCGCACGGGCCAGTTCCATCGCCAGGAGCGGGTTGCCTCCGGAGTCGCGGGCGATCCGTGCGAGCAGCGGGCGGCTGAGCGTCACGTCCAGCCGGTCCCGCAGGATGTGGTGCAGCGCCCCGGCACCGAGCGGCTCCACCTCGATCCGGCGCAGACGGGCGGGCAGGCGGTCCAGATCCAGCGGTGTCCCGGTCGCGGCGGGCCCAATCCTGGCGCTGACCAGCATCGCCGGCCCCGGTACGCGACGCAGTGCGTACGTCAACGCCCGTTCGCTGGGCGGGTCCAGCCACGGCGCGTCGTCCACGGCCACCAGGACCCGGCGGTCCGATGCCGCGGCGGTGTCCAGCAGGGACCGCGTGGCCGCGGCCAGCGCCCGCTCGTCCACGGCGGTGCCGACGTTCGCGGTGAGCAGCGCCGCCTCGGCCGCGGCCCGCTGCGGGCCCGGCAGGCCGGTCACGTGGTCGGCCAGTGGCCGCAACAGATCGGCCAGGGCCGCCAGCGCCAGGGAGGACTCCGACTCCGCCGGTGCGCACCCCAGGACCAGCCAGCCCGCTTTCCTTGCCCGGTCGACCAGTTCGCGCCAGAGCGCGCTCTTGCCTATCCCGGCCGGCCCTGCGAGCAGCACCGGATCACCCTGGACGAGTGCCCCCCACGCCTGCTCCAGCACGGCGTCCCGACCGAACACCAAAGCCACGGGCTCAGCATAGTGTCCGGGCTTCCGGGGCAGTCCGGCGCCTGCCCGCGCCACGAGGCGATCGGCGCTTGCTCAGCTCTGCGGGGCCGGGTGGTGGCGCTGGTAGTGGCGGGCGACGCGCACGCGGTTGCCGCACGCCGGCGAGCACCATTCGCGGCGGCCGTGGTTCTTGACGAAGAAGAGCAGGCAGTTCGGTGCCACACAGGGGCGCAGGCGGTCGCGGTCGGGGCCGGTGAAGAGTTCGACGGCCTGGTGGGCGATGAGCCGCACGGCAAGATCGGCGGCCGTTCCGGGGCCCCGGTAGGCGCGTGACGGTTGACCGCCGGCGGGCCGGACGAGCTCGGGCCGGACCAGCGCGAGGGCGTTCAGGGTGCTGACCGCCTCCTCGCGCGCCAGTCCCGGCGCGGTGGCCGGGGGGCGCGGATCCCCGGTGGCCTCCGCCGCCAGGTGCCGCAGCGCGTCGCGCAGCGCGCGCAGTGCCCCCGCGACCGGGCGCACCGCGTCCTCGTCCAGCCGGTCGGGCCTGATGCCGGCGCCGACGTCGCCGGTCCCGCCTCCGAGCCGGTCGGCGGCACGCCGGCTGTGCGGGTCGCCGCGCCCTGCCTCCGCCCCCTTCCAGGGAAGGTGGCGGAGGCAGGTCAGGGGCGGCCCGGTGCCGGCTCACGCTCGGGGAGCCGAACCGCCGCGCGACGCGGGAGCAGCAGGGGGGTCGCCAGCAGGAGCACACCGGCCAGGCCGATGGCGGTACGCGGGCCGAGCAGGCCGCCCAGTACGCCCCAGAGGCCGGTCAGCAGCGCGGTCGAGGCCTTGGTCGTCACCGCCCAGGCGGACAGCGTGCGGGAGATCCGGTGGGTCGTGGTGCGTTCGAGGCGATAGGTGGCGTAGACGGGGTTGAAGACCCCGCAGCAGAAGATGAGCCCGAGCTCGACGCCGATCACCAGCAGCAGCCCTCCGGTGCCCGGCCCCAGGAAGGCCAGGCCGACGGGCCAGATCGCGCGCAGCGTCCCGGCCGCGACCAGGACCTGGTGCTGTCCGAACCGGGTGACCAGCGGGCGGGCCAGCCGCGAGCCGATCAGCCCGCCGATCGAGGGCGCGGCGAAGGCTAGGCCGTACTGCCACGGCGCGAACCCGAGCCGGCCGAGCATCAGGACGGCCAGCAGGGGCTCGGCGGCCATGACCAGGCCGTTGAACAGGGCGGTGTTGAAGAACAGCGGACGCAGCGTGGCGTCGGCGAGGATGTACCGCCAGCCGTCGAGCAGGTCGCTCGCCCGCATGCGCGGGGCGTCCTGCCGCCCGGGCCGCGGTTCGTGCCCGCCCGTGGCGCGGATACCCAGGGCCGAGAGCAGGTAGCTGACGGCATCGGCCACCACCGTCACCACCGGACCGAGCAGGCCGATCGCGGCGCCGCCCAGCGGGGGTCCGACGATCGTCGTCGTCCAGGCCGTGGACTCGAACCGGGCGTTGGCGACGAGCAGGTGCTCGGCGGGCACCAGCGTCTTCAGGAACGCCCCCGAGGCCGCGCGGAAGGTGATGTCGCCCGCTGCGACGACGATCGAGACCAGCAGGAGCTGGAGGAAGGTGAGCACGCCGAGCGCGTACGCGGCGGGGATGGTCAGGAGCGCCGCACACCGCACCAGGTCCATCGCGATCAGCACCGGCCGCTTGCGCCGGAACTCCACCCACGGGCCGAGCGGCACCGCCACGGCCGCGCCCACCGCGGCTCCCGCGGAGGCGAGTGCGGCGACCTCGGCCGGTCCGGCGTGCAGCACCTGGATGGCGATGAGCGGGAACGCGCCGAAGGCGAGCCAGGTGCCGAGCGCACTGGTTCCGTACGCTCCCCACAGCCACCCGAACCGGTTCCCCAGCCGGTGTCCGCTCCTCATGTCCGACACCGACACCCCTCGCCACTCGCCCGCACCACCCGTCCGCGATCGGTGACATCAAAGCGAGCGCCGCACCCGGGGATCAAACAACCGCAGAGCCTGCGGCCACAACCATTGGTTGTGACCCTAGTGTGTGGGCATGGACCTCGACACCGTCCGGACCTTCGTCGCCGCCGCCGACGCGGGACAGTTCCAGGAGGCCGCCGCCGAGCTGGGGATCACCCAGCAGGCCGTCTCCAAGCGGATCGCCGCGCTGGAACGCACCCTCGGCGTACGGCTGTTCACCCGCACCGCGCGCGGCGTCGGACTCACCATCGACGGGCAGGCGTTCCTGCCCCATGCGCGGGAACTGCTACGCGTCGCCGAGCGCGCGGTCGCGTCCGTGCGCACCGGCCGCCGCCCGCTGCGCGTCGACATCATCGCCTCGCGCGGAGCGGCGTCGGGCCTGATGCGCGGCTTCCACCGCGCGCAGCCCGAGATCGATCTCGACGTGGTGATGCTGTTCGACATCGAGACGGCCGTCGCCGCCATCCGGTCCGGCGAGATCGACGCGTCCTTCCGCGCCGTCGGTGCGCCCGGCCGGCCCCTTCCCGAGGACATCGAGTCCGTCCGGGTGCTCGACGAGCCGCTCGAACTCCTGACGGGCCCCGCCCACGCGCTGGCGGGCGCACGGTCGGTGACGATCGCTCAGCTCGCGGGGCACCGCATCTGGATGCCCGGCATCGTCCCCGGCACCGAGTGGGCCGCCTACTACGACGACCTGGTCGCCGAGTTCGGCCTGGCCATCGAGGCGACCGGCCCCAACTTCGGTTCGGACGCGCTGCTCGACACCATCGCCGACACCCCGGCCCTGGCCACCTTCATGGGCAGGCACACCCTCCCCCAGGTGCCGCCGGCGGACACCCCCACCGCCTGGCCCGCCGGCCAGGGCCTGCGCCGCATCCCGGTGACCGACCCGACGCCCGTCTACCCGCACTCGCTCCTCTGGCACCGCGACAACCCCCACCCGGCGCTGGCCGTCCTCCGCGCCCACTTGGCCGCCGCGGCGGCCGGCCACGACGCGGCCGGGACCTGGGTGCCGGGCTGGGTGGTGCCGCGCTGAACACCGCCTCTCCGGCGCGTGCTATGGCCGCTGCGAACGAATCAAGAAGGCGCCCCGGCACGTCAGGGAAACATCAGGACGCCGATGGCGGGCCCGGCACGTGGGATTGAATGTGGCCGCTCGGTCACCGAATCCGGATACCGATGGTCAACACCGGTGCCGACACGGCCGCTTGGCAGTGCCCGTGCACCATGAAAGGAAGTAATCATGAAGATGATCCAGGCGATGGTGAAGAAGCTGAAGCCGGCCGACAAGCTGGTCCGCAACGCGTGGCCGTACCACGTCATCTGATCCATCACGCCGGCGGCGGACCAGGTCACACCTTTGGTCCGCCACCGGCGGCCCCATGTCCGGCACACCCTGTGTGCCGACGGTGGTGCGCGGCGGCCACGACCGCCCCCGGAATTCCCCCCGGCCGGCCACCGAGTTCTCTGCTCTTCGTGGGGAACGCATTCTCTTCGCCATCCCTAAGGAAGCGGATTCCTCATGGAAGAACTCGCGCCTGCGGCGGCATGCGACCGGCAGGTCGTGTACGCCCCGCAGATTCAGGAACTGCTCGCGAGAACAGAAAAGGTCTTCCGGGTCGACGAGACCACGGTGGGCGTTTCGGACCCCGATCTGATGTCCGCCGTCGTCGCGGCGCGCCCCGTACTCGCCTCCGAGCGGTCGGTGTTCAAGCCCGCCGCGGGCGCGGACATCCACCACGAGAGTGCGACGGGAACGATCCGTGCCCTGGGGCAGGACGTCGCGGCGAGTGTCCGGACCCCTCCCCCGCCGCCGCACCTGCTGGCGGGCGCCTGGCCCGACGTCGCCACCTCCTACCTGCGCCGGTGGCTCTACGCGTCGGACGCGCTGCCGGTCTCGCTGCTGTCCAAGCGCGGTGTCACACGTTCCGACTCGCTGTCCAAGCTCGTCGACCAGGCCGTCGCGGTCTGGCCGGGCGCCGACTCCGGCGGCACGGCGCTGGCCCAGCAGATCCGGGGTGCGTCGAGCACCCGGGACCGCAAGCAGGCCATCGCGCTGTACCGCCGCGCCTCGGCCACCCTGTGCGACGGTGTGGCCGCGCTCGCCGCGAACGCCCTGTGGCTCATGAACCGCACGCCGACGTACACGCGGGGCAGTCTCACCCCGGTCCTGTGGGAGACGCTGCGGCTCCTGCCGCCCGCCTGGATGCTGTTCCGCACCGGCGGGGAGGCCTACACCGCACTGCACCCCGCCATCGGTCCCGGGGACGACATCGCGATGTTCCCGCTGCTGATGCACCGCGATCCGCAGTACTGGTCGGACCCGCTGGTGTTCCGTGCGGAGCGGTGGTCCGGAGTGAGCGATCCCGAGAGGACGCCGGGATTCATGCCCTTCGGTTTCGACGGCGCGCGCTGCTGGGCCCGGCACCTGGTCGTGCCGCTGGCCGAGCGCCTGCTGGAGGTCTGCCTGGAGAACGGCGTCACCATCGGCGACGCACAGCGGGAGACCCACATACCCTTGCGTTCGCTGCTCTCCGTACGCTTCGAGGCGGAGGTCCGGGGATGAGCCCGCACACGCCCGCGGCGACGGTCCCCGCCATGGAGTCGTCCACGCTGGCCGGGTGGGTCGGCGACGTCGCGGCCTTCACCGCACGGCAGTGGCAGCGCCGGCCCGCGGCCTTCACACCGGAGCCGGGCAGCTCCCCCTCGCCGTTCGGTCTGGAGGAGCTGGACAGCGCCTTCGACGCCGGCCTGCTGCGCACCCCCTACCTGGAGATGGTGCGCTCGGACAAGGTGATCGTCCCGCCCGAGGCGTACACCACGTCGCGTGGGGTGCACGGTACGACCTACGACGGCTTCGCCGACCGCGCGAAGGTCCTCTCCCTCCTGGGGGACGGAGCGACGCTGCTGCTGCGCCGCGTCGACCAGTGGCACCCCGCGACGGGCGAGCTGGTGGCCCGCCTGTCGGCCGAACTCGACCGGCGGGTGGAGGCGTTCTTCTTCGTCACCCCGGCCGGCGGTCAGGGTCTCGCGGTGCACCGCGACGACGCCGACGTGTTCGTCCTGCAGGCCGCCGGACGCAAGACCTGGTACGTCCACGGCGCGCCCGCCGTCGCGGACTGGGCACCCGGGGAGCTCGCCGACGACGAGCACTCCCCCCGGCTGCTCCGCACCGTTCTCGGCCCCGGCAGCGCCCTCTACATCCCGCGCGGCTTCGCGCACCGGGCGGTGGGTGCCGCCGGACTGTCGGCCCACCTGTCGCTGACGGTCCGCGACATCAACCTGGGCGACCTGCGGTCCGCCCTGGAACACCTGGTGTCCCAAGGGCTGTCGCTGCCCGCGCTCCCTCTGGGGGAGGCCGCGATCGCCGAGGCCGGCGACGGGCTGCTCGGCCACTACCGGGCGCGACTCGAGGCGATCACGCCGCAGGATCTGCTCGCGGCGGCCCGGTACCGCCAGGAGCTGCCCCCGGCCGCACCGGAGAGGCCGCGGGCGCTCGCCGAAGCGGCGCGGACCTGGGAGCCCGCCGGGTCCGCGGACACCCGTGCCGCCACCCTGGCGTCCGTGGGCCGGACCTGGCGCAGGCTGCGGGACGCGGCGCGCCCCGCGCGCTGAAGCCCCGCGCCCGCCGGCGGCAACGCCTGCGCGCCCCAGCCCTCTCACCTCAGGAGACGCCATGTCCGTCCATGTCACCGCGCTGATCGACCCCGACGTCACCGTCACCAGCCGTCGCCTGGTGTGGCTGGCCTCCGACACGGACGGAATCCCTCTCGGGTCGGCGTTCCTCCGCCTGTTCACCCGGGCCGGTCAGGAGCAGCTCGCCGATCTCCGCGTCCACGTCCACCCGCGGGAACCGGACGAGGAGATCGGGCCGCTCCTGCTGGACGCTGCACTGGCCGCCGCCCGCGAGAACGGCCGACGGCGCGTCATCAGCCACGTCGCAGCGGACTCCCGCGGTGAACGGCTTCTCGCCGCCCGCGGCTTCCGCAGGGTCCTGGCGCTGACCTCCGCGCGGCTTCCGCTCCCCCTGTCCCGTGCGGATCTCACCACCGTGACCGGGATCGCCGAGGAACCGCACCCCGGATACCGGCTCGCGTCCTGGGAGGGCATGGTCCCCGGCCACCTGGCCGAGACGTTCGTGGCGTCCCGCCACGCCATGAACGACACGCCCACCGGCGGAGTCGACTTCGCCGCCGTGCCCTGGAACCTGGAGCGCGTGCGGGCCGCGGTCGAGGCCGTGGCCGGACGCGGCGACGTCCTGCACACCGTGGTCGCCATCAGCGAGACGGACACGACGGTCGCGGGGTTCACCGAACTGGCCGTCCCCGGCGACGGCACGGGCGACGCGCGGCACTACGGCACCGCCGTGCTCCCCGCACACCGCGGTCACGGCCTGGCCCTGTGGATGAAGGCCGCGTCCGTCCGGCACACCGCCCTGCGCCACCCGGGCCTCGGCGGTCTCCTCACCGACACGGCCGACGGCAACCCCTACATCCGGCGCGTCAACGACCTGCTTGGCTACCGGGCCACGCACACCACGTACGAGTACCAACGGGACCTCTGAGCGGTCCTCGCGCCCGGTCACATGTGCCGGCCGCCGGTCACCTCGACGACCGTCCCGGTGACGTACGACGCGAGGTCGGACGCGAGGAAGAGTGCCACCGACGCCACCTCCGACGCCTCGCCGACACGTCGCATCGGTATCTCGGCCAGTTTCGCGTCCCAGATGTGCGCCGGCATCGCCTCGGTCATCGGCGAGCGGATCAGACCCGGGGCGACGGCGTTCACCCGCACGCCGTGGTGGGCCATCTCCTTGGCCGCGGCCTTGGTGAGCCCGACGATGCCGGCCTTGGCCGCCGAGTAGTTGGTCTGGCCGACGAAACCGACCTTGCCGGAGATGGAGGAGAGGTTGACGACGGCGCCGGAGCGCTGTTCGCGCATGACCGCGGCGGCCAGGCGGGTACCGTTCCAGCAGCCCTTGAGGTGGACGGCGACCACCTGCTCGAACTGCTCCTCCGTCATGGTCCGCATGGTCGCGTCGCGGGTGATGCCCGCGTTGTTGACCATCACGTCGAGACTCCCGAACGCCGAGACGCACAGGTCCATCGCGCTCTGCACGTCCGCGGCGACGGTGACGTCGCACGCCACCGTCACGACGCGGTCCCCCGCGTCGAGGCGTTCGGCGGCGCCGCGGGCCGCGTCGGCGTCGCGGTCGGCGATGACGACCCGCGCCCCCTCGCGGAGGAACGTCTCGACCGTCGAGAGCCCGATGCCCTGGGCGCCTCCGGTGACGATGGCGGTGCGGTCCTTCAGCAGGCCCATGGATGTCCTCCGGGAACGGTGTGTGCGATCGGCGTGCGCCCGTACGCGTCCGGGTGGATCCGGCCGAGGGCGTCGGACAGGTGGGAGTGGTTCACGAGCGGTGCGACGAGCGACAGATGGACGAGGTGGTCGACGTCGAACCGCAGTGACGCGAGTTCGGGTCCGGTCAGTTCGTGGGCGCCGGAGCGGCGGTGGGCCGCCCGCGACTCGACGCCGTACGACGGCCGCAGGGCCTGTCCGGGGCCGGCCGTCAGCAAGGTGGTGCCGCGGCATTCCGCGTCGGCGAGGAACGCCCTGTCGTGGGCGCGCGCGTAGGCCAGAGCACGCCCGAGGACCGCGGGTTCGACGAAGGGGAGGTCCGCCGGGAGGGACGCCACGGCGCACCGGGGGTCCAGGGCCCGCGCCGTCCGTTCGCCGTGCCGGAGCGCCTCGTTGAGGCCGGGACCGTCGGTCAGGACGGGGCGCACGTCGAGGTCTTCCACTGTGCCGAAGTCCTGGGGACGGTCGAGCACGACGATCACCTCGCCGACGCCGGGGGTCGCCCGTGCGGCCGTCACGGTGTCGCGCACCAGGGCGCGGGCCACGCTGCGCCGGTCCCGGCTGTCCAGGTCGAGGCGGCTCTTGGCCAGGCGGAGGTCCTTCTGGGGGATCACGACGATCCAGTCCCACCGCCTCATCGGAGGAACCCGACGCTCAGTGGCACGACACGCTGCACCTCGGTGTCGAACCCGAGCGCCGCCTGGGCGCGTTCGGCGGTGACGTCGTCGTACGTGGTGGTGCGCTGCCGGGTGGTCCGGCCCGCCGCAGCCGCGAGTTCCTTGATACCGGCGATGGTCTTCATCGACCCGTTGGTCGATCCGGCCATCCGGCTGATGGTCTCCTCCATCAGCGTGCCGCCGAGGTCGTTGGCGCCGCCGCGCACCATGTCGACGCACTGCTCCGGTGCGAGTTTCACCCAGGAGCACGCGATGTTGTCGATGTGGCCGTGCATGAGGAGCCGCGCCAGCGCGTGGACGGCACGGTTGTCGCGGGGCGTCGGACCCGGGCGGGCGATGCCCGCCAGGTAGATGGGCGAGCTCTGGTGCACGAAGGGCAGCGGCACGAACTCGGTGAATCCGCCGGTCTCCCGCTGCAGCCGGACCAGCGTCCGCATGTGGTCGACCCAGTGGCGCGGCTCGTCGACATGGCCGTACATCATCGTCGCGGTGGACCTGATGCCGAGTTCGTGCGCGGTCCTGATGACCCGGATCCACTCCCCCGCCGGGAGCTTGCCCTTGGTGAGCACCCATCTGACCTCGTCGTCGAGGATCTCGGCGGCCGTGCCCGGGACCGAGTCGAGGCCGGCGGCCCGTGCTTCGCCCAGCCACTCGGCGACGGAGATCCCCATCCGGGAGGCGCCGCTGATGATCTCCATCGGCGAGAAGGCGTGGAGGTGGATCTCCGGGCAGCGCCGCTTCACCTCGCGGGCCAGGTCGAGATGGACGGTGCTGGGCAGACCGGGGTCGATGCCCCCCTGCATGCAGATCTCCGTCGCTCCGACCGCCCACGCCTGTTCGACGCGCTCCCCGACCTCGTCGAGCGAGAGGCGGTAGGCGTCCGCGTCGGTGGCGCGCTGGGCGAAGGCGCAGAACCGGCAGCCGACGTAGCAGACGTTGCTGAAATTGACGTTCCGGTTGACCACGTAGCTGACGACGTCACCGACCGCCGCGCGCCGGACCTGGTCGGCGAGCAGGCACAGCGCGTCGAGTTCCGGACCGTCGGCGTACGCCAGCGCGAGCGCATGGTCCCGGGTGAGGGCCGCCGGGTCGCGTTCGGCCGCGCGCAGGGCGGCGGCCACGTCCGAGTCCAGCCGGCCGGGAGCGGTGGTCCCGGGTGTCGCGGACCTGTCCTTCAACTCGTCCGCGAGGACCTGCCAGTCGCCGAAGGCGTGCTCGAAGTCGCCGCGCGCGGTCGTCCGCCGGCCTTCCTGGTCGATCGCGACGTGCAGGTCGGTGCGGCCCGAGGACACCGCTTCGGCCACCTCCTGCCAGGGCAGGCCGGAGGGGATCACGTCGGCGGCGAGGCCGGTGGCCGGGTCCGCCAGGGCCCGCAGATGCGGTCGCACCCTGGCGTCCGCCCATGGGCTGCCCGCGCGCACGTACTCCGGCTGTACGGCCAGCCGTTCGCGGAGGTCGAACCCGGCCCCGGCGGTCAGCTCGGCCAGTCGCGCAAGCTGCGGCCACGGCCGTTCCGGGTTCACATGGTCCGGCGTGAGGGGCGAGACCCCGCCCCAGTCGTCCACGCCGGCCGCCAGCAGGAGGCGCAGCTCCTCGGGGTCCGAGAGATTGGGCGGGGCCTGCACCCGCATCCGCGGGCCGAGCAGGATGCGTGCCACCGCGATCACGGCGAGGTATTCCTCGAGACCGGCGTCCGGGGCGGCTCGCATCGCCGTGCCGGGTTTGGCCCGGAAGTTCTGGACGATCACTTCCTGGACGGCGCCGTACTGCCGGCCGATCCGGCGGATCTCCAGGAGGGAGTCGACGCGGTCCGCCGGACTCTCACCGATACCGACGAGGATCCCCGTCGTGAAGGGGATGCCGGTCCTCGACGCGTCCTCGATGGTGCGAAGGCGCACCGCAGGCTCCTTGTCGGGCGAACCGTGGTGGCACCCGCCCGGCTCCGCCCACAGCGAGCGGGCGGTGGTCTCGAGCATCAGCCCCATCGATCCGGCCACGGGCTTGAGCCGCTGCAGCTCCGCCCAGGTCATCACGCCGGGGTTGAGGTGCGGGATCAGCCCGGTCTCCTCCAGCACGAGGATCGCCATCGCGCGGACGTAGGACAGGGTGTCCTCGTAGCCGCGCGACTCGAGCCAGGACCGGGCCGCCTTCCAGCGGGCCTCGGGGCGGTCGCCGAGCGTGAAGAGGGCTTCCTTGCAGCCCAGCCGGGCGCCCTCACGGGCGATGTCGAGCACCTGGTCCGGCGTGAGGTAGGGCTCCTCCAGCCGGCCCGGGGTGGTGGCGAACGTGCAGTAGTGGCACCGGTCCCGGCACAGCCGGGTGAGCGGGACGAAGACCTTCTTGCTGTACGTCACGACGCCGGGCCGGCCCGCGTCCTCCAGGCCCACCGAGCGGACGGAGGCCGCGACCTCGCACAGCCGGGTGAGGTCGTCGCCGCGCGCCTCCAGCAGGGCGGTGGCCTCGGCGCGGTCGATGTTCTTGCCGGCGTGGGCCCTGGCCAGCGCACGGCGTACGGGTGCGGTGCTCATCGCGGCCCCCTCGCGTGGATGTCGTCGCGCATCAGCCGGCTCGCAGACCCATGGAACGGGCGACGACGTTGAGCTGGACGCCGGGCGGACCGGCCACCACCCGGGCGATGATGCCGTCGGAGTGGTGCATCGGCAGGGTGTGGTCGCGGACGTACCCGTACGCGCCCTGGACCTGCATGGCCAGCGCGGACGCCTCGGCGTAGATCTGCCCGCTCAGGAACTTGGCCATGGTGCTCTCCACTTCGCAGGCGTGGCCCGCGTCGAAGAGCGCGGCCGAGCGCTGCACGGCGCATCGGGCGGCGTCCCAGCGGACGGACATCTCCGCCAGCGGAAGGGTGACGCCCTGGTACGAGGAGATGGTGCGGCCGAACTGGGCGCGCTCGTTGGCGTAGGTGACGGTCATGTCCAGCACCGATCCGACGCTGCCGAGGAAACCGGAACTGATCATGATCCGTTCCAGTACCAGGCGCTCCTTGAGGATCTGCCAGCCCTGTCCCGGCCGGCCGAGCAGTGCGGAGTCGGGCAGGTGGACGTCGCGCAGGAACACCTCGTAGATGCCGCTGATGTTGCGGCCCAGTGCCGGCATGCGGCGGATCTCGACCGACGGGTGGTCGGCGGGCACCAGGAAGACCGCCAGCTCGTCGCGCTTGCGGTCGCCGTCGCCCACCTTGACGAGCAACTCCATGACCGTGCCGGGCAGTCCCGCGCCCTCGCAGTAGGTCTTCTGGCCGTTGAGCACCCAGCCGCCGTCGACCCGCTCGGCCCTGGTGGACACGCTCGCGGCGTCCGACCCGACGTCGGGCTCGCTCACCGCGATCGAGAACCGGCCGTCGCCGCTGAGCACCGGCGTCACGTAGGTCTGCCGCTGCTCCGGCGTGCCCCAGCGGACCAGGTCGCGGATCCCGCTGAAGTTGAGGTTCAGCAGGGCCACGAGATCGGAACTGGCGCGGCCCATCTCCTCGCACAGGGCGACGAGCAGGCTCGCGACGTCCTCGACGGGCTCGTCCGCGTCGGCGGCCATGTCGTACCAGCCGAGCTTCGCGATCTCGCGGTAGAGCTGTTCGGGATAGGAGCCCTCCTCGTCCCAGACGCGCACGTCGCGCTCCGGCGCGTGCCGTGCGAGGAACGCGCGGGCGGTCGCCCGCAGGGCTGCTTGTTCTTCGGTGTCGATGAAGGGGCTTATACGCATGATCGTTGTCTTTCGTCGGGTGTCACGTGATGGGAGGGTGCGGCGGCAGCCTCACGGCACGTCAGCCGGTGAGCGTCGCCCGGAGCTTGTGCAGGAGGTCGGCCGGCGCGGCGGCGAACCGGTCGGCGAGCTCGCGCGCGCGGCGGTCGAGGTCCGGGGCGGCGACGACCTCGACGAGTCCCAGCCGGGCCAACTCGTCCGCGGTGAGGCGTTCGTCGGCGGCCAGCAGCCGGAACGCGAGGGCGGGGCCGGCGGACTCGCGGAGCCGCCGGGCGGTCGCGTCCGGGGGGAGGAAGCCCAGGCGGAGCTCGGGGAAGCGGAAGAACGCCTCCGGCGCCGCCAGGGTGACCACCGCCGCCGCGGCCAGCGCCCATCCGCCGCCGACGGCGGGACCCTGCACGGCGGCGACCGACGCCGGGAAGGCCTCTATGAGGTCGCAGACCTGCTCGATCAGCCGCCGGCGCAGGCCCGGCTGTCCGAGCGCGCTCCCGTCGTCGGCGCGTACGTCCGCGCCCGCGCAGAAGGCGGGTCCCGCCGCCCGGAGGACCAGGACGTCCGCGCGTCGCTCGCGGGCGTCCTCGAGCGCCTCGACCAGCTGCAGCAGCAGCGGGACGTTGAGCGCGTTGCGTGCGTCCGGGCGGTTCAGCGTCACCGTCGCCACGGAGCCGTCGCGCTCCATGAGGCACAGCGCCGGGACCTGCCGCGTGCCGGTGCTCACAGGACCTCCGGGAGCACCTGGGAGGTCAGCAGCTCGACGGCCTCCGCCGGGTCGGGGCCCACGGGAGCCCCGACGTACGCCTCGGTGAAGCCGGCGCCGGCGGCGTACTCCAGCAGCTCCGTGAGCGCCTCGATGCAGTCACCGGGCGCTCCGGAGATGATCAGCTGGTCGGCGATCTCCTGGGGCAGCAGTTCCGCGGCGGCGTGGACGCCGTCGCCCGCTTTCACGGCCTCCCGGGTCGCCGCGTAGTCCGACTGCTCGAAGCCGACCCGCTGCAGGTTCTCGTGCGGCTGCTGGGTGACGATCAGCGCGGCCTGCCTGCGCGCCGCGGCCTTGGCACCGGCGCGGTCGGCCGACACGGAGATGTTCACGCCGTAGATGCGGGTGAACTCGCCGCGGATACTGCGCTCCCGGCCGCTTTCGAGCCGGTCGAGGTTGCTCACCGCGTCGAACTGGCCGCTGCGGAAAGCGGCCAGGCTGTGCGCCGGGAAGTTGCTCGCGCACATCACCCCGTCGGCGAGCTCGCCGGCCATCTCCAGTATCCGGGGCCCGGCGCCGGCGACGATCACCCGCACCGCGGGGTCCTCCACCCAGTCCAGGGACACCCGCGCGTCGTCGCGCAGCCCCAAGTCCTTGCAGGTGAGCGGGAAGTCGCCCAGCCGGACGGTCTCGCCGGCCCAGAGCGCCCGGCAGATCCCGATCAGCTCGGCGACGCGGCCCACCGGATTCGAACGGTCCATCAGGGCGCTCACCAGACCGCCACCGGTACCGATCCCCATGCTGACCTGGCGGCCCGCGGGCATGAACTCCGCCAGCGTGGCCATCGTCGACGCCTGTTCCAGGGGGTTGCGCCCGAACGGGAAGGTGACCGCCGTGCCGACGCCGGCCCCGGTCCGCGCCGCGATCGCGCCCAGAACGGCGCTCACGCCTCGCGACTGCATCTGGTCGGTGACCCAGATCGTCTCGAAGGCGCGGGCGGCGACCTCGGCGACCTCGACCATGCTCGGTCCGGCCGTCCAGGCGTGCAGCTGAATGCCCTTGATCATCGACCCTCGATTCATTTTACTGAACTGCGTCCACGATATTGAACAAACTAAGCAGGAGGGTGGTCCCGGTCAAGACCCTGCGTGCCGGCCCGGGTCGTTCGGGTGCGGCTGGAGGGCCGTGACGACCGAGGTCATCCACGGCCACAGGGGCAGCGTGTCGAGGACCTTGTCGTACAGCTCGGCCTCGTCGGCCGCGCGCCACAGCGCGATGCTGCGCATCTCTCCCACCGGGCGCCAGATCCGGACCAGGTGGCCGGCGGCGATGAGCTCCGCGGCCCGGACGGCCTCCGCGGCGCGGCGGCGGTCGACCTCGGCGGGATCGGTCCCGTCAGGGATGTGGGTGGTGACCTCCACCAGGAACTCCTTCACAGGCATGCCTCTCTGCGATGCTCGGAAAATACGGTGCTGCGGCTCCCCACCGGACCGTGCGACACGCAGTCAGGGCCTGGCGGATGCGGTGCGGTAGAAGTCGGCCGCGGTGATGGTCGCCCGGACACCGAGCTCGGCGGCGACCGCGGTGAGGGCGGTCTCGTCGGCGGTGTCACCGGCGACGGCGTCGGCCCGCCCGTCGGTGCCGAAGTACGGGGCGATGAACTTCTCGTGGTGCGCCCGGACTTCCTCCTCGGTGTGCCCGGTGAGGAAGGACCGGAGGTACCGCACGGTGGTGTCGGGATCGTTCCGGATGACCTCCAGGGCGCGCCGCTGGGCTCGTACGACGGCCTGGACCGCGGGGTCGTCCGGGGGGACGTGGGTGGGGTCGACGGCCACACCCACGGTGGGGATCCGGAAGTGGTCGCCGAAGAAGGCCAGAACCCGCCAGCGGTTCTCGGCGGCCACCGCCTCCGGAGCGATGGTGTCGCCGACCACGGCGGCGTCGATCGTGCCGTCCCGCAGCCGGCGCAGGTCCATGCTGTAGTCGCCCGGGGCACGGACGACGGTGCGGACGTCGCCGTCCGGGTCCAGGCCGGCCTGCCGCAGGACGATCCGGGTGAAGCAGCCGGGTCCGGTGTGCGGGGGATGCACCGCCAGCCGTCGGCCGGCCAGGTCGGCCAGGGAGTTCAAGCCGGGGCGGGCCAGGACCCAGAACTGGGGGTGCCGGGTGTTGGCACTGAGCGCGACCCAGGGGATGCCACCCACGAGCCGGGACAGCAGGGTCCGTCCGAGCCCGATGACGGCGCCGCGGCGCAGCCGCTCCGGGTCCCAGAGGGAGCCGTCCCGCAGTGAGACGTGCACACCCTCGTCGGCGTAGTAGTCCTGCTGGTCCGCGATGTAGGTGACCAGTTCCTCGTGCGGGCCGCGCCCCACGTGGGCGAGATCGATCTGGTGCATGAGCGTCATCCTTTGCTCGGAGCGACAACCCCCCTGCCTGCGGCCGGTCGTACGGGCCGCGGTCGGGATCAGAGGGGGCCGGGAGCCGCCGGAGGCACACGGCGGGAAGCCACGTAATCGGGCTCGACCAGGTAGGTGCTCACGATCTCCTCGATCAACGGCCCCGCCGCTTCGGTGCGTTCCTTCAGCGCGATCCACCGCGGATCGGCCCTGAAGGCCTCCCAGTGCGCGACCGCAGCGGCGACGTCGTCGAACGCACAGGCGTAGACGATCCGCCGCCGCTCGCCGACGACCTGCCAGAACCCCCGCAGATCCAGACCGACCTCGTCGAAGAGGTCGAGGGTCTCCTCGGCGAAACGCCGGTGCAGCTCCTCTTCCCGCCCCGGCAGCGCGACGTACTCGCGCAGTTCGAGGATCACGCGGGGATTCCCGAGATCGCGACGCCGGAGCGTGTCTTGTAGTGGCGGTTGATGCCGATGAGCACCGCGGTGAGGGGTTCGAGCTGGCGCGCGTTGCGGAGGGCGCCGGCGTCGATGCCGGGCCGTCCGGTGACCGTCGCGGCCAGGTCGGCCACCCGGTCCTTCGCGGCCCGTTCGTCACCGCAGACCAGGACGTCCTCGTGGTCGAGGAGCCCGTCCTCCTCCCAGAGCGCCACCGCGGACAGGTGGTGGAAGGCGCCCACGACGACCGCGTCGGGGACCAGCCGCTGCGCCTGCTCGGCGGCGCTGCCCTCCTCGACGGCCAATCCGTACGGGCCGCGCCGGTCGAAGCCCAGCGGGTTGACGCAGCTGATCACCAGCTTCCCGTCGAGGTCCGGCGCGAGGTCCGTGACCAGCTCGCCGTGGCCGTCCCACGGCACGGCGAGCAGGACGATGTCGGCCGCCGCGACGGCGGTGCGGTTGTCGAGACCGCGTACGTCGACGGTCGTGCCGGCGCGGGCCCGGATCAGGGCCGCGGCGTCCTCCGCCCGCCCGGCCGAGCGGGATCCGACGACGACCCGGTGCCCGGCGCGGGCGAAGCGCAGGGCCAGGCCCTTGCCCTGTGGGCCGGTCCCTCCCACGACGGCGATGGTGTGGTTCTCCACGGTTTGCTGGTCCTCTCCGGTGGAATGGCACCCGGCCCACGACCGGATGACCGGTACCAGGGCAGGGTCGGACGGCCCGGCGCCCATGCGCCGGGCAGGTGAGGTCGAGCACGGTTCAGTCGGCGAGCCGCTCCGGACCGGCGACGGGGTAGTCGGCCGGGACCTGGCCCCCGCTGCGGGCGGTGATGGCCCGGGCGGCGGTCACCAGGTCCGGCGCCAGTTCGTCGATGTCGTGCGGCGTGAGATCGTCGCCGATGCCGAGCAGGGTGATCAGGAGACAGGGGTACCCGTCACGATCGAAGACGGGGAACCCCACGACGTTGAGTTCCGGCCGGTACTCACCGAAGACGGCGGCGAAACCACGGGCGCGGATCTCCTCGCGCCCCGGGCCACCGTCCACCTCGACCGGCTGCGTGTCGTCGTGCCACGCGGCGGTCAGCCGCCTGAGCAGCGGCGCGTCCCGGCCGAAGCGGGAGCCGATCTCGATCGTGGTCTTGATGGGCTTGCGGCTCTCCATCTTGGCGATCGCGGTGAAGTGCCCGTCCGGCATCGGCTGGATCGCGAGGCAGGCCAGGCGGGTCCGCTCGGCCAGCCCCTCCATGTACGGCCGTGCCTCGGTGACCGGTGTGGTGCGGGTGACCGCAGCGATGCCGTACTCCACCAGCAACGGCCCGAGGTTGTAGCGCCGGGTTTCGGCGTCGTAGCTGATCAGGCCCTCGGTCACCATCGTCCGGATCAGGTTCGACGCCGTGCTCTTGGCGAGCCCGCAGCGGTTGGCGAGCTCGGTCAGGGTGGCTCCGCCGGCGTTCTGGGCCAGGGTGTCCAGCACACGTACGGTGCGCGACACCGCCGGCACGAGGACTCCGCCGCCCTGCTCACCCGCATCGTCGTCCCGGGCCGCGCCGTGCTGCTGGGAAGGGCCGATCGCCACGTCTTCCTACCTTCCGGTCAGGGTGTTTCACCCGACCGTAGCGGCATCCCGCAGCAGCTCGACAAAGTGGAACAGCGTGCCGTCGGGGTCGCGGGCGAACAGCAGCTTCCAGCCGCTGACACCGTCTGGACCCATGACGGTCTGCGGCGTGTGCAGGAACTCGACGCCCTCGGCGCTCAGCCGGTCGTACTCGCCCTGGATGTCGTCGGTCAGGATCGAGAAGCGGCACAGGCCGGGGTGGACGAGGTCGGCGGTCGCCCGGCCGCCCGACGGCACGTCGCGCCACTCGATGACGTCCAGCAGCGCCTCGTCGGGCGAGTCGTTCAGCCGCAGGTGCGCGAAGCGCAGCTTGCTGGCGCCCTCGACCATGAAGGCCCGCGCGAGATTGGCGTCCTCGACCTCCTTGTCCTGCACGACCTCGAAGCCGATGCGCCGGTAGAAGTCGATCGAACGGTCCATGTCGGTGACGTTGATGCCGACGTGCCAGAACCTGCGCATGACGGTTCCTCCCATTGGTTCATGACTCATTGACGGTGGTTGTGGTGTGTCGGTGCGTGGGTGACGTGAGCCGGCGTCTGAGCAGCTTCCCGGTCTCGGACCTCGGCAGGGCCGGCACCACCTCGAACTCGCGAGGTCTGGCATGCGGCCCGACCGACGCCGCCACCAGTGCGCACAGCTCCGCGCGGAAGTCGTCACCGACCTCGGCGGGCTCCCCGGGCTCGCCGTCGGCGAGGCGGAGGAACACCTTCACGTGCTGGCCGAGCCGGTCGTCCGGGACTCCGACCGCGGCGGCTTCGGCGACGCGCGCGTGCTTGACGACGGCGTCCTCGATCTCCGACGGTCCGATCCGGTAACCGCGGCTCTTGATGACGTCGTCGGCGCGGCCGAGGTACTCCAGTCGCCGCCCGTGCGCCCGCCGGGCCAGATCGCCCGTCCGGTGCCAGGGACCCGCGGGCGGCAGCGGACGCTCCGACGCCGCGTCCCACACGCCCAGCATGGCGACGGGATCGGGGAGCGCCACGGCGATCTCACCGACCTCGCCGTGGCCCACCTCCTGGCCGGCGTCGTCGAGCAGCGCGATCCGGTGACCGGGATACGGAGCGCCCATGGTGTCGTCGTCGACCGAGCCGAGGACCCCCGAGTCACCGATGAGCGCGTTCGCCTCGGTCTGCCCGTACGCCTTGTTGACCGCACGGGCCAGATGCCGCCTGGCCCACTCCATCTCGGGGCGCCCGGCCGGCTCGCCGCCGGTGACGACGGCACGCAGCCTGCGTTCCGGCGCCCGGTCGTTGGCCCGCAGCAGGCGCAGGACCGACGGCGGCAGGAAGGCGGTGGTGACGCCGCACCGCGCGAAGAGGTCGAGGGTCGCATCCGGGTCGAAGTGCGCCTGCCGGTGCGCGACCACCGGGACACCGAAGGACCACGGGACCAGCAGCCCCAGCAGGAGGCCGCCGATCCAACCCCAGTCCGCCGTCCCGTAGTAGACGTCCCCCGCCTCGAAGAACTCGAACGCGCAGTCCACGCCGCCGTGGCCGAGCAGCACCTGATGACCGTGGACGACGCCCTTGGGCGGACCGCTGGTCCCGGAGGTGTACAGCAGGAGCGCCGGGCGCGACGGGCCCCCGGGGTAGGGGGCGTCGAGGTCCGCGCCGGCCCTCTGCCCGGCGATTCCCCGGCCCTCGGCGCCGTCGACGGTCAGCACGACGAGGTCCTCGACCCCGCATCCCGTCGCGCGCAGCCGGTCGAGCCCCGCCCCGTCGGAGACGAGCACCTTCGCGGCCGAGTCGCCGAGGCGGTGCGCCACGGAAGTGCCCGCCAGCAGCCGGGGAATCGGCAGCAGTACGGCGCCCGCGGCCAGCACTCCGAAGACCACCTCCGCGGCGGCCGGCGAGGGGTCGAGATACAGGGCGACGCGGTCGCCCGGCTGAACGCCGTGTGCCCGCAGGATCCCGCCGATCCGGAGCGCGGCCCGTCGGACCTCGCCGAAGGTGATCCGGGGCGGCGCGTCTCCTCCGCCCGTGATGAGGGCCACCGCGTCCGGATCCTGTGCGAAGAGCGCGTCGTGCGTGATCGAGTAGTCCGGCGCCGCCGACCACCGTGGTACGCCCCGCAGTTCCCGCAGACGGGAGACGGTCGGAACGCCCTCGGAATCCGGCGCTAGTCGAGACGCGCCCATACGCTCTTCTCCTTCGTGAAGCTCTCGATCGCGCTCTGGCCGAGGTCGCTGCCGTGACCGCTGTCCCGGAAGCCCCGGTAGGGCGAGGCCGGGTTGAGCACACCCCAGCTGTTGATCCACACGTTCCCGGCGTCCAGGGAACCGGCGAAGCGCAGCGCCCGTCCGACGTCGCGGGTGAAGATCCCGGCGGCGAGGCCGTAGACCGTGTCGTTCGCCATCGCGAGCCCCTGCTCCTCGCCCTCGAACGGCAGCACCGCGAGCACGGGCCCGAAGATCTCCTCGCGTGCTATCCGCATCTGCGGCGTCACGTCCGCGAACAACGCGGGCCGGTAGAAGAAGCCCCGGCCGGGAGCGTCCCCCGGATGTTCCGCGCTCCCCGCCACCAGGACCGCGCCCTCCTCGACCCCGGAGGTGACGTAGGAGTGGACCGAGCGGCGCTGCTGGGCGCTGATGAGGGGACCGATCTCCGTCTCCGGGTCGAGCGGGTCACCGACCTTGGCCGACTCGACCCGGGCTCTGACCAGTTCGACGACCTCGTCGTGGATCGGCCGCTCGACCAGCAGCCGGCTGGGAGCGGTGCAGGTCTCGCCCTGATTGCCGTACATGGCCTGGAAGACCACGTCGGCGATCGCCTTCGGTGAGGCGTCGGCGAAGGCGACCAGCGCCGACTTCCCGCCGAGCTCCAGTGAGGCGGTGATGAGCCGTTCGGCGGCCATCCGGCCGATCTCCTGGCCGATCTCGGTGGACCCGGTGAAGGTGATCTTCCCGACGGCCGGGTGCTGGACGAGGGCGTTTCCGGCCACCGTGCCACGGCCGGGTAGCACATTGACCACCCCCGGCGGGATACCGGCCTCGAGGGCCAGTTCGCCCAGGGCCACCGGCACCAGGGGCGCCAGCTGGGCCGGCTTCAGGACGATGGCGTTGCCCGTCGCCAGTGCCGGTGCGATCTTCCAGATGGACTGCACCGCCGGGAAGTTCCAGGGCGTGACGGCCCCCACCACGCCGATCGGCTCACGCACCGTGTAGTTGAGGAAGCGGCCGGGCGCCGGAGTGGTCCTCCCCTCGATCTTCGTGACCAGACCGGCGAAGTACTCCAGGGTCTCGATCATGATGGGCAGGTCGATCGAGCGGGACTCGCGGATCGGCTTGCCCATGTCCCGGGTCTGCAGCTCGGCGAGCCGGTCCTTGTTCGCCTCGATCAGCGCCGCGAAGCGCAGCATCAGGCGGGCGCGCTGGGACGGCCGCAGCCGCTGCCACGCCGTGGCACCCTTGCGCGCGGCCTCGACGGCACGGCCGACGTCGTCGACGGTGGCCTCGGCGACGGCCGCGATGCGGCTGCCGTCGGCGGGGTTGACGGTGTCGAAGGTCGCCCCGGTCGAGGCGTCTGTGAGCTGGTCACCGATGACCAGCGGAACACTGGAGGTCAGGGCACGCATGATCGATGTCGCTTTCGCTCGGGCGTCAGGGGAGGCGGTGGGCGGTCGGCAGGACCGCCTCGGCGAGGGCCTGGAGCTCCTCCATCGCGGAGTCGAGCGTGGCGTGCTCGAACGAGGTGTCGCAGACGAAGTGGGTGACACCGAGGTCCCCGTAGGCCTCGATGGTCTCGGCGTTGTAGGGCGCCTTGCGCAACGGCCGTGCCGTCAGGGTGATCTCGCTCACGTCCCGGCCGGCCTCCTCGACGTACGCGCGGAGGGTGGCGAGGTAGCCGGCGTACTCCTCGGGACCGACCGCCAGCGGGTGCCAGCCGTCGCCGATGGCGGCGATCCGCCGGAGGGACGCCTCGCTGTAACCGGCGAACCAGATCGGGATGGTGCCGCGCACGGGCTTCGGGTACATCTTGAAGTCGTGCAGGTTGTAGAAGTCGCCGTCGAAGTCCACTTCGTCGTCGGACCACATCTGCCGCATCGCGTTGACCATCTCGGTCACCCGGCGCCCACGGTCCTTGAAGGGCGCGCCCAGGGCCGCGAACTGCTCCTTCATCCACCCGACACCGATCGCGACGGACAGCCGGCCCTTCGACAGGACGTCGATGCTCACCAGCGTCTTCGACGTCTGCACCAGCGGCCGCCAGGGGAGGATCAGGCAGGACGTGCCGAGCTCGACGGTCTCCGTCGCGGCCGCGGCCCAGGTCAGTGCCGTCAGGCAGTCCAGGTACGGAGTCTCCGGTTCCCAGAGGAACTTGCCGTTCTCCGTGTAGGGGTACGGCGTGTCCACCTTCGTGGGCAGCGCCACGTGGTCGGTCATGAACAACGAGTCGAAACCGATCTTCTCCGCGTACCGCGACACCTCGCTGATCGCGTCGGGTCCTGCCCAGGGACCGGCACCGGGGATCCTGATACCAACCTTCATGTGATGCTCCTTTGCGGAAGTTGCTGCATCAGCGGACGACTCGGCCGGCCAGCAGCCGCGCGATGTCCTCGTCGTCGTGTCCGAGTTCTTGGAGGAGTTCGGCCGTGTGCTCGCCCAGAGTCGTCGGCGGCCGCTCGACCCGGCCGGGGGTCGCCGACAACTTGATGGGCACGCCAGGCACTTGGAGCGGCCCGAGGGTCTCGTGCGCGACGTCGACCACCAGGTCCAGCGCGCGGATCTGGGGATGGACCACGGCCTCGTCGTAGGCGAGCACCGGTGCGCAGATGACGTCCTGCTCGGTGAGCAGTTCGACGGCGTCGTCGCGGTCGCGGTCGGCGAACCAGGGGGCCAGCGCCGCGTCGAGCTCCTCGCGGTGGGCGAGCCGACTCGCGGCATCGGCGAACCGCGCGTCGTCGAGCAGGCCGTCGGCGCCGACGACCCGGGCCAGCCGGCCGAAGTGGCGGTCGTTGAAGGCCACCACGTGCACGGCTCCGCCGTCCCGGGTCGGGTAGGCGTTGTACGGCGCGTAGAAATTGCTCGCGTTGCCGACGCGCGTCTGCACGTGGTCGGCGAGCAGGTACTGCCCCAGCCAGGGCGTCTGCAGGTGGAACAGCGAGCCGACGAGCGACACCGAACCGTGCTGGCCGGCTCCGGTGCGCCGCTTCGCCAGGAGCGCGACCAGCGCCGCGACGGCGACCAGGTAGCCGGCCGCGCTGTCGGCGATCGGCGGCCCGGCCTTGATCGCGCGGCCCTGGGGTTCACCCGTGGCCTGCATCAGCCCGGTGAGCGCCTGTGCCACGGGATCCATCGCCGGTCGCCCGGCCAGCGGCCCGCTCTCGCCGTAGCCGCTGACGCTGAGACAGATCAGGTGCGGGTGGCGCTCCGCGAGGTCCTCGGGAGTCAGGCCGAAGCGCTCCCGCACGCCGGGCAGCATGTTCTCGATCAGCACATCCGCGCCGGCGCACAGCTCGTGGAAGAGCTCCCGGCCCTCCTCGTCGCGCAGATCGAGGGCGATCGCCCGCTTGTTGCGGTTGACCCCGGAGTACACCCCGCTCATGCCGTCACGACCGGGCCCGAAGGTCCGGGACTCGTCCCCCGTGATGGGCTCCACCTTGACGACGTCGGCGCCGAAGTCCGCCAGGATCGACGCCCCCAGCGGCCCCGCCACCATCGTGGCCGCGTCTATCACCCGCGTCCCCGCCAAAGCTTGAGTCTGCACCATCACACGACCGTTCTGTTCATTATCTCGAACTCGCATCGGGATTATGAACGACTCTAAGCATGGGTCGTACACCCGTCAAGGCCCGCTCGCCGGCGCTCGTGAGCCGCGGGCGCTACGGGGAGGTGATGCAGGTGGGGCGGTACCGGATGGATGGGCCCATGATGCGGAACACGCGGCAGAAGGGACGAAACAGCCTCAATGGCCTGCGTGTTCGGACTCCGGACCGCTCCTCGTGCCGCCGTGACCAGTCGTCACGACGCTTCGGGACAAGGGGTGTTCAACGGCCGGGGATACCGCCCGTGTTCGGTGCGCGGCGCGTACGCATCGACGGCTGTTCTAGCGGGCCCCTGCCTCACGGCACGCACCCGCCGGTTCCATCGCGTGGAGGTGTTCGGCCCAGATGGTCTTGCCCCGCGAGTGATGGCGGGTGCCCCAGCGCTGGGTGAGCTGGGCGACGATGAACAGTCCCCGGCCGCTCTCGTCGAAGGTGCGGGCCCGCCGCAGGTGCGGGGAGGTGGTGCTGCCGTCGGTGACCTCGCAGGTCAGGGCCGTGTCGCAGCGGATCAGGTGGAGGCGAACAGGTGGCTGGGCGTGACGGATGGCGTTGGTGACCAGCTCGCTGACGATGAGGGCGGTGGTGGGGGTGGCCTTGTCCAGGCCCCAGGCCGTCAGCTTTCCCGTGACGTGTTCGCGCGCCATGGACACGGCCGCGGGGTCGGCCGGGAGGTCCCAGCTCGCCACATGGTCGCTGTCGAGCGTGCGGGTGCGGGCGGCGATCACACCCAGCCCGCGGTGGCCTCCCGCCGCCAGCAGGGCTTCCGCGGTGGAGCGGCAGGTGTCGCTGAGCGAGGGCCGCGAGCCCGCGGAATCCCTGGGCAGTTCGAGTGCGGGGGCCGCGGTCGGCCGGCTTCCGGTCGGTGCGAGGGAGTGGGTGTGCACCAGGAGCACGCTGTCCTGCGGGAGCCGGATCTCGGCGGTCTCGACGTTCGGGAGCGCTCTGCCGAGCGGCGGACCGGCGGGGAGGGCGACGGCGGTGACCGCGCCGTCAGGCGTGACGACCGTGGGCGCGGGGTGACCGGCGCAGGCGAGGGCGCACTCCGCGGTCACGGGGTCGTAGACCGCGTAGAGGCAACTGGCGATGGCCTCGGGCGCGCCTTCCGCGGTCCCGTACCCGGGCCGGAGCCGGGAGAGGATGTCCTGCAGGCGCATGAGCACTTCCTCGGGCTGGACGTCGATGTCGGCGAGCGTGCGCACCGCGGCGCGAAGCTCGGCGACGAGCGCGGGGGCGGGGACCCCGTCCTCGGCCGCGCTGCCGGCGACCAGCGCCACCCGGGCTCCGGACAGGGGGATCACGTCGAGCCAGTGGGCCTGTGGCCCGCCCTCCGCGCCCTGACCGCAGTACGCGAGCTCGACGGCCGCGCGCTTGGGCAGGCGGCCCGGCGGCAGGCCGCCCGCCACGGCCAGGGGGGTGCCGACGCCATGGGGCGCCGGATGGGCGGTGACGGTACGGGCGGCCGGCCCGTCACCGCCCGCGGACGGCGCGGCGGAGGAGCACGGCCGGCCCTGCAGCCGGAGCCGGGCCCGGCAGATGACGAGGCTCAGTGCGAGGGACAGGGCCGCTGCGGCGACCACGACCGTCCGGCCCCCGTCCGACACCCCGGGAATCGCGAAACCGTAGATCGCCACACTGGTCGCCAGTGTCGAGACCCCGATGACCAGGGTGTGCCTGACGGGCAGCAGGGCCGCCGCCATCAGGGGGGCCGGCACCGAGTAGTCCGACCAGCGGACCAACCCGACGGCGGATGCGTTCAGCTGCAGTGCGCACGTCGCCGCGAGGTAGACGGCGATCAGCACACCGGACCGGTGGGGCAGGGGAGCCCAGTGACTCGGGTCGCGGAGGGTCACGATGGTTCATCTCCGGCGTGGACGGGGCGCGGTGGGTGGTGGACGGCGATGAGGGCCAGGTCGTCCTGGAGGTTCCGGCCCGCGTGGCTGTCCACATCGGCGCTGATCTGTTGCAGGAGGCGACCGGGCCGGTCCCAGGGCCACGTTGCGGCGTGGTCGAGCACGGGGAAGAAGTCGCCGCTGGTGTCGCGGGCCTCGGCCAGGCCGTCGGTGTAGAGGAGCAGGGTGTCCCCGGGCCCGAAGGCGGCGGTGTCGAGCGGGAACGCCATGGGCTTGTCCGGCGCGAGCCCCAGGGGCGGGGCCGGCCGGGCGACGGGCAGCAGCGCCACGCGGCTGTGCCGGTGCAGCAGGGGTGGCGGGTGCCCGCAGCTGACGATCCTCACGCTCTCCTCCTCGTCGGGGAGTTCGATGAGCAGGGCCGTGATGAACCGCTCGCCGATGTCGTGCCCGCTGTTGGACAGCTCGCCCAGATGCCTGCGAACGCTGCGTTCCAGCGAGGCCGCCAGTTCCGGGAGCGTGTGGTGCCGGTGGGCGGCCTCACGGAAGGCACCGAGGACGGCGGAGGCGTCGTCGATGGCCGGAAGGCCCTTGCCCCGCACGTCGCCGATGAGGATGCGGGTGGTGCGACCGGTGCGGGACGCGGCGTAGAGGTCGCCGCCGACCAGCGCGTGGGCCGCGGAGGCGCGATACAGCGACGCGACGAGGAAGGGGCCCAACTCCTGCGGGATGGGGCGCAGCAGCACCCGTTGGGCCGCCTCGGACACCGCCCTCACCTGGGCCAGTTCTCTCAAGTCGCGGTCGTGCAGCGCCCGCGAGGCGATGACGAAGGCCGAGACCGTCAGCACCGCCCCGATGTGAACGGGCAGCACCGGCGAGTGCAGCAGCCCGTCGTGCCGGTCGACGACGACCACTGCCGCCGCGGCGACGACGGCGACGGCCGCCGTGAAGCGGGTCCGTGCGAACGTCCCCATGCACGTGGGAGCCGCCACCAGCAGGGGCGACAGATGAACAGCCAGAGGGGCGAAGGACGCACCCAAGGTGATCGCCGCGATGAGGAGGAGAGCGGGCACCACTTCGGTGCGCCTGCCCAGGTCCACTGTCGACCCGGCGCCCTCCGCGCGGCGCCCGGCCCGTCGCTTCGTGGGGATGGGGATCGGGAGGGGATGCATCGTGGTCCTGCCAGTGGTCGGAGCTCGTGAAATGCGCTGCGTCGCATCGACGTGGCGCGGGCCGCTTGCCGTCGGCGGCGCAGGCAGGAGTGGGCATCGGACCCGATGGGTCACCGCTGGACCGTGCCCGGCAACAGACGGCCGCAGATCACATCGGTGATCGTCCGACCAGCAGGGTGGCAGGGGCGGATACCGCGCATCGCGCAGCCGCGCTGTGGCGCCCCGGATACCTCTGCGATTGCGTTCGCTTCACGGCCCCGCCGTCCTTCGCGTATTCATATCGTGGAAGCCATTTGCCGATGTGCGACCCACTGTGCGTCGCGAAGTTCACCGCGTCAAGCGAATGCCTGAAATGGCATGTCCACACGTTCAATGAATGACAAACCCCGATCCCCGGGAATATCAATGCGCACGGCGATGCTTTTCCTCGATTACTCCGCGACATTGTTCGGCGGCCCGCCGAGCAGGCCGGGACGGGAGCCGTGGGGAGGGTCTGCCGGACGGTGTTGCCCTGGCTGTCGGTCGCGCTGATCCTCAGTCCGACGCCTTTGGCGGCCTGGTCCGGCCGAGGATTCCTGATCGTCGTAGTGAAGGTGTTCTTCCCGGTGGACCTGGTGGCCGCCGGGCGCCAGGTCCTGCCCCCGCCGAAAGTGGTCTCGGCCTTCAGGGACGTCACCTCGGGAAGGGCCCCGAGGCTTTCCTGGTAATAGCCGACGACGGTGATCTCGTGGGTCTCCCCCGCCCCGACGGTGTTGTCCAGCGCGAGATCGAAGTCGTAGCGCAGGAAGATGAGCGGCTCCGGCCGGCACGCCGCCGTGTTCCCGCCGACCACGTCACCCGTGCAGGGGCTCGACTCCGGGGCGTCGCCCTTGGTCGCCTCGGCGGAGGTGTACTGCCACACCGTACTCACGTCGTTGGTCCGCGCCTCGAACGGCCGCAGCGGATCGCGCGAGCGCCGCTCCGAGCGCGGTGACCTCACGGTCGCGCCCCACGAACCGCGGCACGGAAAGCGTCGGGAGCCGACCGCCACCGCTGTTGGCCCGTCCCACCAACGCCCGTCCCCTCGGTCGACCAGCCTGCGCCTGCGCCGACTTCAGCCGTGAACGATCACGCGGGAGGCGGTTCGGCCCAGAAAGCTGACCCGACAAGGGCCCGGCGGTGCGCTCCCGTGGGGCGACGACCCGTCGCGTCAGCCGTCCATCAGGTCCGGACAGGGACAGGGCTCCAACGCGGCGGACGGACGATCCGCCCACCGCCACCACACATGCCGGTTCGCGCAGCCCCGGACGACCCGGCAGGTGCGGCGGGGACAGATGGGCCCTGGTTCCGCGCTGCCGGTCACGGCAGGATCTCCACGAACCCGTCGGTCCCGTGCACCCGGATCCGCTGCCCGTCGCGGATCAGCCGGGTGGCCCCCTCCACGCCCACGACGGCCGGCAGGCCGTACTCCCGCGCGATCACCGCGCCGTGGGTCATCAGGCCGCCGACTTCCGTCACCAGGGCCGCGATGCCGACGAACAGCGGCGACCAACTGGGGTCCGTGAAGGTCGTGACCAGGATGTCGCCGGCTTCGAGATCGGCGTCCGCCATGTCGAGGACGACCCGGGCCCTTCCCTCGACGGTCCCGGCCGAGACCGGCAGGCCGGCCAGGGCGCCGGCCGGCACGTCGTCGCGCCGGTACGCCCCGGTGAGGGCCTCGCCGTCCGAGGTGAGCACCCGGGGCGGTGTGAGTGCGTGGTACGACCGGAACGCCTCCTTGCGCTGCTGGATGAGGCGGCCGTCCACCTGGTGCGAGCACACGACCTCGTGGAGTTCCTGGAACGTGAGGTAGTGGATGTCCTCCTTCTCGGGGAGCACACCGGCCCGCACAAGGCGCCCGGCCTCCCCCAGCAGCGCCCGCTTGTACACGAAGTAGCGGCTGACGATGCCGTACTTGGGGTACTCCCGGTACCCGATGAAGGTTCTGACCCGGTCGATCATCCGCTTGGTCTCGTCGGCCTTCCGGTCCCCGTCCGGCAGGGCCCGCAGCCGGGACAGCACGTCCTGTTCCTTCTGCCGCGCCTTCCGGCGCCCTTGCTCGAAGCGCCGCTCGGCGGCGCCGGGTTCGAAGTTCCTGACGTTGTCGAGGATCGCGGGCAGGAGCGTGGCGGGGCGTTCGCGCCAACGGGGCCGCGTGATGTCGATCTCGCCGACGCAGCGCATGCCGTAGGTGTCGAGGTAGGCCTCGATCGCGTCGCGCGCCTCGGTCCCGCCCGGCAGCTTCGGCAGCTCGTCCAGGAAGACATCGTCCTCGACGTCCTCGACACCCTGCAGGAACGCCACCACCTCCGGGTGCGGGCGGATCACGTCCGCGACGTCGAGCAGCGCCAGTCCCATCTCCGACGTGATGTTGTCGGGGGCGGACAGCGTGAGCGTGTCAGCCGCGTTCTTCTCGCCCAGCCACTCCTGCAGCTTGTCGTTGAGCCACCAGGTGGCCTCCATGCCCGCCATGATCGCCTGCATGTTGAGCGGATCGCCGAGGGCCCGCTTGTGCTCCTCGAAGGCCTCCAGCAGGAAGGCGAACAGCGCCGGTCCCGTCTTCGTCCGGATGTCGCGCTCCAGTGCGGCGATGGACACCTGGCTGCGCTCGATGAGGCCGGTGACGATCGCCGGATCGGTCTCGATCGGGGGCGGCGCGGCGCCGGCCGGCGGCCCCCCGGGACTCGCGTCCGGGAGTGGCGGGACGAAGTCGTCGCGGTCGAGGAGGGTCTCCAGGGCGTCCCGCACCAGCGGATCGCCCTTCCCCATGACGTCCAGGAGCGCGGCGCGGCTCGCGGGCGAGGCCAGACGCCGGGTGGCGTCCACGAACAGCCTTCCGCCGGCCGTGTGCATCGGCACCATCGCCGTCAGCTGCCACATGGACAGGCCCAGGGGCTTCATGGGGTCGGTCATCATCTGCTGGTGGCCGACGGAGACGTAGACGTGGTTCTCCTGGTCGCCGGTCTCCGGGACGGGGAACAGTGTGGTGATGGGCCGGCTCTGGACGATCCGGAACCCGTCGTCGTCCAGGCACCATTCGATGTCCTGCGGGCTGCCGAAGTGCGCCTCGATCCGCCGCCCGAGCTCCACGAGCCCTACGACCTGCTCATCCGTGAGCGCCGGTTGCTCCTGCCGCCGCGGGTCGATCGCCACTTCCCGCGTGCCGCCGGCCGGAAGGGGCTGAACGGCACGTTGTTTGGCGGCGATCGCCCTGGTGACGACCTCGCCGAGCCGCACCGTGTAGACGTCCGGGTTCACCAGGCCGGAGACCAGCGCCTCGCCGAGGCCGAAGCCGGCGTCCACGGTGGCGACCGTGCGGTTGCCCGTGACGGGGTCGGCCGTGAACAGCACGCCGGACGCGTACGGGAAGACCATCCGCTGCACGACCACGGCCATGTGGACCGCGCGGTGGTCGATGCCGTTCCGCCGCCGGTAGGTCACGGCCCGCTCGGTGAACAGCGAGGCCCAGCAGCGGCTGATGTGCCGGAGGATCGCCGTCGGCCCCACGACGTTCAGGTACGTGTCCTGCTGGCCGGCGAAGGAGGCCGTCGGCAGGTCCTCCGCCGTCGCGCTGGACCGGACGGCACAGGCGGCCTGCTCGCCGAGCCGCGCAAGGGCGCCGGTGATCGCCGCCGCGAGATCGCCCGGGACGGCGATCCCCTCGATGTCCCGGCGGATCCTCGCGCTGAGCGCGCGGATCGCCTCCCGGTCGTCCAGGTCGGCGCGCGACAGCTGATCCAGCCGCTCCTCGATCGACGGCGCTTCCGCCATGACCCGCCGGAAGGCGTCCGTCGTCACGCAGAAGCCGGCCGGCACGCTGATGCCCTCGATCCGCGACAGCGCACCCAGGTGCGCGCCCTTGCCGCCGACGAGCGCGACCTGCGTCTCGTCGACCTCGTGAAGATCCCACACGTACTGCTCGATCACTGCGATCCCTCCGAGGCGGCCGTGCTCCGTCGCACCGCGGTGACCGACAGCAGCACCGGCGCCTCCCACTCCGTCGAACCTCTTGCCGAGCGCGTCCGTGTCCGCCCTCATCTCCGCGGGATGTGGCGTCGGCCGACGATTCTGCGCCCTGACCGGGGCCTTGCGGCAAGCCCCCCTGTGCGCTATAAGTTGAGAGTGGCAAGGAGAGAGCTCTCCTTGCCTTTTACTTTTCCCCACTGACGACCCCGGCCAGTCGCTCGCGAAAGGGCGGTGGCCGCCGGCCCGGGCGGACGTCCGGAGCCCGTACGGTACGGCGTTCGCCGCCCCCGAAAGCCGCGGGAGGGAACGGCTCGGCGGGTTCGGGCGCGCGCGCTGCGGAGCGGTACTGACGGCGCGGCGAGGTCGGCGAGTTCGACACCACCGCCCCGCAACGGCTCGGCCCCGGCGGCGAGCACACCGTCGAACTGCTCGTGCTGTTCGGGCGGCAGGGCGAGCGGACCCACCTCAGGGCCCGCACCGCCTGAGCCCGGCCCTGCCGGAGGTCACGCCCCCGGCAAGGGGTCCAGCCCGTGCTGTCGGACGCCGAGGACGCGCCGTGACACCTCGGCCTCCATCGGCCCGCTGAACACCTCCGCGGCAGTCGCCCGGCGGGCCCGGGCGGCCGCGCGCGCGTCGGCCGTCAGCAGGTCCATGACGATGGCTGCGGCCGCGGTCGTCCCGGCCGCCGCGGCAGCCGGAACGCCCGCCATCAGGTCGCTGACGTTCCCCGCGGCCCAAACACCGTCGACACCGGTGAAGCCGAAGGCGTCCACCGTCAACTGCTCCCCGAAGCCCGCCGGATGCTCCCGCACGGCGAGACCGAGCCCGCCGAGGAAGGACGCCCGGGCCGTGAAACGCGGGGCGACCGCGAGCACCCGAACGGGCACCACGTGCCCGGAGGTCAGGCGCACCCCGGCCAGCCGGTGTGCTTCGTCGGCCTCCAGGCCGTCGACGGTTCCCTCGACGACGCCGACACCCAGGCCGGCGAGCTGCTCCCACTGATCGGACGTCAGATCGGTCCCGGTGTGCAGGAACAGCGTCACGTCCCGCGACAACTGCCGGAACAGCAGGGCCTGGTGGAAGCTGCCGAGGACCCCGATCGGAGTGTCCCGCGCCTCCCAGCCGTGGCAGAACACGCAGTGCACCACGTCTCTGCCCCACCGCTCCGCGAGCCCCGGCACATCCGGCAGCTCGTCGACGAGACCCGAGGTCACCAGTACGCGCCGCGCCGTCACCCGCCGGCCGTCCCCGCACTCGACCACGAAGCCGTCGCCGTCACGCTGGATCGCCGTGACACTGCCGGTTACCACGCGGCCGCCGTAGGAGGCGACCTCCTCCCGCCCCTTTCGCAGCAGTTCCAGCGGGGCGATGCCGTCGCGTCCCAGCAGTCCGTGCGCCGCGGCGGCCGGTGCGTTGCGGGGTTCTCCCGCGTCGATCACCAGCACCGACCGCCGCACCCGTGCCAGGGTCAGCGCGCCGGACAGACCGGCGGCACCACCTCCGACGACCACCACGTCCCACGCGCCGCCCGGTGCTTCCATGTCGTTGTTCTGATTCATGCCCGCACGATCGCCCCGGCCGCCGCCGGGGAGCAAAGTTTTCTGCCATTTCGGCAAGAAGCCCGTCGGCCCGGCCGCGGAATGCGGATGGTGTCCCACGGGTGTCACGGACCGGCAACCGCCGTGTCCGCGGCGGGTGGGGGCGCGCTTCGGGGCGGCATCATGGTGCCGGGTGGAGGAGGACAAGGGGGCGGTCGGCAATGGAGTTCACGGTCGAACGGACGCTGAGACGACGGGGGACGCGGTGGACGGCCTGGGGGCTCGTCCTGCTGACCGGCTCACTGGCGTGGGCTCTCGCCTCTGTACGCACCGGCTTCCTGGTCCCGCTCTACGTGGTGTTCGGCGCCGCGCTGGCGGTCCGGACCGGGCGGAAGAATCTCCGCAAAGCGCGGCAGCCGTTCCGGCTGCGGATCGACGGGTTCGGGATCACGCTGCACGACGCCGAGCTGTCCTGGGAGCAGATCGGCACGGTCGCTCTGTCGCACGCCCCCGCCAGGGACAGCGAGTCGACGCCGCCCGAGCCGCAGTTGATGCTCTGGACGCGGCCGGGTGTGGCGCTGCCGCGCGAGCAGGAATCCTCGATGTTCGGCGGGGGGCCGTACGCGCTGGTGGACTGCGCGGACCTGGACCAGAGCGTCCTGGAACTCACCGCCGCGCTCGCCGAACACGGCGGTGCCCGCTTCGAGACGGCGCCGCGCGAGGTGCGGCCGCCGATGCCGGTCACCGTCGCCGGCCCCGAACGGAGCGTCGCCGGCGGGGAGCGGGATTTCACGGCCCATCGGCGGGCCGGCCTGTGGACGGCGATCTGGGCGGTCCCCGCGGTGGTGTTCACCGTGGCGGTGGTGTGCATCGTCTACGACGTCGTGTTCACCTCTCTGCTGTTCATGGGGACGGCGGCAGTCGGTGTCATCCCCTGCTGGGTGATGGCGGTCCGCTGCTTCGTCCGCTGGCGCAGGCCGTTGCGGCTGCGGATCGGTCCCACCGGGATCGGCATGCGCGAGGTGGCCGAGAGCGAGCGGCACTTCGCGTGGTCGCAGATCGCCGCCGTCTCGGTCGGGCGGCCGTCGCACACCACCGACCGGCGCCCCTGGCTCATGGTGTGGCCCCTGCCGGGCGCCCACCCGTACGCCCGTCCCAGCCAACTGGTCGACGGTCACCGTGCCTACGCACTGGTCCGGCTGGACCGGCTCCCGGGCGGAGCGGACGCGGTCCTACCGGTGCTCCGGGCGTACGCGGGAGAGCGGTACGCCGAGACGGCGTGACGCCGTCGGGGTCGGACCGGTCCGTACTCCCCGGCCGTCAGCGAGCGCGGCGACGCACATCACGCATCGCCCTCAAGGAACGCGTCGACCCGGATGTCCAACCACGCACGGCACACCCACGTCAGTCCGGCGAGCACGACCGCGACCGCCCCGCCCGCCACGGCCGTCCGCGCACGTGTGCCCGCCCGGCGGCGGAGCAGACCACTCGCCACCGCCCAGACCGCCAGCGTGATCGCCGGCACCCCGAGCAGCATCGAGGGCAGCTCCACGTACAGCAGGCTCCAGTCCCGCCGGTCCTCGAAACTCCCCTGAAGCCCGGGCCGGGCACCCTGCAGCCAGACCCCGAGCCCGGCACACGCACCGACCGCCGCCACCAGGCAGCCGACGGCACCGCCGGGTTCACCACGCTCCCTCATGTCCCTGTCGACGCACCCCGCGCGATCACAGTTCCCGTTCCCGTTCCCTGCCCTGCTCACGCGCCTGGTCGGCCGTCTTCCGCTGCAGCCGGAAGGTGGCGTGGACGAACGGTTCGCCCGCGCGCGGTGCCCTCGTCCAGGACCGAGTGGTGAAGGCCGGGAGCCTGCCCCGGGTCAGCGCGAAGCGGGGAAGTGACAGACCGAGTTCGGCGTGCAGCGCCTCCAGCACGCGTACCTCGAAGTCCGTATCGCTGTCTCCGGGTCGGAACAGCCGTGCGGGGTCCAGGCTCGCGGGTATCGCACCGGAGCGCTCGATCTCCGCACCCCGCACGGTGAACGCGTACAGTTCCTCACCCCGTTCGGCCACCGAGAGGTGGAACGCCACCGGGTGCGCACCCAGGGACGAGCGCAGCGGTTCGCGCCACACCACCACTGCGCGTCCGGCCGAGGACGCGGCCGACGCGGGGGATACGAACAGTTTGCCCAGATGGTGGTGGGTGGGGCCGTCGAAGGCGAAGGCCCACGCTTCGGCGGTGCGGCCGACCGTGACCAGGGCCCGGTCCTCCCAGGGTTCCGCGCCCTCTCGTTCCTGGGGTCTGAAGGCCCACAGGGACGTCATGCGCGGATCCGCGGGCGGGCTCAGTTCGGCGCCCTCGTCGCCGATGAGCGCGGGCAGCCCGGCGGGGTCGAACCCCTCGACCCAGACGCAGCGGTACCCGTCGATCCGCTGCCCGTTCGCCGCCGGCCGCGTCAGCCAGACCAGGCCCGGCGGGTCGAGATCGGGCACCGGTTCGGGAGCGGGTCCGCTCTCCCCGGCCCGCGGTGTGGCGAGGATCTCCCGCCCGCGCTCCGGGGTGATCAGCGGACCCAGGACCGGATCGGCGAGCAGCCCGATCGGCGCGATCAGCAGGGGCCCCGGCGCCTCCCACAGCGGGAGGGCGTCCCGCAGCACGCGCCACGCGGCGTCGGTCGCCCCCCAGCGGGCCGATTCCCGTGCCTCGGCCACGGCCCGGCCCCAGGGACCGGGAGGCTCGTAGCGATGGGTGCGGTCCAGCATGGTGCGCAGCACGGTCTCGGCGGATTGACGTGCGACGCCGCGGGCGGTCATCATCACGAGCCAGTGGTCCGGTCCGCCCGGCCACCGTTCGCCGCCCGCCGGTGACATGGCCTGCACGGGCAGGATCTCGGGCAGGTAGCACGGGTCGGACACCAGGTTGCCGTAGTCCCGGGTACTGCGCGGATCCAGCAGGTGCCGGAGCTGGCCCAGCAGCACGGCGCTCCATGGCCGGCCGAAGGACATCGCCTCCTCCAGGAGCGGCACGGCCTCCTCGTACCGCCCTCGCAGGGCCAGCGACCGGGCCTCCTCGACATGGGCGTCCTGGAGGCGGGTGGTCGCGTTCACGAAGTCGGGCCGCGCCGCCCGGTCGGCGTGGAAGCCGCGGTACTTGGCCTCCATGTACGCACGGAACGACGCATAGCGCCGCGGCAGCTCACCGCTCCAGCCGCGGAAGACCCACAGCGCCCACTCGCCGTCCTCGTCGCTGTCGCCCGGATCGAGCAGGGCGTTCGACATGTCGGAGTCCGTCTCCAGTCGCATCGCTCGCCGCCACATCCCGGCCAGCAGGACGTCCTCCTCGCGCGGGTCGTCGCCGAGATCCTGCTCGTACAGCGGGGTCATGCCGTGCGGGTCCCGGAACCAGTCGATGTCCGCGATGCCACCGAGCTGATAGACCCCGGCCGTCTCGTCCACGTGCCAACCGTCGCTCACCGCCAGGAACTCCCGGTACGAGGGCGGCAGCCGCCGTCCCAGCCGCTCCTCGGCCGCGACGATCGCCGCCTCGTCCGCCGCGGGCCTGCCCGGGGGCAGGACACTCCGCTCGCCGTCCGCATCCGTGCGCGGAACCCACTCCTCCTGCCAACGTGTCAGGAACGTGTGCCAGTTGAAAGACTCGCCGCTCATGGCCGGATGGTGTCATCCGGCACCGACAACGGCGGCCCGCACCGGCCGGACACCCGACGCGCCGGCGATCGCGGAATGATTTTGCCCTCACCGAGAACTTCCTCCTCTCCGGGTGCATCTCAACCGCGACGACAGGACGTGCCTCCGGCGCGCGGCGACACCACACCGCCGCCGCGTGCCGGTGGGCAACCACGTCAGCTGCGTCGCACTGGGCCGATCGGCCCGGTTGCTGACCGGAGAGGATTCATGAACGCGTGAACAGATTCACGTCGCGAGGCCGCATCGCGCGTACGACGGGGAAGTTGTCCGGCCGCATAGCCAAGATCTCGGTGGCGGTCGCGGCCGGCGCGGCGCTCACCGCCGTGGCCCTGCACCCCGGACTCGCCGCCGGCCCGGCGTCGTCGGCGTCCCCGGCGCCGACCGCCACGGCGGGCCCCGCGGACACGCCGTCCAACGCCCGCGCCGACACCGGTGAGACCGTGGCCGCTCTGCGCAAGGCGGTGGGCAGCGGACGGCTGCTGGACTCGCACGGTGTGCGCTCGGTGTGCCCGCGGTGCCACAGCGAGGTGGTCACGGACCACAAGGGCAGCAGCTCGCCGCTGCGGTCCTCGCTGCCCGCCGGTTACGGTCCGGCCGACCTGAACAAGGCGTACGGACTGCCCGGCACGTCGGCCGGCAAGGGGATCATCGCCGTCATCAACGCCGGCGTCGACCCCACCCTGGAGCACGACTTGGCCGCCTACCGGCGGACCTACCACCTGCCGCCGTGCACGACGGCGTCCCGCTGCCTGCAGCTGCTGGACTACACCGGCGGCGCGCAGCCGGCCCCGCAGGACCCGAAGAAGGAACCGCACGGCGCCTTCCTGGAGGAGGAGGTGTCACTGGAGACCTCGCTCGACCTCGACATGGCCTCCGCGGCCTGCCCGTCCTGCCGGCTGATGGAGATCTCGGTGCCGTGGCAGGACGCCGAGGACGACAACGACGTCTCCACCGGTGACTTCGCCCGCGCGGTGAACACCGCGGTGGCCCACCACGCTTCTGCGGTCAGCATCAGCTACGGGTACTCCGCGGACGTGACGAACACCAGCGGCGGCCTCCTGGCCGCCCTCCGTCACAAGGGGGTGGCGATCACCGCGTCCACCGGGGACTCCGGCTTCAACGGCGGGATCCACCAGTCCTGGCCGTCCAACCTGCCCTCGGTGATCAGCGTCGGCGGGGTCACCCTACCGACGACCGGCCCTGCGACCGCCTGGTGGAGCGGCGGCAGCGGGTGCGAGACCCGCTTCCCGGCGGCCAATGGTCAGCCCTCCTCGGTGACCGGGGCGTGCGGCGGGCACCGTGCCGCCGCCGACGTGTCGGCGGACGCCGACGCCGCGACGGGCGTGGCGGTCTACGACACCTACGCCCCCAGCAGCGGCGAGCCCTTCGACTGGGTGATCGCGGGCGGGACCAGTGCCTCGGCGCCGTACATCGCGGGCCTCTTCGTCCGGGCGGGCCACCTGACCGCCGTCGACGGACCCCGCACCCTCTACCGTGCCCCGGCCGCCGCCTTCACGGACATCACCGCCGGAAACAACGAGACGTACCACCTGTGCGCCGACTACCCCGGGCTCAGCACGTCCGTCTGCACCGCGGCCAAGGGCTGGGACGGCCCGACCGGTCTGGGCATGCCGCACGGCCTCGCCGCTTTCTGACATCCCTCCTCCACCCCAAGGAACACCCATGCGCAGAACGACCCTGTTGGCGGCGGGCGTGGCCACGATCGCCGCGGCCGTGCTGGCCACGACCGCTCCCGGCATCGCGAGCGCCAAGGCCACCGGCACGACGCCGCGCCCCTGCCGTACCAGCGACGTCTCCTTCTACTTCGGCGGCTACACCTCGGACCTCAGCCGTCGCGCCTTCGACGTGACGCTGCTGGCGCACGACGGCATCGCCTGCACGCTGAGCGACATCCCCCAGGTGTCGCTGAGCGGGCCCCCCGCACAGACCGCCTCCATCCCCGTGAGCATCCGCGGACGCGGCGGCAAGCTGGTGCTGCGCGCGGACTCCCCGCTGCACGCCGGCATCCGCTTCAGCGCTCCGGACCTGCCGGAGCACACGCTGAAGGTCACCACGTTCAAGCTGTCGATGCCGGACCACAGCTCGCTCGCCACGAACTTCTACGTTCCCGGGGAGACCGACGTGAGCCTGGCCGGCGTGACGATCACGTCATGGACGACGGGGATCGGTCTCGGCCAGGGCGAGCAGTTCATGTGACAGGCCTCCTCAGCCGGTAGGACGCGATGACGCGTCCCGGGCGCCGGGCCGGCAGACCGGCTCCGGCGCCCGGGACGCTGCCGATGGCGTGGTCCAGCAGTTCCCGGGTGGCTCGCTGCCCGCTCTCGACCTCGTCCGGTTCCGATGGCTCAGGCGTCGGCACCCAACCGGAACTCCGGGCCCGGGCGCACATGTTCGCCATGAGCCGGGCCGGCTGCGGCCGAGGCCGACGCCCGGGTCAGCGGCCGGGGAACCGCCGGGTGATCTCCTGGAGGATCCAGCCGTTGCCGTCGGGGTCGCTGAAGCTCAGGAAGGAGCCGTAAGTGGCGTGCTCCGGGTGCCGGCCGGCCGGCCGCCCCTGACCCGCGAGGCGGTGGCCTCGTCCACGATGACCACCACGCGTTCGCGCCGTCCCGGCGTTGCCATGACGGCGCGGAAGCCTGGCCGCGGTCACCTCTCGGCCGCGGTCGCCACGGGGCGGGTACAGCCGATCTCCGGGGGCTTGGACATGCGCGTGCGGATGTGCAGGACGTCACCGATGAGGAGGTCGTAGACCAGGACCCGATCACGCCACCGACCAGGGGCCGACGATGGGGATCCAGAAGCAGTCGTGGAAGGAGCGGCCAGGGTGCCCGGCAGCGCGAGGTCCTGCCAGCCGGCCGCCCAGGCGAACAGGCGTGGGCCGAAGTCGCGGGCGGGGTTGATGGCGTAGCCGGCGTTCGCGCCGTACGACAGGCCGATCGCGGCGACCGCCAGTCCGATGACCACGGGCCCGAGCCCGGCCCGCACCGCCGGGTTGCGCAGGTCGATGACCGCCATCAGCAGCATGCGCCTCCGCGCGGCTGGCACATGAACCGGAGCGCCTGGAAGGCCGGCAGCGCGGTCTGGCCCCGGAGCCGGCCGCACCCACCGGACCCGCGGGCCGTCACCGCGTGTCGCGAGCCGTCCGGCGCCTTCCGGCAGACCGCCGGAGGACGTAGGCACCCCTGAACAGAACGGCTGCCAGGACGGAGCCGATGACCCAGTGCTTCCACGGACCGGCTTCCAGCACGGCCACGCCAAAACCGACGTGGACGGCGACCACCAGCGTCACCACGGCCACGGCGCCGATCGTCAGGCCGTGTCGGGAACGGACCACCGCCGTCTCCATCGGCGTGTGATCGGCGCCGGAGTGATCAGCGGTTCCTTCCGGATGCCAGGTCACGTGCAGGGCGCCGCCCTTGCTGATCCTCCGCAGGCGCTCGGCCGCCCAATGCTGGACGCGCTCCAGGCTGTCCCGGTCGCCGGCCTCGACCCGCAGGTTCAGCACGCCGGGGCCGGCGTGCAGGGTGCACCGCCCCGAGCCGACGTCGACAGTCCTGCGCGCACCCGAACGTTCGACACGGTGGATCCGGGGCGCCGTCCCGCCTCCGTGCAGCACGTGCAGCAGATGCAGCAACCGGCCGCCCGCCCGGCCGGGATGCCGGCAGAACTGCGCCAGGTACAGGTTCGGATGGTCGGTCCGGATACGGGTCTCGGTGATGAGCATGCAGGTCCTTCTCCCGGGCTCGGTCCCCGGTCTCCGATGAAGAGGGCGACGAACCGGCTGGGGAGGATCGGCGCTCATGATGCGGAACCCGCCCCTTGTGACGGTGGGGATCCCGATTACCGACCGGGCGGCGCGCCAAGCTGTGACAACCGACGCTGACGGCGGCTCAGAGCCGGGGCACGCCGCCAATGCCGCGAACCTGGGGCGGGGGAGGCCGACATGCTGATCCACGGGCCGACGGGGGCCACCAAGGGCCGCCCCGTACGCGTTCGGTGCTCGCCGGGGGTGGTTCCGCCGCGACGGGGGAGACACGGCGGAACCACCATGGCCAGTGTGCGACGGGGATCCTCCGCAGCGGGGGCGATTCGGCGGAAGTGCCTGGTCATCGTACCTTCAGCAGGTTGACGCGGGGAACATACCGCCCCGACCGCGTCAGATGGTGGCAGATACGGCGGAACGCACCCCACCACATCACCGATCCGGGCTGGGCACAGTCCCGCGGCCGCCCGCAAGTCCCGTGAGAGCAGTCAGGCCTCGAAGCTGGGGTGGGCGGGGCTGAGGTAGTCCACGGTGACCCGTTCGGCATGCGGGGCGAGCAGGCTCCGCAGCTCGTGGGCGGCTGATGCGAGAAGGTCGCCGTCGCGGGCGGCGTCGAGCGTCTCGAGGACGAAGACGACGTGTGCCGCGTCCTCGGTGACGCGGGTGCGGTGGGCGTCGCGATGGTTCCAGTGGCGGGTCAGGACGCCGGTGCCGTCGGTGTAGACGACCTCGCCGGGCTTGGGGTTCTCGATGGTCCCGGGTTCGCCGAGCGGGGTGAACTCCTCGCTGCCGTCGGCGTAGCGGATGTCGACGTCGCCGGCGATGTGGTCGAGGTCGAAGGCGCCGGCGGGCAGGCCGTGACGGACGGAGACGGCGTTGTACGAGTCGACGGCCGGGTTGATGCGCGGCAGCACGCCCTTCTTGGCCATGCGGCGGCCGAGGGCGTCGACGCTGGGCCGGATACGGCGGGGATTGGTCCCGAAGGCCCGGTAGGCGGTGTGCCACGTCCCGATCCGCGGGTCGGTCTCGTCGGCGGGCTGCCAGGTGCCGTCGGCGAGTTGCCGCTCAAGGGCCTCGAGAGCGGCGGTGGTGCCGGGCCAGGGTTCCTTCCCGCGCAGGCCGGCCGCGGTGACCAGGGCGATGAGCGAGCCGGGGAAGGCGTCCGCGACGGCGGGGGTGATCCGGATGGCGGTCATGAGGCGGGGTCCTGTCTCGTACGGGCGGGCGGGGGTGGCGGGGTCGCGGCGGTTCACGCGAGGGCGAGGAGGCTGACGGCGGCCGCGGCGACGCCCAGGCCGACGAGCTGGCTGCGGTGGATGCGTTCGGCCAGCACGCTGCGGGCGAGCAGGACGGTCCCGGCCGGGTAGAGGGCGGTGATCACGGCCACGACGGTGAGGTCGCCGCTGCGGGCGGCGAACAGGAACAGCAGGTTCGCCAGCGAGTCGAGCACGCCCGCGGTCGCCGAGATCGCGTAGGCGGGTTTCTCCGCGCCGAGCCGGCGGTGCATGGCGGCTGCCGCGGCCAGGATGACGGCCGAGGAGACCGCGCGGCCGACGATCAGCGGGGCGACGCCGCTGTCGGAGGGCGCCTGGTGCAGGCACACGAGCTGGAGGGCGATGGCGGCGCCCGCGCCGAGGGCGAGCAGCAGTGCGGTGCGTGAGGGACGCGACGAACGCGCTCCGGGCCCGGCGCTGACCAGGACCACCGCCGCAAGGGCGAGCGGCAGGCCCAGAAGCCCGGCCACGCCCAGGTGCTCGCCCTGGAGCAGTCCCACCGTGACCGGCAGGGCGGCGGACACCAGCGCCGTGACGGGCGACAGGACGTTCATGGGGCCGATCGCGAGCGTCTTGTAGAGCAGGGCGAACGCCGCGGCGGACGCCACACCGGACGCCGCCCCCCATCCGGCGCCCGTCCAGGAGAACGAGGCGCCCAGGACGGGCCAGAGCAGCAGCTCGACGGCGAGACTGGCCGGCGCCGCGACCGTCACCGTGCGCAGCACATGGGCCTTGCGGGCGCCGAGGCCGCCGAGGAAGTCGGCGCATCCGTAGGCGAGGGAACTGCCCAGGGCCGGCAGCAGAGCGATCACGGTACTTCCCTCACCTCACATTGGAACGACTCGACCGTACAATGAAACGACCGGCCGTTGTCAACCAAACGACCGGGCGGTGCATTCCAGTGATCCACACGTCAGAACGGAGATCAGGTGCCCGAGGCAGAGGCGGCGCTGCGCGCGCTCGCCCACAACGTCAGGGCCGCGCGCACGCGCGCGGGACTGTCCCTGGACGAGTTGGGCCGGCGCGCCAAGGTCAGCAAAGGGGCCCTGGTCGGGCTGGAGAAGGCGCAGGGCAATCCGAACTTCGCCACCCTGGTCCGCCTCGCCGACACCCTCGGCGTCTCGGTGTCCGCCCTGCTGGAGGGAGCGGCCGAAGGCCGCGTCCGGGTGGTGTCCGCCGACGCGGTCATGCCGCTGTGGGCCGGGGAGCGGGGCGGTGAGGCCCGGCTCATGATGACGACGTCAGGGCCGGCGCCCGTCGAGATCTGGCGCTGGAGACTGGAACCGGACGAGGAGTACCGCAGCCACCCCCACCAGGGCGGTGTCGTGGAGACCGTGAGCGTCACCTCGGGCCGGATGACCCTGGTCGTCGACGGCACCGAGCACCCTGTCGAAGCGGGACAGACCGCGACCTTCGACGGGGACGTGCCGCACGCCTATCGCGGCTCGGGCGACGGAACCTGCTCCCTGATCATGACCGTCCACATCCCGCCCGGACCCGTTGCGCAGCCCGAGCGACCCGATCCGCCGAACTGACGGTCCGACCCGTCCCGATGACGTCCCGTCATGTGCCGTTCCTGGCGCGAACAGGCCGCCGAACGGGCCATGGCGGGATAGCGTCTGCGCTCAGGAGGTGTGGGCGCGTGGACGTCATCGAGTGGCTGCTGGACGGTGACCCGGCGATCCGCTGGCAGGTGATGCGGGATCTCACCGACGCGCCCGCGGAGCGGATCGCGGCCGAACGGGCCCGCGTCGCGGACGAGGGCTGGGGCGCACGGCTGCTGGCCCTCCAGCGACCGCACGGCCAATGGGCCTCCGGCATCCCCACGTTCACCGCCGGGGCCGCCGAAAAATGGTGGCACGCGCTCGAACCCGCGCAGCAGGGCACGCTGTTCCCCGAATGGACGTCCACCACCTGGAGTCTGGCGTTGCTGCGGGCGTTCGGTGTCGAACCGGGCAGCGCGGCGGCGCGCCGCGCCGTCGGCCTGGTGCACGAGCACGTCCGGTGGGAGCACGACGGCGAACCGTTCTTCGCCGGGGAGGTGGAGCCGTGCATCAACGGCCGGACCGTGGCGCTCGGAGCCTACTTCGGCAGGGACGTCACGCCGGTCGTCGAGCGGCTCCTCGGTGAGCAGATGGCCGACGGCGGGTGGAACTGCGAGCAGGAGAACGGCTCGGTCCGCGGGTCGTTCCACACCACGATCGACGTCCTCGAAGGACTGCTGGAGTACGAGACGGCGGCGGGAGCCGCCCCCGAGGTGACCGACGCCCGGCTCCGCGGCCAGGAGTACCTTCTGGAGCGGCGGCTGTTCCGGCGGCTGTCGACCGGCCTCGTCATCGGGCAGGACCGCGGGACCGACGGTCCCTCGCCCTGGACGCGGTTCTCCTACCCGACCTTCTGGCACTACGACGTGCTGCGCGGGCTCGACCATCTGCGCGCGGCCGGCGCCACCCCCGACCACCGGGTGGCCGAGGCGGTCGACCTGGTGCGTTCCAAGTGCGACGCGGACGGCCGCTGGCCGCTGGAGAACCCCCATCCCGGCGAGCTGCACTTCCCCATCGACGACGGCGAGGGGAAGCCGAGCCGGTGGAACACCCTGCGGGCCACGCGCGTGCTGCGGTGGTACGAGCAGGCACTGACGTAGCCGCGATCCGCCCGCCCCTTGCACGTTCGCCAGGATGAGGTCCCAACTACCTTGTGGCGACCAGTAGTTGAGGATTCGGTTCGACGTGTTCCGCCCGTGTGTCACACACCGGGGCCGGGGTCGGTCGATCGGTAGGGTGCGGCGAGCGCCGCGGGCCATGGGTCCGCGTGCGGCCCGCCCCCTTCCCCCCAACTGACGACGGAGAGAACCGGATGCGCTTCACCATAGCGAGCACGACGCTCGCGAGCACCGCCGTGATCACCACCCTGGCCGGCTCGCCGGCCGTCGCCGCGACGCCGTCGCTTCCCGCCCCCGACATCGCGGGTGTTCTCGCGGTACAGAAGCAGGCCATGGCGAACGGCGCCCCCGGCGCGCTCACCCGTATCGACTCCGGCAACACGACGTACCGCATCTCCAGAGGACAGGCGGACACCGTCGCCCACACGGCGATGGACGCCGACCGCCGCTTCCGCGTCGGCAGCGTCACCAAGTCCTTCACCACCGTGGTGCTGATGCAGCTGGTGGCCGAGGGCCGCATCGACCTCGACGCCTCCGCGAACACGTACCTGCCCGAGCCCCTGCCGGACGACCGCATCACCGTGCGCCACCTGCTGAGCCACCGCAGCGGTCTGTGGGACTACACCAACGACATGTTCTACGACACCGTTCCGGGCTTCGAGTCGGTCCGCAACAAGGTGTTCGGCTACCAGGAGCTGATCGACCTGTCGACGGCCCACGAGCCGACCAACGAGCCCGGCGCGGCCTACAGTTACTCCAACGCCAACTTCGTGGTGCTGGGCGAGATGATCGAGCACCTCACCGGTGTGCCGATGGCCGCGCAGTACCAGGAGCGGATCTTCGGGCCGCTGGGCCTGAAGCACACCTCCTACGTCCACCCGCGGACCGCGATCTCCGGCTCCTCCGCCCGTGGTTACCTGCGCCCGGATGACACCACGCTGCCGCTGGTGGACTCCACCGAGCAGACCGTCTCGTGGGCGCAGTCGGCCGGCGCGGTCATCTCCAACGCGGCCGACCTGAACCGCTTCTTCTCCGCGCTCGTCACCGGGCGGCTCGTCCCCGAGGCGCAGCTGCGGCAGATGATGACGATGGTCCCGGTCACCGCGGACGGCACGCAGTCCTACGGGCTGGGTCTGCGGGCCAGGAAGCTCTCGTGCGGCGTGACGGTGTACGGCCACACGGGCACGGTCCAGGGCTTCTACACCTACGCGTTCACCACCGCCGACGGCAAGCGCAGCATGACGTCCATGGCGAACACCTCCAACAACGGAACGGTCAACACCGTCCTCGGTGGCACGCTGGAGGCCGCTTTCTGCGGCACCGGCGGAGCCAAGGCCTCCCTGGCCAAGTCCACCGAGGGCGAGACCTTCACCGAGGACATCGCACCCCAGGTCGAGCGCCCCACCCAGTAGTCCCGCACTCCCGGTCCACCGGGCCACCGCCGCGCACCCCCGCCTTCCCGGCGGGTGCGCGGCGGTCGTGCGCCGCCTCACCGAACAAGAAAAACGAATGTTCGTCTTGACGTTTGGCGATCAATGGCGAAGGATGGGCCACGCTAAACAGAACGGTTGTTCCCGGAAGGAAGGAGGCGGCATGGGCACCGTGCAGAAGACCCCAGCGGCGACGACCTCATACCGCGTCCCTCCGCGGGGCGAGGCCGGGCACGCGCCCGCCCAGGACCGGGCCCAGCGGCCCACGGCCGCGGCGTGAGGTCGCCCGATGCCCGGCCTCGCCCCCGTCGCACGCCGCCTGCTCCCGCACCGCGCACCCGCACCGGGCGCACGCGCGGTGCCGCGATGGTGGGCGGAACTGCTGCTGGTGGCAGTGGTGTACGGGGTGTACGAGACCAGCCGGGGGCTGCAGCGGAGCTCGAACGCCGCTGCGGACCGCCACGGCCGGACCGTCCAGGGCTGGGAAGACGCCCTGCACCTGGCACCGGAGCAGTCGCTCAACCATGCCTTGCACCAGCTGCCGGTCCTGGCGGTGCTCGCCGCGTACTTCTACGCGACCCTGCACTACCTGGTGACGCCCGCCGTGCTGGTCTGGATCTACCGGAGACATCCCGCGGACTACCGGAGCGCGCGCACCTGGCTCGCCGTGGGGACGATGACCGCGCTCATCGGGTACTGGTGGTTCCCGACGACGCCGCCCCGGCTGCTCGCCGACGGAGGCATCCACGACATCGTGGCCGAAGCCGAGCGCTGGGGATGGTGGAGCGGGAGCACCAGCGCGCCGCAGGGACTCGGCAGCCTCGTCAACGAGTACGCCGCCATGCCGTCACTCCATGTCGGCTGGGCCCTGTGGTCGGGCTGGCTCCTCTTCCGGCGCGCCCGCCGGAAGACCCTGAGGGTCTGCGGTCTCGCGTACCCCTTCCTCACCACCCTGGTCGTGGTCGCGACCGGCAACCACTACCTGGCGGATGCCGTCGCCGGCGCCCTCCTCATCGCGCTCGCCGGCGCGCTCGTCGGTCTGATCCACCGTGCCGGCGGAGCCGCTCGGGGGCCGGCGCCCGGACCGGGCGGTGGGCCCGGCCCGTCCGTGCCCACCGCCCGCGGCAGTACCGACGCCGCCAGGACAGACCGCCCACGCCCCCACCCCGAGCTTCCCGCTAGGTAGTCCACGATGATCCACTCCCCCCAGCCCCCGCGTCCGGACGACGGGGACCACGCGAGCGTCGGGCGCAGGTCGCTCGGCGGCGACGGCCGCGGCACCGACGGCTGGTCCGGCTGCTGGCTGCGCAGCCGTCGTCGCGGTCGGGCGTCGTCGCTTCTGCCGCTGCACCTCGGAGAGGCCTTCCTCGTCGGTCACGGCGGCAAAAGGCCCTCGGGGGGCCTGATGCGCTTCCAGTTCCCGGACGTCGTCGAAGCGCGCCGGTCGCGACGCCCCTGGCGGCGCCGGACGGACGTCGGACGCCAGCTCGCCGGATCCGGTGGGGAACTGCGACTGGTCCGCGGCCGCACCTCCGACGACAGCATCACCCCCCAGGCCGTCATCGCCATGCTCACACTCAACGGCATCACGGACGTCGCCCCGCTGCTGCGCCTCAGCATCGCCGAGCCGCTCCCGTACACCGCCGGCAGTGAACGCGGCCAGGCCGCGGCCGTCGGCCTCGACGTGCACTTCTTCGCGGGCCTGTGGGGTCTGGCGGTCCCGGCGCGCACCCGGTGCCGGGTCCACCTGGAAGGCCCCGTCCGCCTTCTGCCCGACTGGCCGGTGCCGCGATGAGCGGCTCGGCCGCGGCGAAGGCCGGTGGTGACCTTCCGGGCGTGGTCGCGGACGCGGAAGGACGGACGGAGCGGACGCGCCCGAGCGGCGGGTTCCCGGGCCTGCCGCGCCTGCGCCGCCGCACGGTGATCACCGCGGGGGCCGTCGTGGTCGTACTGGGCGCCGAATTGGTGCTGGTCGCACCCCACGCGGGCCGGGCGGCAGGGGAACTCGGGCATGGCCGCTTCGAATGGCTGCTGCCGGCTCTGGCCTGCGAAATGGTGTCGATGATGATGTTCGCCCGCCTGCAACGCCATGCGCTCGGCGTCGACGGGCTGCGCGTCGGACTCGGACCGTCGGTCGCCATGGTGTTCGCGGGCAACGCGGTCGGCGCGACCCTGCCCGGCGGAAGCCTGGTCGCGATCACCTACCGCGCCTACCGCATGCGCTCCTGGGGCGCCAACGTGTCGCAGATCGGCTTCGCCCATGCGGCGACGGGGGTTCTGAGCACGATCGCGCTCGCTCTGCTCGCCGGTGTCGCCCATCTGCTTGCGGGAGACAGTTCTCAGATCCTCCCGGCGGCCCTCCAGATCGCGGCCCTCTGCGCGCTCACCAGCGCCGCACTCGCGTTGTTCCGCAGGCCCGCCGTGCTGCGCCGGCCGGTGCACGCACTCTTCCGCCTGGTGCACCGACTGCGCCGCGGCGCCGTGGGGCAGACGACGGCCGACGGCATACTCGACGAACTGGCCGCCATGCGCACATCGCCCCGTTTCTGGGGGCGCGGGCTCGGTTTCGCGCTGTTCAACTGGGGCGCCGATTTCGCGTGCCTGCTCGCCGTGTGCCACGCGGTCGGAGCGCGGCCCGCGTCGAGCACAGCGCTCTTCGCCTATATCGCCGCGATGACCGCCGCGTCGGCCATGCCGTTGCTGCCCGCGGGAATCGGCACCGTCGACGCAGCCCTGGTGCTCACCCTGCACCACGGCGGAGTGCCCACGGGCGTCGCCACCGCGGCCGATCTGCTCTACCGGACAATCACCCCCGGACTGGTCGCCGTCGCCGGCTGGATCCTACTGATCCGGCAACGCAGACGGCGGGCCCGCCCCGAGGGGCCGTACGACCCCGGCGGCGGCCCGCGCACCGATCCGGCGGGCTCGCCCGCTCCCGTGACCACCGGCATGACCGTATGACCGGTAGGCCCGGCCCGAGGCCGTAGCCGGGCAAGGACCGCGCTCGCCCATGCGGCGACAACCTCGCCGCATGGGCGCTGACCCGGCCCACACAAAACGAATGTTCGTGTTGACCTACTCATTCCAGGACTGGAGCAAGAACACAATGATCGCTCGTCTTACCAGGGGGGCAGCCGCGAAGAAGGATTCGGCGGGCCTCCGGTCATGGCACCGGACCGTCCTCGTGACAGTGGCGCTGCCACTGGTGATCTCGCTGGCGGTGATGGCGTACGCATGGCCCGCCTCGCGCATCGCGCCACGCGATCTGCCCATCGGGGTGGTGGGCACGAGCGCCGCCAGCCAGAACGCGGTCGAGGGTCTCGCGCACAGCAAACCGGGCGGATTCGACTTCCACCTCTACCCGGACCAGGCGTCGGCGAGCTCCGCGATCAAGAGCCGGGAGGTCTACGGCGCCTTCGTCGTCACTCCCGGCAGGGTGAAGGTGATGGAGGCCACCGCGGCCAGTACGTCCGTGGCCCAGTTGCTGACCACGGCCGGCCAGCAACTCGCCGCCCACGCGCCGAAGTTTCCCGTACAGCGCACCACGTCGTCGGACGGTCCGCACGTGCGGTCCAACGCCTCGAAGACCGTCCGCAGGACGGCCCCCAGGGTCGAGGTCGTCGACATCGTCCCGATCGCCGAGAGTGACCCCCGCGGAGTCGTCTTCAGTTCCGCCCTGCTCCCCCTCACCATGTGCGGCATCGCCATCGCGGCGCTCATCGCACTGTCCGGCACCCGGATACCGGTGTGGCGCCGGCTGATCGACCTGGTCGCCGCGTGCGCCGTGACGGGCCTCGCCGCATACCTCATCGCCCAGGGCCTGCTGGGTGCCCTGCCGCACGAGCACGTGGCCACCTGGGCGGCCCTGTCCCTCATCATGCTGGCGATCAGCTCCACCACCGTCGGCCTGATCACCCGCGTCGGTTCCCCGGGTCTCATACTCAGCGCCGTACTCATGGTCTTCGTCGGAAACCCCTTCTCCGGCAGCACGTCCGCACCCGAACTGCTGCCCAAGGCCGTGGACGACATCGGCCAGTGGCTGCCGCCGGGCGCCGGCGCGAACCTGCTGCGCAGCACCGCGTACTTCGAGGGCAACGGATCCGCGGGCCACATCGCCGTGCTCGTCGCGTGGAGCGTGCTGGGCCTGGCGAGCGTCGCCCTCGGCCGCCGCAGCCCCGTCGTCGAGAGCGGCACATCCGCGGGCGACCTGCCGCGGACCGAGGCCACGAGCGCGCCGGCCCTCGCCGTCAGCGGTGCCGCGACGGCCTTGTCGGCGTCACCGGTGGACCACCCCCACGCGCACGCCCGGCACGCGGCCCACGAATGAGGCGGCCGCTCACCCGCGTATTCGGGTGCGAGGCCGCGGCAGCCAGTCAGCGAAGCGAACAGCGAGGAAGACAACCATGTCCTGCACGTCCGCGGATTACGCCGAGGACCTCCGGGAAGCAGAGGCGGCGTTCCACGACGCCCGCAGACTCACCTTCGGGGTCGCCTACCGGATGCTCAGCAGTGCCAGCGAGGCCGAGGACGTCCTGCAGGAGGCCTGGATCCGCTGGCAGGCCTGCGACCGTTCCCAGGTGCAGAACCCGCAGGCCTTCCTCACCACGATGGTCACCAGGCTCGCGACCAACGTGCTCCAGTCGGCGCGGGTCCGCCGGGAGAACTACGTCGGCCATCCGCTGCCGGAAGCGGTCGACACCGAGGGCGACCCCGCGCTGCGCGCCGAGAACAGGGAAGCGCTGGAGGCCGCGGTGCGGATGCTGATGGAGAGACTCACGTCCGCCGAACGAGCGGCGTACGTCCTCCGGGAGGCGTTCGACTACCCGTACCAGCAGATCGCCGACATCCTCGGCCAGTCCCAGGTCAACGCCCGTCAACTGGTCAGCCGGGCCCGCAAGCACCTGCCCGCCGAGAGGCGTGCCAGTGTCCCCGCCGGCGACCACCAGCGCTTCCTGAGGGCCTTCCTGACGGCGGCCCGGGCCGGGAACGTCGCCGTGCTGGAGAAGTTGTTCGAGGAGGAGGCCGTCGTGCGGAGGAGCGCGTGACGGCCTCCCGCCATCACGCGTTCACCGCGCTCCCGGGCATCCTCTTCTGACGTGACGTCACTTCCGTGGGCGGCTGCCGTGCTTCGGCATCCGTCCCCCGGAAGACAGCGGGCCGCGGGCGTCCCGCGCCCTGCCGGGTGGTCTCAGGACGTCGCCGTGTCCGGCCACAGTGCGCGCAGGGCGTCGGGAACGCCCTCCAGCGTCTCGCGGTCACCCATGGCCAGCTGGAGGATGTAGCCGGGCAGGGTGCACATCAACGTGGCGGCGATGGCCTCGGCGGACACCGCGCGCGTGAGGCGACCGCTCTGCTGGTGCTCCCTGATCACGTCCCTGAGAGCGGACCGCATTTGTTTCATCAGGTCGGCGAACTGCTCGGCCAGCAGGGGGTTCCGCAGCGACTCGGACCACGCCAGTACCGCGAGGCCGGCGATGTTCTGATCGGCGGTCTTGGACCTCACGATGTCGATGACATCGGCCATGAGCTCACCGATCGAGCTGCTGGGCCGGTTCTTGGCGACACTGTGGGCCATCGCGAGGACGTCACGCATGTTCTCCTCGACGATCGCGGTGATCATCTCGTTCTTGCTGGCGAAGTGCCGGTACACCGCGCCGGCCGACAGGCCCGACTCCGCGAACAGGTCCTGCATGGACGTCGAGTGGAATCCGTCGCGCAGGAAGCAGCGGCGCGCCGCGTCCAGGATCTGCTCGCGGCGAGCCTCCATGTACTCCTGCGTGACCTTGGGCATGGACCCATCCTCTGCGCAAAAAACGAACCTTCGTGTTAACTTAACACGCCGAGCGCGTACGGGGGATGTTCTCCGGTACGCGATATCCGCTGCTCAGCAGCCTGGTGCCACGGCCCCGCCCGATCCACCCCCGCGCATCCCGGAACACCCGTCGCGCACGAGCCGACGGTGGCGCCTTGTCACATAACGGACGCCTTCACTGTCGACTACCTGAGAGCCGATGGAGGTGGGCAGTTGTGGACGTCTACGAGGCGGTCGCGAGTCGACGGGCAGTACGCGCATTCACCGATCGGCAGGTCCCCGGCGAGGTGCTCGAAAGAGTGCTGTTCAGAGCGGCACGGGCACCGTCCGCGTCGAACCTCCAGCCCTGGCACGTCTACGTGGTGACCGGCGGGCCACTGGCCCGGCTCAAGAAGCGCGCTGGTGCACGGGTGGTCTCGGGTGACGCCTGGGACGAACCGGAGTACGAGCAGTACCCGCCGGAGCTGAAGTCCCCGTACCGCGAGCGCCGCGCCGCCTTCGGTGAGCAGCGCTACGGCGCGCTCGGCATCCCCCGCGGGGACCTGGAGGCCCGCCAGCGGGCCGCGGCCGGCAACTGGGACTGCTTCGGCGCCCCCGCCGCCCTGTTCTGCTACATCGACCGCGACATGGGCCCGGCGCAGTGGTCCGACGTCGGCATGTATCTGCAGACCGTGATGCTGCTGCTCCGCGCCGAGGGGCTGGACAGCTGCCCGCAGATGGCATGGGCGAAGTACCGCAGGACCGTCGCGGAGGTCCTGTCACCACCGGACGAGCTGATGCTGTTCTGCGGCATGTCGATCGGGTTCGAGGACGTCACGGTGGCCTCCCCGCGTACGGGCCGGGCGCCGCTCGGCGAGACGGTCACGTTCGTCGGGGACGAGCGGGCCGCCGCGGCCCCACCCCCTCGCCGCGGGTACGCGGCCGGTGCCGGACCCGCGCCGGCTCCCGTTCCCCGGCCCCGGCCCCGACATGTGTTCGCGCGGGCCGCCGCAGGCGCGAGGCTGCTGCGGTCTCTCGTCGCGGGCCGGCGGAGCCTCCGGGCGGGATAGTCCCGGTTCTGCGCGAGGGCTCCCGACGCCTCCACTGCCTGCGGGAAGTGACTGTGCGCGCCGAGAGACCCACACCGTGCGAGCAGCACGCACGCCCACCCATCGCCGGTCTGTCACAAAATCGCACCCTGTCCGGTCAAAACGGACATCACCGGCATGGCCTCGCAGTGGCCCGTACATCCGCCTGCCGCGTCCGTCCCGTCTCACCCCGTCGGAGGACCAGAGTTCGATGACCAGTTGCACCACAGCACTGAGCCGGCATGTCGACACGTGCGAGATCACCGACTCCGCGATCGCCATGCTCGACGACCACGGAACGGTCGTCGGCTGGACGCAGGCGGCGGAACGCCTGGTCGGATACGCCCCGCGGGACGTGGTGGGCCGCTCCGCGTCACTCGTCGTACAGCCCTCCGAGGAAGTCCCGACGATGTCGGAGTACGTCGAGCGCTGCCGCGCCCGGGACGGATGGTCGGGCACGGCGACGGTGCGCAGCCGGGACGGGAGCATCCTCGACGTCAGCCGACGGGTCTCCAAATTGCAGGGCCGGGACGGAACGGTGCGCTGGCTCGTGTCCGTGACCGATGTCGGCACGCTTCCCGAGAACACACGGAGCGGATCGATGCGGGAGTCGCTCCTCGCCCGCGCGCCGGTCGGCATCGCCGTACGTGACACGCAGCTCCGTTGCACATGGGTCAACGACACGATGGAGACCCACGACGGCCTGCCCCGCGAGCGACGGCTCGGATGCCGCCCCACCGACGCGAATCCCGGTCTGGAGGCCGAAGGGATGGAAGGGGTGATGCGGGAGGTGCTCCAGAGCGGCACCACAAGGGTCCACGAGTACCGTCCGTGGCTGCCGTCGAGCCCGCGCGGGGAGCACATCCTCGCGGTGTCGTTCTTCTGCCTCACCGACGCCGACGGCCAGCCGGTGGGGGTGTGCTCCATCAGCGTCGACGTCTCCGAGTGCCGGCAGGCGCGCGAGCGCCTCGCCATCCTCAACGAGGCAAGTGCACGACTCGGCGGCACGCTGGACGTGATGCAGACCAGCCAGGAGCTGGCCGACCTCGCCGTGCCGTTGCTCGCCGACTTCGTCGCCGTCGACCTGGAGCAGTCGGTCCCGTTCGGCGAGGGGCCCGCGCTCCGCATCGGCTCGACGGGGCGCCTGCCCCAGTTGCGGCGTGCCGGCCTGGCATCGATCCGCCACGGCGTCCCGGAATGCGCCTGGCTGCGCGGCGACGCGATCCCCGTGCCGCCCACGTCGCCCTTCGCCCATGTGCTGCGGACGGGCAGGGCTCATATCGAGCCGGTCCTCAACGCCGCCCCGGGCACATGGACCGACGACGACCCGACACGGGCGGGGAAGGTGCACGAGAGCGGCATGCACTCCCTGATGATCGTTCCCATTCGAGCGCGCAGCTCTCTGCTGGGCGTGGCGCTGTTCGTGCGCACGGAGCATCCCGATCCCTTCCAGGAGAGCGATCTGGTGCTCGCCGAGGAGCTCGTGAGCCGTGCCGCCCTGTCGCTGGACAACGCCCACCAGTACGCCCGCCAGCACGCGGCGGCCCTCGCGCTCCAGCGCAATCTGCTTCCCCGCGACCTGCGGGGCGGCACGGCGGTCGAAGCGGCCTCGCGATACCTGCCCGCCGACATGGAGCACGGGGTCGGGGGCGACTGGTTCGACGTGATCCCGCTGTCCGGCGCCCGCGTGGCCCTCGTGGTCGGCGACGTGGTCGGACACGGCATCAACGCCGCGGCGGCCATGGGCCGGCTGCGCACCGCGGTGCGCACGCTCGCCGACATGGAGATGCCCCCCGACGAACTGCTGACGCACCTCGACGACACGGTCCAGCGACTGGCCGACGAGGACCTCGATGCCGCGGACCAGACACCGGTCGGCGGCGCCACCTGCCTGTACGCCGTCTACGACCCGCTCACCCGCCGGTGCGCCATGGCACGGGCGGGGCACCCCCCGCCCGCGATCGTGGACCCCGACGGCAGGGTCACCTTCCCCGACCTTCCCGCCGGTCCCCCGCTGGGCGTCGGCCTGGGCGACCCCTTCGAGTCCGTCGAGATGGAGCTGCCCGAGGGAAGCCTTCTCGCCCTGTACACCGACGGCCTGATCGAGACCCGTGACCAGGACATCGAAGAAGGCATGCGCCGCCTCGGCGACGCGCTGACCCGGCCCGGACGCTCCCTGGAAGACCTCTGCCACCTCGCGACCGAGTCGCTTCCGGGTCAGGCACCGTCCGACGACGTCACCCTGCTCCTCGTGCGCACCCGCTCGCTCCAGCCGGCACAGGTCGCCTCCTGGACGCTGCCCGGCGACCGGTCGGCGGGCCACACGGCACGGGACCTGACCAACCGTCAGTTGGCGGACTGGGGAATGGAGGACCTGCAGGACTCCACCAAGCTGATCGTCAGCGAGCTCGTCACCAACGCGGCCCGCCACAGCACCGGTCCCATCGGTCTGCGCCTGATCCATCACGAAGGCCTGACCTGCGAGGTGTCCGACGACGATGCCTTCTCCCCCCATCTGCGCCGGGCACGCACCGCCGACGAGAACGGCCGCGGTCTGTTCCTCGTCGCCGAGCTGTCCCGCAGATGGGGCTACCGGCTGATACCGGAGGGGAAGGTCGTCTGGGCCGAACAGGACCTGCCCTCCGCCCGCGGCAGGGCGAAGGCGGTCTGACCGAGGGCGGAGCCGGACCGTTGAACCGCTGCGCCGACCGGCACGTACCAGTCCCTGTGGGCGGTGAGGTGCCGCCCGGCGGCGTGCCCGGAGAAGGGGTCGAACGATTTCAGTGGACTCGAGCCGTCCGGCAGGCGGCGCTCTCGCCCTGGCCGACGACCCGGCTGAACAGGCGGAGACGGCGGGGGGAGCGCCCGTCCGCCGGCACGTGCCGGGTCTGGACGGTCTCCGCAGCCTGGCGGCCCTGTATGTGGTGCTGTTCCACTGCTGGCTGTACACCTTCCCGGGCTATCCCGACAGTTCGGCGCCTCCGTGGCTGGACGCGCTGATGTTCGGGCGCCTGGCCGTCGTCTTCTTCCTGGTGCTGTCGGGATTCTCCCTGGCGATCTCCCCGGCACGTCACGGCTGGCGGTCGGAGGGCGTCGGCCGGTTCCTCCGGCGACGCGCCTGGCGCATTCTGCCCCCGTACTGGGCGGCACTGGCCATGAGCCTGGTCATCTCCTGGTTCGTGGTGCCGGCCTCGCACCTCGGGCCACCCACCGGCGCGTCGCTCCTGGTCTACGGCCTCGTCGCGCAGGACGTGTTCACCGCACCCACGCCCAACGGCGCCTTCTGGTCGATCGGGGTGGAAGCCGAGCTGTACCTCCTCTTCCCTCTTCTCCTCCTTGTCCGGCGGCGGTTCGGTGCGGTGACCCTGGCCGCGTGCGTGACGCTTCCGGTGATCGCCCGCGGGCTCCTGGCGGCCGGCGCTTCCCCGGCGGAGGGCACCAACTGGCTCGCTCCGCATCTCGCCCCCGTATGCGTCGCGGGCATGATCGGAGCGGGAATCGTCGCCGCGCCGGACCGACTGCGGCGTCTCCCGTGGGGATGGTTCGCCGCCCTGGCAGCCGTGCCCGTCCTGGGGCTCGGTGTCGTCCAGGGGTCCGTCTGGACGGTGAACCACTACTTCTGGGTGGACCTCGCCGTCGCTCCCGCCATGACGATGCTGCTCGCCGCGGTTGCCACGGGCCGACCGGCCCTTCTCGTGCGGCTGCTGTCGACCCGGCCCGTTCGGAGCCTCGGCGGCTTCTCCTACAGCCTCTACCTGATCCATCTGCCGCTCGTCATGGCCGTGATCCGCCGGGTGGCACCGCGTTTCGTCTCCCCCGGCCTGCCCACCTTCTGGTTCACGCTCCTCGTGGCCCTGCCCGTCTCCGTCCTCGGGGCGTGGCTGTTCTCCCGGGTCTTCGAGATCCCCTTCAAGCGGAACAGATCCTGGACGTCCCTGATCGCACCGGGCCGCTGCCACCCTCGCACCAGGGCTACGGACGACGTGCCACGAAGACGAACTCCCTTCCCGGACGGTCAGGTGCGTCGCGCACCTCCTCCGTGACGAATCCGCACGTGGCCAAGGCGTGCTCCGTCTCGTCGCGTTCCCGGAAACGCACCGTGGAATCCGAGGTCAGCACCTGTCCGTCCGCGGCGAAGACGTACGTCCACCGGAAGGTCACCAGCGGCCGGCTCACGTCGATCAGCTCGACCCAGCTCTCGACGGCGCCCACGCCGGGAATCTGCGTCACGCGGTAGGAGCTGTCGCGGTTCCACTCCTCCCAGGCGCGCCGCGCCGGATCGCGCGTCTCGAAGACCAGACGCCCTCCTGGCCTCAGTGCCTCGTGGGCTTTGCGCAGGGTCTGCCCCCATGCGGACGGATCGACGATGGCCTGGGCGACGTTCGCCGTCATCGTGGCGAGGTCGACCCGCAGCGGCGGGAGGGCTGTCGCGTCACCGTGGATCCAGCGCACCCGCTCGCTGCCCGGTTTCCCGTGAGCGACGTCGAGGGACGCCCGGGCGGGGTCGACACCGACGACCTCGATCCCGCGATCGGCCAGCAGGAGGGCGAACACCCCCGTCCCGCAACCGATGTCCAGCACGCGGTGCGCCCCGAACTCCTCCGCCAGCCGGACGTACGCATCGAGATCGCCGCGGTCGGGGTCGAGCGGGTCGTAGACCGCGGCGAGCCGTGGATGCCCGTAACTCTCGTCAGCCATGCCGGCGAACGTACGGCGCCCGGGCGGGAAGGGCCACTCGATTACGTGGGACAGCGTCAGAAGAGCGGCAACCGGCCGACGTCCCTGCCCTCGTTCACCGGCACGCCGGTCCTCTCGTAGAACGCCGGCGCCGGCAGGTCGTCGGTGTCGGGCGTCCTCTTGAGATACGTGCAGCCGAGCTCCTGGGCCGCGACGGACACGGCATGCAAGAGGTGGAGTCCGATGCCACGGCCCCGGCGCGGATCCTTTCGGAGGAAGAGTTCCTTCAGCCACGCGCCGGTCCCGGCGCCTGCTACCGGGGGCAGTAGGGAGAAGCACGCCATGCCCAGCACGTGGTCGCCCTCGCGGGCCAGAAGCACGGTCGCCTCGGGGCTCTCGCCGAACAGGACGGCACGGATCCGGTCGACGTCGCCAGGGGCGTAGGTCCCACCACGACGCACCTCGATCTCACCGACGAGCCGGGAGATCTCCTCGACGTCAGCCTCGGTCGCCTCCGTGACCTCGACCATGTCATCCCCGCCCTCTCGCCAGGGGGCAGCGCCGCTGCCCCGCCGCGGCACCCTAGCGGTCGCGGCTCACGCCACGGCTCCGGGGGGCCGTGCCCACCTCCAACACCCCGCCGGCGCCTGCGAGACTGCCCCTCACCGTCGCCCCGGCGGCGGAGCGGTTCGGAGCATCCAGGAGGTGCGCGAGACATGCGACGGGCTCTTGGTCACGGCACGGTGTGGCGCGGCATCGCCGTCGTGGCGGCGGTGGCTCTGGTGAGTGGCTTCTCGGTCCACGAGATCCACAGGCGCCGTGAGTTCGCCGCGATCGACGCGCGGCTCGCACAACTGCGGGCGGACGGGATCACCGCCGCCTTGGACACGGCGGTGGGCCCCCACGCGTCGATCCACCGTTACCGCACCTGCGCGGGCGAGGAAACGCCGTCCGTGGAACTCCACTACAGGGTGGCGGCCACCGAGTCCGTACGCGCCGGGGTCGCGCGGGCCGCACGGCTCGCGGGGTGGAACGCCGGGGCGTGGGACGACACCGGCGAGGGCTACTTCGCCCTGAACATCGACAAGCGGTTCACGGGTTGGCACAGCAGCCAGTCGTTCATGAATCTCCACACCGGCGACCTCATGGTGAGCCTGGCGACCTCCGACCACTCCGGATGCCTGTAGCCGGACGGCCGCGGCGTCAGCGGGTGGGGCGCCAGCGGGTGCGGAACAGCCCTTAGCCTTCAGCAATGACGGAGATGCGGGACGACGCCCACGGCACTGACTGAGGCAGGTTGACGCCGGCCTCGCGGCCGACCCGAACCCGCGCCTGCGCGCTCTCGCGCTCATGGACCCGGCCTCCGACGACGCACTCGTCGAGCGGTTCAGCCGTGATCCCCATGAGATCGTCCGCAGGGCCGCCGACGACGACCCGCGGCTCCCACCCGGGACCGCGGTCGGCCTGGCGACCGACCCCGACATGGGCGTGCGCCGGCGGGCGGGGGCGAACCCCGCTGTGCCGCCGGGTGAGTTGGTGACACTCCTGCTCACCCCGCACAGTGCGGAGCTTGCGGTCCGCAACCCTCTGCTCCCCGTGCCCGTCATGCATCGCATGGTCACGGTCGCCGCGCCACTGGTCGATGCTCCGCCCCCTCCACGACCCGGCTGTCGAGGCGACCGGGCGTGATCGTATTGTCTGCTTGTTTCAATGCGGTCCGAATCCAGGAGCTGATCCAATGCCGCTTGCTGCGCCTGACGTCCAGCGCTTGTTCACGCTCGGCAGCGTCTACGACTGCGGGGAGGGCCGCTCCGCCGAAGTGACACGACTGCCGCAGGCCGAACTGCCCCTGCCGAGTGGTCGGGTCGTCGCCCAGGACCCGTTCTGGGGGTTCGAGGACGAGCCCGTGCCGTTCACGGTCTCCGTGAAGCCCGGCACGTACACCGTCGTGGTGTCCGTCACCGAAGTCGCCTGGGAGTCGGACGTCGAATCCGGTCACGAGCGCGTCGCCGCCGCCTGGCTGAGGACGAGCGAGGAGCCCACGGTCACCTGGGAACTGGCCCTCGTCGACGGGCAGGACATCGGCGAGCTGTCCGAGGAGCAGTTCTTCGGCTACGGCGTGGACGCGGGAACCGGCTGTTTCGTGGACGCGGCCGCGGCCACCGCTCTTGCCGAGTTCCTCGGAGAGGACTCCGTGCCGCTCGAGGACGCGATGATCCCGGACGACGGTGACGAGGCCCCCTGCGGACCGGTCGTCCTCTCCGATCCGGCGAGCGGCCACTCCTTCGTGGCCTTCTGGTCCGGCTGGGGCGACGGCGCCTACCCCACCTGGATCGGACGGAGCCTGACGGGTGAGGTGACCGGCTTCGTGACCGAGTTCCTCGTCGTGCCACAACCGGGCCGGGGGCAGGCCGGCGCATAGCCACGTGATCCCGCATGGCTGCGCCGCTCCGCCTCTTCGCCGACTACTGCCAGATACACCTCTGCGACGATTCCTCGGAGGGGGATCTCAGCGGGGCGTGGACGGACCGGGCCACTGCCGACCATCTGGCGGTCACTGAGCACGCGCTCGGCATCGGCACCGTCGTCAACCTCTATGTCTCCGTGGAGGTCGAGACCGTCCCGCAGCCGCCGAACGACGACAGCCCGCAGTTCGACCACGTGGTGGAGGCGAGCCTCCACGTGCCCTCCGGTTCCCTCGTGGTGCTGGGGTGCACCGACTACGGCCCGGATGCGGCGCGGTTCGCCGTGCGTCCGGGATGGAACCGCGTCCGCGTCTCCAAGCGGGACATGGCACTCGCGTCCCGCGCCTACGTCGAGTCGCCGGAGGATCCGGAAGACATCGACGACGTGGAACGGATTCGCGTGCGGCTGTGGCCCGCACCGCGGACTCCGACAAGGGTGATCAAGCGATGGGACAGGTCCCGCGCCGGCTGAACGTCCCGCTGCGAACCCCCAACGCCCTACCCTTGCGCGGGCCTCCGCAGCAACCACTGCCCGAACGTCCTGCGCGGGGGTCGCACCACCACGCGGCCGTGTGTCTTCCGGCCCGCCACCTCCACGCGCAGGGCGACCGGCGCGTCGAGCTCCGGCGGAGCCTCGCGGTGGGTGACCCTGCTGTGCACCAGGTGCAGGCCATCCGTGTCGACCACCACACCCGGCCGCGTGACCAGCGTCAGGGCCTTCCCCGTCATACCCACGTCGATCCGCAGGGTGTCGTGCGTGATCACGGCGTCCGTGAAGTCGAGCACCACGTCGCAGTACGTCACCGCGAGCTCGATCCTTCGCGGCACCACCCAGCGCCCCGTGCGCTCGACCGTGCCGCTGTGGACCTGCTCGATCCGGACCACGTCCTTGACCTCTGCCTTGGTCATGGCACCCGTGGCCGACACTGGCGGCAGGTCGGCGGTGAGCGGGGCCAGTTCACCTACGGTCCGCGCCGACAGGGCCGCTTCCAAGCGCTCGTCCAACTCCTGCGCGGTCAGCAGGCCGTCGCCCGCCGCGATGCGCAGCACATCCGCCACGCGGTCCCGGTCGGCGTGCGAGGCCCGCAGCTCGGGCGACGAGCCGGGGCCGGAGTGCTTCCCGGTGGGCGAGACATCTCCCGACATGCTTCCGTCCTGATCCTGTCCTACGGCTCCGCGCGGCACGGACAGCGGCGCGACTGCCAGACTAACGTTATATCGCGATATGCATCGCGACCAAGTCCCCTGCATGAGGGGCCACTCGCGGCAGTGGGCCTGACGCGGCCGCACACGAAAGGCCACTGCCCGTTTGCTGCGCGTCACGTGGGACGAGGGCGACGGGAACTGGCCCCTGTGACCAACTCCCGCAGCCGCTCACTACACTCCCACGATGAACAACATACGGTGCAGCCAATGCGGTGCGGTGGGGCTGGAGCCGGGCTTCGTCGAGGACTCCGGACAAGGCGCTCGCGGGTTCGCGCGGTGGATCGCGGGCCCCCTTCAGCGAGGCCCGCTCGGCAATGCCAAGAGGATGGGCCGACCGCACTGGCAGATCGATGCCTATCGTTGCCCCACCTGCGCACACCTGGAACTGTTCGCCGTCCAGCGGGACTAGCGACGTGATGTGCGAGAGAACAGGAACAGCCGGGCCATGACGTGAAGAGAGCCGTCCGGGTTGGGGAGATTGCGACGTCTCCAGTGGTACATCGGACGTCGTGAGTACGACGACGAGACCCACTCACGATCGCCGGCCTGGTCTCCGACCGCACAGCCACGCGGTGATCATCCAACAGCCGAGCCGCCGGGCCAGCACATCCCGACCTCAGTCGTGCACCACGCCGCAAGGTCGGACAGGTGTCACGTCGCGTGCGCGTCCGCGGAGTGTGTCGTCGGCGGCGATGGCGACGACGACCAGCGTGGTGAGCGCGGAGAGGACGATCGGCTCGGTGAGCGCGGCCACGGGTACGAGCACGACGAGCGCACCCAGGCCGATCAGGCGTGAGGGGATCCAGAGGTCATGGCGTGGTGGGGTCCGCCGATGGTGAGTTCGTCGGCGACGGCGGTGACGATGATCCCGGCGATGATCCGGATGTGCAGGTAGGTGTAGGCGGTCCGGCCGATGCGGGCGGGGTCGCGGGAGCCGGCGATCGCCTGGGCGCCGACGCGGGCCGCGCGGTCGAAGTGGATCCACCACAGGGCGGCGCTGCCGAGGAAGGCGATGACCAGGGCGAGCAGTGACGTCGGGGTCGGCGGGTGGCCGGCGAAGGTGGAGCCGGTGACCAGGACGGATTCGCCGAGGGCGATGATGACGAAGAGCTGGCAGCGTTCGGCCATGCGGGAGCCGGTGATGGCGTGTTCCGCGGTGGCCGCGCCGCGCAGCGCCGGCACCCAGAAGCCGGTGAAGGGCCCGATGTTGTCGGGGGCGACGGCGGCCGGCCACAGCAGGTGGCGGGCGGCGCCGTGGGCCGCGCCACCGGCGATCCACAGGATTCCGGAGGCGGTGGGCCAGATGACGATGCGCTGGAAGGTGGTGCGCAGCACCGGGTCGCGGCGGGCCAGGCAGAGCGCGGCGAGGGTGCGGCCGATCTGCATCGGGACGTAGCTGCCGGCGAACCACAGGCCCCGGCTCCCGAAGGCCTCGGGACACCGGCCGCGGTGACCAGGCTGACGAGCACCGTGGCCATCAGGACCGCGCGCACGGGCAGGGCGTCCGGGTCGAGCCAGTTGGTCATCCACGTCGGGTACATCCACGCCTGCCACATCGCGAGCAGGATCGGTGCGACGTGGAAGGAGCCGTGCCAGGTCTGTTCGTGCAGCAGCAGGTGGGAGAGCTGGGTGACGGCGAAGACGCAGACCAGGTCGAAGAAGAGCTCGACGAACGAGACCGGTGTCGCGTCCCCGGCCCGTCGACGCAGGTAGGGGCTGCCGATCGCCACGGGAGCGGCCCTTTCGTGTGCTACCCGGCGGCGGTACGGGGGCCGGGGTCGGTGATGCGGCGGACGGCCTCGATGAGCGCGGCGCGGTGCCGCGCCAGCCGCTCCCGGGACCGGGGCTGCTCGCCGGCGACGGCCAGCAGGGCGGGCGGCGCGTCGAGCCAGCACTCGGTGATGCGCAGCACCATCGCGAACAGGTCCACGGCGGGGAGGCTGTCATTGAGCCGCCCGGCGCGCTGGGCGGCGGCGACGGCCTCGACCTTGGCCCGGTAGCCCTCGATCTCGGAGGCTGTGTGGTGGTCGGGCTCGAAACGGCGCCAGGCGGCGAGCCGGGCGGTTTCCGGGTGGGCGAGCAGGTAGTCGAACCGGGTGCCCGCATAGGTGACCAGGTCACCGTCGACCAGGGGGGTCTCCGCGGCGAGTCTGCCGACCTGCTGCTCCAGGACCGCCGTGAAGAGCGCGTCCTTGTCCCCGAAGTAGACGTACAGCAGGCGCTTGTTGGCCCCGGCCCGCTCGGCGATGCGGTCGATGCGCGCCCCGGCCAGGCCGTACTGGGCGAACTCCGCGGTGGCCGCGGTGAGCAGGAGCTCCGCGGTCGCGCGGGAGTCACGGGGGCGTGCGGCCTTGGGGCCGGAGTCCGGGTCGTTCGATCGCGTCACCATGCGGCCACCCTAGCCCAAGTAACTAACTTTTGACTTACCTGGCCGCTCTGATCTAGCTTGTAACTATCCAGTTAGATACCGCTGGACGGCAGACCCCGAGAGGACCCCGCGATGACGACCCCCGCGCACCAGACGCTGACCCCGGCCGACGGCCTGACCCTCACCCGCATGGGATACGGCGCCATGCAGCTGGCCGGCCCAGGCGTCTTCGGCCCGCCCAAGGACCGCGGCCAGGCCGTCGCGGTGCTGCGCGAGGCGGTCGGGCTCGGCATCACCCACATCGACACCAGTGACTTCTACGGCCCGGCCGTCGTCAACGAACTCATCAAGGAAGCACTGCACCCCTACGCCGGCGATCTGCGGATCGTCACCAAGGTCGGCGCCCGGCGCGACGAGAAGGGCGGCTGGATCCCCTCCCTCGACCCCGCCGACCTCAAGGCCCAGGTCCACGAGAACCTGACCCACCTCGGACTGGACACCCTGGACGTGGTCAATCTGCGCACGGCCGCCCTCGACGGCGGCGGCGACGACTCGATCGCCGAACCGTTCGGCGCACTCGCGGACTTGCGCGAACAGGGGCTCATCCGCCACCTCGGCCTGAGCGGGGTCACGGAGTCCCAGCTCACCCAGGCGCAGGCCATCGCCCCCGTGGTCACCGTGCAGAACCTCTACAACCTCGCCAACCGCGCCGACGACGCCCTCGTCGACCGCTGCGCGCGGGAGAACATCGCCTACGCCGCGTTCTTCCCCCTCGGCGGCTTCAACCCGTTGCAGTCCCAGACGCTGAACGACGTCGCCCACCGCCTCGGGGCCTCCCCGCAGCAGGTGGCCCTGGCCTGGCTCCTGCAGCGCTCGCCGTCCATGGTGCTCATCCCCGGCACCTCGTCCGTCGCCCACCTGCGTGAGAACGTCGCCGCCGCCGAGCTGGCACTACCGGCGGACGCGATCGCCGAACTGGACGCCATCGGCGGGTAGACGGGGCAGACGACCCGGCCTCAGCGCGCCGTCCGGGTCCTGATGAGCGGCGCGTCCCGCGAGAACTCACGGAATCCGACGCTGTAGTACAGCTCGCGTGCCTGGGGGTGCCCCGGCGCACCCAGGCAGGCGACCGTCGTCCCGGTGGCCCCGGCCGCCCGCGCCAGACCCATGCCGTGCAGCAGCATCGCCCGTGCCAGCCCCCGGCGCCGGTAGCCGGGGTGCGTCCCGACCGGCTCGAACTCCGCGGTCCTGTTCGCCTCGTCCAGCCACATGATCGTCGAGGACGCCATCGTTCCGTCCGGCGCCTCCACCAGGAGGTGCAGGTCGCCGCGGTACGCCGCCGTCCGGCGGACGCCCTCGTACGCCTCGGCGGTGTACGTCGAGGGAGCCCAGGCGTCCGCATGGGCCCGGACCGCGGCCTGCGATCCGGCCTCGTCGGCGGTGCGGAACCGGAATCCGTCCGGCAGCAGCGGCTCTTCCACCTCGGTGAGGTCCCGCGCGTTGAGCTGGGTCCAGGACCCGGTGTCGCCGAGCGAGGCCGGGTCGGTGACGTAGCCGTGCGCGGCCCACCGCTTCAGGGCGAACCCGTCGGCGGCGCTGGGCATCACCGTGCGATCGACGTCCCCCGCCGTGCCGTCGTACCAGTCGATCACCTCGTCGACCAGTTCGGCGTGGCCGGGGTGGACCTGATACGCCAGGTAGGCGCTGGTGATGTCCTTGACCGAGCCGTCGCTCCGCCGCACCCGGCGCGGGAGTTGGGCCCAGCCCCATGCCACCGGGTCCCCGCCGGAGAGCCACAGCCGGCACGGCCGGCCGGCGCCCTCGCCCGCGTGTCCCTTGCCCCAGTTCCAGGCCAGCTCGCCGAACGTCGCGTCACTGTTGACCAGCTCAGGGCGAGCGGCGGTGACGCGCTGCGCGAGACCCTGCATGAGCCGCACGTCCGCGGCGGTCAGAAGCTCCGAGTGGGCCATGGTGCGTCACTGTGACAGGACTCCGTGCGACCGTCGAACCGTTTTCCCGGCCGCCGGCGAGGGCCGACGCGGGCCACGACCGGCAGGACGGACGTCTCCTGCTGCGGCCGTGGCCGGACGGGCCGGCGTCCGCCGGGTCAGGACGTCCGCGAGGTGTCGACGGAGGTGTCGGCGCCGGACGAGGTGCACCCGAACCAGGTCCGCGCCTCGTCCGCGGACAGGACGCGGATGAGCTCGGCCCTGCCCGGGAGCAGCGGGAAGAACCGGTCGGCGTTCCAACTGCGCTGATACAGCGGCTTGTCCAGCACCAGCAGGCGATGTCCCTCCACCACGGGGATGTCGTCGGGCAGCCCCTCGTTCCAGATCCGCTCGCCGTCCGGGGCGAGGAGCTCGAAGGCCCCGGTCGCGACGACCTCGGTGCGTGCCCGGGCGGGCCCGGGTTCGGTGGCCAGGCGGACGCTCTCCGCCGACGGCGCTGTGCCGGGGACGTGACCGCCGCCGACCAGGACGTGGGCGAGCAGCGTGTGCAACTGGAAGTTGTCCCCGATACCGCCGATACGCACCTCGAACCCGGCGCCGGTGGGCCTGTGCAGCACCACCAGGGGTTCGTCGTCGAGCACCGCCAGCGCGTAGGCCAGGCACTTGAGGTCGTGCCGCTCCAGGGCCGCGAGCTCCCGGCAGACGGGGAGGATCACGGACGCGTACCGGCGGCGCATCGCGGCGCTGCGGCACAGCACGGCCAGCGCCGGCGGCTGCCACTCCTCGACCGAGCACCACGCGAGCGCAAGGCGCGTGGCCTCGTACTCGTCGTCGCCCAGGCGGGCCAGGAACGTGTCGTCGATGATCTCCTTGTCCGGCTCCGGCAGTTCGTCCTCGGGCCCGCCGGCCGCGCTCCAGCGGCGGGCGAACTCCACCGCGTCGAGCAGGTCCTGGTGGACGCCGTCGAAGATCGGCTCCGCGCAGGCCGCCGGATCCGCCCCGCTCTCGACGCAGAACCCGGCCGCCATCGCCAGCAGCGGGCGCGGGCCCGTGGGCGGGAAGGCCGGGATCAGCGCGGCCAACCGGGGCCCTGCCAGGACGCGTTCGGCGTCCTTCGCGGCCTGGAGGGCGTTGATCGTGGCGGTGAAGGCACGCTCGGTACGGGCACCGTCGCGAGCGGCGACACCCTGCTCCAGCTCGGCCACGGCGGCGTCGAGGCCCGCGGCCCCCTGCTTCCTCTTGAAGATCACCGGCACACCTTAGGCCCGGGGGCCAGCCGTCGTCATCCGGTCGGTGACCTGATGTCAGTGGCAGCCCCTAGGGTGCTCTGAAGATCGACGCGGGCTGCGACCGAGGGGACCGGGACATGCTGCTGGAGAACAGGACGGCCGTGGTCTACGGCGCGGCCGGGGCCGTCGGCCGGACGGTCGCCCGGACCTTCGCCCGGGAGGGAGCACACGTTTTCCTCACCGGCCGCAGGAGGGCGGGACTCGACGAGCTGGCCGCGGAGATCGGGGCCGCCGGTGGCAGAGCGGACGTCGCCCTGGTCGACGCACTCGACCCGGAGGCGGTCGAGCGACACGCTGCGGACGTGGTCCGGACGACGGGCCGGATCGACGTCTCGATCAACGCGGTCAGCATCCGCGGTGATCTGCAGGGCACACCGCTGATCGGCATGTCCGTCGAGGACTTCCTGACGCCGATCACCACCGCGGCCACGGCGAACTTCGTGACCGCGACAACCGCCGCCCGGTACATGGCAGAACAGGGCTCCGGTGTGATCGTGACCCTCTCCACGTCCGCGTCGCGTCTCTCCGGCCGCGACCAGGGCTTCCACGCGACCGGAGGCTTCGGCGTCGCCTGCGGCGCGGTCGAACTGCTCTCCCGGCACCTGGCCGGCGAGGTCGGACCGCGCGGGGTCCGCGTCGTCTGCCTGCGCCCGGACGGCATACCGGAGGCCTGGGTCTCCTGGGGCATGATCGACGACGCCGAGCCCGATCCGGAGGGCAGCTCCACGGTCAAGGCCTACATGGAACGCGGCACCGCGCTGCGCCGGCTGCCGAAGCTGGCGGAAGTCGCCGACACGGCCGCCTTTGTGGCCTCCGACCGGGCGGGTGCCATCACCGGAACGGTGGTCAACCTCAGTTGCGGAGCCGTCAACGACTGAACCGGTCCCGCGGAGGCGGTAAGAGTTCCGGCCCGGCCGGACATCTCCTGGTCGACGGACGAAACCATGGAGGTGCAGTGAAGCGACGACGAACAACCGCCGGCGGTCCAGCCGGGCATCAGGCACTGGAAGCGCTCTACACGGCCCACGCCGACCGGGTCCTGGGGTACCTGCTGCACCGCACGGACCGGGAGACGGCGCAGGAAATCCTGTCGGAGACCTTCGTGCTGGCCTGGCACAAGTCGGACTCCGTTCCCCATGACGCCCTGCCATGGCTGCTCGCCTCAGCCCGGCGGCTCCTGGCCAACCGCGTACGGTCCGACCAGCGGTACCGCGCGGCGACCACGCGCATGGCGACGATGGCCGAGCGGCCCGGGACGGTCGAGATCGGAGACGCGATAGGGACGCGCTCCGAGGTGTTCGCCGCTCTGCTGGCGCTCTCCGAACCGGACCGGGAGGCGCTTTTGCTGAGCGCCTGGTACGACCTGACGGCCCGCCAGGCAGCCGTCGTCATGGGCTGCACCGCCACCGCCTTCGCCGTGCGCCTGCACCGGGCACGGAAACGCTTCAGGGCCGCTCTGACGGACGCGGACCACCGGACACCCCACCACCCCGGCACACGTCAGCACCCTCACTTCGCCCAGCGGGAGTCAGCGTGAAGAAAACCGTCAGCGAGCAGGAACGCGCGCCGGAGATCGCCGCTGTGCGGGCGATGCGCCCCGACGACGGCACCGACGGCTGGGCGACGTCCCCCGAGGGGCGTCACGTACTGGAGGAGGTCCTGCGACGCACCGAAGTGCCGCCCCCCACGGGCGGTTCCCGGAGCCGGCGCCGCCTGCTCCTGGTCGCGGGGGTCGCGGCCGCGGTGTTCGCGGGCGTCAGCACGGCAGCCGTCGCCACGCTCGGACCGTGGGGGAAGGACGGCGACAGGGTCATGTGCGCCCACACCTTGGCGGCCGAGGCGGACCTCAGCGAACCGCCGACCGAGGTCATGAAGGACTTCGATCCCCAGGACCCCGCTCGTTCCTGCGCGGCGGGCTGGAACCAGATGTGGCAGGGCACTCCGCAGCCGGCCCGCTTCACGGCGTGCTACCACCCGCTCGCGCGGCCCGACCGCGGCGCGGCCGCCGACTCCGCCCGGCGGCCGCGACTCGGCGGCCCGGTCATCTATCCGGCCGACGGCTACGCCACGGATCGGGCGGCCTGCGCGGCGATCGGCTCCCAGCCCGTCGTGGGCGGCTGAGGGCGCCGGGCACCACCACTGACGCCCTCGGCGACGAGGCGCGTCAGTGGTGGTGGCCGTTCCGGCCGAGGGTCTCCACCGGGTCCGCGCCGGGCCGGGTCCACTGCGGCACGGGACGGCTGGTCGGGCCCCAGGTGGGCTTGCCGTCCGCGTCGGAGCGCCAGGTCCAGCACGCGTCGAGCCCCTGGGGCCAGCCCTCGGGGTTGTCCTCCCAGGCCTCGCCGCGGCCGTAGGGCGTCATGTCGAGGAGGCCGAGGGCGCCGTTGACCCGCTCGTTGCCACGGCCCGTCGTGGAGTACGTGAGGAACACGCGGTCGCCGTCCCGCAGGAAGCTCGTGAGGAACCCCATCGGGCCGCCGGCCGGCCCGTCCACGTCGCGCACCGAGTACCAGGGCTGGGTGTAGCCCATGAACTCGACGTAGTCCGCCACCTCGTCCCACCGGCCCGGGGTCAGGACGGCGAACGAGACGCCGCGGGCGTTGAGGTAGGCCGCGTCCTGCAAGTGCCAGGCCGTGGTCGTGCAGCCCTCGCACTGCCCCTGGTGCGGCGCGCCGTCGTGCCACATGTGCTTGTAGACCACGAGCTCGTCGCGCCCCTGGAACAGCTCGAGGAACGGGACCGGTCCGTCGGGCCCGACGACCTCGACCGTCCCGTCCAGCTCGACCATCGGCAGCCGCCGGCGGGCCGCGGCGATGGCGTCGCCCTCGCGGGTGTGGGCCTTCTCGCGCACCAGCAGCTCGTCGCGCGCCGCCTGCCAGGTGGCCAGGTCGACGACGGGCGGGCGGCCGGGCAGCGTGGTGGCGGGGTCGTTGGGGGTGGTCGTCATGGTGTCCTCCGTGGTGCCTCGTACCGGGCAGCGTTCTGCAACGGTCATCGGTACAGACCCGCGACCCGGCCGGAACTCATCGCAGCGGACACCTTCGGCTGAACCCGCGCCCTTCCGACCGGGCGCAGGAGGCCGCTCGGGGACGGCAGGCAGCCGCCCCCAAGCGCGTTCCTGCCGTCAGGGCCGCTGCTCCGCGGGCAGCGACACGTAGAGACGGGTGCCTTGCGGCCGGTAGCCGACGCGCTCGTACACGCGTCGGGATCCCTCTCCGGAGTACTCCAGCCAGACCGATCCCGCGCCCTGGGCGAACATCGCTCCGGTCAGCGCGGCGGTCACCGCGGTGGCGATGCCGCGGCCACGGTGGGCGGGACGGGTGCCGACGCCGGACAGCTCGGCCGTGTCCTCGGCCGGTGGTGAGCAGGACGCCCCGCCGGCGCACCCACCCCGCGGGTCGCGGACGAACCGTACTCCCCCACCGCTCCGCTGGGTGCGGCGCAGTCGCTCAACACCCTCCGGGGAGGATCCGAAGACACCGCCGAACGCCTCGGCGAGCGCGGCGTCGAGGGCGGCGTACTCCTCGTCGGTGGCCGGGCTCTCCACATCCGGGGAGCCGGCGGACCGAGGAGGGATCAGCGTGCGGGGCGTGCAGACGAGGTATTCGTGCACCGCCTCGGTCTCGAAGCCCGCGGTCCGCAGGGCTGATGCCGCGCCGGGCGCGGCCTGCGGCGCGAACTCCAGCCGGGGCAGCAGCCCGTGCTCCCGGAAAACCGTGACGAGCGCCGCGACGTCCCGCTCGGTCGGCTCGGCGCCGGGCAGCGGAGTCGCGTAGTTCAGGTACGGGCTGTCGGTGTCGGGGGTGAAGCCCGCGACGAAGCCTCCGGTCTCGAAGACCACGGGGCGGCGGCGCAGGTTGGCGACGGCGAAGCTCTGGACCTGGATGTCCATGGGGGTGTTGACCTCACGAAGTCTCAAGGGAGCCCCGGGCGAGCCCAGGGCAAGGAAGAGGGGCGGTGCGCCGGGCACCGCGTCGTGGGGCCGCCGTGGGAATCGGCGTGGGCCGGCTGAGGCCGCTGCGGAGCGGGCGCTCAGTACCGACGGCGGCTGCCGGGGGACGCCGAGAACATGGGCTTCGTTCCTCACCGTGAGTGTGTCCGCGCCGTCGCGGAACGGCCGTCACTGTGCCACGACCGGCCGGAGCGGGCCAGCGGTTTTCTCCGCGGCCACCAGAGGGCGGACCACGCGGCGGCGATGCCCGCGAAGGCGAGGAAGCGTCAGCACGTGGCTGCGCAGGATCCTCGACAGCGCTACGGGCGGGTGAGCGGCCCCGGGCCCTGGTGTCCCATGATCGTCACGGTTGGGCAACCACCTTGTCGGAGGGGCCGGTAACCGGGCGTGCGGGCCCCATCATGGGTGCCGGGTGGGGTGGGACGACACAAGGGGGTACGGGGCGATGGAATTCACCGTCGAGCGGACACTGGGACGACGTGGGTGGCGGTCCTTCATCGCGGGGACCATCGTCACGGCGGTGGCTCTGGGGTGGCTGGTCGCGGGCACCATGCGCGGCAGGACGACAGCCACCGGCGACCTGAACAGCGATCTGGCGATGCTGTCGCTGGTCCTGTTCCTGTCCGTGGTGGCGGCACTCAGAGGCCTGTACGACCTGCGCAAGCGGAGACGGCCGTTCCGGCTGCGGATCGACGCGTTCGGGATCACCCTGCACGACGCCGAACTCGCCTGGGAGCAGATCGAGGCGGTCTCCCTGTGGCACCGCGCGAACTCCGGTGAGGACGGCACACCGCACCAGCCGCGACTGACACTGTGGACGGCAGCGGACGTGAAGCTCGCCCGGAGGACGGACCACACCTTTGACGGCCGGACCCGCTACACCCTTGTGGACTGCAAGGACCTGGACCAGAGCGTCACCGAGCTGACCTCCGCCCTCGCCGAGCACGCCGGCGACCGCTTCGAGACGGCGCCCCGCGCGATGCGGCCGCCGATCCCCGTGACGGTGTCAGGGCCCGAACGGAACGTGCCCGGCGGAGAACAGGTCTTCGTCGACCGCCGGCAAGCCGGTACCTGGACCCTGGTCTGGGCGACGGCGGCCGTCATCCTCAGCTACTCGTTCTGGGAGCTGGTCCACAGCCACGCCGCGGGCCCCGTATCCCTGACGGTGACCTGCCTGGTGGGCGCCGTGGTCTGCTGGCCCCTCGCCGGCCGGTCCCTCGTCCGCTGGCGCACGCCGCTGCGGCTGCGGATCGGCCCCTCCGGCATCGGCATGCGCGAGGTCAGCGAGGAGGAACGGTACTTCACCTGGGCGCAGATCGCGGCCGTTACGGTGGGCCGCCGCTTCCCCCACGTCGAGGAACCACAGCCCTGGCTCGTGGTGTGGCCTCTGCCGGGCACCAATCCGAGTGTCCCGGGCGTCGAACCCGTCCTCCCCGGCCCCTACCACGTCGACGGCCACAAGGCCTACGCCCTGGTTCGGCTCGACCGCCTGCCCGGGGGCCCGGAGGCGATCGTCCCCGTCATCCGGGCGTACGCGGGAGAGCGTTACGCCGAGACGGCCTGAGGGGACGGGCCCGCGGGCCCGTCCCGCCCCGTCCAGTCGCGCGCGGACGGCCGCCGCAGCGGCGACGGCGATCCCTCAGGCAGGTGGTGTCCCCCAATCGAACGAGTTTGAGAACCGCGTGCCGCGGCCCGCACCCCCGATCCGCCCCTCCAGAACATACGTTCAGGAACTGCCCCCGGCAGCAGCCGTAACGGGACCTGATCCGGCGCGTTTTTAGAGCACCAGTGCCACAACGCCGCCCAGATGGAGGACGCCATGCATCCCGTACCCGCCCCCGCGTCTCAGCCCTCCGGATTCGAACATCGGCGGCAGCCCGTGGCGGGCGGGCACGCCCTCGGGTCGGCACGACCGGATACGGGGTGGCCGGCATGAGCGAACCGGCCGAGGCGGCCTCCGACCGGGTCCCGGGACCGCGGACCGCCGTGCTCCCTCTGCCGTCCCCGCCGACGACACCGGCAGGACGACCGGACGGCGACCACGACGGCGACCTGACCGAGGAGTTGGAGGAGGCGTACTGGTCGGTGCACGACGGGGCGGCCGCCAGTGCCAGCGTGCGGCAGGTCGTCGTCCGTCTGCCGAGGATCACCGCTCTGATCGGGCGGCTCGCCTGGCAGGCCGACCGAGCCGCCACCACCACGGTCGTCGTCTGCCAACTGGCGTCCGCCGCCATGAGCGCCTTCGGCCTGCTCGCCTCGGTCGCCGTGCTTCAGCACCTGTTCGCCGAGGGCCCCACGCCCGATCGTGTGCGCGCCGCCCTCCCGCAGATCCTCCTCGTGGTCGGGTTCCTCGCCGGCCGGGCGCTGCTGGAGGCCGCGGTCGCGACGGCCCAGGCACGGGTGACCCCCAAGATCCGTACCGCGCTCGAATGCGACTTCCTCCGGCTGACCGCGCACGTACGGCTGGAGGCCGTCGAGGACGCCGACTGGCACGACGAGGTCCACCGGGCGAACGACCGCGGACTGTTCTACGCCCGGCAGATCGTCGGACAGGTCGTCTCCCTGGCCTCCGCCGCCCTGGGCCTGGTCGGAACCGCCGGCGTGCTCAGCGTCCTGCACCCGGTGCTGTTGCCCCTGCTCCTGCTGTCCGTCCTGCCGGTGGGCGCCGCCGCGGTCCGCAGCGCCCGCGCGCGCTTCCACTCCTTCAAGCGGTGGAACGCCCTGCAGCGCCGGGTCCGGGTGTTCTCCTGGCTGCTGCTCGACGTGGAGGCGGCGGCCGAACTCCGCTCGGACACCGCGCAGGGCGCGCTCCTGGACGAGCACCGCCGGCTGACCACGAGGATCGCTGAGGAGGACACACGGCTGGGTGTGCACTCCGCCATGCTCAACCTCGCCGGCCGATCCCTGGGCGGTGTCGGTACCGGCGTCACCTACGCCGCCCTCGCGGCGATGCTGATCGCCGGCTGGCTGCCCTTGGCGGCGGGCGCCGGCGCCGTGCTGGCCATCCAGGTCGGACAGACGTCCCTCATCCGGCTCGTCGAGGTCGCCCATCTCGTCTACGAGCAGGCCATGTGGGTCGACGACCTCCTCGCCGTCCAGGAACGGTGCCGGCGGCTCCTCCCCCGTGAGGCCCGGCTGGACGCACCGGATCACGTGAAGACGATCACCCTGCACGACGTGCGCTTCACCTACCCCGGCAAGACCGCGCCCGCCCTCGACGGCATCACGATGTCGTTGCGCGCCGGGGAGACCGTGGCGTTCGTCGGCCTCAACGGCTCGGGCAAGAGCACCTGCGCCAAACTCCTGGCCGGGCTGTACGAGGCCCACAGCGGCAGCGTGTGCTGGGACGGCGTCGACGTCCGCGCGATGGACTCCCAGTCGCTGCACCGCCAAGTGGCCTGCGTCCTCCAGGACCCCGCCCACTTCCCGTTCAGCGCCCTGGCGAACATCACCGTCTCCACGGGCGAGCTGGCCACCACCGAGCCGCAGCGCGCCATGGACGCCGCACGGGCCTCCGGCGCCGACGCCGTCATCGCGGACCTGCCCCGCCAATGGCAGACGACACTGTCCAAGCGGTTCAAGGGCGGCCAGGAACTGTCCGGCGGGCAGTGGGCCAAAGTCGCGGTAGGCCGCGGCCTGTACAAGAAGGCCCCCCTGCTGCTCCTGGACGAGCCGACGGCCAGCATGGACCCGCCCTCGGAACACGCCGTCTACGAGGCCGTCCTGCGCGGCCGCCTGCGCGAGGACCAGATCACGGTGCTCATCTCGCACCGGCTGGCCAGCGTCGTCGACTGCGACCGGATCTACGTCTTCGACGCCGGCCGCATCGTCGAGTCCGGTTCCCACGACGACCTCATGGTCCTCGGCGGCGCATACGCCGCCATGTTCACCCTCCAGGCCGGCGGCTACCGGCCCCGCACCGCCGCGGCGCCCGCGGGGGAGGTCGCCTCGTGACGGACGCTGCCTGCCGGCGGACCTTCCCCTCGGCGCACCGGCTGCCGAACCACGAAGAGAGGTAGGGCGACCTGTGGAGTACACCCGGGCCCAGTGGTCCGAGCACTACGACGGCGGCAGTGGATTCAGGGCCCTCGGGGACGTGGAGAAACGCCTGCTCGTCGAGCGGGTCCCGGCGCCGACGGGCGGGGGGCGGGCGCTGGACGTGGGGTGCGGCACGGGCGAACTCGCCGTGTTCCTGACCTCGCAGGGCTACGGCGTCGACGCCGTTGACTTCGCCGAGGGCGCCCTCACTCGGGCCAGGGCGGAGCACGCCGAGGTGGGGGCGGTGCGCTGGCTGTGCCTGGACGTGGAGCGGGAAGACCTCGGTGGCCTGGACGAGGAATACGACCTGATCACCATGCGGCTGGCCGTCGCCTTCCTCCGCGATCGGACGCGTGTGCTGCGCCGTCTGGCCGCCCGCCTGCGGGAGGACGGGGCCCTGGTGGTGGTCACCCCGGTCGCGGACCGCACCCCGGCCGAGCGCCGGAACATCGCGCTGGACGAGGACGAACTCGGGCTGCTCGCCGAGGGCTTCGAGCAGGTCGAACGGTTCGACGCCGGGCGCCTGGCCGCACTGGTCCTGCGGGGCGCCGGCAGGTCGTTCACCCCGGTGGAGAAGCGTCGGCCCACCCCGCAGGCGGTGTTCGGCGCCGCGATGGCGGTCACCGACCCTGCCGGGCGGGTGCTGCTGGGGCGTTCCACGCGGGGCATGTGGGAACTGCCCGCGGGGCGGATCGAGACCGGCGAGTCCGTGCCCGCCGCGGCCGTACGGGAACTGGCCGAGGAGACCGGCCTGCTGGCGCGCGAGGAGGACGCGCACGTGCTCACGATCCTCCACGACGACCGCGCGGACGTACGGCGCGTCACCGCCGTGGTGCGCGTGACCGGCTGGGAAGGCGAACTCGGCCTGCCCGAACCGCACGCGTTCCTGCGCTGGGAGTGGCACGACCTGCACGCCCTGGCGGGCATCGGCCCGCTCTTCGCCCCGTCGGCCCAGGCGCTCAACGCGGTCTGGCCGGGGGTGCTGCCCGGGCTCCCCGCCGTGCACTCCTACGGGCCGGCCGCCGGTCCCCCGCCGGTTCCCGGTGAACCGGCCGAGGCCGTGCGGCTGCGCGAGCGGATGGCGGACGCCGTGGTCGCGGGCGGCTGGGCGCCCTCCGCGGCGGTGCGGGACGCGCTGCGGGCGGTGCCACGCCACCGGTTCGCTCCCGAGGCGCCTCTGGAGGCCGCGTACGCCGAGGACCGCACGGTGATCACGGCACGCGACGACACCGGTACGGCGGTCAGTTCGGTCTCCGCGGCCTGGCTGCAGGCCGACATGATCGAACAGCTGCGGCCCGCGCCGGGGGCGACCGTGTTCGAGGCCGGGTCGGGCGGCTACAACGCCGAACTGATCGCCCATGTCCTGGGCCCCCGCGGCCGGGTGATCACCGTGGACATCGACCCGTACGTCGTGCACCGCACCCAGCGGCTGTGCGCGGAGGCCGGCAGCGGCCGGGTGACGGCCGTCCTCGGGGACGGCGCTGCCGGCGCGCCCGGCCATGTCCCGGCGGGTGGCTTCGGCGGCATGGTGATCACCCACAAGTGCTGGGACGTCGCCCCGGCCTGGCGTGAGCAACTGGCCGAAGGCGGACGGCTCGTCCTGCCGCTGGAGATCGGCGGCTACACGCGGTCCATCGCCCTGGAGCGCCGCGGCGACGTCCTGTCGGCCGCGCACTGGACGTACTGCGGATTCGTAAGGGACCGCGGCGCCGCGGCCCGCACCGCGCCGAGTCTTTCGCTCGCCGACGGCGCGGTCACGATCCGGTGGGAGGACGGCGCCCCGCGGGAATCACCGGGGCTGGAGGCCGCATTGCGTGGCCCGCGGGCCGAAGTGCGCACGGGTGTGGTGCTGCCCGGTGGCCAGTCCTACGAGACATTGCAGCTCTACGCGGCGACGACCGTGCCGGGCTTCTGCCGCGTCGCCGCGGCCGGCACCCCGCTCGTGGCCGGGGCCTCGCGGTACGAGGATCCTGCCGCCATCGTGGCCGACGGCTCCCTCGCGTATCTGACCGTCGTCAGGATCGGCGACGGCGAGACCCCGGCCCAGCGCAGGTTCGAGTTCGTGGTGCACGCCTATGGCGAGGCAGGGCCCGGCCTGGCCGGGCGACTGGCGCGGTGCGTACGGGACTGGGACCGGTACGTACGCGACACGGGCTATCCGGCGATGACCGTCCACCCCGCCGGAACCCCCGACGAGGACCTGCCCGCGGGGGACGTGCTCGACAAGCAGGCCTCCCGCCTGGTCCTCCGGTGGCCGGGGCGCACACCGCACACGGAGCCCGCCGGCGCACGGGCTCTGACGGCGGCCGGGGGCGCCGGTGCCTGACGCACAAGCCCCTCCGCCCGGCCGGCCGGCCCTTCTCGCGGTCTTCGCCCACCCGGACGACGAAGCCCTCAGTGCCGGCGGCGTTCTCGCCCGGCATGCCGCGGCGGGTGCCCGCACCGCCGTCGTCACCACCACCTGGGCCCCGGACAGCCACCGGGCGGCCGAACTCGCCGACGCGGTCGGCATCCTGGGGGCGGGCCGGCCGCGGATGCTCGGCTACGCCGACCACCGCCTCCCGGAATCCGCTCCCGGCCGGCCGCGCTGGTGCGACGTGCCGCTGGACACCGCGATCGCCCACCTGGTCGCGCACATCCGCGCGTTCCGTCCCGGGATCGTGGTCACCCACGACGCATACGGCGGGTTGACCGGCCACCCCGACCACCGGTACACCCACCGCGTGACCACGCTCGCCGTCCACGCCGCCGGACTGGAACACCTCTGTCCCGGGGCCGGCCCGCCCTGGCAGCCCGGCGCCCTGTACCTGGCCACCCACCCCCACTCTGGCGTCGAAGAACTCGGACCGCTCCTGACCGGTACCGGAAAGGCCGTGCTGAGCGCGCCGGACGAACTCGTCACCACGACGGTGGACGTCCGGCCATGGCTGGACCGGAAGTGGAACGCCGTCCTCGCCCACCGCAGCGAGGTCCGGCGGGGGCGCTCATTGCCCGGTGTGCTCGCCCGCCTTCCCGCCGGTACCCGGGACCGGATCCTGTCCACCGAGCACTACACCCGCATCCCCCTCCACGAGCGACAGGAGCAGACATGAGCGGAACCTGGCTCCCGCCGGTGCAGTACGTCGCCCAACTCCCCAAGGCCACGGTGTACGGCTGCTTCCTCATCACCGACCAGGAGGACCGCCCCATCCAGTTGCGCTCCGTCAGGAACCAGGCGACGTGGCAGTGGCCCGGCGGCAACATGGACCCGGGCGAGACCCCCTGGGAGTGCGCCGTGCGCGAGGGACTGGAGGAGACCGGTCTGGAGATCGCACGGACTCCGCGCCTGCTGGGCGTGCGGTACCTGATGCCGCGTCCGGACTGGCCCGCCCACAAGATCGGGCTGATCTTCGACGGCGGTCGGCTCTCCCAGGAGCAGATCGCCGCCATCGTCCTGGACCCCGCCGAGCACAACGAGGTCCGTGTGCGGTCCTTGGAGGAATGGCGCCAGGAGTTGACCGATGCCGCCTTCCAGCACCTGGCCGCCGCCCTCCAGGCACGACGCGACGGCATCCCCTGCTACCTCGAACAGACCGAAACCGCTTAGCAGGACACCCCGCCTCGCCCCGCGTCACATTCACGCACCAGGCGCACCCCGGCCGGACGGTGCGCCCGCGGCCCGTGCCAGGGTTGACGCATGCTCCCCATCACCGTGTCGCGGGAGAACGGCAGCCGGCACGTCCGCGTCTCCGCACGCGAGCTCGCGGCCCTGATCGGCGGGATCGGGGCCGAGGGCAATCTGTTCCTGATCGTCCAGCGCGTACCCGACCTCCCCGACGTCTTCATCCAGGTGTGGCACCGCTTCGGGGAAGGCTGTGTACTGGAGCACCGCGACGGCGGACCCGACCGCCACTTCCAGGTGCTCCTGGACACGCCGGAGGCCGCGGTGGCCGCGATGACCGGCTGGGCCCGCCAGGAGCGGGGCTGGGACGAGGAGTTCGCCTGGACACGGCTGAACCTCCGGGCACCCGGGCGCGCACGCCCGCTGAAGCTCGATGAGCACGAACGCGCGCAGTTGGAGGCACGCGTGCGCCAGGCACTGGTCGGTGGCTACGTGACGCGGGCGGAGCTGGCGGAACTCGCGGAGCAGTGTCTCGTCTCCGGGAAGCGGCGGCCGGTCTCCCCCGAACAGGCGCGGGAACTGGCCGACCGGATGTGGCTGGAACGCGTCGGGGAACAGGCCCGCTGGGAGGGTGAGACCGATCCGGAGCGGCTGACGCGGGCGTTCACGGCGCTGGAGGCGGCGGGCATCACGGCGCGGGAGAACTTCACCTGCTGCCGCTCGTGCGGGGACTCCGGGATCCGCGCGGCAGCCGCGCCGGACACCCGCGGATTCGTGTACTTCCCCTCCCAGGGCACGGACGCGGCGGCGGCCGGGCGCGGACTGAGCTCCTCTACGGGGGTTTTGACGGCTCGACGGAGACCGCGGCGGCGATCGGACGCGAGGTCGTGGCCGCGCTCGAGGCGGCCGGGCTGCGGGCGGAGTGGAACGGCGACCCCGCCCGGACGGTCACGGTGACACCGCTGGACTGGCGCAAGCGGCTGGTGGGCTGAGGGCTGCGGGGGTCTCGCGCGTTCCACGGCCACAGCCCCGCCCGCGCCCGGCTCACGACCCCTCCCAGCGGCCGGCGAGGCGGCGACGCCACCAGAGGTCGGGGCGCCACTGCCGTTGACCGGCGAAGGGATCCGGCAGCGTGCGCCGGAGGTACCCGGCGTCCAGCGAGGCCATCCGGCGCACCAGTTCCGCGCGGGCCCGAGAGGGCAGTTGCCGCAGGACCTCGTCGAGGACGTCACGCGCGTGCCGCACGTCGTCGAAGGAGCACCCGCGACACGAGCATTCCGCTTCCTGCGGGTAGCGGGGGCGGCGGCCCGGCGGGAGCGCGAAGGCCTGGTAGGTCCTCAACGCCCGTTCGGTGGCTCCGGGGAACACGTAGTAGTCGCTGGAGAGTGCCTCGACCCGGTGTATCGCCAGACTGGCGTGAGTCGAGAGCCATCGGATCCGGCGCGGAGGCGGATCGTCCCAGGTGCGCGGGCCGTGCCGTCGGTCGGCACGGAGCCTGCCCGGCCGGCTACGCGGCAACGGCCTTTCGGTCTGCGGTCATGGACCGCATCCTGCCACCGGTGGCGGCTGCCGCGCGACGGCGTTTCGACCTCCGCGTCGAAGGGCCTGCACGGCCGCGCCGGCCACCGGGGCGTGGTCGTGGCGCGGCCGTACACGTGGCCGGTCAGATCGTGGAGACGGGCCCGGAAGGGGATGCGTAGCGGGCGCCCGCCGGGGGCCGGGCGTCGGTCGGCTGGGGTGCCGGAACGGGCTGCTCCCCCAAAGGCTGGCAGTGCGGGCACAGTTCGTGGCGGCCGAGGTCGGTGATGATGGTTCCCCATCCGCGACAGTGCGTGCAGTCGCGGGCCAGTGCGGTGTCGGCGTGGGGAGCGGGGCTGGCCCCGTCGGTCATACGGCGCTTCCTCCGATGCGTTTCTTGTATCGCCCTTGCAGCATTTGTCCGTGATCCGCGCCACACCGCCACATACCTGTTCGACGGCGACGCGCCGATCGGCATCCGGTCGGCCGCGAGCGCAGCGCGGCGGCGCGGGAAGTCTGCCACGAACCACTGCCATTTGTCCGGGGTGTGGACGACGTCGTACCGACCGAAGACGCGACGGGCGGTCGCGGCGGGCGGTCGCGGCGGACGGTCGCGGCGGACGGTCGCGCGGAGGGAGGAAGAGCCGACGGGGACGGATCCGGGAGCGATCGCCACTCCTGCGGCATCCGTACAGCACTGTGGCCGCCCGCGGCGTTCGCGGGCGGCCACCACCGGTATGCGCCGGGGCGCGCGCCTCAGTGCGGCTTCGGCGCCGGTTCCAGGACGAAGACCGGGATCTCACGGTCGGTCTTGGTCTGGTACCCCGCGTAGTCGGGCCACGTCGCGATCGCGCGCTCCCACCACTGCGCCTTCTCCTGGCCCGTGACCTCCCGCGCCGTCATGTCCTGGCGCACCGGTCCGTCCTGGAGCTCGACCCGGGGGTCGGCCACCAGGTTGTGGTACCAGACGGGGTGCTTCGGGGCGCCGCCCTGGGACGCGACCACGGCGTAGCTTCCGTCGTGCTCCACGCGCATCAACGGGGTCTTGCGGATCTTGCCGGACTTCGCGCCGAGCGTCGTCAGGATGATCACGGGCCTGCCGCGGAGCGTCGTCCCCTCGGCACCGTCGGATCCCTCGTACAGCTCGACCTGGTCGCGGACCCACTGCTCCGGGCTCGGCTGGTACTCACCCACCAAAGGCACGCCGTCCTCCATTTCTCCGTGTGTCACCGTAACCCCTCCAACACCATCAGCCACCTCGCGCATTCCCGGTCGACCCTGCCGCCACACGCCGGGGGTACCGCCGGTCAGCCGGACGGCGGCAGGGGCGGCCGGACGGGCACGGCAGGCATCACGGGGACATCCGGGTGCCGGACGGAGCGGCGGGGCGCGCACCGGGCACGCGGGCGGCACCATCGGGGCAGGCCCCCGGACGCAAGGAGAGAACCCCATGGAACTCGGGCTGCACATCGCCGACTTCACGTGGACGGGCGGCGCCCCCGTCCTCGGCCCCGCCCTCGCCAGGTACGCCAGGGACGCGGAGGCTGCCGGCGTCACCCGCATCACCGTGATGGACCACTTCTGGCAGCTCGGCGGCGACCTCGGCCCCTACGAGCACGAGATGCTGGAGGCCTACACCACGCTGGGCTTCCTGGCCGCCCACACCGAGCGGGCCCTGCTGCACACCCTGGTGACCGGCGTCGTCTACCACGAGCCCGCCGTCCTGGCGAAGAAGGTCACCACCCTCGACGTCCTCTCCGGCGGCCGGGCCGGCCTCGGTGTCGGCGCGGCCTGGAACGCGGACGAGTCCAAGGGCCTCGGCATCCGGTTCCCCGAGGTCAAGGAACGCTTCGAGCGGCTGGAGGAGACACTGCGGATCTGCCTGCAGATGTGGTCCGGCGACGAGGACCCGTACACCGGCACGCACCACACCCTCGACCGCACCCTCAACTCCCCCCAGAGCCTGTCCCGGCCGCACCCCTACCTGCTGATCGGCGGTTCCGGCGAGAAGAAGACGCTGCGTCTGGTCGCCCGGTACGCCGACGCCTGCAACATCTTCGCGGGGCCCGAGGCCGCCCGGAAGCTGGACGTCCTCAAGGAGCACTGCGCCGCGGTAGGCCGCGACTACGAGGACGTCGAGAAGACCACCACCCTCGCGGTCGGCCGGGACACCACCCCGGACGACCTCACCGCGCGGACCCAGGCCATGGCCGAACTCGGCTTCACCACGGCGTACGTCTACAGTCAGCAGATCCGCGAGCCCGCCCGGGTCGTCGACCTGCTGGCGGCCGTGGTCCCGCGGATCGCGTAGCCGGCGGTGCGGCGCCCGCCCCGGCTCAGGCGGCCGGGGCCGGGGCCGCGGGGCCGACGAGTTCCTCCAGGACGTCCTCCATGGTCACGTAGCCGAGGACCGTGCCGTCCTCGTCCGCCACGGCGGCGAGGTGGGCGCCGGCCGCGCGCAGGGCGGTGAGGGTGTCGTCCAGCGGCGTGGTGCAGCGCAGCCGGATGACGGGACGGATCGCGGCGCGGGGGAAGGGGCGGTCGCGGTCGACGACGCCGAGGGTGTCCTTGATGTGCAGGAAGCCCAGGACGTCCCCGTCGGTGCCGGTGACCGGCAGCCGGGAGTATCCGGAGGCGGCCGCCAGCCGTTCCAGTCCGTCCGGGGTGACCTGGGCGTCGACGGTGACCATGCGGTCGGCGGGCACGAGGATGTCGCCGACCGGCCGGGTGCCGAGTTCCAGGGCGTCCCGCAGCCGTTCGGTGCCGGAGGCGTCGAGCAGTCCGGCGGCGTTGGAGTCCTGCACCAGACGGGCGAGTTCGTCGTCGGTGAAGGCGGCGGCGACCTCGTTCCGCGGTTCGACGCGCAGCAGCCGCAGCAGTGTGTTGGCGAAGGCGTTGACACCGAAGATCACCGGCCGCAGTGCACGGGTCAGGCCGATCAGCGGCGGACCGAGGAGCAGCGCGGTCCGCTCGGGGGCGGCCAGCGCGACGTTCTTGGGAACCATCTCGCCGAAGAGCATGTGCAGGTACGTGGCCGCGGCGAGGGCGATCACGAACGCGATCGGGTGGACGAGTCCGTGCGGGACGTGCGCGGCCTCGAAGCCGGGCTCCAGCAGGTGGGCGATGGCGGGCTCCGCGACCGCGCCCAGCACCAGCGAGGAGACGGTGATGCCGAGCTGGGCCGTGGCCAGGAGCGCGGACAGGTGCTCCAGTCCCCATACGACGGTGCGGGCCCGCTTGTCACCGGCCTCGGCGCGCGGCTCGACCTGACTGCGGCGCACCGAGATCAGGGCGAACTCGCCGCCCACGAAGAAGGCGTTGGTCAGCAGGGTCAGGGCGCCGATGGCGAGCTGCAGTACGGTCATCGCACGTCCTCCGGGATGCGGGCGACACGGACCCGCTCGGCCACGTGGTGGTCGACGCTCAGCACGCTGATGCGCCAGCCGTCGACCTCGGTCTGGTCGCCACGGGCGGGTATGCGGCCGAGCGAGGTGGCCATCAGTCCGGCCACGGTCTCGTACGGGCCCTCGGCGACGGTCAGGCCGATCTCGGCGAGCTGGTCGATCCGGACGTTGCCGTCGGCCTCCCAGGTGCCGTCGCCCGACGGTGCCAGGTCGGGGGACCCCTGCGGGTCGTGTTCGTCGCGGACGTCGCCGACGACCTCCTCCACGACGTCCTCCACGGTCACGACGCCGGCGGTGCCGCCGTACTCGTCGATGACCACGGCCATGGTGCGGCGGCTGCGGAGGCGTTCCAGGAGGCGGTCGACCGGCAGGCTGTCCGGCACCAGCAGCGGCGCGGTGGCCAGCGCGGTGACGGGCGTGCGGTCGCGCGCGGCGGCCGGGAGGGCGAGCACGTCCCGGATGTGCACGGTGCCGACGACCTCGTCGATGCTGTCCCGGTAGACCGGGAAGCGGGACAGGCCGGTGGCCAGGGTGAGGTTCGCGGCGTCGGCGGCGGTGGCGCGGGACTCCAGGGCCCGTACGTCCACGCGCGGGGTCATGACGTTCTCCGCGGTCAGCTCGCTCAGGTGCAGGGTGCGCACGAACAGCTCCGCGGAGTCCGGCTCCAGCAGGCCCGCGGCCGCCGAGTGTCGGGCCAGGGCGATCAGCTCGTCCGGGGTGCGGGCGGAGGCCAGTTCCTCGGCGGGTTCGAGGCCGAAGCGCCGCACGAGACGGTTCGCCGACTCGTTCAGGTGCCGGATGAACGGTCCGAAGACGGCGGTGAAGCCGCGCTGCGGTCCGGCCACGGTCTTGGCCACGGCCAGCGGGCGGGAGATCGCCCAGTTCTTCGGCACGAGCTCGCCGACGACCATCAGGACGACCGTGGACACGCCCACGCCGAGCACCGTCGCCAGCGAGGAGGCGGCGCCCTCCGGCAGCCCGGTGGCCCGCAGCGGGCCGGTCAGCAGCACGGCGAGGGACGGTTCGGCGAGCATGCCGATGACCAGCGACGTCACGGTGATGCCCAACTGCGCGCCGGACAGCTGCAAGGTCAGCCGGCGTACCGCCTTCAGAGCGCCGCCGGCGCCGCGCTCGCCGGCGGCCGCGGCCCGCTCCAGCTCACCGCGCTCGACCGTGGTCAGGGAGAACTCCGCCGCGACGAACACCGCGCACGCCAGGGTCAGCAGCAGCGCCAGCAGCAGGAGGAGGACCTCGGTCACCGTGTCACCCCGGCTCCCCCGCCTCGGCGGTTCTCAGGGGGAATGACACGGTCGGTACTGGGAGGGTGGTCCATCGCGGGAACCGCGGCTCCTTCTCGGGCTCGGAACGGTGACGTCTCCCCCAGGGTAAAGGACGCGCAAAGGTGCCCGGTAGGGGCGGCCCCCGGGGGGCCGGCCGGGTGCCGGTCACCCGTTCGCGCCGCCCGGGAACTCCCCGCCCCGGCGGCGCAGTTCAGCATGCGGCCCGCACGGGGCCGACGGAACCACAGACGTAGGAGTGAACGCCGCGATGGTGTTCAAACGGCTGCTCGGGGCGCTCGGCGTGGGCGGGCCCTCGGTCGACACGGTCCTCAACGGGGGCCCGGTCCTGCCCGGCGGCACGCTGTACGGACAGATCCACCTGGAGGGCGGCGACACGGACGCCGACATCCACGCCGTCGTCCTCGAACTGGTCGCCCGCGTGGAGGCCGAGGGCGGGTACGGGTACGGGGACCACGAGGACGGGGGCGGCGAGCACGAGGGCGTCGTCGTCTTCGACCGCACGGTGGTCGGCGGCGGCTTCCGCCTGCCGGCCGGCGCGCGGCACACCGTGCCGTTCTCCGTGCCCGTGCCATGGGAGACACCCGTCACCGAGTTGCACGGCCAGCCTCTCGGGATCGTGCTCGGCGTCCGCACGGAGCTGGAGGTGGCGGGCGCCCGTGACAAGGGCGACCTCGACGCGCTCGGCGTCGCCCCACTGCCCGCGCAGGAGGCGATCCTGGAGGCCCTCGGACAGCTCGGCTTCGGCTTCACCTCCGCCGACCTGGAACTGGGCCGGCTCCACGGCACGGGCCAGCGGCTGCCGTTCCACCAGGAGATCGAACTCGCGCCCCCGGCGCGCTACGCGCACGCCGTCGGCGAGATCGAGCTGACCTTCCTCGCCCACCCGGCCGGTGTGGAGATCGTCCTGGAGGCCGACAAGCGCGGCGGCCTGTTCTCCGAGGGCCACGACCAGGTCAACCGGTTCGCCGTCGACCATGCCCGCGTCCCCCACGTGGACTGGACCGCGGAGGTCGACTCCTGGATCCAGCGGCTCGTCGACCACCACGGCGGCTTCGGCTCCCCCGCGGCGTACGGGCACGACCACGGGCACGGGCACGGGCACGGGCACCACGATGACCACCACGGGTCCGGCATGGGCGTCGGCACCGCCGTCGCCGCGGGTGCGGCCGGGCTGGCGGCCGGAGCGGTCGGCGGCTATCTGGTCTCCGAGGCGATCGACGAGTTCTTCGACGACGAGGACGGCGACGACGACAGCGACGACGGCGGCGAGGACGAGGAGTCCTGAAACGGACCGCGCGAGCAGCACCGGGGCCCGGGCCGTGCGGCCCGGGCCCCGGTGCGCTGTGCGGATGCGAAGGTCAGCGATGCGCCTTCGCCCGGTCCAGGGCGGCGACGCCCACCGCGGCCAGGGCGATCTGGATGAGCCACTCGATCCAGTCGACGCCCTTGGTGTCCGCGACGCCCACGCCCGCCGCGATGGCCGAGCCGATCAGCGCCGCGACGATGCCGATCAGAATGGTCCAGATCACGCCGATGTGCTGACGTCCCGGGACCACCAGACGTCCCAGAATGCCGATGATCACGCCGATGATGATGGCACTGATGATGCCTGAGATCTCCATGGCCGCCTCCCTGTGAACAAGCTCGTCGCCCGTCATGTGCCCCCTATCGCCCCCCGCATGCCGACGACTTCGGGCGGGCCGCTCCACTGCCCGCCCGGGGGCGGGCCTTGGGCCTTCCGGGCGGAGCGCCCCGCGACACGGACAACCTCCCGCCGCGCCGCCGGAGGTGGTGTTGTGATCGTTCCGATCGGTCCGATCAGTCGGAACGGACCGATCGCAGCGATCAGCCGGACCGCATCGAGGAGCGCCATGGCCGCCGCCGCACAGGACTTCGCCGGGCTCGGCGGGGCGATCGACGTCCACACCCACTACATCACCCCGTCCTACCGCAGGGCGCTGACGGCCGCCGGGCACACGCGCCCCGACGGCATGCCGGCGATCCCCGAGTGGAGTCCGGAGAGCGCGCTCGCGCTGATGGACGGGACCGGGGTGGCGACCGCGATGCTGTCCGTCTCCTCCCCCGGTGTTTCGCTGGGGGACGCGGCCGCCGCCGCGACGCTGGCCCGCACCGTCAACGAGGAGGGCGCCGCCGTCGTCCGGGACCATCCGCGGCGGTTCGGGCTGCTGGCCTCACTGCCGCTGCCCGATGTCACGGCCGCGCTCACCGAACTCGCCCACGCCCTGGACGTCCTCGGCGCGGACGGGGTGATCCTGCTGACCAACTACGACGGGGTGTATCTCGGGGACAGCGTCTTCGAACCGCTGATGGCCGAGCTGCACCGCCGCCGGACCGTGGTGCTGCTGCACCCGACGTCACCGGTGTGCGGGGAGCGGACCGCACTCGGATTCCCGCGCCCGATGGTCGAGTTCCTCTTCGACTCGACGCGCGCCGTCGCCGAACTCGCCCTGCGTCGTGTGCTGGAGCGCTGTCCCGGCATCCGGTTCGTCGTGCCGCACGCGGGGGCGGCGCTTCCCGTGCTGGCGGACCGGATCGCCACGTTCGCGCGGATGTCCGGGACCGACGTCGACGTCGTGGCGACCCTGCGCGCACTGCACTACGACGTGGCGGGCGCCGCCCTTCCCCGCGCGCTGCCCGCGCTGCTCTCGCTCGTCGACCCCGACAGGCTGGTGTACGGCAGCGACTACCCGTTCACCCCCGCGGCCGTCGTCAAGGACCTGGCCGCCGCACTGACCGCCGCGGAAGTGCTCGACGCCGCGGGGAAGCACCTGATGACCTCGGGCAACGCCCGCCGTCTGTTCCCCCGTCTGACCCGTCCGACAGGCCCGACCGGCTAGCCGCCTGACAGCACGTCGGGAACGGTGCCGGGGCGGCGGGCCTCCCCGCCCGCGCGCCCCGGACCACGACCGCGCCCCGTCCCCGGGCGCGGCGATCGGGATGCCGGGGTGCCTGTGACCCCGACGAGCCGCGTGTCAGCGAAGGACGCCCGGCGGGGTGGCGGTGCCGTGGACCCGCTTGGCGTGCCGGGCGTACAACCGCGGCGCGAGGAACGGCATGATCATCCGGGCGGGCCGCGGAGCCTCGGCGAGGACCGCCTTGATCAGCTCGGGGTCCCCCTCGTACATCGCCATGCCGAAGGCGAGCGGGAGTGCCTTCTTCGGCATCTCGCCCATGCCGTGCTCACCGAGCTGCCGCCACTCGGCCGCGGTGACGTACTTCTCGGCCAGGGGGAGGATCCGCTGTTCCTCCATCGTCATGTGCTCCAGCAGCGTGACCAGCAGCCGGTCGAACGCGCCGGCGAGCTCGTGCCCTCCGCGCGCGGTGGAGCTCCACTCCGGCAGCAGGCGCATCGCCTCGTCGTGGGCGGCCTCGATGGCGTGATGCTGCTCCTCCATCAGCGGCACGACGGCCTCGGCCTCCTCGCCGCCACGCTCGTGGAGCAGCGGCCAGAGGATCACGTCCTCGCCCTCGTGGTGGAAGTGCAGGATGTCGCAGATGAGTTGGGCATGGGCGCCCACGACTTCCGAGCGCTTGGTGTCGTACGGCGCCACGTCCCGCACGAGTTGCGGGAGAAGGCCGAATTCACGACGGAGCATGGTGTGCGCCATGTACATGTCTCGCACATCGGCCATGGGTTCGCTGGTGGCAGGATTCACTGGTTCCTCATTCGGGATTCGCTGTCACAACGTGTGGTTGATGGCGCCTCGGCCGCCGTGGGCGTGCCGCGACCGGGACTCTTCCATCAGCCACGACGATCGTGAAACCGCCCCGTCGCACGAGCCGGTGCACGCCACTCCGACAGTGTCAATAGTTGAAGCATATACCAAACGTTGGTTTCTCACTCCGCGCCGACCTCCCCGGTCACGACGCGACGGCGCGCACGAGATCCTCCAGCGCCCGCGCGCCGGCCACCGCCCGGCTCACGACGGCCTCGGCGGAGACGTCGGAGGAGGACACGGCGGCCGAGAACAGCTCCATGTCCAGCAGTTCCAGCTTTCGCAGATGGGAGGCGTTGTCGGCGGTGACGTTCTTGTGATTCATCATCATCAAGGTGTTGTTGAACAGCTTGCCGAGCTGTCCCGTACCCGCACCGCCCATGTGCACGACCGTCGTGGAAAAGCTCTCGAAGACGGGCCGGCACCGTTCGGCGGTGCCGGGGTCGCCGCCGACGATGGTCGTCAGGGCCTTGGCGAGCGCACCGGCGCGGCCACCGCTGACCGGGGCGTCCAGGACGCCGACCCCGTACGCGTCGGCGGCGAGCGTGAGGCGCCGGGCGAGGTCGGGGAGTCCGGTGCCGTGGTTGACCAGCACCGATCCGGGCCGCATGTGTGCGAGCAGGCCGTTGTCGAAGGCGATGCCGGCGACGTCAGCGTCCTCGGGCAGGCACAGGCACACGATCCCGCACGCGGTGCCGAGCGCCGTGGGGCTGTCGTGCGCCGTGTACGGCACTCCGGTCAGCACGTCCAGGGACGCGCGGCGGCGCGCCCACACGTGCAGCGTGTGACCGGCCTCGGCCACCGCCCGGGCCATCGGCCCGCCCTGGTCGCCGAGACCGATGAAGCCGACAACGAGCGGCGTGGCGCCGGTGGTCGTGGTCTCCCGCATGATTCTTCTCCCGCCTGTGGGTCGTTCCGCCGCGCCGGGTGCGGCGTGAACGCGGTGTCGTGCCCGATCGACTCTCACAGGCGGACGGCGGGCCAGGCAGCACCCTGGTGTTCCTGGGACTCCCGTTCCCCGGACCAGGGCGTCAGCGGGCTCCGGCCATGAGCGGCACCGGGTCGGCGAGCGGCTCGGCGGGCGAGGGCGGCCGCGGGGGAACGCCCCGCGCCAAGACCCCCGACAGGCTCAGCACGGGGCGCTCCCGTATTCCCCGCGTGGGTCTCCCCACAGATCCACGCCGGGAGTCCTCCGCGCGGCCCGCCCGCGGGGGGCGGGTCGCTCGCGTCACGGCCACAACGATGCTGTGACGCCGTCGGTCTGCCCGACCGACGCGAGTGACACCGTAGCAAACCAAAACGTCCTGCAAACACTGTCATGCCGCCAGCCCCCTGACGAACTGCGCGTTCTCGGATGATTCACCGCGCCCTCACCGGTACGGCACGCGTCCACGCATACACCGTGTGACAATGGAACGTGTGAACCCTGCCGGGCCGTCCAGGGCCGCCCTGGACGGCCCTTCAACCCCGTTCTGTCGACCAAAGGTCGCGGCATGAACTGTGACCGTGTCACCACGTGCCGTACTAATCTATGGATCAGGACGGAGCCGGAGGCCGAGGATGAGAGGGCGCATGGTCTTCATCACGCACACCGCTCGTGACATCGAGGCCACCGCTCGGGCGCTCCAGGACGAACTCCAGCGCCTCGAGACACAACGGCATGGGCTGGAGCGGGAGTTGGCAGCCGTCGTGGCTCATCTCGGCTCTGTGCGCAGGGCACTCGGCGCCCTTCGGAAGCTGATGCCCACCGATTCCCCCGACCTCGACGAGGTCACCGGTGACTCCGTCCCCGCCGTGGCGGGCGAGCCGGAGCCGGCGGCCGATACCGTGTCCGCGCCCGCATCCGTGCCCGGGACGCATCCGGCCGAGTCCGCTGCCATGCAGGGCACTTACGGAAAGCTGACCGAGCAGATCCTGGAGTACCTGGCCACCACCGGCGGCACCGAGGTCCGCGCCCGCGATGTCGCCGCCGCTCTGGGCCGCGACGCGAACGCGGGCAGCATCAACGCGGTGCGCAGCACGCTCGACCGGCTCGTCGGCGCCTCCCGGGTGCGGCGCACCGGACGCGGCCTCTACCGAGCGGCTTCCTGACCGGCCCGCTTCCCGGCGTCCGGGTCCCATGCCATGTAATTGTCATGCGCCCATCACATTCACCAGGCAGCGACCGATAGCTTTGTCATTGACTGACACTCCTGTCTATAGTCGACAACAGAGTTCGGGGCAGCACCCGGACGGACGGCAAGGAGCGCAGACATGGGCACCACCACCCACGCCCCCGGCACACCCTGCTGGGTCGAGCTCGGGTCGCCCGACCCCGAGGCCGCGGCCGCCTTCTACGGCGCCCTCTTCGGCTGGGAGTTCGCGCAGGACGGCCCGCACGGGAGCCATCGCTCGGCCCTGCTCCACGGGCGGCCCGTCGCGGGGCTCCGGGCCGTGGGCGAGTCGGCGCGGCCGGGCTGGACGACGTTCGTTGCCGTGACCGACACCGACAGGACGGCCGTCGCCGTCGCCGCCGCCGGCGGTCGCGTCCTGCCCTCGCCCGGCGGGGACGTGCAGGTCGCCGACCCCGGGGGCGCTCGGTTCGCCCTCCGCGAGACCGGGGCACGGACCGCCGTCGCGGGCGCCGCCCGCGAGCCCGGCACCTTCGCGTGGAGCGAGCTCATCACCGACGACGTCGAGGCGTCGGCCGCCTTCTACGGCTCCCTTTTCGGATGGGAGGCGGGCGCCCCCGAAGCACCGCTGGGCCGCCGCGCCTGGCATCTCGCGGACACGCGGGTCGCCCTGCTGCTGCCCCGCCCGCCCGCGATGGCCCCGGGGATTCCGCCGTACTGGGACGCCTACTTCACGGTCGCGGAGACGGCGGAGGCCGCCGCACGCGCCTCTGCCGCGGGCGGCACCGTACTCATGGGGCCCACCGACATCGGCGCGGGCCGCATCGCCGTGCTGCTCGATCCGCAGGGCGCCGTCCTCACCGTTCTCGCGCACCGGAATTGAGGGAGGCCACCATGTCCGTCACAGGAAAGGCCGGCATCGTCACCGGTGCCGGATCGGGGCTCGGCGAAGCGGCGGCCAAGCGCCTCGCCCGCGAGGGCGCGCACATCGTCGTGGCCGACGTGGACGGCGCCGGCGCCGAGCGGGTGGCACGCGAGATCAGGGCGGCGGGCGGCGAGGCGACGCCCTTCGAGGCCGACGTCCGGGTTCCCGAGGACACCGAGCGGCTCGTGGGGTTCACCGCCGCCGCGTACGGCCGGCTCGACATCGCCTTCAACAACGCGGGCGTCACGCCCCGGCTCATGGACGTCCACGAGACAGCCCCGCCCGACTGGGCGCACGTCATCGAGGTCAACCTCACCGGTGTGTTCCACAGCATGCGGGCACAGCTGTCCCGCTTCCTCGCACAGGGTGACGGCGGGGCGATCGTCAACATGGCGTCCACCGCGGGCGTCATGGCGCACGCCGGGCGGGCCGCCTACGCGGCCTCCAAACACGGCGTCATCGGCCTGACGCGTTCCGCGGCCGTGGAGTACGCCCAGCGCGGCATCCGCGTCAACGCCGTCGCGCCGGGCCCGATCGACGCCCCGTCCGCCCGCGCGCTGCCGCCCGAGGTCCGGGCCGCGATCGCGGCGAAGACGGCGATGAACCGCAGGGGTGAGGTGGAAGAGGTCGCCGCGGTCGTGAACTTCCTGCTGTCCGACGAGGCGTCCTTCGTCACGGGCTCCGTCTACGAGGTCAACGGCGGCCAGACGCAGCTCTGATCCCGCCGCGGTGTCGGCAGGGCCTGACAGAAATGTCCGTCGGCGGCTCTGGTGTCAGTGACAGAATAGGCTGTCCCCATGAGCAGCGCAGACGCAGCACGATCAGGGCTCCGGGAGATGACGCGGCAGACGGTGCGGTCGCAGATCGCCGACCGCGCGATGGCGCTCTTCATCGAGCACGGCTTCGAGAAGACCACCATCGAGCAGATCGCGGCCGAGATCGGCATGTCCGGGCGGAGCGTCTCCCGCTACTTCGCCAGCAAGGAGGACATGGTCGTCGGGAACCTGACGGCCATCGGTCAGGGAATCGCCGACCGGCTGGCGGCCCGGCCCCTGGACGAACCGCTGTGGGCGGCGCTGCGGCACGCGCTGGACGACCATGTCGACGCCCTCGACCGCGACCCCGACGGCAGGCTGCTGGCCACGTCCGAGATGCTCGCCGCGACACCGGCGTTGCGGGGGGCGCTGGCGAAGAAGCAGTTGGAATGGCAGGAGCTGCTCGTCCCCCTCGCCGCCGCCCGACTCGACGGCGAGCGGCGGGAGTTGCGGGCACGCGCCGTCACCATGACGGTGCTTGCCTGCCTCAACACGGCCGTCACCGCGTGGACGGAGAGCGGCGGCGCCGAACGCGTCGAGGTCCTGCTCGACACGACCCTGGAGGCTGTCGCGGCCGCCGCCGCGAACGCGCGCTGATCGCGGAGGGCCGCCACTCCCTCTCCCCCTCCCCCCTTCGCACCCGTTCTTCCGCCAGAGCCGGAATAGGATCCGGCACGCACGCCTTAGATTATGCAGAGTATCTAAGGCGCGACGGCGCGCCGACGAACGAGAGGGATCGACATGTCCACAGCATCGGCCGGAACGGCACTCATCACCGGCGCGACCGCGGGCCTGGGCGCGGCCTACGCGGAGGAACTGGCCGCGCGCGGCTACGACATCGTGATGGTCGCCCGCGACCGGGCGCGACTGGAGAAGGCCGCCGCGAGCCTGGCGGAGCGGTCGGGGCGCGCGGTCTCGATCGTGAGCGCCGATCTGTCCACCGCCGAGGGCATCAGGGCCGTCGAGGCCCGCCTGGCCTCCGACGACGCGGCGATCGACATCCTGGTCAACAACGCCGGCAGTGCGTCGTTCGGCCCCCTGTCGGCGGCGGACCCGGATCAACTGGAGTCGCTGATCACGCTCAACGTGACCTCCGCGACCCGGATCGCGGCGGCCGCGGCGAAGGCGTTCACCGGGCGCGGCGCGGGCTCGATCGTCAACATCTCCTCGGCGTTCGCGCTGAACATCCCCCCGGTGGGCGCGGTGTACGGCGCGGCCAAGGCGTACGTGATCGCGTTCACCCAGGCGCTGGCGCAGGAGTTCGCCGACTCCCCCGTGCGCGTCCAGGTCGTGGTCCCGGGCGCGCTGGAGACGGCCATCTGGGACGGTTCGGGCATCGAGCTGCACCAGCTGCCCAAGGAGGCGGTCATGTCCCCGCGGGACGCGGCCCGGGCCGCCCTCGCCGGTCTTGACGCCGGTGAGCTGGTGACGATCCCCTCGCTGCCGGATTACGACGCGTGGACGGCCTACGACGAGGCGCGGCTCGCGCTCGCCCCGGTGATCTCGCTGTCGCAGCCGGCCAAGCGCTACACCGAGCAGCCGTAACAGCGGGCACGGTCGTCGTGCATCGCGGGCCCCGTCCCCCCTCGGCAGGGGGACGGGGCCCGCGGGCACGCGTGGTCGGTCAGGCGCCTTCGGCGGTGCGGTGGGGGTGCCCCGGGTAGACGCCCATGAAGCGCACCTCGGAGGAGAAGAAGCGCAGCTCCTCCAGGGCCAGGGCGACCCGCTTCTCGTCCGGGTGGCCCTCGATCTCGATGTAGAAGCGGCTGGCCGCGAGCCCGGCGCCGACCTGGTAGCTCTCGATCTTGGTGAGGTTCACGGCGTTGCTGGAGAAGCCGCCCAGCGCCTTGTACAGCGCGCTCGGGATGTTCCGCACGGAGAAGAAGAGGCTGGTCATCATCGGCTCGCCGGTGACCACCGGGAGCTGTGCGTCGCGGGCCAGGACCACGAAGCGCGTGGTGTTGTCGTGGGTGTCCTCGACGCCGCTCGCCAGCACCCGCAGTCCGTAGAGGGCGGCGGCCCCGGGCGGGGCGAGCGCCGCGTGCCGCGGGTCGCCGAGCTCGGCGACCTCGCGGGCGGCGCCGGCGGTGTCGTCGCTCACCAGGGTCTGCCAGCCGCCCTCGCGGATGATCTTCCGGCACTGGCCCAGGGCGTGCACGTGGCTGCGGACGCACTCCACGTCCTCCAGCGACCCGTCGGGAACGCCCATCAGGTCGAAACGGATGGGCAGGAAGTACTCGGCGATGATCGACAGGCCGGAGTCCGGGAGCAGGTGGTGGACGTCGGCGACGCGGCCGGCCGCGGAGTTGTCCATGGGGATCACCGCGAGGTCCGCGGTACCCAGCGTCACCGCCTCCAGGGCCTGCTCGAAGGTCGTGCAGGGCAGGTCGCGGCTTCCGGGGTACAGGTCATGGGCCGCGGCGGCGGAGTTCGACCCCGGCTCTCCCTGATAGGCGATGGTCACCATGTGCGTGTCGGATCTCCGGCTCGGGGCTGGCCGCGACCGTCGGTCGGCGGTGCGTACGGGACCGGCACGGGCATGCGCCGCTCGGACCCACTCCACGCATGCTACTGGGATCACCTGCGAAACCGTGCGGGCCGACCGCCCGGGCGGGCCCGCGGCGGCGCGCCGGCCGGGGCCCGCGAGGGCGGCCGTTCACCAGGGCAGCGGCCCGGTGCGGGCCGTGAAGGTGCCGGTGGGGCCGTCCTGGCCGATCGTGGCGAGCGTCACGATCGCCTCGGCGCCCTCCTGGGGGCTCTGGATGCCGTCGCCGCTCATGCCGTGCAGATCGGTGGCGCTGAAGCCGGGCTCGACGGCGTTGACCCTCATGGCGGGCAGGCCCTTGGCGTACTGGACGGTCAGCATGTTCACCGCGGCCTTGGCGGACGAGTAGACCGGCGTCACGAAGTGGGACTCGTGCCGCGTGGGGTCCTGGACCACGCCGAGCGAGCCGAGCCCGCTGCTGACGTTCACCACGACAGGGCTGTCCGACGCCTGGAGCAGCGGCAGGAACGCGTGCGTCACGCGCACCAGGCCGATGACGTTCACGTCGAAGACGGTGGTCATGTGGTCGGCCGTGGCCTGCTCGGCGTTCACCATGCCCTCGAAGACGCCCGCGTTGTTGACCAGGACGTCGAGGCGGCCCTCCCGGCGGCGCAGTTCCTCCGCCGCCGCGGTGACGGAGGCGTCGTCGGTGACGTCGAGCTGCACGAAGCGGGCACCGAGGTCGTCGGCGGCGGCCCGGCCGCGTGCGGTGTCGCGGGAGCCGATCCAGACGGTGTGGCCGCGCTCGATCAGCTGCCGGGCGGTCTCGCGGCCCAGCCCCTTGTTGCCGCCGGTGACGAGTGTGATGGTCATGTGGGTTCCTCGAATGGTGTCGATGTCGGTGTCGGGTACGGGGTGGACGTCGGGAGCGGCCCCCGGTCGCGGACGGTGTCCACGGCGTCGAGTCGGGCGATCGCATCGGGGTGCGCATCGCCCCGGTCCCGGCCGACGACCACTGTGCGCGGGTGCCACCGCGGACGGCAGTGCCCCCACGTTCATGGGAGCGAGAGGGCCAGGCACGCAACGGCCCCGCGCGGTTACCGTCGACGGCATGGACGGTACGAACGCACTCGGCGAATTCCTCCGCGCGCGCCGGGGTCTGGTCGCGCCCGAGGAGGCCGGTATCACCCCGGCCGGGTTGCGACGTGTCCAGGGCCTGCGCCGGGAGGAGGTCGCCCTGCTCGCCGGCGTCAGTGCGGACTACTACCTGCGGCTGGAGCAGGGACGCGACCGCAACCCCTCCGCGCAGGTGCTCGCCTCGATCGCCCGGGTGCTGCGGCTGGACGACGACGCCACCGCGCATCTGCTCGCACTGGCACAAACGGGGGCGGCCGGCCGGGCCCGGGCGCGGCCCGCCGCCCGCAAGCCGCGACTGGAGCAGATGCCGCACAGCATCCGGCAGTTGATCGACGGCTGGCCCGCCAACCCGGCCTGGGCACAGAACAGGTTCTTCGACGTCCTCGGGGCGAACGCGCTCGGCGCGGCCCTGTCACCGAACAACACCCGCGGTGTGAACCTGCTGCGGGCCGCCTTCCTCGATCCTGCCGAGCGTGCCCGGCGCCGGGACTGGGAGGCGGTGACGCGGGAGGGCGTCGCGACGCTCCGCGCCCAAGCCGGTCCGGGGGCCGACGACCCCCGGCTGAACGACCTCGTCGGCGAACTCTCCCTGCGCAGCGAGCGCTTCCGCCAGCTGTGGGGACGCCACGACGTACGGCCGCAGAAGGGCCACGTCACGCGGTTGACCCACCCCCTGGTCGGCGACCTGGACCTGCCGGCCGACAAACTGTCCGTCGGCGGCACAGACGGCTTTGTCCTGGTCGTCCTGCACGCCGAACCCGGCAGCCGCGACGAGGAACTCCTGCGCCTCCTGGGCAGTCTCGCCGTCTCCGGCAGCGCCGCACGGCCGACGGAGCAACGACCTGCGGAGCACCTACCGGCGGAGCAAGGCCCGGCCGGGCAGGACCGCCCCGTCACCGGCGAACCCTGAGCGCGGGACCGCCCCCGCCCCGCTCCGCCCCGCGACCCGGCGGCCTTCGGCCCCGAGGACGAGCGGCCCCCTACGTCGTGTGGGCGCAGGGCGGTCCCGGGCTGCGCGCCCCGCTCACCCTCAACGCGGAGATCGCGTACTTCACGTCGCGCGGCATCGGCGTTGTCGACGTCGACTACGGCGGGACGCCCGGCTACGGGCGCGCGTACCGCGAGCGGCTGCGCGAGCGGTGGGGTGTGGTGGACGTCGAGGACTGCGCGGTCGTCGCCCGGGCGCTGGTCGAGGAGGGGGCGGCCGACGCCGGGCGCCTCGCGATCCGCGGGCACAGCGCGGGCGGCTTCACCGCCGCGCTCTCCCTGGCGGTCACCGACCTGTACGCGTGTGCGGCCCTGTACTACCCCGTCCTGGACCTCCGGTCGCTCGCCGCGGGACTCACCCACGACTTCGAGTCGCACTACCGCGACGCGCTGATCGGCCCGGCGGAGTCCGTGCCCGAACGCTACGAGGAGCGGTCCCCGGCCTTCCGCACCGCCGAGGTGGCCGTCCCGTTCGTCCTCCTCCAGGGCGCGGACGACGTCATCTGCCCGCCTGCCCAGAGCACGGCGTTCCTTCGGGGCGTGGCGGCACGGTCCGTCCCGTACTCCCACATCGTGTTCGAGGGGGAGGGTCACGGCTTCCGCCGGCAGAGCACCATGATCGCCTCGCTGGAGGTGGAACTGTCCCTGTACGGAACCGTTTTCGGATTCACGCCGCCGGGAGTGGCGGATCCGCACCGGGCGGCGCCCGCTCCCGCGCGGTGAGAGCCGGCCCACTGCCCGTGCGGCGCGTCGCCGCCCTGCTACCCGTGCGGCACGTCGCCGGCCGGCTTCGCGGCCTCTCGCACGGCCTCGAGGATCTCCTCCGAAAGGGGTGACCCCGCGGTGGCCCGGGCGAGGAGCATGCCTCCCACCAGTGTGGCCAGCCCCGCCAGGCCGGCCTTTCCGGGGGCGACCCATCCGGCCATGTCGCGGACGCCCGCCACGTAGGGGGCACGCCACTCGGGTTCCCGTGCGACGTCGCCGCCGAAACCGGCCGCCGGGCACCCGGCGCCCGGGGAGTCGCGGTGGTCGGTGGAGAGGTACCGGTCGCACAGGGCGGAGACCGCCGCGTCGTGGCCGTCGAACTCGGCGTCCAGTGCGGCCAGGTACTGCAGCATGTCCGCAAAACCCTTGGCCTCGGCCTCGGCGACCAGGGCGTCCTTGGAGGCGAACTGCTTGTAGAAGCCGCCCTGGGTCAGACCGACCGCCTGCATGACGTCCACGACACTGACGTTGGCCACACCCCGCTCGCGGAAGAGCCGGGAGGCGGCCTCGACCACGCGCTCCCGGTTGGCCTGCGCCTCGGCCTGCGACACCCTGCTCATCTCCGGTCCACCTCATCTCGCACGTCCGGTGGGATCCACCGCGCGGGTGACCGGCGGCTTCGCCCGGTTGTGCACCGGCCGTGGTGCGACCGCCCGTCCGATGATACTCGTCATCTATCGGTCACGGGCGTTAGGCTCGTGGCACGGCATCGCGTGCCGGTCACCGGCCGGGTGAGGCATGGAGGTGCCCGTGAGACTGCCCACGGAGGCATTCCACACATGCCCGTCGAGTTGAACCACACCATCGTCCACGCCCGGGACAACCGGGAGTCCGCCGCTTTCCTCGCCCGCATCCTGGGTCTCGAAGTCGGCGCCGAGTGGGGGCCGTTCGTCCCGGTCGCCACGAGCAACGGGGTCACCCTGGACTTCGCCACCATCCCCGCGGAGTCGATCGTGATGCAGCACTACGCCTTCCTCGTCTCCGACGAGGAGTTCGACGCCGCCTTCGCCCGCATCGAGGAGGCCGGCCTCGCGTACTACGCGGATCCGCACCTGAAGCAGCCGGGCGAGATCAACCACCACCACGGCGGCCGAGGCGTGTACTTCCTGGATCCCGCGGGGCACGGCATGGAGATCATCACCCGTCCCTACGACAGTCACCAGCGGGCCGACGGCGCCTGACGGGGACGGCGCGGACACCTGACGGGCGGGGGGGGGGGGGGCCCCCGGGGGGGGGCCCCCCCCGCCGGGCGGGGTTTGGCGGTCGCCGGGGACCCGGGGAGGGGGGGCGCCCCGCAGCAACACCCGGGCAGCGGCAGGG
>NZ_JBIARB010000011.1:188426-314595 GCF_042889545.1 Streptomyces sp. NPDC002574
GAATCACACCCCCCGCCCAACGACACCCCCCGGGGGGGCCGGGGGGGGGGGGGGGGGCGCCGCCCCCCCGGGGGGGGGGGGGGGGGGCGCCCGGGGGGCCCCCCCCCCGCCGCCCGTCGCGTAGTGGGTCAGTCGCCCGTGACGAAGGCGGCGACGGCGCCCGCGAACTCCCAGGGCTGCTCCAGGTGCCCGAAGTGGCCGCTGTCCTCCAGGATCAGCAGTTCGGCATCCGGGATCAGCTTCTGCAGTTCCTCGGCCCACCGCACGCCGCAGATCACGTCATGGCGCCCGACGACGACCAGCGCCGGCACCGTCAGCGAGCCCAGCGTGCCGCGGTCGTCGATCAGGTCCGGCGAGTGATCGGCGTCCAGGCCCGAGATGTACCACCCCGTGACCGATTCCTGCAGCGGGGCGAACTCGCTCTCCCTGCCCCAGTAGTCGGCGAAGTACGCCGGCAGGATCCCGCGGATCGCGGCCACCATGGCCTCGTCGTCCGCGATGGAAGGCACCGACCGGAAGGCCTGGATGACCCCCGGCAGACCGGGATGGCCCGCGTGCCGGGCGGCGAACTCCTCGACCTTGCGCATCGCCTCGGCACCGTGCTCCGGGCCGGTGACGGGGGCGCTGTCGTACAGGACGATCCCGGCGATCCGGTCGGGCCGGTGCAGGGCGTGGTACTGGACGACGAAGCCGCCATGGGAGTGGCCCAGCAGGTGCACCGTGGGCACCCCGAGGTGGTCGACGACCAGGTCGACGTGCCGGCTGTAGAGCTCGCGCGTGTAGCCGTGCGGGTGGGTGGGCAGACGGCCCGAGCCCCCGGTGCCGACCGGTTCGACGTAGACCATCGTCAGGTGCCGCTCCAGCTCGGGCATCCGCAGGTACTCCCAGGAGATGCCGGGGCCGCCGGAGTGGGCCACGCACACCGGGCCGGCGCCGTGTACGTGGTAACGCTGGTCGACACCGTTCACGGTGATCGTGTGAGTGCCGGTGGCCAGCGGGCCGGTGGCGGGTGCGTTCATCGCGGTTCCCATCGGTGAGGGGGAGGCTGACACCGACAGGACGCGGGCGGGGGCGAGGAGTTCGGTCGCGGCGGGGTGACCTCGGTCACACCATGGCGGACCGCGGCACACGCGCCTGGTGGTAGAGGCGCAGCCGCTCCACCCGGCCGGCGGCGAGGGTCATGATCCAGGCGACCGCGGGCGGGCAGTGGTCGGGGTTGTCCGGGGGATTGATCAGGTCCATCTCCCAGACGGTGAGCGCCTTGCCCGCGGCCACGTGGACGGGCCGCTGCCGGACACCGGCGGTCAGGTCGGCCTCCATCCCGAGGAGGAGGGTGTCCGTGCCCCCCAGCCGTATGTCGCCCTGCATCAGCGCGGCGCCGGGACTCCACCGCTCGGCGAGCACCTTGCCGAAGTCGCCGCGCTCGGCGGCCGCCAGCGTGTCGTGGGCCTCTTCCCAACTGGCCGACGTGCGCCGCGCGGCGTCGCTGTGGGCGCCGGCCGCCGTCGCGGCCAGCGCCTCGGCGAGTTTGGCCCGCCCCTGGCTGAGCCGGCTGCGGATCGTCCCGACGGGCACCGCGCAGGCCCGGGCGATCTCCTCGTACGAGGTGACCCGGGAGCTGAAGTGCCGCAGGACCAGCGGTACCCGCAGGGTCGGGGACAGTTCCTCCATCGCCTCCCAGATCCAGTCGCGCAGCGCGTGGCCCTCCAGGATCTCCTCGGGACCGGGGCCCGCGGCGATACGGGTGAGGTCGTCCAGGGGCACGGTGTGCGAGGAGGTCCGCAGGAAGCTGCGGCAGGCGTTGCGCACGATCATCCGCAGCCACGCGCCCACGGCCGCCGGGTCGCGCACGTCGCCGATGCGGCGCAGGGCGGTCAGCGCGGCGTTCTGGACGGCGTCGTCGGCGTCGGGCCCCGGGCCCAGGATGCTGAGCGCGACCGCGCGCATACCGGGCTGATGGGTCTCCAGCAGCAGCCCCATGGCCACGACGTCACCGGCCTGCGCGGCTCGGGTCAGGGCCACGTCGCCGCCGGGTTCCGCCACCGGGGAGAGGTCACGCCTCATGCCGCACCTTCCTGTACTCCAGGGCGGAACGTGGCACGGCTTCCGCCCCGCGGGCACCTCACACGTCAAGGAGCACCACGCCGGGGTCTGCTTCGGGGAACCGGGGAGGGGGTGGACGCGGAGCGTCGGCGGGTGCTGCACCGCGAGCCTCGACCGTAACACGCCCCACCGCGGGGGAGTTCGCGGGCGCGGAGGTCGGACGAACGCGTTCGTCGCGTACTTGTTCGCCACGAACACGTTCGTTAGTGTCGTCGGCATGACAGCGAACCCGGACACCCCCCGCAGCCGGCGCGACCGGCCCGCGAAGCCGCCCCTGACCCGCGAGGGGATCGTGACCGCCGCGGTCCGCGTGATGAAGGACGAAGGGCTGGGGAAGGTCACCATGCGGCGGCTGGCCCAGGAGCTGGACACCGGCGCCGCGTCGCTCTACGTCTACTTCGGCAATGCCGACGCCCTGCACGCGGCGATCCTGGACCGGCTGCTCGGAACGGTCGAGCAGCCCCCCGCGCGGGGCCCCTGGCGGGCACGCCTGGAGGCCGTCCTCGCCTCCTGCACCGGCGTGCTCTTCACCCATCCCAGCCTGGCCCGCGCCGCCCTGTCGGCCCGCCCCAGCGGCGAGAACTACCTGACCCTGATCGAGACGCTGCTGGCGCTGCTCGCCGAGGGCGGCGTCCCGCCGCGGCAGGCGGCCTGGGGGGTGGACGTGCTGCTGCAGTACGCCACCTCGACCGCGGCGGAGCACGCGACGCAGCAGGCGTCCGACAGCGCGGGCAACGACTGGGACGCCCTCACCCAGGCGCTGCACGCCGCCGACCCGGACGACCGCCCGCACATCGCCGCACACGCCGGCGCCCTGCTGTCCGGCACCCCTGAGGAGCGCTTCGGCTGGGGCGTCGCCGTCCTCCTCACCGGCATCCTCCACACCCCCGCCCCCGGCGGCACGCAAGAAGGAGCGGAAACACCATGACCCACCCCGTGATCACCATCGTCGGCGGCGGCCTCGGCGGCCTCACCCTGGCCCGCGTCCTCCACGTGCACGGCATCGCCGCCACGGTGCACGAGGCAGAGGTCTCCCCTCGGGCCCGGACCCAGGGCGGCATGCTCGACATCCACGAGGAGAGCGGTCAGCGGGCCCTGCGCGCGGCGGGCCTGTACGAGGACTTCCGCGCACTGGTCCACCCCGGCGGCCAGGCCGTGCGCGTCCTGGACCGGCACGCCACCGTGCACTGGGAGGAGACGGACAACGGTCGTGGCGGCCGTCCGGAGGTCGAGCGCGGCATGCTGCGCGACCTGCTCGTGGCCTCCCTCCCCGAGGGCACGGTCCACTGGGGGGCGAAGGTGACGGCGGCCCGCCCGCTCGGCGGCGGCCGGCACGAGCTCCGCCGCGCGGACGGCTCGGTCTTCAGCACCGACGTGCTGATCGGCGCCGACGGCGCCTGGTCGCGGATCCGGCCGCTGGTCTCGGACGCCGTCCCCGCCTACACCGGCGTCTCCTTCGTGGAGGCCGATCTGCTGGACGCCGACACCCGGCACCCCGCCGGCGCGGCCCTCGTCGGCGGTGGCATGTTCTTCGCCCTCGGGGACGGCAAGGGCCTGCTCGCCCACCGCGAGCCCGACGGAAGCCTGCACGTGTACGTCGCCCTGCGGGTGCCCGCGGACTGGTCGGACGGCGTGGACTTCGCGAACGCCGCCACCGCGAAGGACGAGGTGGCGGGGCACTTCGCGGACTGGGACCCGGCGCTGCGGTCCCTGGTCACCGACGCCGACGGCGCGCTGGTGCCGCGGGCCGTCCACGCCCTGCCCACCCGCCACCGCTGGGACCGCGTCCCGGGCGTCACGCTCCTCGGCGACGCCGCCCATCTGATGTCGCCGTTCGCCGGTGAGGGGGCCAACCTCGCCATGCTCGACGGGGCGGAACTCGGCGAGGCCGTCGCCGCCCGTCCCGGCGACGTCGAGGGCGCGCTCCACGCGTACGAGCAGGCCCTTTTCCCGCGCAGCGAGACCGCCGCGACGGCCTCGGCCGAGGGCCTGGAGCTCTGCTTCGGTCCGGCCGCGCCCCAGGGCCTGGTGGAGGTGTTCGCCGGCCGCGACGCGGCGGCGTGACCGCTCGTTCCGCTGTGCACGCCCCCGCCGCGTCCGGTGGTCCGGGGACCGGGACCCCCGCCCTCGCCGGTGCGACCCGCGAGGGCGAATACTGGGAGACGGCCGGCGAGCCGGGACCCGTGACCTGCGGCCGGTGGCGAAAAGAGCGCGCACCGGCTCGACGGGAATCCCCGGCGGCCGCGCACCGTTGCCCTCATAGCGGGAAACGGACACGACGATAGGGAAGGACCGACCATGACCGCGCCGACGAACCACAAGGCCATCCTGGCGGGCGGCTGTTTCTGGGGCATGCAGGACCTGATCCGGAAGCTGCCCGGCGTGACCTCGACGCGGGTCGGGTACACCGGCGGCGACGTGCCCAACGCCACCTACCGCAACCACGGGACGCACGCGGAGGCCATCGAGATCACCTACGACCCCGCGGAGACCGACTACCGGGCACTCCTGGAGTTCTTCTTCCAGATCCACGACCCGACGACGAAGAACCGCCAGGGCAACGACATCGGTGTGAGCTACCGGTCGGCGATCTATTACGTCGACGACGAGCAGAAGCGGGTCGCCGAGGACACCATCGCGGACGTCGAGGCGTCCGGGCTGTGGCCGGGCAAGGTCGTCACCGAGGTCGAGCCCGTGGGCCCGTTCTGGGAGGCGGAGCCCGAGCACCAGGACTACCTGGAGCGCTACCCCGAGGGGTACACCTGCCACTTCCCGCGTCCCGGCTGGAAGCTGCCGGCCCGCGCCAAGGACTGACCCCCGGCACGGCGGCACGCGGTACGGCCCCTCCCCCCTCGGGGGCGGGGCCGTACCCGTCCGTCCCGGCCCCGAGCACGAGCACAAGGAGGACCGATGGCGGACGCACCCGCGCCGACGGTGACACCCAAGGCCCCGGCCCGCACGGGCCGGCTCTCGGACCTGATCGCCGACGACCTGCCGCTGCTGCTCGTGGGCATCAATCCCGGTCTGTCCTCGGCCCGGGCGGGGCACCATTTCGCCACCCCGGGCAGCCGGCTGTGGCCGGCGCTGCACCGGGCCGGCTTCACCCCGAGGCAGCTCACCGGCCAGGAGGACACCGAACTGCTGCGGTACGGCATCGGCCTCACGTGCATCGTGCGCCGGCCGACCGTCCGGGCGGCGGAGCTGTCCAAGGCCGAGCTGGAGGCGGGCGGACGGACGCTGCGCCGCCGGGTGCGTGCCCGCCGCCCGGTGTGGCTGGCGCTGCTGGGCGTCACCGGCTACCGGGCGGCGTTCGGCGTACCCGACGCCGTGGTCGGCCCCCAGGACGCGACGATCGGCGGGACCCGGATCTGGGTACTGCCCAACCCCAGTGGGCTGAACGCCCATTACCCGCCGGCCGCCCTCGCCAGGGAGTTCACCCGGCTGCGCCTGGCGACCGGGATGCCGGACCTGTCCGGCACCCCGGGCGACGGCATGTGAGGAACGGACCGGTCAGAGGCGGTCGGCCACCTTGCGCGCCAGATCCGTCAGCGGCTGGGCGTGCTCCCGCTCGTCCTCCAGGCGGACCAGCCGGATCGAGACCCACTGCTCGCCCACGCGCAGGAAGACCTCGCCGTCCGCCAGGTACGCCTCGTCACCGACGTCCTTGAGCGGCTTCATGGCGCCGTCCCCGTGGATCTGGTGCTCGGCGTCGTAGTAGTTCTTGCCGGACTCGCCCGAGTACACCTCGACCTGCCCGGTCGGGCCGTCGGGCGGCGCGGTGTAGGTGCAGGTGTCCCCGATGGCCCTTCCGTGGCCCAGCGACATGCCGGCGAGCTGGTCGGCCTCCAGCTGGGTCACCAGGGAACAGGGGTCGTCCGACGCCGCGGTGGGCGAGGGAGACGGAGTCGCGGACGCCTGCCCGTCGTCCGGCTGCGAGGTGCCCGGGGCCGCCCCGCCCCCCGCGGGAGTGCTCGCGGCGGGCGCGCTCGGCTTGTCGCCGGCGTCCGTCGCCAGGTCCTGGCATCCCTGGAGCGCCAGCACCAGCAGCGCCGCGACGGGCGCCCCCAGCAGTGCGCGACGCCTGCCGCTCAGCGATCCGGTCCACGTTCGGCCACGGGTCCGGGTATGGGTGTTCAACATCGATTCGGTCCCCCCAAGATTCCGTTGTTCGTCCCCGCTCGGCACGATGCCCCGCGCAGGTGAACCTACAGACGTACCGAATCGGCCATTTGGTTTCGGCCGAATTGAGACCGCGCGCCGGAGGCACTCGGGCGGCGCACGAAATGCCGTTTCCGCCCCCGTAACGGGAACAGTCCTGAGAGTAAATGACGCACCGTCAGGTCGTCACGCGAGAGGGGCGCCAGAGGCACCGCGGTTTCCCCGCGCGCATCCGTGCGTGGGGAAACCGCGCCGCCTCTGCCCCGCCCCCGTCCCGCTCAGCCCTCGTCGGCCGCCGCGAAGGTGACGTCCGCCGTGTCGACGGTCCCGCCCTGGCGGCCCGGGGCGCTCTGCCACTTCCAGTACAGGTTGGTGTGCGCCACGACCTGCTCCGGCGTGGGCGCCCCGTACGCGGTGAGGTCCTCCGTGGTGTGGGCGTCGCCGACCAGCGTCACGTCGTACCCGCGGACGAGGCCGCCGTGGAGGGTCGAGCGGATGCACGCGTCGGTCTGGGCGCCGGTGACGACGAGCCGGCCGACCCCGCGCTCGGCGAGCAGCTCCTCCAGCTCCGTGTCCTCGAAGGAGTCGCCGTACCTCTTGTGGACGAGGGGCTCGGCGTCCGCGCGGACGAGCTCCGGCACGTACTGCCACGCCTCGCTGTCCCGCTTGAGGCCGTCGTCCGAGTGCTGCACCCAGATCACGGGCACGTCCTGCGAGCGCGCCGCGCCGACCAGGGTGTTGATGTTGGCGATCACCTCGTCGCGCCGGTGGGCGCCGTCCACCACCCCGTTCTGGACGTCGATGACGAGGAGCGCGCTGTTCGGCCGATCGGGCAGGGTCGTCATGAGGGGACCTCGGTTTCTCGTCGCGGGCCTGTGTCGCCCCTCACACTAGGACGGGCCACTGACAACGACCCCGGATCGCGCGGACGGAGCCGGCCCGGCGCGGGATCCTCGGACAGAACAACTCGGCCCGACCTGGACCCTCTTGACGGAGCGACGGCCGGGCACTCGGTGCCGTGCGCGATACCGCCCGTCCCCGCCGTGAACCGCCCCGGGATCGGAGGCGGCCCCGTCGGGCGACCTGTACTGCCCGGACCCTCTCCAGTGGCGAGGCTCCATAACCCTCCATAGCGTCTGTTTTCGACGGCTCACCCAGGTCAGCGGAAAGCAGGTACGCGTCATGAAGCATCCTCGGTCTCGCCGAGCCGTTGTGGTCACGGCGACCGCGGCAACGCTCGCGGCGGGCGCGGTCGGCTGCGGGAGCGGCAGCAGCAACGTCAGCGACGTGCACAAGGTGAGTGCCCACACCGTCCATCCGGGGGAATCGATCCAGGCGGCCGTGGATCAGGCGGCGCCCGGCGATGTCATCGACATCGAGGCCGGCACGTACAACGGGAGCGTGCAGATCTCCACGCCCCGGCTGACGCTGCGCGGCGCGGGCACCGCCACCGTGATCATGCCGAGCAAGACCGGCAAGGAGAACGCCTGCGCCAAGGCGGGCGAGGGCCTGTGCATCACGGGAACGACGAAGAACAAGGCCACCGACGTGCGGCTGGAGTCGCTGACGGTGACCGGGTTCAAGACGAACGGCATCCACGCCACCCAGGCCGACGGCCTGCAGGTGGTGAAGGTGACGTCCCGGGACAACAAGCAGCAGGGCATCCTGCTCGAGAAGTCCGTTCGCGGGCAGTTCACCGGCAACACCGCCACGAACAACGGCGAGTCCGGGATCTTCCTCGCCAACTCGATGAACACCGAGGGCGGCGCCCTCGACACCCAGGGCGCGATCGTCAAGGACAACACCCTGAACGGGAACCGGATCGGCGTCACGCTGCGCCGGGTCCGCAACGTCTCGGTCGAGCACAACACGATCGGCGCCAACTGCGGCGGCATCTTCGTGGTGGGCGACGAGGGGGTTCCCCGCGGCGGCGCTCTCACGGTCAGCCACAACACGGTCACCAAGAACAACAAGTACTGCGCGGCGAACGCCCGTCTCCCCTTCATCCAGGGCGCCGGCATCGTGCTCACCGGCGTGGAGAAGACCGTCGTGACGGACAACGACGTGCGCGGCAACACCGGCAAGTCGCCCATGTCCGGCGGCATCGTGCTCTTCAAGAGCGTGGTGGGCAAGGCCAACTCCGGCAACGCCGTCCACGACAACATCGTGCGCGGCAACCAGCCGGCCGACCTGGCCAACCGCGACACCACGGGCACCGGCAACACCTTCACCAACAACCAGTCCGAGACCACGGAGCCGCGGGAACTGCAGGCGATGCACTGACCCCGCGGCCGCAGTCCGGCGCGCGACCCCACGGTGACGGGGTCGCGCGCCGTCACGCACCGACCCCGTAAGGGCATCGCCTGAAATGACCATGTCGGTGTACAGTGAGCGCATGCCCACCAGGACGCCGCGTGCCACCACTCGGGAAGACTCCGTGCCCGAGACCGCCGCCGCCCTGGTCGACCTGCTGAACTCGCGCCCCTACGCGGGCATGGCCGACAAGCTCGACACCCCCGGATCGGCCACGGCCGTGCTGCGCCCCTTCGGGCAGGACGACGACGCACCCTCACCGCAGCGCGTGGAACTGGTCCGCGCCGTGCGCGACGACCTGGTCGCCCTGGCCGAGCAGCACGATCCCGACGACTCGGCGGGCGACTGGGCGGCCTTCTCGGGGCGCGTCTCCTCGGTCGCCTTCCAGCAGGACTTCTCCACTCCCGGCACCGTCTCCATGCGGCAGACCTCAGGCGATCCCGTGGTCGGCCGGATCACCCTGGCCGTCGCCGAGCTCGTCGGCGCCGGCACCTGGTCGCGGCTGCGCCTGTGCGCCAACGAGATCTGCCGCGAGGTGTTCTACGACACCAGCCGGAGCCGCACGCGGCGCTGGCACTCGTACGAGGTGTGCGGCAACCGCGCCAATGTCGCCGCGTACCGGGCCCGCGCCGGCGCCTCCCCCGCGGCGGACGACGCCGGTCACTGACCGCTCCCCGGTCCGGCCCCCGCGGGGCGCCGGGACTCCCTCACGCGCGCCGTAGGGCACGCCGCGCCGCGGCCTCCTCTGCCCGGCCCACCCTCCCCACGGGAACATGGTCTACATCATATAGACCTTTACATCCACATCTTTGCGGTGTTAGCGTCGTAAGCGTCAGTCACACAAAGCCGCTTACCTGAGGTGCTCCTCACCCTCGCACCCGTAAGGAAGAACATGTCCGTGTATCGAGCCGTCCAGGTGTCCGGATCCGGCGACTTCGCCCTCGTCGAGCGGGAGTTGACCGAACCGCTTCCCGGGCAGGTGCGCCTGCGCGTGGAGGCCTGCGGCGTCTGCCACTCCGACAACCTCGCCGTCGTCGGGGCGATACGGCCGGATCCCTCCGTGCCGATCGTCCCGGGCCACGAGATCGTCGGCGTGATCGACGCCGTCGGTGCCGGCGTCACCTCCTGGCAGGTCGGTGACCGGGTCGGCGTCGGCTTCCTCAGCGGCCCCTGCCACACGTGCGACTCCTGCCGCCGGGGCGACTTCGTCAACTGCGCCGCCCAGCCGACCACCGGCACCACGACGGACGGCGGCTACGCCGAGGTCGCGTACGCCCGGGCGAGCGGTCTCGTGCGCATCCCGGACGGCCTGTCCTCCCTCGACGCCGCCCCGCTGCTCTGCGCCGGCCTGACCGTCTTCAAGGCGCTGCAGCAGATCGGCGCCCGGCCCGGGGAACTGGTCGCGGTGCAGGGCATCGGCGGCCTCGGCCACCTCGGCGTGCAGTACGCGCGCAGCCTCGGCTACCGCGTCGCCGCCATCGCCCGCGGCGCGGAGAAGGCCCCGCTCGCGGCGGCGCTGGGCGCGGAGCACTACATCGACAGCGTCGCCACGGACCCGGCCCAGGCCCTGCAGGAGCTCGGCGGAGCCGCGGCGATCATCGCCACGGCGGCCAACAGCGCCGCCATGGGCCCGCTGGTCGGCGGGCTGGCGCCGCGCGGCCGCCTGATCATCGTGGGCGCGGGCGGCGAGCCCGTCCCGGTCGACCCGGTCGCGATGATCTTCGGCACCCGCACCGTCGCCGGCAGCCTGACCGGCTCGTCGATCGAGAACGAGGACAACCTGCGCTTCGCCCTGCGCCAGGAGATCCGTTCGATGAACGAGGTCATGCCCCTGTCGGAGGCCCCGAAGGCCTTCGCGCACATGATGTCCGGCCGCGCCCGCTTCCGCGTCGTCCTCGACGCGCGCGGCTGACCTGCCCGACGACCACGGCACCGCCGCCCGGCCGACGCGCCGGGCGGCGGCGCCGTGCGTGATCGCGACGCCGCGGCGACCGGCCCCCGCCACCGGATGCGCGGGCCGGTCGCCGCGATGATCCTGGACGTGGATCCATTGCACCCCACAGGCGAGGACTGGTCCCCATGAAGGTCGGCATCGTCGGAGCGGGCTCGGTCGGAGCCGCCACCGCGCTCTGCCTGGTCGAGCGGGGCGGCATGTGCCGCGAGATCGTCCTGGTCGACCGTGACACCGGACGGGCCGAGGGCGTCGCCGCCGACCTGCGCTACGCCGCCCCGCTCTCCCCCACCGTGCGGGTGCGTGCGGGCGGCTGGGCGGATCTGTCGGGCGCCGCCCTCGTGGCGATCACCGCGGGCGTCAACGAGCGCACCGGCGGCGCCACCGATCGCGCGGACCCCGAAGGACGGCTGCGGCTGCTGGACACCAACACCAAGGTGTTCGCCGACGTCGTGCCCCGCGTCGTGGCCGTGGCGCCGGAGGCGGTCCTCATGGTCGTCACCGACCCGCCCGAACCCCTCGCCGAGGTGACGCGGCGGCTCGCCGGGCACGACCGGGTCTTCTCCACCGGCACGCTCATCGACAGCCTCCGCTTCCGCGTCCACCTGGCCGACCATCTGCGGGTGAAACCGGCCGACGTGCAGGCGATGGTCGTCGGCGAGCACGGCACCTCGGAGGTGCTGCTGTGGTCCTCGGCCACGGCCGGCGGGATCCCCGTGGCGGAGATGCTGCGGCGGTCCGGCTCCTCGGTCGATGAGGCACGCCCGCGGATCGAGGACGCCATCCGGTACGCGAACATCACCATCATCGAGGGCACGGGCGCCAGCCAGTACGGCATCGGCGCGGTCTCCGCCCGCCTGGTCGAGGCGGTGCTGCGCGACGAGGGCGCGGCGCTTCCCGTCGCCGCGCACTCCCCCGCGTACGGGACGACGCTCTCGCTCGCGGCGGTGCTCGGCGCCGAGGGGGTGCGCGAGGCATTCGAGCCCGCCATGGACGAGCAGGAGCGCGAGGGACTGATCCTCAGCGCCGCCGTCCTCCGCAAGGCGGCCGACCGGGCGCTCGGCCTGCTGTAACCAACCGCGCTGTCGCACCCGTCGGGAACTGACCGCGGGGCCCTCCGGGCGGAGGGCCCCGCGGTCATCCGCGCCGGGCGCCGGCCCCCCGCCTCCTCGAAGGTGCCGTAACCCGTCGCGGCCACCGGCTACTCGCGGAGCTCCGGGCAGCCGCGCCGTGCCGCGTCGTCGACGTCCGCGGCGGAACGCGCGGCTGCAGGTCCGTGCCGTCGACCGGATCGCCGTCCTGCTCCGGGGCCTTGGACGCCTCGCTGTCCGGCTCGCCACTCCCCGACCGCGACGCTCCGGAGGACGGTGCGTCCGCCGCTTGGGACCCGATTGCCCCCGCACCCTGTCACCAGGAGCACCGGCAGGGCAGCGCACACCGCGTACTTCACGACAGCCGCTCCCACCCCACGGGTATTGGCTGACCCTTCATCACGGTGACACCTGGCAACGCTCGATGCGTCAACACGGTTCGACAAAGCTGATCCGGGCATGTCAACTGGGCCGCGCTCCCCCCGCCGCGGCCGATCAGGAGGACGCAGTGAAGAACAGCCCCCGGATCCGCAGGGTCTCCGTCGTCTTCGGCGGCGCCGCCGCTCTGGTACTCGCCCTGCCGGGCGTGGCTTTCGCCGCCCCGCCGCCCGCCCTCCCCGCCAACGCGGACAGCTTCGAGCAGGGCTTCGAGCCCGCCTTCGACTACGACACCGACGGCTGCTACTCCTCGCCCGCCATCGGCCGCGACGGCACGATCAACCCGGGCCTGAACCCGACCGGCGCCCTCAACGGCAACTGCCGCGACGCCTCGGACCTCGACAACACCAACGGCTACTCGCGCTACAAGTGCAACAACGGCTGGTGCGCGATCATTTACGGTCTCTACTTCGAGAAGGACCAGGCCATCCCCGGCATCAGCCTCGGCGGCCACCGCAACGACTGGGAGCACGTCGTCGTCTGGGTGCAGGACAACCAGGCGAAGTACGTGGCCACTTCCGCGCACGGCAACTTCAATGTCTACAGCGCCGACCAGGTCCGCTGGGACGGTACCCACCCCAAGGTCGTCTACCACAAGGACGGCGTCGGCACCCACTGCTTCCGGCTCGCCAACACCAACGACGAGCCGCCGGAGAACCACTACCACACCTGGCAGTACCCGACCCTCGTCGGCTGGAACGGCTACCCCGCGGGTCTGCGCGACAAGCTCAGCGCGTACGACTTCGGCAGCGCCGTCTTCGGCCTGAAGGACGGCAACTTCAACGCGCACCTGGCCAAGGCCCTGCCGGCCGGGATCCCGTTCGACCCCAACGCCTGATGACGAACGCCGGGGACGGGACGGCGCTCGCGCCGACCGCCGTCCCGCCCCCGGCCCCTCTCCGGCGCAGGGTCACGCCGCGTCGAGCGCGGCGAACTCCTCTGCGGTCAGCGCGAGGTCGGTGGCGGCCACCGAGTCACGGATGGTCTCCGGCCGGCTGGATCCCGGGATCGGGACGACGACCGGGGACTTGGCGAGCATCCAGGCCAGGCACACCCGCTGCGGGCTGACGCCGTGCGCCTCGGCGACATCGGCGAACCGGGCGTAGGCGGAGCCCAGTTCACGGGCCTGCGCGATGCCGCCGAGCGGGCTCCACGGCAGGAACGCGATGCCGAGCTCGTCGCACAGGCGCAGCTCCGGCTCGCTGGAGCGGAAAGCCGGCGAGAACTGGTTCTGCACCGAGACCAGGCGGCCACCGAGGATCTCGTTCGCCAGCCGGATCTGCTCCGGGTTCGCGTTGGAGATGCCGGCCATGCGGATCTTGCCCTCGTCGAGCAGGTCGCGCACCGCGCCGACCGAGTCGGCGTAGGGCACCTTCGGGTCGGGGCGGTGGAACTGGTACAGCCCGATCGCCTCCACCCCCAGCCGGCGCAGCGAGTCCTCGCAGGCCTGCTTGATGTGCGCGGGCGAGCCGTCCAGCGTCCACCTGCCGTCACCGGGGCGCAGGTGACCGCCCTTGGTCGCGACCAGCACCTCGGAGCCGCGCCCGTGCGAGGCGAGGGCCTTGGCGATGAGCGACTCGTTGTGGCCGACCTCGTCGGCGTGCAGGTGGTACGCGTCCGCGGTGTCGATGAGCGTCACGCCGGCGTCGAGCGCCGCGTGGATGGTGTCGAGGGACCGTGCCTCGTCCGGCCGCCCCTCGATCGACATGGGCATCCCGCCCAGGCCGATCGCGCTGACCTCGATGTCACCGATGCGGCGAGTCTGCATGTGTCCGTGACCTTTCCCGACGTGCGTCGCAGCCGGTGTGCCCGGCTGGCGTGCCGGCACGACCGGTGGTGTCCGCGGCCGGGCCGGCACGTCACACAGCCTGACCGCATCCCGGCCCACACGTCCAACAGGAGAAAGCGAACACATTCAGGAGTTACGCTTCTGAATCATGGAGCTACGGCATTTGGAGCACTTCGTCGCGGTCGCGGAGGAACACCACTTCACCCGCGCCGCCGAACGGCTGATGATCTCCCAGTCGGGGCTGTCCGCCTCCGTGCGCGCCCTGGAGCAGGAACTGGGCGCGCCGCTGTTCGTGCGCAGCACCCGCAGTGTGGAGCTGACCGCCGCGGGCGAGGCGCTGCTCGCCGAGGCCTCCCGGGCGCTGTCCAGCGTGCGCGCCGCCAAGGAGGCGGTGGACGCGGTGCAGGGCCTGATGCGGGGCGTCCTCACGATCGGGACCGAGCAGTGCGTGGCGGGGGTGGACCTGCCCGCCCTGCTGGCCCGCTTCCGCTCCCGGCACCCCGGTGTGGAGATCCGGCTGCGGCAGGCCGGGTCGGCGGCGCTGGTCCAGGACATCACGACGGGCCGGCTCGACGTGGCGTTCACCGCGCTGTGCGGGGAGGCCCCGGAGGGCGTCCGCTTCCAGCCGCTGACGCGCGCGCCGATGGTGGTGCTGTGCCACCCGGACCATCCGCTGGCCGGAGCGGGGAAGGTGGACTGGGACGAACTGGGCGGCGAGGTGTTCGTGGACTTCCACCCCGACTGGGGCGCGCGCGGCCTGAGCGACCGGGCGTTCGCGGCCAACCTGGTGCACCGCCGGGTCGCCCTGGAGGTCAACGACGTGCACAGCCTGATCGACCTGGTGCACCACGGGCTGGGCATCGCCGTCGTGCCGCTGCCGATCGCCCGCAAGGACCACGCGGCGGGCCTGTGCACCGTCGACCTGGTGGGCGCCGAGGACCACCAGTGGGAGGTCTCGGCCGCCCTGCCGAAGGAGGACCGGGTCAGCCCGGCCGCCCGCACCCTGCTGTCCTACCTGCCCTGAGGCCGCCCGCCCGGCCGCGGGGACACCAAGCGGGGACACCGACAAGACGAGGACGGAGACATCCATGGCCTCTCCAGAAGCACGACGCTCCCCCGGCCCCCGGGCCGTGACGGCCGAGGACCGCCGGCACGCGCGCGCGGTGCTCACCGCCACGGCCGGCGCCGCCCGGGAGGCACTCGCCGGCACCGCGCGCGACCACGCGGGGCTGGCCGACGACTGCGTCCTCGACGCGGCCGACGAGGCGGAGCGCACGGCGCGGTCCCAGTCGATCGCCGACCGCGCGGAGCACGCCCGCGAGGAACTGCGGCTGGCCGACGAGGCACTGAGCCGGCTCGACGGCGACGACTACGGGACGTGCCTGTCCTGCGGGCGGCCGATCGACCGGGAACGCGTTCTGGCCCTGCCTCTCGTCCGGCACTGCATCGACTGCGCGGCGGCCGCTCGGCGCTGAGGAGCTGCGGCGGGCCCGACACGCCGTCCTGACCAGCGCGGACGTAAACTGGCAGAGCCCGCCCGGCCGGTGTGCGGTTCTCGGACCGCATGACGGCGCCGGCTGGGCGAGCTCCGGCAGGGGCCTGTTCCCGGGCAGGTCAGCCGCGGTCGGCGGTTCCGCCCCCGGCCGGGGCGGAGGTGTGCCGGCCGCCGCCGGGCCGCGGGGGACGCCGGGTGTCGTCGGCGCTCTGCCGCGCGGCCTCCGCGACGGCCTCGGGCGTGATCCCGAACTCCCGGTAGATCCGCTCGTAGTCGGCCGACGCACCGAAGTGCTCCAGGCTCACGATCCGTCCCGCGTCGCCGACGACCTCGCGCCAGCCCTGGCCGACCGCGGCCTCGACGCTCACCCGCGCCCGCACGGCCGGCGGCAGGACCTCGTCCTGGTACGCCGGTTCCTGGGCGGCGAACCACTCCCGGCACGGCATCGACACCACCCGCACGGTGCGGCCCTCGGCGGCGAGCAGGTCGCACGCGGCCAGGGCGATCTGCACCTCCGAGCCGGTGGCCACCAGGATGACGTCCGGTTCGGACCCGGGTCCCCGGTCGGCCAGCACGTAGCCGCCCCTGGCGGCGCTGCGGGCGGGGGCGAATCCCCCGCCGGGGCCGCGGTCCAGGACGGGGAGGTTCTGCCGGGTCAGGATGAGGGCGGCGGGCCGGTCCTTGTGCTCCAGGACGGTGTGCCAGCACACGGCGGTCTCGTTGGCGTCGGCGGGACGCACCACGTCGAGGCCGGGGATGGCGCGCAGCGCCGCCAGGTGCTCGACGGGCTGGTGCGTGGGACCGTCCTCGCCCAGGCCGATGGAGTCGTGGGTCCACACGTAGATCGTGGGCAGCTTCATCAGGGCGGCCAGGCGCACGGCCGGGCGCATGTAGTCGCTGAAGGTCAGGAAGGTGCCGCCGTAGGGGCGGGTGAGGCTCTGCAGGGCGATGCCGTTGAGGATCGAGCCCATCGCGTGCTCGCGGATGCCGAAGTGCAGGGTGCGGCCGTAGGGGCCGCCCTTCCACATGTCGGTCTGGTGCTCGGGCGGCAGGAACGACGGCTCGCCCTCCATCGTGGTGTTGTTGCTCCCGGCGAGGTCGGCCGAGCCGCCCCACAGCTCGGGGAGCACCCCGGCGAGCGCGGTCAGCACCTTCCCGGACGCCTTGCGGGTGGCCATGCCCTTCTCGTCGGCCGGGAACTCCGGGATGGCGTCGGCCCATCCCTTCGGGAACTCCTGGTCCCGCAGCCGGTTGAGCAGGCGGTCGTTGTCCGGGTGGGCCGCGCGCCAGGCGTCGAACCCCTCCTGCCAGCGCTCGTGCTCCGCGCGGCCTCGCTCGCGGACCGCCCGGGCGCGTTCGAGGACGGCGTCCTCGACCACGAAGTCCCGTCCGGGGTCGAAGCCCAGGACCCGCTTGGTGGCCGCGACCTCCTCGTCGCCCAGGGCCGAGCCGTGCGCCTTGCCCGTGCCCTGCTTGGTGGGCGCCGGCCAGCCGATGACGGTGCGCAGCACGATCAGTGACGGGCGGTCGGTCTCCTGCTGCGCCGCGCCGACGGCCGTGAGCAGCGCGTCGACGTCCTCGACGTACGCGCCGGTGCGGATCCAGTCGACGGTCTGCACGTGCCATCCGTACGCGGCGTAGCGGGCGGCGACGTCCTCGCTGAAGGAGACGTTGGTGTCGTCCTCGATGGAGATCCGGTTGGAGTCGTAGAAGACCACGAGGTTGCCCAGGCGCTGGTGGCCGGCGAGCGAGCTGGCCTCGGAGGTGACGCCCTCCATGATGTCGCCGTCCGAGGCGATCACGTAGACGTGGTGGTCGAACGGGCTGGTGCCGGGGGCCGCGTCGGGGTCCAGCAGTCCGCGCTCGCGGCGGGCGCCCATGGCCATGCCGACGGCACTGGCCAGGCCCTGGCCCAGGGGGCCCGTGGTGATCTCCACGCCCCGGGTGTGCCGGTGCTCCGGGTGGCCGGGGGTCGCCGAGCCCCAGGTCCGGTAGGCCTCCAGGTCGGAGAGCTCCAGTCCGTAGCCGGACAGGTACAGCTGGATGTAGAGGGTCAGGCTGGAGTGCCCGCAGGACAGCACGAAGCGGTCCCGGCCGAGCCACTGGTCGTCGGCCGGGTCGTGCCGCATGACCCGCTGGAAGAGCAGATAGGCCAGCGGGGCCAGGCTCATGGCCGTGCCGGGGTGGCCGTTGCCCACCTTCTGCACGGCGTCCGCGGCGAGCACGCGGATCGTGTCGACCGCGCGTACGTCCGTCGCGTCCCACCCCGCCTCCGCCGCCACCGGGGAGGAAAGGTCCCGGTCCCGCTCGAAGACCGTTCCCCCGGACTGCCGGCTGGTCATACCACCACTCCCTCGCTCACTGACGGACTCCCGCGGGCGGCGCCGCACCAACGCCTCCTGCACGACGCGTACCCCGGCATCGCGGCCGAAACGTCGGCTCCTTCCATATGACGTGAGGATCCGGCCCCGCGCGACCGCGCGTGGCCCGGCCGGTACCGGGTCTGCGGGTGCACGGCGGCGGGCGCACACTGAGGGGGCGCGAGCAGCCGGACGAGGATCCCCGGAGGGGCATGAACAGCACGGCCCACGACCCGTACATCCGTGTGCGCGGCGCCCGTGAGCACAATCTGCGGAACGTCGACGTGGACATCCCGCGCGACGTCCTGGCCGTCTTCACCGGCGTCTCCGGCTCGGGCAAGTCCTCGCTGGCCTTCGGCACGATCTACGCGGAGGCGCAGCGCCGCTACTTCGAGTCGGTCGCCCCGTACGCCCGGCGGCTGATCCACCAGGTGGGCGCCCCGGCGGTCGACGAGATCCTGGGCCTGCCGCCGGCCGTCGCGCTGGAGCAGCGGCGCGGCTCCGCGACCTCGCGCTCCTACGTCGGCACCGTGACCACGCTGTCGAACACGCTGCGGATGCTCTTCTCCCGCGCCGGCCGCTACCCCGAGGGCGCGCCGAGGGCGGACTCCGACGCCTTCTCCCCCAACACCGCGGTGGGTGCCTGCCCGGTCTGCCACGGCCTGGGCCGGGTGCACCGGGCCACCGAGGAACTGATGGTGCCGGACCCGTCGCTCAGCATCCGGGAGGGCGCGATCGCCGCCTGGCCGGGCGCCTGGCACGGCAAGAACCTGCTGGACGTGACACGCACCCTCGGCCACGACGTCGACCGGCCGTGGCGCGACCTGCCGCGCGCGGACCGGGACTGGATCCTGTTCACCGACGAGCAGCCCGTGGTGACGGTGCATCCGGTGCGGGAGGCGGGCCGTATCCAGCGCCCGTACCAGGGCACCTTCCAAAGCGCCCGGCGGTACGTGATGCACACGTTCGCCGACTCCAAGAGCCAGGCGCTGCGGGCCCGCGCGGAACGCTTCCTGGAGAGCTCGGTCTGCCCGTCCTGCGGCGGCAGCCGGCTGCGCCCCGAGTCGCTGGCCGTCACCTTCGCCGGGCGATCCATCGCCGACCTCAACGCCCTGCCGCTGACGGCCCTCGCGGAGGCGCTGCGACCCGCGGCGCTGGGCCGGGTGGACGACCTCCCCGAAGGGCCCGAGCGGCAGATCGCGACGACGCTGTCCGCCGACCTCGTGGCGCGCGTGGAGGTGATCACGGAACTGGGGCTCGGCTACCTGAGCCTGGACCGCACGACCCCGACGCTGTCCCCCGGTGAACTGCAACGGCTGCGGCTGGCAACGCAGTTGAGGTCGGGCCTGTTCGGGGTCGTGTACGTCCTGGACGAGCCGTCGGCCGGGCTGCACCCGGTCGACACCGAGGCGCTGCTGACGGTGCTGGTGCGGCTGCGCGAGGCAGGGAACACCGTGTACGTCGTCGAGCACGACATGGACGTGGTGCGCCGCGCGGACTGGGTCGTCGACGTCGGGCCGCGGGCCGGCGAGCACGGCGGCCGGGTCCTGCACAGCGGCCCCGTGGACGCGCTGGCGTCCGTCGAGGAATCCGCCACCCGCCGCTTCCTGTTCGCGTCCGGGCCCGACCCCGCGGCCGGGCGCACGCCGCGCGAGCCGGCGGCCTGGCTGCGCCTGGAGGGTGTCACCCGGCACAATCTGCGCGGCCTGGACGTCGAGCTGCCCCTTGGGGTGTTCACCGCCGTCACGGGGGTGTCCGGCTCGGGGAAGTCCACGCTGGTCGGTGTGCTCGGCGCGGTCCTCACCGAGCACCTGGGGCCGGGCGGCGGCAGCGCGGCCGACGCCGGGAACGACGCCGGAGACGCGAGCGACGCCGCGGAGGGCGGCCCCGCCGATCCCCTGACCGGTGTCGCGGCCCACGGGGTGGAGGCCGTCGACCGCCTGGTGCTCGTCGACCAGAAGCCGATCGGCCGCACCCCGCGCTCCAACCTCGCCACCTACACGGGGCTGTTCGACGCCGTGCGCAAGCTCTTCGCCGCCACCGAGGACGCGCGGCGGCGCGGCTGGAAGGCGGGCCGCTTCTCGTTCAACGTCACCGGCGGCCGCTGCGAGACCTGTCAGGGCGAGGGCTTCGTCGCCGTGGAACTGCTCTTCCTCCCGGGCACGTACGCGCCCTGTCCGGTCTGCCACGGCGACCGCTACAACGAGGAGACGCTGGGCGTCCGTTACCGGGAGCGGAACGTCGCGGAGGTCCTGGGCATGACCGTCGACGCGGCGGCGGGTTTCTTCGCCGACGTCCCCGCGGTGGCACGCAGCCTGCGCACCCTGCGTGAGGTCGGCCTGGGCTACCTGCGGCTGGGGCAGCCCGCGACCGAGCTGTCGGGCGGCGAGGCGCAGCGCATCAAGCTCGCCTCGGAGCTGCAGCGCGGCCGCCGCGGCCACACGGTGTACTTGCTGGACGAACCCACGACGGGGCTGCACCCGGCCGATGTGGAGCTGCTGATGGGACAGTTGCACGGGCTCGTCGACGCGGGCCACTCCGTGTTCGTGGTCGAGCACGAGATGGGCGTGGTCGCCGGCGCCGACTGGGTGGTCGACCTGGGCCCCGGTGGCGGTGACGCGGGCGGCCGCGTCGTCGCGGCGGGACGGCCGGCGGAGGTGGCACGGACGCCCGGGAGCCGGACGGCGCGGTACCTGGCGTGCCGGCTCGCGGGCTGAATCATGTGGGGCCCCGGGCGACGCCACGCCGTGTCGGACGCCTTCACATCATCCGATATGACACAGAATGACCCGGTATCCCGCGGGCGATTCCGACGTCCGCCGACCCACCCCCTTGGAGGACCGGCATGGGTACCACCGTCGCGGACGTCATGGTCGCCACCCTGGCGGCCTCCGGGGTGCGGCGCGTCTACGGCCTGCCGGGGGACTCCCTCAACGGCTTCACCGACGCCCTGCGCCGCAACAACTCCGTCGACTGGGCCCACGTGCGCCACGAGGAGGCCGCCGCCTTCGCCGCCGCCGGCGAGGCGGGCGTCACCGGCCTGCTCGCGGTCGCGGCCGGTAGCTGCGGCCCGGGCAATCTGCACCTGATCAACGGACTGTTCGACGCGCAGCGCAGCCGCGTCCCGGTGCTGGCGATCGCCGCGCAGATCCCGCGCGTCGAGATCGGCGGCGAGTACTTCCAGGAGACCCACCCGCAGGACCTGTTCCGCGAGTGCAGCGTCTACTGCGAGATGGCGTCGACGCCCGAGCAGGTGCCGCGGCTGCTGCGCATCGCGATGCGCACGGCGCTGGAGCGCGAAGGCGTCGCGGTGCTGGTCGTCTCCGGTGAGCTCTTCCTCGCCGCCGCCTCCGAGCCCGGCGCCCCGCGCCCCGTGACCGGCACGCACTCGCACGTACGGCCGGACGACGCGGCCCTGGCACGCGCCGCCGAGGTGCTCAACGCGGCCGAACGCCCGGCGATCCTGGGCGGCGCGGGCTGCCGCGACGCCCACGACGAGGCGGTCGCGCTGGCCGACGCCCTCAAGGCGCCCATGGTGCACTCGCTGCGCGGCAAGGAGTACCTGGAGTACGACAACCCCTACAACGTCGGGCTGACCGGCCTCATCGGCTACAGCTCCGGCTACCGCGCGATGGAGCACTGCGACGCACTGCTCATGCTCGGCACCGACTTCCCGTACCGGCAGTTCTACCCGGGCGCCGACGTGCCGGTCGTCCAGGTCGACGTGCGCGGCGAGCACATCGGGCGGCGCACCGAGGTGGACGTGCCCCTCGTCGGCACCGTCAAGGACACCGCCGCGGCCCTGCTGCCGCTGCTCCGGCCCCGGGGCGACCGTTCCTTCGCCGACCGGATGACCGGCCACTACCGTGGCGTACGCGCCCACCTCGGCCACCTCGCCGAGGGCGGCACATCCGACGGGCCCATGCACCCGCAGCACGTCGCGGCCGCCATCGACCGGATCGCGGACCCCGACGCGGTCTTCACCGCGGACGTCGGCACCCCCACGGTCTGGGCGGCCCGCTACCTGACGATGAACGGGCAGCGCCGGCTCGTCGGCTCGTTCAACCACGGCTCGATGGCCAACGCCCTCCCGCACGCCATCGGCATCCAGGCGTCCCATCCGGGCCGGCAGGTCGTCGCCTTCTGCGGCGACGGCGGTCTGACGATGCTCCTCGGCGAGCTGATCACCCTGCGCCAGCTGAACCTGCCGGTGAAGGCCGTCGTCTTCAACAACAGCGCCCTCGCCTTCGTGGAGCTGGAGATGAAGGCCGCCGGTTTTGTGAACTACGGCACCGGACTCGACCACGTCAACCTCGCCGACGTCGCCCGCGCGGCGGGCCTCTTCGGCGCCCGCGTCGACCGCGCCGACCAGCTCGGCGACGCCCTGACGGCGGCCTTCGCCCACGACGGCCCCGCCGTGATCGACGCGCGCACGGCCCGCCACGAGCTGTCCATGCCGCCGAAGATCACCCTCGAACAACTCAAGGGGTTCACGCTCTTCGCGACCCGCACCATCCTGTCCGGCCGCGCCGACGAGATCGTGGAACTGGCCAAGACCAACCTGCGCGAACTCAAGATCGGCTAGACCGGCCCGGTTCTCGCGTCCGGACTCCGGGTGATCGACAGCGGCCGTGCGAAAGGGCCGCGCGCCGATGGCACCGATCGTGTCAGGCTGCTCACCATGTGCCCGAGACGGGTGAGGTCGCCGACCTCACCGGCCATCCGGCGCGCCGCCGCTACGAGCAGGAGGAGCCACCGAAATGGAGCCATCGGAACTCCGCCGCGCCGTCGAGGCGGGAAGGGCGACCGCTTCGGAGTCGGGCCTTCGGGTCGATGATGCGGTCGTCGTCCACAACTCGGACCGTGTCGCGCTGCGTCTGGCCCCTTGCGATGTTCTGGCCCGGGTCGCACCGTCGGGGCATCTGGCCGATTCCGAGTTCGAAGTGGCGGTTGCTGGGCGTCTCGCCGACGTCGACGCTCCGGTCGCCGGGCTCGACCCTCGGGTCGACCCCCGGGTCCATGTGCGCGACGGCTTCGCCATCTCGCTCTGGACCTACTACGAACCCGTGGAATCTCCGATCGCGCCGGCCGACTACGCGGACGTCCTCCTGCGGCACCATGCCGCCCTGCGCCGGATCGCTCTGCAGGCACCGCATGTCACCGATCGGGTGGCCGCGGCGCTCAGAGAAGTGAACGACCGGGAAAAGTCCCCCGAGTTGCCCGATTCCGACCGGCAACTCCTCAGCGGCACCCTCAGTGGACTGGGCGTCGCGATCGGCGTCGAGGATGCCCGCGACCAGCTGCTGCACGGCGAGGCCCATCCGGGCAACGTCCTCAACACGACGAGGGGGCCGCTCTTCGTCGACCTCGCCACGTGCTGCCGCGGGCCGGTCGAGTTCGATCTCGCCCATGCGCCCGAAGAAGTGGGAACGCACTACGCGGGGGCCGACCACGGTCTGATCGACCGATGCCGCGCCCTCAACTGGGCGATGTTCTCGGCCTGGCGCTGGCGCCGGGACGACCACATGCCCGACCGGGACAGCTGGAGGGTGGAGGGGCTCCACCGGGTTCGTGCCGCACTCGATCGCTGCGGACTGGGCTGACTCCCCGATCAGGCCCGTCGCACGGCGGGCCCGGAACCTGCTCATGGGCGGCTCGAGGTCCGGGCGTCACATCCCGCCCGGCGTACGCAGTGCGTCGGCCATGCCTCCGAGGTGGTCGGAGACCGGGCCGAGGGTGAAGAGGCCGCCGCCGGCGGCCAGTTCGCCGGCGGCGGGGAGCAGGCGGTCGTGGGCGCGCCGGAGAGCGGCGCGGTCGCCGAGACGGAGCGCGACGTGGGCCTCCAGGACGCAACACGCCTCGTAGAGCAGGTCGGGCGGCGGTTCGGGGAGGGCGCGGAGAGCGGCGCGGGCCTCCGCGGGGCGGCCGTCCGCGAGCAGGGCGAAGGGCTCGGTCCAGGGGCGGAACGGGCCCCAGTCGAGGCCGCGGTCGATGGCGACCGGAGCGGTGGACAGCGGCTCCTCGGAGGTCAGCCGGAGGGACAGGAGCGCGAGCGGGAGCAGACCGCGTTCGAGGCCCGGCATGCCCGCGCCGTGCAGGCGCGCCGCGGCCGCACGGTACGCGGTCGCGGCCTGGCCGGGGCGACCATGGGCGGCGAGTCGCATCGCTCGGTACCACTGGGTGAACACACCGGCCAGCGGCAGTTCGTGGCGTTCGGCGAGCGCGTCCGTGGCGGCGGCGTGCCGGTCGGCCGCCGCGAAGTCGGCGAGGGCCGAGCGGGCCTGGACGCGGATCAGGTGGCCGAGCACTTCGTAGGTCACCAGCCCGTGCCGGGCGGCGAGTTCGACGAGTTCGGCGCCGATCGCGTCGCGGCGCGGTGCCAGGCCGGCGCGGGTGCAGGACTGCATGAAGACGGCGTCGAGCGCGAACGCCAGGAGCGCGGGATCGTCCAGGCGGCGTGCGATGGCCTCGGCATCCCGGGCGGCCTCCGGGCCGCGCGGTGTGCGGATGCCGCGCGTCTCCAGGGCGATCGTGGCCAGCAGGCGGCAACGCGCCGCGTCCTGGGAGCCGCCGGAGGCCGGCAGGGCCGCGAGGGCCCGCTCGGCGGCGGCGACGATACGCCGGGCGCGCGTGGGGTCGTCGCTGCGGGTCCAGATCGCGGGGACGTCGTACGCGCCGATGACGCGTGCGGTCAGTTCGGGGTCGCCGAACTCCTCGGCCGCCGTGACCGCCTCCAGGCGGTGCCGCTGGGCCTCCTCCAGTCCGCCGCCCCCGGTGACCGCGAGGTTCCTGATCAGGCCCACGGTCGCCTCCAGCCGGGCCCGGGCGCCGCCGGCGACGGTGCGGTCGTAGGCGGCCGTAGCCCGCGTCCACAGCCGGGCCGCCGTGGCGGCGGGCTCGGCGGGCAGGTCGAGGCCGGGCGCTTGCGCGAGGACGTCCGCCTCCAGGCGCCGCAGCGCCGGGCCGGGGTCGACGCCCAGGCGGTCGGCGAGAACGGAGCGGGCCTCGCGCAGGGCCGCCAGGGCGTCGCCCTGCCGGCCCTGCCGGTACAGGGCGAGCGCCAGCAGCCGCCGTGCCTCCTCGCGCAAGGGGTGGCCGGACAGCAGCACCTCCAGCCCGGGCACGGCCTCCGCGGCCCGGCCGAGGGTCAGCAGCACACCGGCACGCCGCTCCTCCGCCTGCAGCCGCAGTTCGCCGAGGCGGGCGCGCTCCGCCCGGGCCCAGTCCTCATCGGCGAACTCGGCGTAGGCGGGGCCCCGCCACAGCCCGAGGGCGTCCTCCAGCCGGGGCAGTGCCCGCTCCGCGGGCCACTCGGCCGCCGCGGCGAGGTCCGCTTCGAAACGCCAGGCGTCCACGGCCCCGGGCTCCGGGCGCAGTGCGTACCCCGGCCCTTCGGTGACCAGCAGGCGGGATGGGGCGCGCCGCGGGCGGTCCGGCTCCAGGGCGCGGCGCAGGGCACCGACGAACGTCTGGACGGCTCCCACGGCACCGGGCGGCGGATCCGCCCACAGGTCCTCGACGAGACGCGCGACCGGGACGACTCGCCGGCGGGCGACGACCAGGCGTGCCAGCACGGCCCGGTGCCGCGGCCCCTTCAGGGCGAGGGGGCCGGCGCCGCTCTCGGCGACCACAGGTCCCAGCACGCCGAACGCGACCCGTTCCATCGCCACCTCTCCGAACGTCCTGCCGCCACGGTACGCGCCGGACGGGCGGCGCCCAGGGCCCGGCTTCGTGCCACTGGTGCCGGCCGGTGCTGACGGGTGCCACCGGTGCTGACCAGGTGCTGATCCACGCCCGGCAGGCTCGTGGTCGTCACCACCCCCACCGGCCCGAAGGAACTTCCCATGACACCGGTCATCCCCGGCTTCGACTACCGGACCGTCCCCGCCGCCGACGATGTCGCGCTCAACGTCGCCGTCGGCGGGTCGGGCACGCCGGTCGTGCTGCTGCACGGCTTCCCGCAGACCCACCTGATGTGGCGGCATGTGGCCGTCGACCTCGCCGCCGATCACACGGTCGTCTGCCCGGACCTGCGCGGCTACGGCGCCAGCGGCAAGCCCGCGGAGAACGCGGCGGGCACGGCGTACTCCAAGCGCACGATGGCCGCCGACGTCGTCGCCGTCGCCCGCGCCCTGGGGCACGAGCGCTTCGCCCTCGCCGGGCACGACCGCGGGGCGCTCGTCGCGTTCCGCGCGGGTCTCGACCACCCGGAGGCCGTCACCCACCTCGCCTCGCTGGATGTGCTGCCCACCCTCGACATGTGGGACGTGATGCGCGGCACGAGCGCGGCCGTCGGTTTCCACCTCTACCTCATGGCCCAGCCGCCCGGACTGCCCGAGCGCATGATCGGGGCCGCTCCGGACGCGTTCTTCGGGCACTTCCTCGACCTGTGGGCCCGTGACCCGCACGCGATCCCCGAGGAGGTCCGCGCCGCCTACCTCAGCGCGTCGCGCTCGGCCGTCCCCTCCATCGTCGCGGACTACCGCGCCTCGGCCGGGATCGACGTCGCGCACGACCGGGCCGACCGCGAGGCCGGCCGCCGGCTGGAGATGCCGGTGACCGTGCTCCAGCAGGACTGGGGCGCGGTCCTGGGGTTCGACGCCGCCGCCCTGTGGGGTGCCTGGGCGCCCGATCTGCGTCATCTGGCCGTCGACTGCGGCCACTTCATGGCCGAGGAGGCCCCGGGGGAGGTCGTGAAGGCGCTCCGCGAGCTGCTCGACCGCGACCACGCGTGACACCGTGACACCGTGACGACGGGCCGCGCCGGGTCAGAGCGCCCACGTCGACATCGGGTCGGAGCGCAGTTCGCCGCGCAGGAGGGCGATGAACACGTCGGCGCGGGCCATCATCGGCTCGATGGACAGGTCGGTCGTGAACACGGAACCCCCGCCGCCGGTGCGGAACGAGTTCGCGACGTCCCTGGGGATCGCGGGTGCCCAGCCCAGCGGCCGGTCCCGGGCCCGCCGTGACAGGGCGAGCGCGACGGGTACGCGGCCCGCGCCGGTGCCCAGGTGCTCATCGAGGGACGCCGAGACGCAGCCGACGAACCCGACGGTGGCCTGCAGCAGCCAGTCACGGCGGGCCTCCTCCAGCCAGGCGGGGCGCCCGGGCTCCTCCCCGGCCTCCTGCGCCGGCAGGTACAGCCACACTTCGATCTGGGCGTCCCGGTCCCAGAAGCCGTAGCCGCGGAACGACGTGTGCGAACTCCCCATAGGGACACGGGGCCACGGGGCCGCCCCACCCGGCCACCGGGTTTCCGCGGAGACGGCGCGGGAGCACGTCGGCGAGGACCGCCGCCGCTCCTGGAACGCAGTGGCGAGCGGCGGGGGTTGAGGTGTCCGCGGGACGTGCCGATCCGGCCGTCCCGCCCCCGCCGGCGGCGGTCCCTCCGCGCCCCACGCGGCACTCCCGGCCCACGTCCCCCCATTTCCACGGGGGTTCGTCGGCCGTAAACCCGTTCGACGCCGTTGTGCGCGTGGGAAAGATCACCCCGCAAGGACCGCTCCCCCAGCGGGGATTCCGCGGCAGGATGCGGTGCCTCCCCACCCGGGTGGTCTCGACAAGCCGGCGGGGCTACCGGCCCCCTGGAAGAACCGCAAGGAACGTCCCTTGAGATCATCACCGAGACGCTGGAGCGTGCTCGCCGTCGCCGGCGCCGCCGTTCTCTCGCTGGCACATCCCGCCACCGCGTCCTCTGACTCCCCCGAAACCCCCTCCTCCGCCACCACCCCGGCACAGAACAACGTGCCGCCCGGCACCCACACCGTCACGCTCGTCACGGGTGACGTGGTCACGACCCGTCAGTCCACCGGCAGCGGCAAGGGCGGCACCGTCGACGTGCGCTCCGCGACGGGCGGCCCTGCCGAGGCGCGCGTCATGGAGTCCGGCGGGGACCTGTACGTCTTCCCCTCCGCCGCGCTGCCCTACGTGGCGGCGGGCACGCTCGACCGGCGCCTGTTCAACGTCAGCGACCTGGTCGCCGACGGCTACGACGACGCCCACCGCGACCGGCTGCCGCTGATCGTCTCGTACACCACGTCCGCCGCGGGACTGCGGGCCACCGCGCCGGCCGGCGCGGCCCGGGTCAGGGACCTGAGCAGTGTGCAGGGCGCCGCACTCACCGAGGACCGCGACCGCTCGGCCGACTTCTGGCAGGCCGTCACCGCGGCGCCGGCCAACGGTGCGCGGGCGGCGGCCAAGAGTGGTGTCCCGGCCTTCGGCGCCGGCATCGCCCGCATCTGGCTCGACGGCGTGGTGAAGCCGGACCTCGCCGACACCACCGCCCAGATCGGCGCGCCCACCGCCTGGGCGGACGGGAACACCGGGCAGGGCGTGGACGTCGCCGTCCTGGACACCGGCATCGACGCCGAGCACCCCGACTTCGGCGGACGCATAGCCGCCACCGCGAGCTTCGTCCCCGACGAGGACGTCACCGACCGCAACGGTCACGGCACCCACGTCGCGTCCACCATCGCCGGCACCGGAGCGGCCTCCGACGGCAAGGAGCGAGGCGTCGCTCCCGGGGCCGAACTCCACATCGGCAAGGTGCTGTCCAACGCGGGCGGAGGCCAGGACTCCTGGGTGCTGGCCGGCATGGAGTGGGCCGCGGTCGACCAGCACGCCGACGTCATCAGCATGAGCCTGGGCGGCAACACCCCCTCGGACGGCACGGACCCCATGAGCGAGGCGGTGAACCGCCTCAGCGCCCAGACCGGCGCGCTCTTCGTCATCGCCGCCGGCAACGCCGGTGCGCCCAACACGATCAGCTCGCCCGGCGCCGCGGACTCCGCGCTGACCGTGGGCGCCGTCGACTCGGCCGACAACGTCGCGTTCTTCTCCAGCCAGGGCCCGCGGGTCGGTGACGGCGGCCTCAAGCCGGAGATCACCGCCCCCGGCGTGGACGTGCTCGCCGCGCGCTCGCAGTACGCCCCCGAGGGCGAGGGCAGCTACCAGACGCTGAGCGGTACCTCGATGGCGACGCCGCACGTCGCCGGGGCCGCGGCCCTGCTCGCCGCCGCGCGGCCCGGCCTCACCGGCACCCAGCTCAAGGACCTCCTGGTCAGCAGCTCCCGGCAGACCCCGCAGTACGACGCCTTCCAGGCCGGCAGCGGCCGGGTGGACGTGCCCGCGGCGCTGCGCGCGGGCGTCTTCGCCTCGGCGACCGCGTTCGCCGGGCAGGTGGCGCAGGGCGGAACCGGCGCCGTGCAGCGCCCGGTGACGTACACCAACACCGGTGACTCCGCCGTCACCCTCGGCCTGTCGGTGCAGGCGCCGAACGCCCCCGCGGGCCTGTTCCGGCTCTCGGCCTCCCAGGTCGTCGTCCCGGCGCACGGCACCACCGAGGTCACGCTCACCATCGACGCGTCCAAGGCCACGGGCAGCAACCGCTGGTCGGGCCAGGTCCTCGCGACCGACGCGTCCGGGGCCGTCGCCGCGCACACCGCGGTGTCCCTCGGCGACGTGGCGCACAAGCTGACCGTGCTGCTCAAGGACGCCCACGGCAACCCCATGTCGGGCGTGGTCGAACTGCTCAGGTCCGGGGAGTTCGGTCCCGACTTCTGGGTCGTCGACGAGTCCGGCGTGCTGGAGACGTTCCTGCCCGACGACGTGTACTCGGTGCTGTCCTTCAAGGACGTGGAGGGCGTGCACGGCCCGCACTCGCTGGGCATGGCGCTGCTGGGCGACCCCGAGGTCGTCATGGACCACGACACGACCGTGACGCTGGACGCGCGCAAGCTCCGCCGGGTCGACATGACGACCCCGCGGACGACCGAGACGACCTACCAGCGCCTGGAGTACAACCGCGCGATGGGTGGCGGCACTTGGCGCGACTACATGGAGACCCAGACCAGCTACGACAGCCTCTGGGCCCAGCCGACCACCCATGACGTCGAGCACGGCGACTTCTACCTCGGCGCCCGCTGGCGCAAGGAGCAGCCGGTGCTCGCCGTCTCCACCCCCAGCGGCACCTTCACCGACGTCCTGCGGCAGGACGGCGTCACCCCGCTGCCCAAGGGCCACTACCGGCTCCCGCTCGTCGCGGCGGGGGACGGCGCGGCCGCCGACTGGGCGAAGATCGACGCGCGCGGCAAGGCGGTGGTCGTGCGCCGCAACGACGCGGTCGGCGACGCCGAGCAGGCGGCTGCCGCCGCGAAGGCCGGCGCCAAGCTGCTGCTCGTCGTCAACAACCAGCTCGGCCGCCAGCTCCGCAGCTACAGCCCCGACTGGAACACGGCCGCCGGCCTCGACGTCGCGCTGCTCAGCACGGACGAGGGCGAGCGGCTGCTGCGGCAGGCCACCGGGCGCGGGACCGTGCTCACCGTGGACTCCCAGCCCAACAGCCCCTACGTGTACGACCTGATGTGGACGTGGCACAACCGTGTCCCGTCCGACATGGTCGTCAAGGGCAGCTCGAAGAACCTGGCCCGCGTCGACGTCACCTTCGACAGCCCCGACCCGTCGCTGGGCGGCGGCGAGTGGCGCTTCGACTGGCCCGTGTACTCGAACTGGGGCATCGGCCTGACGATCAGGGAACCCATGGACAGCCGCCGCGTCGACTGGGTCTCCACCGGCGGCGACAACTCCTGGGGCCAGGAGGCGTACGTCGACGGCCTGATCTACGAGATCGAGCCGCGCACCACCTACCGGCCCGGCAGCTCGCACACGCAGGAGTGGTTCAAGCCGGTCGCGCGGCCGTACCTCGACAACAACTACAAGCTGCCCACGCGCAGCGGGAGCCGGCTCAACCTCGACGTGCCCGCGTGGGGCAGTGCGGACCACGTCGGCATGTCCATGGACTACGACCGCATGCGGCAGTCCCTCACCCTCTACCAGGGCAGCACCCGCCTGGCCGTCGGCTCCTACACCACGGTCGCGGCCGACGCCCCGGGCGCGGGCCGGCTGCCCTACCGCCTGGTGCTGGACGGCAGCCGGGACGCCACGGTGAGCCCGTACTCCGGCACGACGCACACCGAGTGGGGGTTCAACTCGGCCGCGCCCACCGGTGACGAGTCCGCGGTCCTGCCGCTGATCCAGCTCGACTACGGCATCGCCACCGACGCGGACGGCCGCGCCGACCGCCACGCCGGCGTCACCGTCTCCGCCGCGCACCTGCCGGGTGCCGCGGGCGCGGGCAGGATCGCCCCCGTCACGGTGGAGTTCTCGTACGACGACGGGCACACATGGCAGAAGGCGACCTGCGGCCACGACGGCCGTTTCGCGCCGTCCGCGCCGAAGCAGGCCCGCTTCGTCTCCCTGCGGGCCACCGCCCGCGACTCGGCCGGGAACACCGTCACCCAGTCGGTGATCCGCGCCTTCGGTCTGCGCTGACGGACTCGCCCGTACGGGCGTCGGCACGACAAGTCGCCTGTATTCAGACGCACTTGACCGACGCCCGTACGGCGACCACCCCCGAGCGGTACCGTGACCGCGGGCCGGCAGATACGCGCTCCCCCGTCCGTATCTGCCGGCCCGCCTCGTTGTGCGCCCGCCCCCGCGCCCCCGCGTGAGCCGCGTGGGCGCCCGGACTACTCGGCGCCGTGCCCGGCCGCCGCCGGGGCGGCCCAGCGGCTCCATGCCGGGATGGGTTCGCGGGCCCGGAGCCAGGCGGCCGGGACGCCGGACGTGCCCGTACGGGAGGCGACGACGCCGCCGGCGATGGCGCACGTGGTGTCGCGGTCGCCCCATCCGGCGACGGTCTGCCACAGCGCCTCGGGCAGGTCGTCCAGGTGTCCCGCCGCGGCCCACAGGGCGAACGGCACCGTGTCCCCGGCCGACATCCGCGTCCCGGAGCCCAGCACGGACGCCGCGTGGCGGACCGAGGTGTGCTCGGGGAAGTGGGCGGCGACCAGCAGCCCGGAGCGCACGTCGCTGTCCGGCACGTGGGAGGCGACCTCGCGCAGGAAGGCGGACCGCGGCGGGGCGTCCTGGTCCGCGCCGACGGCTGCCAGCGCGGCGGCGACCGCCACGGCCGCGGCGCCCGCTGCCGCCTCCGGGTGGGCGTGCGTGGTCGCCGCGGAGAGCCCGGCCTGCCGGGCGGCGGCTGCCAGGTCGTCCCGGAACCACGCGCCCAGCGGTGCGACCCGCATCGCGGCACCGTTGCCGTGGGAACCCTGGCCGCCGAACTGCGCCGTGGTGACCGCCCGCCAGTCCTCGCCCTCGCCGATGCGCCGCAGCACGCCGTGCATGGACGCACCGTACTTGCGCGCCGGATCCCGGTCGTACTCTGCGGCGAACTCCCGGGCCAGGTCGTCCGGGCGGACCTCCCCGTGGGTCATCAGGTGCGCGAAGAGGACGAAGGCCATCGCGGAGTCGTCCGTCCACAACCACGGCGTGGGCCGGAGCTCCCGCGCGGCCCACTGCTCCTCGACGGGCTCGTGGGAGAGCGTGAACCAGCTGTCGCCGAAGGCGTCGCCCAGCACGAGGCCGTCCAGGGACGCGTGGGCATGCTGGGTAGTGCTCATTACGTACGCTCCTTGCGACGATGACCGGCCACGGCATTCTCGTCGCAGGCCCCTCGTGCGGGCCAATCGGATTACCGGTCGGCGGCGGCGCCCTCCCAGGCGCGCAGGTACATCCGGATCGCCCGCCGGTTGCGTTGCAGCACGTCGATGCGTCGTTCGATGCTGCTGAGCTGGCGTCGCAGCCCGTCCAGGTCCCTCTCCGCCAGGCAGTCCGGCGCCTGCGTGCCCTCCTTCGTGGCGTCGAGGCACGGCAGGACCTCGCGGATCATCTCCGTCGTCAGGCCGGCTTCGAGAAGCTCGCGGATCTGCAGCACCCGGTCGACGGCCGGCTCGCCGTAGGTGCGGTATCCGTTGCTGCTCCGGAACGGGTGCAGGATGCCGACCTCTTCGTAGTAGCGAAGCAGTCGCGGCGCGACACCCGTCCTCGCGGCCAGGTCTCCGATCTTCACATCGCCCTCCTGCGGTTGGGGGTCCGTGGGACGGCCTCGCCGCCGCCGGCTTGACCTTCACATTAATGGAAAGGTTTAGCTTTTTCCACGGCCCCGGACGGGCCGGAGGGAACACACCCGGGCTCATGGAGAAAGGCGCCACCGTGTTGACGATCGGCGAGCTCGCCGAAAAGGCCGGGGTCACTCCCCGCATGCTGCGCTATTACGAGCAGCAAGGGCTGCTCACTTCCGGCCGTGGAACGAACGGGTACCGGATCTACGGGAAAGCGACGGTCGGGCTGGTCGTACAGGTGCGGGAACTGATCGCGTCGGGACTTCCCACGCGTCTCGTCCGTACCGTGCTTCCCTGGCTCGGACGCCAGGAATGCGATTCCCCGCCCGCCTGCGAGCCTCTTGACCAGGAAGAGATCGACGCACTGCGGCAGCACCTCCACAACCTCGACCGCCGCATCGAGGTGCTGTCCCGCAACCGCCGGGCCATCGGCGACTACCTGCGCCTCATGGGCGCGAACCCGCACGGTGCCGAGCGTCACACCAACCGTGTGCTTGACCTTGACACTAGCGTCAATCCTTAGCGTCGGCCGCGTACGTGCAACCCGGCTGACCAGCACAAGGAGACATCACCATGCCCGAGACTCTGACAGGACGCACCGCGCTCGTGACGGGAGGATCGCGCGGCATCGGCGCCGAGATCGCCCGTGGACTGGCGCGCGAGGGGGCAAGTGTCGCCATCACCTACCGAAACTCGCGCGAACAGGCGGAAGAGGTCGTGGCCGAAATGGCCGCTCTGGGCGCGAAGGCGTTCGCATTGCAGGCGGACCAGTCGGTCCCCCGCGAAGCGGCGGCGGCCGTCGAACAGGCCGCCGAGCAATGGGGCGGCAGGATCGACGTACTGGTGAACTCCGCCGGCGTCGCCGTCATGGGCGAAGTCGGCCGGCCCGACGAACTCGCGGAAATCCAGCACATGATGGCCACCAATGTCATGGGCACCATTGCCACGACGCATTCCGCCGCACGTTATCTGCCCGCCGGTGGGCGAGTCGTCCTGGTGGGCAGCATCGTCGCCCACCGCATTCCCGCCCCCGGCGTCGCCGAGTACGCGGCGAGCAAGGCGGCGATCGACCAGCTCGCCCGCGGGTGGGCGCGCGACCTCGGCCCGCGCGGCATCACCGTCAATGTCGTGCAGCCCGGCGCGACCGATACGGACATGAATCCCGCGGACGGCCCGTTCGCGGCCAACCAGGTGGCGATGACGCCCCTCGGCCGCTTCGGCACCACGGACGACGTCGCGAAGGCGGTCGTCTTCCTCGCGAGCGAGGACGCCGCGTTCATCACGGGCGCGCTGCTGACCGTCGACGGCGGACTGAGCATCTGACGCGGGAGCAGTAGCCGCGGCCCGCGAGGCTCCGGTCCCACGACGTCAGTCGAGGGCACCGGGGCCTCCCCCCGTGCGGGGGCCACGCCCGGCGTCGCCCGTTCGGCCTACGCGGCAAGCGGCACGCGACCCGCAAGTCGAACGCGGTGCGTTCCCCCGCCCCTGGCGCGGCCGCCCCACCAGGCCGTCCCCGCCGGCGCCCGCCCCCCGCCCGGGCCGCGCCGGATCGGTGATGCCCACCCCCGAACTCGACCGGCTCCCGGGCCCGTTGCAGGCCCGGGGCCCCGCCTCGGGTGACCCGTGACCGTCCGTCACCCACTGGCCCGGGATGCGATCCCGGCCGCGCGAGGTAGGCCGGACGGATGACACGCGGCGGGCGGGAGTGGACCACCCGGGGGACCCCGAGGCATATGACGGTATGTCACAAGAAGCGGTTTTCATCCCGTAATGGTTTGCTGCCCATGGCGGCGGATCGGCCCTGACCCACGTCCGCTTCGCCGTCGCGTTTTCCCTCTCGCACACATCTCCCAAGGAGGAGTTTGATGTCGGTCTACACCCCCCAGCAGTTCGGGCAGCAGCAGCCGTACGCCCAGCAGTTCGGCCAGCAGGCCTGGGGCCAGCAGCAGCCGTGGGCGTCCCAGCAGGGTCTGGGCCAGCAGGCCTGGGGCCAGCAGCACGGGGCGTTCCAGCAGTACGGCCAGTACGGCAACGGGCAGGGTCAGCAGCAGCTGCCGCTCCTGGTGACGGAGGTGGCGCTGCGTTCCGCCGCCACCGCCGTGTCCGCGGTCGTCGAGCAGATGCGTATCGACCCGCAGATCGCGATGGGTATCCAGGCCCAGGGCCAGATCCCCCCGCACGCCTGGAGCGCCGTCGTGACCGAGTGCGCCCGTCGGGTCGCCCCCGTCGTGCACGCCGTTCTCGCGCAGAACTGCCAGGGCCAGCAGGGCCAGCAGTGGGGCCAGTTCGGTCAGTTCGGCCAGGGCAACCAGGCCGGCTACGGCCAGCACCACTTCGGCCAGCCGCAGTACGGCTACGCGCAGATGTCCCCCATGGGCATCTGATCGGCTTCCCGGCCGGGCGGGACACCTCGGTGTCCCGCCCGGCCGGGGCCGTCACCACGGCCGGGCGCGTCCGGCACCGGACCGCACGGCCGGTTGTTGAGGGTGGACATGCAGGAGCGACAAGGGTGAAGGCGGAGTGATGAGCGAGCAGCACGGCAACGGCGCCGCGGCGAAGGGGTCCGGCGGCTCGAGGAACGGTGGCCGCAAAACGGGCCCCGCGCCCGAGACCGGTGGCCCGCGGGAGTCGCAGACCAGCGGGGCGGCGAGCGCCCGGCAGGAGCACGACCAGGACCAGAACCGGGGCACCGGACAGCCGTTCCGGCAGACCCCCGGGCGCGACAGCACCCGGCAGACCCGCAGCGGCTGGGGGCGCTACCTCGTCGCGCCGAAGCCCGTCTCCTGGCTGCCCGGCGGTGTGCCGCCGATCGAGGCGTCCGCGCTGTTCGAGCTGCTGGAGGAGGACCCGGACGTCGAGCCGCTGCGCCAGGTGCGGCCGTCCCGGGCCCGCGGGCTCGGCGCCATCGCCGGCCCGCTGCCGATGTGCCCGGCGGTCGCGGTCGTCGCCATGCCCCACGAGCGGGCCCAGGCGCTGGCCGCCAACCCGCAGATCGTGGTGGAGGCCGACCAGCCCCTGTCGTACCCGTCCGCCCCGGCCCCCGCGGCCCTGGAGGCACCGGCCGCCGACCCGGCGATCGGCGTCACCCTGGACGAGCCCCAGCAGCTGATCGTGCGCGTCACCGGCAGCGACGGTCAGTCCGTCGGCGGCGCCGAGGTGTGGGCCACGGGCATCAGCATGACCTCGTACGCGGTCACCGGGGCCGACGGCCGCGCGCGTCTGACGCTGCCAGCCGACACCCCCGCCACGCTGCGCTCCCTGTTCGTCCGCCCGGCCGGCGGCTACTGGCCGACGCGCACGGGACGCCCGCAGCTGCTGGAGGACGCCGCGCAGTCCACGGAGCTGGCGATCGAGGTCGTGGCACTGGCGGACACCTTCGAGGGCTTCCCCGACCAGCCGCTGGTGGGCTGGGGCACGCAGGCGATGCGCCTGCACCAGATCCCGCCGACGTACCGCGGGCACGGCATCCGCATCGCCCTGCTGGACTCCGGGGTCGACGCCCACCACCCCGACCTGAAAGACACCGTCTGGCACGGCGCCGACTTCACCCCGGGCGCCGAGGACGGCGGGTGGCAGTCCGACGCGACCGGGCACGGCACCCGCTGCGCCGGGGTCGTGGCCGCCGCCGACAACCGCAACGGCATGACGGGCATCGCGGCCGACGCCGAGCTGCACGCCCTCAAGCTGTTCCCGGGCGGCCGGGTCAGCGACCTGCTCGACGCGATCGACCGCTGCGTCACGCACGACATCGACCTGGCCCAGATCAACCTGTCGTTCGGTCAGCCCTCGCAGCTCGTGGCCTGGAAGCTGCTGGACGCCCACGCGGCCGGCATCGCCGTCATCGCGCCCGCCGGGGACACCAACGCGGCGATCACGCCGCTCGCGGCCCTGCCCACCGTGCTCGCGGTCGGTGCGCTCGCGCACACCGGCACCTACCCGCCCGGCAGCCCGGTTGCCGCGGTCCAGCCACCGTGGCCGGGCCCGTTCCCCGCCCCCTTCACGCCGATCGGGCCGGGGGTCGACCTGGTCGCCCCCGGCGCGGCGATCGTGACCACGGTGCCGGGCAACGGCTACTCCGTCGCGGACGGGACCGCGCTGGCCGCCGCACACCTCACCGGTCTGGCGGCGCTGCTGCTCGCCCACCACGACCAGCTGCGCAGCTCCCCGCACCCCCGGACCGCCGAACGCGCCGACCACCTCATGGCGCTGCTCCGTACGGCCAGCCGGCCCGTGCCGGGCGCGGACCACATGCGGCAGGGCGCCGGAATGCCCGACGCGCCGATCGCCCTCGGTCTGCCCACCGTGCCCCCGGTGTACGACGGGCAGGAGTACATGCCGTCCGGACCTGCGTCGCAGAACTGACGCCGCTTCGAGCGACACCGCCCGGCCGCGCCGGGGCGGGGGCCAGGTGCCCTCCGCCCCGGCGCTGTGCGTGTCGCCCACGCATCACCGCCCGCACATTCCTCAGGCATGTGCCGCTGTCAGGTGTACGAAGGGCCGGTGCGGGCAAGGACAGGGGATGCCTGCACGTGAAGCCGTCGCCGCGCTGCTCAAGCGCGGCAGGGATCCTGTCGTCACCCTGACCCTGCGCGCCACCGTGGCGGCGACCATCTCCTATGTCATCGCGCTCCGGATCAGCACGGAGGCGGCGCCGCTCACCGCACCCCTCACCGCGCTGCTCGTCGTCCAGGTCACTCTCTACTCGACGCTCACCACCGGCATCCGCCGGGTGAACTCCGTCGTGGTCGGGGTGCTGCTCGCCGTCGGTTTCAGCGCACTGGTGGGACTGACCTGGTGGAGCCTCGGCCTCGTCGTCCTCGCGGCGCTGGTGGTGGGCCAGTTCGTGCGGGTCGACGAGTTCGTCAACGAGGTCGCGATCAGCGCGATGCTGGTCCTCGGCGTGAGCCAGCTGGCGCACCAGGCCTGGGACCGGGTGCTGGAGACGCTGATCGGGGCGGGCGTGGGCCTGCTGCTCAACTTCCTGTTCGCCCCGCCCGTGTGGGTCGGCACCGCGGGCGAGTCCATCGAGGACCTGGCCCGCCGCATGCGGCACCTGCTGCTGCGCGTCTCGGAGGAACTGGACGTGCCCACGGCCGTGGAGCACGCCGAGGCCCGGCTGCACGAGGCACGCCGGCTGGACCAGGACGTCTCCGAGGTCGACGTCGCGCTGCGCCGGGCCGAGGACAGCCTGCGCCTCAACCCGCGGGTCAAGGAGGGACTGCTGTCCCGCGTCGTGCTGCGCACCGGCCTGGACACCCTGGAGATCTGCGTGGTCGTCCTCCGTGTCCTGACCCGCTCGCTGACGGACCTGGCCAGACGGCGGGGCGAGAACGAGCCGCTGTTCGCCCGCGACGTGGCGGTGGTCATGGAGCAGCTCTTCGCCCACCTCGGCGGCGCCCTGGTGAGCTTCGCCGTCCTGGTGACCACGCCGGTGAGCCGGAACGCCGAGGAGGCCGAGGAGCGGCTGGCGGCCGAACTCAGCGCCGCCCGCGCGAGCCGTGACAATGTCGCGCAGCTGCTGCTGGACCGGGTGCGCGAGCATCCGCACGCCTGGCAGTTGCACGGCGCCATCTTGGCCGAGGTGGACCGGATCCTCGACGAGCTGACCCCCGAACACCGCTCACAGCACCTGATGGAGGAGCTGGACCGGGCGGCGCACGCCCGCCGGGAACGGTTCGCCGCGCTCACCCGCATCCGCGACGCCGTACGCGGCGGCCCGGGCGGACCGCGGCCGGCCCCGCGCGGCGGGGGCCTTCTGCTGCGCCGGTTGCAGCGGGGGGTGTGGCCGCGCGACTGAGGCGGATGCCCACGCGACAGGTGCCGGCACGGCGCACCTTATAAATTGGATGGGTGGGCCCGTCAGGCACCGAGAACGGCCGGGGAACGGCGCCGGCGGCGGACATCGACTACGCGGCGCTGTTCGCGGCCACACCGAGCCCGTGCCTGGTCCTCGATCCCGGCCTCGTGATCGTCGGGGTCAATCAGGCATACCTGGAGGCGACCGGCCGGACCTCGGACGACCTGCACGGCAGGTACATCTTCGAGGCGTTCCCCGACAACCCCGCCGATCCCCACGCGGACGGGGTCCGGAACCTCAGCGCCTCACTGGAACGCGTCCTGGCCTTCCGCACGTCCGACACCATGGCCCCGCAGAGGTACGACATCCCGGTGGTGTCCCGGCCCGGCGCGTTCGAGGAACGCTGGTGGAGCCCGATCAACACCCCGGTGCTCGCGCCCGACGGCACCGTGTCGTGGATCATCCACCGCGTGGAGGACGTGACCGCGTTCGTGCAGGCCCGCCGCCACCGCCACATGCCGGAGGGCGGTCAGCTGAGCGCCCGGGAACAGGTCATGGAGGCCGAACTGTACGTGCGTGCCCGCGAGTTGCAGGTGCTCAACGAGGAGCTGCGGCGGGCGCACGCCCGGGAGCGCCAGGTCGCGCTGACGCTGCAGGACGCCATGCTCCACTCCCCCGACCTCGCCCAGCACCGCGACGTCGCCGTGCGCTACCTGCCGGCGGCGGGCTCGCTGAACGTGTGCGGGGACTGGTACGACGTGGTCGACCTGCCCGACGACCGCTTCGCCGTCGCCGTCGGCGACGTCGTCGGCCACGGGCTGCAGGCGGCGAGCGTCATGGGCATGCTGCGCAGCGCCCTCAGCGCGGCGATGCGCACCGTCCCCGAACCGGCGCGGGCCCTGGAGATCCTCGGGCAGTACGCCCGCAGCGTCGAGGGTGCCCTGGCCACCACCGCCGTGAACGTGCTGATCACGCGGAAGAACCGGGAGATCACGTACAGCAGCGCCGGCCATCCGCCGCCGGTCCTGCTGCGGGCCGACGGGAGCTTCGTGCTGCTGGACCGGGCCACCGACCCACCCCTCGGCGCACGGCCCGCCCACGTGACACGGCCCCAGGCGAGCGTGGCCTACGCGCCGGGCGATGCGCTCGTGCTCTACACCGACGGGCTCATCGAACGCCGCGGCGAGGACATCGACGTCGGCCTGGCCCGCCTCACCGACGCCCTCACCGCGAAAGCCCGGCTCGGCGCCGAACCGCTCGCCGACGCCGTCCTCCACCGCCTCGGCCTCGACCACGGCGGCGCCGACGACATCGCCCTGGTCACCGTCCGGCTGTGACCGCCGCCGCGCTCGCCTGGGCTTCCGCCCGGCGGCCCAGCACCAGGAGCCCCACACCTGCGCGAGGCAGCGGCGCGGGTTGATCAAAGGGGCCGTCCAGCAGATCAGCGACCGCCAGGGTCAGGGCCTCCCGGTCGGTGGGCACCATGCGGCCGTGCCCGTCCAGTGCGATCAGGTCGTCCACCCGTCTCCCTTACCCCGGCCCGGCCGGCCGTCGCTCGTCCGTGGAGCGGATCTCGCGGGGAGAGGCTACGGAACGCGGGGATCTTTCGGGGCGTAGTGCGAGCAAAGACCGAGGCCCGGATAAAAGATCGTTGACGCGGCGATGCCGCGACCGCTCTGATGTTCGGACGCGATTGGGTCACTGGGGAGGGGACTGCCATGAGCGGCGAACAAGCGGGGACCACGGATCCCGGGACGGCACCGGCTGCCCGGCCGTCCGTCGAGTCGGCGCAGGAGACTGCGCCCGCGGCGGGAGGCACCCCGCCGGGCATCGCCGGGCCCCACCCCCAGGTTTCCTGGGCTTCGCTGCCGACCGACGCGATGTCGCCCGAGCGGCCCAAGTCCCGCCGTGTGCTCTTCCTCGCGCTCGGCCTGCTGGCAGGCTTCGGCGTCGGCGCCTTCACCGACGCCGGCCCCTGGGCCCACGGCACCGTCTCCGCCCACTTGCCGGGCGCGCCCACGTACCGGTTGGTGCCGAGTGAAGAGTTCCGTGGCATGGAGCAACTGGACGAGGACGACCCGGAGATCGTGCAGGTCCAGGACAACTGGAACGACGATACGGGCGCGTTCAAGGATCTCATCGAGTCGATCCCGGAGACCACCATGGTGGTGGCCAGCTACCGCGATCCCGGGCAGCAACGCGACGTGTCCTTCTACGGCTTCCAGGCGCGCGACCACATCGACCTCGACCCCGACGAGGTTCTCGACACCGCGTTCGGCGAGGAGGAACGCAGGCAGTCCGAGAGCGACCTCAGCAAGATGGTCGGCGGCGAGACCAAGGTGAAGGTCGCGTACAGCTCGCGGCGGAAGGTCGACAGCGACGTCTTCGACGGCCGCATGCACTGCGTGGTCGTCACCATGACCGGCAAGGGCATCGCCAAGATCGGTTACTGCGTGTGGGCCGACCGGAGCACCATCGGCACCGTCACCTCGACGGGACGCAACGGCGAGATCGACCTCGACTCCCTGGCCGCCGACGCGCGAGCCCTGCGGCTGTCCACGGAGGTCCCCCGGTAGCGGAGCCGACACCTGCGGGGGACGGGCAGCAGAGGGCGCGCCATGAGCATCGGATGGCTGCTGGAGCCTTACGTGGTCGACTCCGTGACGTTGGCCCGCCACGTCGATCCGGCCGTCCTTGCGTCGCGCCTCGGAGCCGGGCCGCGACCGGACGTGTCGTGCGGCTCCGCCCACGAAGCGGCGGACCTGCTCGCCGATCCGGCCGTCCTGGCGGTCGCGAGGGTGGGCCGGCTCGGCGACTGGTCGTTCGCCGTGGAGTACGGGGACGCCGCCGGTTTTACGGAGCCGGGCCTGCGAGCCGCCTCCAGCGACGGCGCCGAGGCCGTGAACTTCCTGCTCACCCCTTGGCATCCGCCGTCGATGTTCGCCTACTACAGCGACGGGGTCCACGTGTGTTCCTTCGGCATCGGCGAGGAGGGCCGAAGGTGGGGAACGGCGCCTGACCTCCTGGTCCCGTATCTCGAGGCCGTGGGTCTGCTCCCTGAAGGGCCTCAACTCAACCCTCGCAGTGAACGATTGAGCATGTCGGTGATCGCGGAACACTTCGGCTTGCGCCTGTCTCGGCACGCCATCGTGGACGGCCGGCTTCCGCTGTACGTCCGGAGCCGCTCCCGATGAGAGCCCGGTGGTGGGAACCGGTCCAGGCGCCGCGGGTCGGGGGCCGTGCGGCGGAAGCACGGGGAATTGCGGCATAATCCGGCGTCGGTCCAGGTCGGCGTCGACCCAGCCGCAGATCCGACCATGCGAGGAACACCATGAAGCCATCACTCCCGATGCCGAACCGGCTGGCCAACGGCGCCCTGGGGGCGCTTCCCGTGGTGGTGTGCCTTGCGTTCTCGACGCAGGCGAACACCCGTGTGGCGTGGCTCGCGACCGGTCCGGCCATGATCGGCTTCGCTGTCCTCGCGGTGCGGGGGTATCGGCTCGGCGTGACGCATGAGCACTCGCGGCTGGTGATCCGCGGCTACCTGCGTACACGCGTGATCGACCGCGCGCACATCACGCAGATCACGGACTTCCCCGCCGTGCGATGGACCGCCGACAACGGACGCCGGCGATGGACCCCGCTCACGGCGTTGATGACGAGCCCGGGCGAGATGGCGACGACCCGTCTCCGCAAGGATCGTGCCCTGAGCAAGCTGCGGGCGTGGGCCCGCCGTGAGGACGTGCACGGCACCAAGCGCCCGCGGAAGGCAGCACGTCCGAGCGCCGAGGCGGTACTCACCCGCGCCAGATGAGGAACTCGTGCGTGATCGCGACCAGGGCGCGTGCGGCAGCACTGGGCGTGCGCTCGGACGGAGCGGCCAGGGAGAACGGCCAGTCCAGGTCGGCGTCGTCGATGGTGAGCGTGGCGACGTCCTCCGCCTTGGCGAGGGCGGGCCGTGGCAGTAGCGCCACGCCCAGGCCGTTGCGGACGTAGGCCACGCCGGTGGGGGCGTCGGTGATCTCGAGGGCGACGCGACGGGTCACGGAGGCGGCGGCGAAGGCCAGATCGGCGACGGTCCGGATGCCGTAGCTCGCGGGGAAGTCGACGAAGTCCAGGCCGTCCAGTTCGGTGATCGACACGGTGCGGCGTTGCGCGAGCGGATGGCCGGCCGGCACGACGAGGTCGAGCACCGAGGTGAGGAGGTCGGTCAGCCTGATGCCCGGCGGGTGCGGTCCTGGCAGGGAGACGAAGGCGAGGTCCAGCCGCCGTTCGAGGAGGGCGTCGATCAGGCCCTGGGAGCCGGAGGCGGCGGCGCTGGTCTGCAGGAGCACACCGGGGTGACGCCGGTGGAATTCACCGAGCAGCGCGGGGAAGTCGACGAGCCCCACCGTGGTCATCGTGCCCAGCCGCAGGGTGCCGCGCAGTCCGCCCCGCACCTCGGCCACCGCGTCCACGGCTTCCCGGGCGGCGTTGAGCGCGGCATGGGCGCGCGGGAGCAGGGCGGCACCGGCATCCGTGAGCAGCACGCGCTTGGAGGTGCGTTCCAGCAGCGGCGTGCCGAGTTCGCGCTCGAGGTTCTTGATCGTGCTGGAGACCGCGGACTGGACGACGTGCAGCCGCGCGGCGGCACGGGTGAAGTTCGCTTCCTCGGCGACGGTGACGAAGTGCTCGAGTTGGCGCAGTTCCACGGTCCCAATATCCCATACAGAGCCCCGACTATCTCTCCGCGAGATGGCTACGGTCTCAGACTTTCGTTGGACGGCGGCCGTCGCGTCCGGGGACTCTATTCGGAGAAGGAATGCTCGAAGCAGGATCCGGTTCATCACAGGAGGCTTGGAGATGACTTACAAGACGCCACCGACATATCTCGGAAGCGGCGACCCGGTTCGGCAGCGCAAGGACTACTACCCTCCTTGGCTGGACAATCTCGCCGATGATGTGACGCTGGAGGCCGGAGTCTTCACGGGGACCGTCCACGGGGCCGAGGACGTTCGCGCGATCCTTTCCTACGCGCGCACCCTGTACGAATTCCAGGACTTCATCTATATCGGCCCGTACGGAGAGAACGGCTTCGTCGAGGACTACGCGGCCACGGTGGACGGAAGGCCGATCGCCAATATCGCCGTCGTCTACAAGAACGACGAGGGGAAGACGCAGCACCTGGTGATGAACCACCGTCCGCTGCACATGCTCCAGTACTTCTCCCGGAAGCTGGGCGAGCACTTCGCCGGGACGGAATACGCGAAGTACTGTGCCGACCCGTCGGTGGACGCCGACCCGTCGGACGCCGGCCGCGACTGAACGGCGGAGGAACCATGTCAGGCAATCCTGTCATCGTGGATGCTTGCTGGCGGGCATATTCCGGATTCGAGGAGAACGATTCCTCGGACCTGGTGGCCCTGATGTCGCCCGAGGTGCTTTTCCACTTCCCCACCTCACTGCCGTACGGCGGGACATTCCGTGGGCCCGAAGGCTTTCGCGCCTTTTACCGGGACATCTACGACCACTACTACGAAACCTTCAGCTACGACGCGCACACGGTGCTCGACGCCGGGTCGCACGTGATCGTTCCCGTCAGGGCGCGAGCGAAGGCGAAGACCGGCCGCACCATGGAGAACGAGCACTGTCTGCTGTTCACCGTGCAGGACGGCCTGATCACCGAGGCGCGGCTGTACGCCGACACCGCCAAGGGGCGCGACTCGATCGACGGCCTGCGGGTGTACCCGTCTGCGGCCTCCTGAGAAACCAGCGCCTTTCCGGGGCCTGCCCGATTCATCGGGCAGGCCCCGGCTGCGTCGTGGGGTCGCCAGGTCCCGAGGTCGCGAATCGTCGCCGGGCTCGGACGGAACCGACACGTCACGGCACGGACGTACTGCGGCATCACCCGGCGTGGCAGGGGCAGATGACGTGCGCCCAGGTGGGCGACGAGGAACCGGGCACGCCCTGTCCGTGCGTACCCGCGCCCTTCGCTCCAGCCGCCGGTGTGGACGCCCACGTGCGTGGGCGTCCACACCGACGGCATGCGCCGTACGCGTCCTACCCGTCGTGCTCGTCGTGGCTGTCCGCGAAGACGAAGAGCGGCTTCGCGCCACGCGCGGGCGTTTCGGCGAGCGTGATGGCCTCGGAGAAGTCGTCGAGGGGGAACGGCCGGCCTTCCGGGATGCTCAGCACGCTGGCGGCGACGAGATCGCGGACCTCGGACAGCGCGCGCAGCGCGTCCTGCGGTGAGGCACTGCCGAACCAGCGGTTCAGCCAGAAGCCGCGGACCACCTTGGTCTCGTAGATGACCGAGCGGGCCGAGAGCGGGATCGTCAGCGCTGCGGGGTCGGTCTGCCGATGGGTGGAGAGCGCGCCGTAGACCACGAGCTCTCCTCCGGGAGCCAGCGACTGGGACACCTGGGCGCCCACGTGGCCCGCGACGCAGTCGACGGCCTTGCGCACACCGTCCCGTCCCGCGATCTCGGCCACACGCCGCAACAGGTCCTCGTCCTCCGTGCAGATGACCTCGTCGCCGCCCAGCGCCTTGATCTCGTCAACGGCATCACGCCGCCGCACGACGTTGATCGTGCGGATCCCCAGATGCTTGGCCAACTGGATGACGAGCCTGCCGACGGTGGAGCCCGCGGCCGTCTGCAACAGCCACTCGCCCGGCTGTACGTCGAGTACACGCGTCACCAGGAGCAGCGCGGTCAGCGGGTTGACGGCGAGTTGGCAGGCCTCGGAATCGCTGAGATCGTCGGGAACCGGCAACAGCCTCCGCGTATCGGCGACCAGGTATTCCTGCCACGTGCCGGCCACGGGGGGACCGGGTACCGGCGGGATCGCCATGGTCACCACGCGCTCACCGATCTTCAGCCCCTCGGTTTCCGGGCCCAGGGCCTCGACGCGGCCCACGCATTCCATGTTCCCCCCGACGGCGGGAAATTCGGGGGTGAAACCGTAGCGGCCGCGCAGCACATGCAGATCGCTGGCGTGAATCGGGGTCGCCGTCACACGGATCAAGGCCTGACCGGCTTCGGGCACGGGAACGGGCCGGGATTCCAGCCGCAGGACATCGTTCGGCTCGCCGACCTTCCCGGCGACGAGCGCGCGCATGGATTCTGGCGTGGGCATGGAGATCTCCCTTTCAGTCGAGGTTGGTATCGTCCGGCGGAGCGGCGAAGTGCTCGCCCAGCAGGCGAGAAAAGCAGGACCGACGGCAGTGGACGGTGGTTCATCACGAGATGCTGCGTCCGCCCCGCCGGGTTCTTGTGGACAACAGCGATATTCGCGATCGGCTCACCGCACACTGTCGACGTGCAGTCCTCGACGAAGCCGTTCTCTTCGTATTCGCCGAGGTGGATGAAGTCCTGGTACGCGTACAGAGTGCGCGCATAAGCAGGGCAGGGTTTCCGCTGCCCCTATACATCGGTGTCGTGTTGTCGGTCATCTTCCAACCGTTCCAGGAGGAACCCGCTCCTGCGCGCGGTCCCAACGGGCCCGGGGACATAACCGTAACACGTTCACTTATGTCGTTCCTTGACCCAGCAATGACTTTGGGGCTTTGTCGCCGCCAGGGACCGAGAGGGAATTTCCGCGGAACAGAGGACGGCCATGTCAACGGGCGTCGTGGGCGCGTTTGCCGCGCGTCGGGGGGGCTTCCCACCGCGCGAGTCAGGGGAGGCTGTAGGTGACCACGGCGCGGGCGGGGATGCGGAGGTCGTCGTTGACCGTGGGAGAACGCTCGACCATGACGGTCACGCGGGTTCCGGTGTCGCTCGGGGAGGCGTAGATCCACACGGGACCCCGCAGGGCAGAGCCGCACAGTCCGTCCGGGAGCGGGATCTCGTCGTCGGCCACGGCTTTGGTGCCGTACCGCTCGTCGAACAGGGGCTTGCCCTCCGGGAGGATGCCCGCACGGGAGAGGTAGTCCGGTATCTGGCTGCTCACGAAGGTGACCTCAGCACTGCCGTTCCGGGTGAGGTAGTGAACGTCGGACGCGCCGACGGGTATGGACGCACCTCCGGCTTGGATCACGCCGGGCAACCGCACATCGCTCCCCTGGCATGCCCGAACATCCCCGAAGGGGTGGAAGAGTTCGTCCTGAAGCAGCCACACGATCCCCCCGGCCGACACCGCCAGGACGACGACCACCACCCCCAGGCATGCCAGCACGCGCGACCGCCCGCCCCGTCCGTCCGGCACACCGCTCACGTTCCCCGACGACGGCGTCCCTGCTGACTCCTCGCCCACCCGGTCCCCGCGCCCGGGCTCCGAACCGGCATTCCAGAAATCACTCATGACGCCCCCTCGGCCTGCTTCGCATACGAGCACGCGGGAGCATAGGGCAGTGGGGGGGGCCGGGACGTCCCCGGCCCGTGCCACTTTCGCGCTGGAACGTTCCGGTACTCATGGGAAACCAAGCGCTGCAGCGGTGAGTTCGGCGGGCCTCTGCGCCTGGTAGGGCATCCGCAGGTCACGCGTGTGATCGCTCGACGCGCTCGGGCTTTCGCCCCGGCCGCCTTGAGGGGCCACGCCTTGGCACCAGCCGAGGGCTGAGCGGGCAGGCCGGCTGCACAGGAATATGCGTAGCGCGTTGTCAGGCGTGTCGGGATACTGCGTCGGTGACCGGACATGCGCTGCCTCACCTGCTACGACCTCGTGCTCTGAGGCCCGGGGATCTCGTCGTGATCGCATCCCTGTCCGGGCCGCTCCATGCAGATCACGAGCCCGACCTCGAACAGGCGGTGGCCGTGCTCGAGCGGATGGGATTCCGCGTGCGCCGGGCGCCGCTTCTCGAAGCGGGGCGGCAGCGTTGGTGGAGCGCGGCCGCGCCGGCGGAGATCGCCCGTGAATTCAATGCTCTTCTGCGTGATCCCGAGGTGCGGGCCATCATCGCGCATGACGGCGGCCAGACGGCACTCGGCTACCTCGACCTGATCGACGTCGAGGCGATCACTGCCGACCCCAAGCCGATCCTCGGCTACAGCGACATCTCGCTGCTGCATCTGGTGCTCTACGCGCGCACGGGTCTGGTCGGATTCCACGCCGACTTGGCCACCCCTGGACTCGGCGGCCACTGGCAGGGCGCGCCCGCAGCACTCAGAGCGGAACTGGAAAAGCTCTACTCGACGCTGCTGACCTGTACGGAGCCGATCGGTGCGCTGCCGGCCACCCCGTCGTGGGAGTGCTGGCGTGCCGGTCGCGCCCAAGGCCGGCTGATCGGCGGGGTGATCAATCGCATCGTGCTGGCGCAGGCGACGCGTTTCGCGGTGCCGCTCGGATGGTTCGACGGCGCGGTGCTGTTCTGGGAGGAGATGGGCGGCCAGGCATCGCATGTGTGGAGCTATCTGCAGGTACTACGGCACTGCGGCATCCTCGATCGGATCTCCGGCATGGTCGTGGGCGTCCCGTACGCAATCGACGGGCTCGGCTCGCTCGACGCGTCCCCGACCCTGGCCGACATAGTCCTCGACGTCCTCGGCGACCGTGACATCCCGGTCCTGGGCAACGTCGAGTTCGGACATGCCGGCCCGAATCTGCCGATGCCGGTCGGCATCCGCGTCGCCCTCGATGCGCAGCAGCGGAGTTTGTCGCTGCTCGAACCGGCGGTACGCCCGCTCATGGTGAGCGGACCGGGCGGCTGAGCTACGAGGAACAGTGCCGCCGACGGCCTCTGCGGCAGCCCATGGGCTCAAGGCACTGCCCGGATACGCTCGCGGTCATCCCGCGAGCGGGGGCACTCGGTAGCCGCGGTACAGAGTGACGGCCCCTCGGGAGAGAGTTATGGGCGGAGCCTTCGAACCGGAACGATTGGACACGGCGACCCGGGCCATGCTGGAGCATGCCGGCTGGTGGCCCGAGCGTCGTGTCGACGTGGCCGGGGAAGCGCGGGAGTTCGCCGCCTGGGGTCTGTCGATGCATCCGTTGGCCTGCTCGATCCTGGAGGCGCTCCACGGGTTCACCGTGGAACCGGTGGGCCACGACGGGGCCAATTTCTACGTCGACCTGCTCGACTTCAACCCCGTCCGGGCGGCCTATCGGGAGGTGCTCACGGAGTTGGGTGACCGCTTCGGCCCCTTGGACTTCTTCCCCGTCGCGCTGATGTACGTCGACGGGATCTACGTGTCAGCATCCGGCACCACGGTCTGCCAGACCCAGTGGGAGCACTGGCTGATTGCGGAGTCCTTCGAGGTGGCTCTGGACCGGCTGATCTGTCTGACAGGAGAGGTACAGCGCTTCACCCGGCCGTAAGAGAACACCGTGCCGTATCCATGCCGGCACGGTCGGTCATCCACGGTCCTCCGCGGGTCGACATCGCACGCCGCACCGATGATCGAGCGCCCGCACGGGGTCGTCTCCCGGGAGACGGTCATGTTGTGCCAGGGGTGGCTGCAACCGTGGACCCGGCATCGTGCCCTGCGTCTGACGTCCGCGACGGCCAGCAGGGCAATCAGCAGACGGAAGGCCTTCATTCACTCGTGCTGCGAGGTCAGCCCCGGCGATCCTCCCCCCACCTGGTCCTCGATCCGTCCTCGAACGGGCATGACCGCAGGAGTGTGAGCCAGCCGGAGACCGGAACGCCGGATGCTCTCCAAGGCCTCCTCGGCGGTGGGATGGGCCTGGAAGCAGTACCCTCCCAGCAGGCACAGCGTCCCCGTCTGCTCGTCCTCGGGAAGGGACGCGAACCAAGCGACCCCCTCGTCCACCGGGCGCAGGTCCTGGGCGAGTTCGTTCGGGTACTCCCCGGTGTCCGCTCTGAGTCGCAAGGCATTCCCTGTCTCATCAGATCCAGGAGTCGAGCCACATCCGGGCGTGCCAGGCCGAGTACGGGATCGTCTGCCCCGTGTAGATCGGGAAGAAGTAGATGAAGTTCCCCACGACGAGCAGGCCCAGCGTGCCCGCGGCGACCGTGCCCCAGACTCGGCGGCGTTCGTCCCCGCCCGGGGGGCCGATGAGGGCGCCCAGGGCCATGGCGAGGGCCAGGCACACGTAGGGGACGAAGGCAACGGCGTAGAAGCTGAAGATGGTGCGGTCCTGGTAGTTGAACCAGGGCAGGTAGCCGGCCGCCACCGCGCACAGTACGGCGCCGGCGCGCCAGTCGCGGCGCAGGGCCCAGCGGAAGAGGAGGTAGGCCAGGGCGAAGCAGGCCGCCCACCACAGTGCGGGGGTGCCGAGGGAGAGGATGGCCCGGGAGCAGCCCTCGGCGGCGCTGCAGCCGTCCTCGCCGAGTTTCGGTGACTGGTAGTAGAACGAGGTGGGGCGGCCGAGGACGAGCCAGCTCCAGGGGTTGGACTGGTACGGGTGCGGGGTGTGCAGGCCCACGTTGAACTGGTAGACCGCGTGCTCGTAGTGCCACAGGCTGCGCAGCGGGGCCGGGATCCATGACCAGGTGCCGCCGCGGCCGTCCGCCCAGTGGCGTCCGTAGCCGTCGTCGGTCATGAACCAGCCGGTCCAGGTCACCAGGTACGTGACCACGGCGACCGGCAGCAGGGACAGGACGGAGGGGACGAAGTCCTTGCGCAGCACGGCGACGTAGGGGCGCCGGGACCCGGCCAGGCGGCGGGCTCCGAGGTCCCAGAGCAACGTCATGATCATGAAGAAGGCCAGGAAGTACAGGCCGTTCCACTTGACGGCGGAGGCGAGGCCGAGGAAGACGCCTGCCGCGAGCCGCCAGGGCCGTACGCCCAGGCCGGTACGGTCCCCTGTCGCGGCGTCAGGGCCTGCGGAGCCGTCCGCGCCCACCGGGAGGGCGGCGGCCAGCCGGGCCCGCGCGCGGTCGCGGTCGATCAGCAGGGACCCGAAGGCCGCCAGGACGAAGAACATGACGAACACGTCGAGCAGGGCGACGCGGCTCATCACGAAGTGCAGGCCGTCCACCGCCATGAGCCCGCCCGCGAGGCAGCCGAGGGCCGTTGAGCGGAACAGGCGCCGGCCTATTCGGCACAGCATCAGCACCGACACCGTGCCGACCAGGGCCGACATGAAGCGCCAGCCGAACGGGTCGAGGCCGAAGCCCCATTCGCCGAGCGCGATCATCCACTTGCCCATCGGCGGGTGCGCGACGAACGTCCCGGGGTCCGTGAGCGGGAGGTTCGCGGAGTGGCCGAGGATGTCGGGGTCGGCGATCTTGCGGTCGGGCCAGGTGCCCTCGTACCCCAGCCGGAGCATCGACCAGGAGTCCTTGGCGTAGAACGTCTCGTCGAAGACCACGTCGTGCGGTTGCCCGAGCTTCCAGAAGCGGAGCAGCCCGGCGAACACGGCGACGAGCAGCGGCCCGAGCCAGCCGGCCCGGGCCGTGCCGAACGGCGGCACCAGCCGCTCCCGGAGATCCGTCCAGGGGCGTGCCTCGTAGCCGAACGGCCTCAGTCCCCGCAGCCAGGCAGCCCCCCACCCGCTTCCGGGGGGACCCTGTCCGGCACGGGTCTGTGTCGCTGTGTGCGTCGTCACTCGGCCATCGTAGGGATCAGGACCGGCACGGACGCCGCCGCCCCCGGGCACCGGGGGCGTGACGGGTCACCAGACCTGGGCGAAACAGCCGATCATCGTCGCCACGGCGACGAGGCCCACGAGCACGGCGGCGAAGGTACGGGGCATGGTCATGGGGACTCCTTCGATGGCGGGGGCTCCGGGCCGGCGCGGCATCCTCGGACGAGGGCGCCATGTCGTCTCCCCGGGCTCCGCCGCTTCACGGTGGATCTCGGTTCCGGGGTGGCTCACAAGCCGCACGTAACCAGTTGGACTGGTGACGATGCTGCGTCACACCCGGCTTCCCTGTCAAGCGGTCGATGCGGGAGAATGCCGGTCGGCGCGCAGTGCTTGCCCGGAGAAGCATCACCTGTCAGAATGGTGACATGCTACACCGCTTCCCGTGTGGGACTCCGGTACTCGACTTCGTCGGCACACTGCGGGCCCGCCGCAACCCCGAACCCCGCGAGATGCTGACGACGCCCGAGAGTCTCGACGCCTGGTTCAGCGAGTCCGGGATGGTGCACGCCGAGACGCGGTGCGACCAGGCCGACCTGGACGCCGCGACGGACCTGCGCGAGGCGGTGTACACCCTCGTCCGCGCGGGCCTGCTGGGCCAGGACCGCGACGCCGCCGCGGTCGCCCTCGTCAACGACACCGCGCGTACGCCCTCCGCGGTCCCCCAGCTCACGGGCGAGGGACGGCGGGTGGAGGCGACCCCGCGCCAGGCCCTCTCCTCGCTGGCCCGCCAGGTGATCGACATCCTCAGCGGTCCGGAGGGGTCCCTGCTCAAGGAGTGCGGCCGGCCCGAGTGCACCCAGGTCTACATCGACCGTTCCCGCGGGTCGCGGCGCGAGTGGTGCGCCATGGAGACCTGCGGCAACAGGGTGAAGGCCGCCGCCTACCGGGCCCGTAAGAAGGCGTCCGGCGACCCGGTCGGGGTCGGCGTCGAACGCTAGACGACGGGCCTAGGCCGACAGCAGTCCGCTGATGCAGGCGTCCCAGTCGATGCAGCCCGACTCGGCGCCGAGGGGGACGAGAGCGATGGCGGCCGCCAGGAACGCGGCCAGCGCTCCCGTCCCCACCCGCAGCACGGCCGTGCCCGACTCCCCGCCCAGTCCGATCAGGGTGTACCCGTCGGACCCGGGGCGTACGTGGACGTCGCCGCACCCCGAGGGCACGCGCAGGCCCGCCAGCAGCAGTTCGCGGGAGACCACCCACACCGCGTCCCCCGTGCCGGACACCCTGCCGAAGCGCATGTGCACCGCGTAGGGCTCGGCGGCGCCGTACCGGCACTCGACGGACAGCTGCAGCGTCGGCCCGGGGCCCGCCCTCAGGCGCATGGGCAGCCGTTCGACGATCGATTCCGTTGCTTCCATGGGATGCCCCGTCTCCCGTGCCGGCACCGGCCGACGTCCACCACGACGATGGAGTGCGTCTGCCCCCGCTGCCCGTCCACCGCGATGGAGGAACGGAGGGGATCGTGGGGAGGAACGGCGTGTGCCGCCCGGAACGAGGGGTAGGCGCCCCACTCCCCCGGAACGGAGGAGATCGGCGGATGCGGAGGAGGCGGTCATGACCGACGACCCGATGGCGGACGACGTCTACCAGCCCACCGGCGGCAACGAGGAGCAGCAGGACGCGGCGCCCCTCGACCTCGAGGACGCGCTCGACGAACGCGAATACGACGACATCCTGGACGAGGGCTACTCCCCGCCCGAGCGGCCGCTGGGCCTGGACAAGGTGGGGGTCACCGCCGCCGAGCAGCGCGCGGGGGAGAGCCTCGACGAGCGTCTCGCCGAGGAGGTCCCCGACGACACGGCCTTCCCCGGGGACGATATCGGCGACCTGGCCGGGGGTGACGGCGAACCGATCGACCCGCAGGCCGGGGCCGGGCGGGCGGGGCGCCTCGTCGCGCCGGACACGGGCACGGACGAGGACCCGGATTCCGACCTCTTCGCCGAGGACGTCGGCATCGACGGGGGTGCGGCGGGCGCCGAGGAGGCGGCCGTGCACATCGTCCCGGACGACGACCCCTGGGAATGACCGGGGTGAGCGGGTGAGCGGCCGGACTCACGCCGGACGGCGGCCCGCGTCGGACGTGGTGCCGCCGTCCGGCATGTCGGCCCGGCCGCCGGGCCCCAGCAGACCGGTCGCCCGGAACGGCGTCCGCTCGGCCAGCCGGGGCAGTTCCCGGCGGGAGAACCGCAGGACGACGGACGGCAGCAGCGCGCGCACCGGCTGGGCGGCCCGCAGCCACGGCGGCGCGTAGACCGCGGGGCCGCGGCGCTCGACGGCGTCGGTCAGACGCGCGGCCACCGACTCGACCGAGTACACCTTCCGCGCCGGTGGCGGCATGTGGGCCCGCAGTTCGCGCAGCACCGGGTGCTCGTCGGCGTCGCGGATCATGTCCGTGTCCGTCCAGTTCAGGTAGGCGATGCCGACGGCCACTCCCTCGTGGGCGACTTCGGAACGCAGTGACTGGGCGAAGGACTCCACGCCCGCCTTGGAGGCGCAGTACGCGCTCATCATGGGCGCGGCGCCGATGGCGGCGAGGGAGGCGACCTGGAGGAAGTAGCCCCGGGTGCGCAGCAGCGAGGGCAGGAAGACGCGGGCCGTGGTCGCGCTGCCGATGAGGTTGACCTCGATGACGCGGCGCCAGACGGCGGGGTCGGACTCCACGAAGGGACCGCCCTCGGCGATGCCCGCGTTGGCGATCACGATCGCCGGGTCCCCCATCCGCTCGGCCACTTCGGCGGCGACGCGGCTCATGGTGGCGTCGTCGGTGACGTCGGCCTCCCAGCACAGCGCCTGGGTGGGCAGCGACGTGGCGACGGCGGCGAGGGCGTGCTGCTCGCGGCCCAGCAGGGCGACCCGGGCGCCGCGCCGGGACAGTTCCCTCGCCATGCCGGCCCCGAGGCCGCGGGCGGCGCCGGTCACGACGGCGACTCGGTCGTGCAGGACGGACTGCTTCACCGGTACTCCCCCGTCCTCGCCCCGGCGTGCCGCCCGGCCGGATCACCTCGCCCGCGCCGTGCGGCCCGCCTGGGCGTCGTCGGTCGGTCCCCACCCACGATCCGCCTGCGGGTCGCGCCGCGCATCACGGGCCCGCCGCGGGCCTTGTGCGGCGGCGAAAGCGGGGTAGACGGGAGGAACGGACCGTCGAAGGGAGATGCGCGGTGGCCGACACATCGATGAAAGCCGTGGGCTGGGCGCGGTCCTTCCCCGTGTCCGGCGGGGTACGGGCGGGCCGGCGCTGGACCCGCGAGCACCTGGACACCCTGGAGTGGACCGAGGACGCCCCGGGCACGGTCGACGACATCCTGCTCACGGTGTCGGAGCTGATCACCAACGCCCATGTGCACGCCCGCAGCGACGCCGAGCTCGTGCTCACCTGGGACAGCCGGTGCCTGCACGTCAGCGTCCACGACTCGGGCGGCGAGATGCCCACCCCGCGCCAGGCCGACGCGACAGCGACCGGCGGCCGCGGGCTGGCCCTGGTGGACGCGGTGGCCGACCACTGGCACACCCACTCGCGGCCGGACGGCAAGACCATCACCGCCTGCTTCACCCCGCCCGTCAGGCCGGAGGGTCCTGACTCCTGAGACGGTCGACCGGCTCCTCGGCGCGGTCGGCCCAGCGGCGTACGAGCGGCGCCAGGTAGTCCACCGCGCGGTCGCCGAGGGCGGCCACGTCGGCCGGGGACCCGACGAACCCGATCCGGTCGAACTCCGGCTCCAGGCCGCGCGCGGTCTCGGACGCCACCAGGGCCGCGAAGCGTTCGCGCAGCAGGGCCTCGGGCCGCGGCGGGGCGAGGAACAGCACGCCCACCGTGCCGTTGGCGGCGCGGGTGACGACCCAGAGCGTCAGGTCGCCGGGCGGGACGACGGTGCCGGTCTCCTCGGCCAGTTCGCGGGCGGCGTGCCGGCGCAGCGCGGCCAGGTCCAGCGTCTCGTGGTCCTCGGGGGGTTCGGCGGATCCGCCGGGCAGCTGCCGGCGGCTGAGGGTGGCGGTCCACGGCGCCATCCGGCCGATCAGCAGGCGGCCGTCCTCGTCGGGCTGCATCACGGCGACGAACAGCGAGGGAAGCCATCCGGTCGCCCCCGGGAACCGGCGCAGGACGTGCCGCCGGTACGTCGTCCTCGCCCAGGACAGGACGAGGGAGTCCGGGCCGTCGCGGTCCAGCCCGACGCATCCCGCCACCGGCCCGTCGAAGAGCGCCGGTGCCGCCGCGACGGCCGCGTCCCAGGCCCGGTCCATGGCCGACCGCAGGCCCGGCGGCAGCGCGGGGGCGTCGACCTCGACCAGGCGGATGCGGCGGGCCTCCACGAGCACCACGCCGCGCGCGGGCCGCGGCACCGGCCCGGTCACGGGGCGGCCGAGGGCGGCCGGACCGGGACCGGCCCGGCGAAGTCGGTGAACGTCATGACGCTCTGGTAGCGGCTGCTGTCGGGGTAGACGAGGTCCTCCTCGAAGCGGGTGACCCGTCCTTCGGCGTCCACCCAGGCCGTGCACGTCACGCCCTTCGTTCCCGGGACGTCCTCGCGTGGCGCGAGTGTCGCGTAGGTGTGGGGGTCGACGTCCGCGAACGCCCCGGCGGCGATCCAGCCCGTGAGCCGGTACAGCGGCCGGCCGCCGGCGTCCTCGCGGAGCTGCCGGCGGGCGTTGGCGGGCTGGCGGGCCAGCAACTGGGCGACGGCGTGGACCTGCATGATCTGGTTTCCCGGCGGAGCCTTCTCGAGCGGGTCGTGCCACCAGCCCCGTACGGTCCGTCCGCGGTCGTCGACCTCGCGCACCCAGGCACCGGTGGGCAGCAGCACCTCCTGGGCCTCCTTGTACCGGTCGGGCTCCACGGAGGAGATGGAGAACGCGCCGGTCGTGCGGGCGCCGAGGTTCAGGGTTCCCTCGACCCGCTGGGCCGGCGCGGACGGCGCGCCGGGCACCTTCTCCGTGCGGACGCGGGCCGAGTAGGGATGCGCGGCGCGCCGGGCCAGGGCCTGTCCCACGGCCGAGTCCGGCAGCGGCGCCACCGTGCGCGGCGGGCGCGGGTCCGCGCTGTCCGGCGGACCGTCGCAGCCCGCCAGGACGAGCAGGGCGGCCAGGGCCGCGGGGCCGGTGAGGCGCAAGGCCGGCGGTGTCATGCGCGCAGTATGGCGCGCGCGGATGTGCGGTAGGTGAGCCGCGGGCAACGGTTCCGATCCGGTGGCCGGTGGGGGCGTGCCGCTCAGGCCGGTCCCTTGCGGGCGGCCTCCTCGTCGCCCCGCCGGTGCGGGACACCGGCGCGGGCCGCGGTCCTCGCCCCGGTCGCGTGCGCCGCGGGGACGCGCCGTTCCCGGGAGGCCGTGGTGGGCGCTCCCAACTGCTGTTCGGCGGAGCGGGCGTCGGCGCAGCGGCGGCGGACCGCCACCAGCGCCACGTCGTCGTGGAGTTCCCCGTCCGTGTAGTCGGTGAGGTCGGCCAGCAGGCGCTCGATGACGCGGTCCGGGCCGCCGTTCTTGGACAGGGAGGCGAACCGGTCCAGGGCGGGGTAGAAGACGCCCGCGGAGTCACGGGCCTCCAGGAGGCCGTCGGTGTGCAGGAGCAGGATGTCGCCGACCTCGAAGCGGAAGGTGTCGACGCGGTAGTCCTCGCCGGGGTTCGCGACGCCCAGCGGGGGCGCCGGGTGGGTCAGGTCGAGCACGTCCACCTCGTGGCCGCGCGCGAGCATCGGATGCGGGTGGCCGCAGCTGATGACGCGGACCACGGGGACGTTGTCGGGGATCTCGGCCACGAGCACGGTGACGAAGCGCTCGCCCGCATGGGCGTCCCGTTCGCCGGCCTGCCCGAAATGGCGGGCCATGCTCGCTTCGAGCGCCATGGCGACCCCCTTGAGGAACGTGTCGCGGTGCGCTGCCTCGCGGAAGGCGCCCAGGACCGTGGAGGCGTCGTCGACCGCCGCCAGGCCCTTGCCCCGTACGTCGCCGATCAGCAGGCGCACGGCGCCCTCGACCCGCTCCGCCGCGTAGAGGTCGCCGCCGATGCGCGCGTGCGCGGCGGCCGAGCGGTAGGCGGTGGCCATGTCCACGCACCCGACGCGGCACGGCAGCGGCCGCAGCAGTGCGCTCTGCGCGGTCTCCGCGACCGAGCGGACGGCCCTGAGCGTCTGCCGGTCGGTGTGCCGCATACGCCAGAAGGCCAGCACGAGTCCGCACACCACCAGCACGTCCAGCACGTGGATGGGCAGGATCGGCGAGTGGCCGAGCCCGTCGTGGAGGTCCACCGCGACGGAGCCGGCACACGCCAGGACGGTCATGTGGATGGTGGCGAGCGCGCTGTAGAGCGTCGCGGTGAGGGCGGGCACCGCCACGAGCAGCGAGGCCAGGTGGATGTCCATCGGGATGAGCAGGCTGAGCACGGTGATGACGAGCAGCACGGCCGCGGCGAGGACGAGGGGCGCCTGCCGTCGCAGGAGCGGCCCGAGGATCTTGTACACCGGTTGCCGGGGCGCGGCAGGCTCGACCCAGCCCGCCGCGGTTCGTGACTGACCCGAACTCGTCATAGGTACCTCCGACCGCGCTGTCGAGGCGCTGTTCCTTTGGTCAGCACGGTGGAATGTCAGAAATATTTCCCTTTGCGGGTTTATTTGGCATCCGGCGACGAAGTCGTCCCGGTGCCGCGTGCGCCGTCCTCCGCCCGGCCCCGTCCGGCGGGCCGTCCGCGGACCCGCTGCCTAGCCTCGCGGTGTGATCGCTCCCTGGGACCGCAGACGTTTCCTGGAAGGGGTGTCGGCGGTGGGTGCGACGGCCGTCGCCGGGGGCTGTTCCGCCTCGGGGCCCCCGCCGCGGGTGCGCGCGAGGACCGGCCTGGACGTACGCGCCGAGAACGCGCGACCCGGTCACCGCGACTGGGAGCTGCGGACCCGCGGTGACGACCGTGCGATCGAGGGGTTCGCCGACCGGGTCAGCGTCCTGCCCGGCGAGGAGTTCCGGCTGCTGGTGTCCACCACGGGCCGGACCTACCGCGCCGAGGCGTTCCGCATGGGCTGGTACGGGGGCGCGCACGCCCGCCGGGTCTGGGCGTCCGGCGACCTGCCGGGGCGGGAGCAGCCGGTCCCCGGACCGCAGGGGGCCACCCGCACGGTGTCGGCGGCACGGTGGGACCCGGGGGTCCGGGTCCCCACCCGGGGCTGGCCCGAGGGCGCCTACCTGGTCCGGCTCACCGCCGGGGGCTCCGGGGCGCAGCGCTACGTCCCCGTCACCGTGCGGTCGCGGACGGCGGCCGGGCGCGTGGTCCTGGTCAACGCGGTCGCGACCTGGCAGGCGTACAACACCTGGGGCGGCCGCAGCCTCTACCACGGCCCCGGCGGCGAGGCGGACTACGCGGGCCGCTCGCTGGCCGTCAGCTGCGACCGCCCCTACGACCGCGACGGCGCGCCGCTGTTCCTGACGTACGAGCAGCCCGCTGTCGCGCTCGCCGAGAGCCTCGGGCTGCCGCTCGCCTACGCCACCGGCATGGACCTGGACCGCGATCCGGAACTGCTCGCGGGGGCACGCGCGGTGGTGTCCCTCGGCCACGACGAGTACTGGACGCCCGCCATGCGCGGCCGGGTCACGGCGGCCCGCGACAGCGGGACCAACGTGGCGTTCCTCGGCGCCAACGCCTGCTTCCGGCGCATCCGCCTGGAACCCACCGCCCACGGCGAACGGCGCCTGGTCGTCTGCTATAAGAGCGACTGGCCGCGCGACCCCCTCAACGGCAAGGACGACGCCGCCGTCACCACGGACTGGCGCGAGCCCCCGCACCCCCGTCCGGAGAACTCCCTCACCGGCACGCTCTACGAGTCCAACGGCACCAGCGCCGCGTACGCCGTCGCCGAACCGGGCCACTGGCTGCTGGAGGGGACCGGCGCCACGGGCGCCACCCGCTTCCCGCACCTCGTCGGCACGGAGTACGACCGCGTCACCGGCGCACCGCCCACCCCGCGTCCGATCGAGATCATCGCCCACTCGCCCCTGGTCTGCCGGGGCGTGCGCAGCTTCCAGGACACCGCCTACTACACGACCGCGGGCGGGGCTGGCGTGTTCAACGCCGGCACGATGCGCTGGGTCGGCTCCCTGAAGGGGGACGGCGACCACGGCATGCCCCCGGCGGCCGCGGTCTTCACCCGGCGCGTCACCACGAACCTGCTGCGCGCCTTCGCCGAGGGCCCCGCCGGACGCCGCCACCCGGCCCGGGACAACCTCGACCGGTTCCGTCCGTACCCGGGCGACGCCGTGGCGGAGCGGCACGACCTGTGGTGAGCGCGGAGCCCACCGCCGGCCCGGCGACGGGGGCCCGGGCCGAAGGGCGTCCGGACCGTTGCTAGACGGCGTTCACCTCGTGCAGGCCGGACCGCTGGGCGCGGCGCCTGAGGGCCTGGGCGTGGCGGGTCCGCTCGTCGGGGGTGACCGGTACGAGTTCCGCCACCGGGCGGGGCCTGCCGTCCGCGTCGGTGGCGACGAACACCAGGCGTGCGACGACGATGTCGACGGCGGGGCCCGGGGTGTCCCAGCGTTCCGCGGTGACGCGGACGCCGACGTCCATGGAACTGCGGCCCGCGTACTCGACGCGGGCGTGGACGGTCAGCAGGTCCCCCGCGTGGGCGGGGTGGAGGAAGGTCATGCCGTCGACGGAGACGGTGACGGCGGGTCCGGCGGCGTGACGGGCCGCGGCCGCCGCGGCCGCGTCGTCGACGACCTTCATGACGACCCCGCCGTGGACGGTCCCGTAGAGATTGGTGTCGTGCTCGCTCATGATGTGCGCGAGCGTGACCTCCGAGTCGGACGGGGTCCTGGCGGGCTTCCGCACGGCGCTCATCCCCGCACCCGGCGGGCCTCGGCGCCGGGGCGCGCGGGGGTGGTGCCGGCTGCCCGGCGCGGCCGGGCGGCCGGAATCGTGCCGATGGGGGTCTGTGCCATGGAGCTGTCCTTCGCGCGTTCGCACGGACCCCGGGGCACGGGATGCACGACAGGCACACGAGGGCCGCCGCCGACCCGCCCACGAGGTCCCGGTGATGCCGTGACCCACCACGGGGCACGGGCAGTGGCAGGTCTTCGGACTCGCGGGCGCACCGGACGGCCGAACCGTCCGCCACCTACTGGCTGTCGCTTCCCGGACGCGTGCGCGTCCAGTGCTCATGACAGCGGTCGTTCCCGCTCACCGCTGCGGGGCAGTCCCGGATTCCCACCGGGTTCCCTCTTGCGACGCGCCCCGCCCGGCGGACGGGGGGCGAACCAGCTGCCCGGTCAGCCTACGTGATGCGCCGGACGGGGCGGCCACCGCCGCCGACCGGCCGCCGGGCCGGTACCGTACCGACTGGACGGTACCCCGCCTGATGGTCCACGACCCGACCGAGGAGCCCCGCATGCCGCGTGCGAAAGCCAACGGGATGGAGATCGAGTACGACACCTTCGGCAGCCCCGGGCATCCCGCCCTGCTGCTCGTCATGGGTCTGGGCGCGCAGATGACCACATGGCGGCCGGAGTTCTGCACCGCCCTGGCGGAGCAGGGCTTCTTCGTCGTCCGCTTCGACAACCGCGACAGCGGACTGTCGACCGGCCTCGACGGGCACGGCGTACCCGACATCGGCACGGTCCTGCGCGGCGACACCTCCGGCGTGCCCTATCTGCTCGCCGACATGGCACAGGACGCCGCCGACCTGCTCGGCGCCCTCGACATCCCGGCCGCCCACGTCGTCGGGGCCTCCATGGGCGGCATGATCGCCCAGCAGTTGGTGATCGACCACCCGGAGCGCGTGCTGTCGCTGTGCTCGATCATGTCCACCACGGGGGAGCGCTCCGTGGGCCGCGCCTCCGAGCGGGCCCGTGCCGTCATGCCCGGACCCGACGCCGCGTCCCTGGACCGCGACGGGGTCATCGCGGCCGGCGTCCGGCGCTCCGCGGTGATCGGCTCGCCGGGCTACCCCGTCGCGGAGGACACGCTCCGCGAGCGCGTCACCGCCGCCCTCGACCGCGCGCACCGCCCGGACGGCTACACCCGCCAGTACGCCGCCATCCTCGCCTCCCCCGACCGCACCGCCGGGCTCCGCTCGGTCACCGTCCCGACCCTGGTCGTGCACGGCGAGGACGACTGCCTGGTGGACCGCAGCGGGGGCGAGGCGACGGCCACCGCCGTCCCCGGCAGCGAACTCCTGCTCTTCCCCGGCATGGGCCACGACCTGCCCGAGGCGCTGTGGCCGTCGATCATCACCGCCATCGCGCGCAACGCCTCCCGGGCGGGGTGAGGCGCGGCCGCCCCGGGGTTCCGGCAAGGGGGTCCGGCAGTACCCCTTTGCCACCGGGGCGGGCGGGAGGCGCGGCGTAGCGTGGAGCCATGGACGACCAAGCGGACGCCCGCGGGGGCGAACTCGGCGAGTTCCTGCGTTCCCGCCGGGCGAAGATCTCCCCCGAACGGGCGGGCCTGACACCGGCACCCACCTCGCGTCGGGTGCCGGGACTGCGCCGCGAGGAAGTCGCCCAGCTGGCGGGGGTCAGCGTCGACTACTACGTACGCCTGGAGCGCGGCCGTGCCGTCAACGTCTCCGAGGGCGTGCTCGACGCGATCGCCCGCGCACTGCAGCTGACCGGCGACGAGCGCGGTCACCTGTTCCGGATCGCCAAGCCGGTGCGGAGCCGTCCGCGTCCCGTGCCGGCGCAGCGGGTGCGCCCGGGGCTGTACCGGATCCTCGACACGCTGACGGAGGTCCCCGCCCTGGTCGTGGGGCGCCGCACCGACGTCCTGGCCACCAACCGGCTGGCCCGCGCCCTCTACACCGACTTCGACGCGCTGCCGCAGCGCGAGCGCAACATGGCGCGGTTCATCTTCCTGCACGACGAGGCACGGACGCTGTACGACGACTGGGAGGGCGTCGCCCGCACCACTGTGGCCGCCCTCCACCTCTACGCGGGTGAGCACCCGCACGACGCCCGCCTCACCGAACTCGTCGGCGAACTCTCCCTGCGGGACCGAAACTTCCGCACATGGTGGGCTGCGCACGACGTGGAGCGCCGCACCTTCGGCAGGAAGCTGTTCCATCACCCGGTGGTGGGCGACCTCACCCTCGACTACGAGGCCCTGGCGGTCACCGGGGACGCCGATCAGGTCCTCGGCATCTACACCGCCGAGCCCGGTTCGTCCTCCGAGCAGGCCCTCGCGCTCCTCGCCTCCTGGAGCGGCGACCCGGCCCCGCGGCCCCGGTTCACCGGTTCCTGACCGCACGCGCGCCGCACCCGCGGGCGCTCACCCGTCTCGTAGGGTCGGCACAGCGGACCGGCAGGGGCGGGAGGCAGGGGCACGATGCCGCAGCACCACGACGACGAGAGCGCCGACGAGGTGGCGGCCCGCTACGGGCTGGAGCCGCTGCCGTTCGAGGGCGGGCGGTTCCGCCGCACTTGGGCGGGGCCGCGGGACGGAACCGGGCGCCCGGCGGGCTCCGCGATCCTGTTCCTGCTCAGCCCCGACGAGGACGGCTTCTCCGCACCGCACCGGCTGCCCGCCGACGAGGTGTGGCACTTCTACCGGGGCGACCCGGCGGAACTCCTGCTGCTCGCGCCGGACGGCAGCTCGCACACCGTGCTGCTCGGCGACGACGCCGACCGCCGGGTGCAGTGGACGGTGCCGGCGGGGACGTGGATGGCGGCCCGGGTCGCACCCGGCGGACGCTGGTCGCTGTGCGGGACGACCATGGCACCCGGTTTCCTCCCCGCGGACTTCGAGGGCGGCGACCCCGACGCGCTGGCCGCCCGCTATCCGGCGCACGCCGCGCTGATCCGGGCTCTGAGCCGTCCGGTGGGCGCCGCCGGGACCTCGGTATCCGACAGCACGCACAGCACGCACAGGGAGCGGGAATGACGGGCAGCCCGGGCTTCGGCCTCACCGGACAGGTCGCCCTCGTCACCGGGGCCAGTGGCGGCATCGGGACGGGCGTCGCCCGGAGCCTCGCGGACGCGGGCGCGTCAGTCGTGCTGCACGCCCACCGCCGGGGCGACGCCGTCACGGACCTGGCCACCGGAATCGCTTCGGCGGGCGGCAGCGCCCACGCCCTGAGCGCGGACCTGACCCGGCCGGACGGGACGCGCGAACTCGTCGCGGCCGCGGCCGCCTGGGGCGGGCGGCTGGACGCGGTCGTCCACTGCGCGGGCGTGCAGCCGGTGCGGGAACTCGCCGGGATGGAGGACGCCGCCTGGCGCGAGGTGATCGACGCGAATCTCCACGCGGCGTTCGGGGTGGTGCAGGCCGCTGCCGCGCACATGTCCCGGCAGGGCGGCGGTTCGATCACCGCCATCGCCTCCGTCGAGGGCAGCCGCCCCGCCCACGGGCACGCCCACTACAGCGCCGCCAAGGCCGCGCTGATCATGTTCGCCCGGGCGGCCGCAGGCGAGTACGGCCCCGCGGGCGTCCGCGTCAACACCGTCTCCCCCGGTCTCGTCGACCGCCCGGGCCTGGCTGCGGACTGGCCCGACGGGGTGCGCCGCTGGACCGCGGCCGCGCCCCTGCAGCGCCTCGGCACTCCCGCGGACGTCGGCGCCGCCTGCGTCTTCCTCGCCTCCCCCGCCGCCTCCTGGATCAGCGGCCACGACCTCGTGGTCGACGGCGGGATCGGGACGCGTCCCGGCTGGTGACGGGCCGCCCCGTACCCACCGGTCCGGGGCGGCCGGTCGTCACGCCGTGGCGGCCGGGACCGGCTTCGCGGCGGGCGCCGCGGGTTTCGCGGGCGTCGCCGACTGCTCGTCGCGGTAGAAGATGTCGATGTCGACCTCCTCGCCGCCGACGATCACCGTGTCCCACGGCCCGCTGTCGATGAGGGTGCGCAGGGTCTCGCTCCTGAGTGTCTCCAGGTGCGCCCGCAGCGTCTCGTCGTCGGGCATGCCGGGGATGCGCGGCGCGAGGCGGTCGCGGATCGCGCGGAGCTGCTCCATGAGGCCGTCGATGTCGGACTCGCGGTCCAGTTCCCCGTCCAGGGCGGCGGTCTCGGCGATGCTCTGGGCGATGACCTCCTTGATGGCACGGCTGACGCCGTTCTCGTCCGTGGTGATCATGGCGTTCCAGGCGCGGCTCTTGTGCCGGTACTGGAGCATCGACATGGCAGCCTCGTGCCGGACGAAGTCGGCGTCGCGCAGCGGCCGGCCGCGCCAGGTGCCGCTGAGCGTACGGGCCAGTGAAATGGCCGAGCCCAGCCCGCTGTTGAGGCCGCGCCCGGGCCAGAAGTGGATGGCGTTGGCGGCGTCGCCGAGCAGGAAGCCGTACGTGCCCGGGGTGGACGGGGTGCCCGGGTAGAGGCGGGCGGTGAAGCGGGGGCGCTGCACCATGTCCAGCCGGAAGGCGGTGACCGCGCTCAGGTCGTCCTCGGGGACGCCGAAGAGCGCCAGGCCCTCCTTGACCCGCTTCCACAGGGCCGAACCCCTGATGAGCGCGGGCAGGAAGAGGGTGCTGTGGGTGGAGCAGTGGAAGTCGCCGTGCTCGTCGCGGCCCATCACGCACGGGCGGGAGGCGATGCACTCCTCGAAGACCTGCCGGACGGGGTCGATGCCGACGACCTCCTTCGCCTCGGCGTCGGTGAGGCGCATGTTGAGGAAGCCCTCACCGCGCAGGGCGTTGAGCAGGAAACGATTCTGCGCCACGGTCAGCAGCACGGTCATCGGGTCGGACAGCCCGGACTTCACGCGCAGGCCCAGGACGACGTCCTGGATGTGCTCGCCGGCCAGGGAGTAGATCGACTTGTCGGCGGTGCCGAACTTCTCCGTGAAGTACTCGCGGGTGCGGGAGCGGCCGCCCTCGCAGATCGCGAGCACATGGTCCTTGGCGACGCTCTCGTGGTGCTCGATCGCGTCGAAGCGGGCGGGCACCAGGCGGATGCGCTCCCGCTTCTCGTTGGCGAGGGCGAGCAGGGTGTCCTCGATGTAGGCGATGCGTATGTTGCGGGGGCTGAAGCCGCGGATGGAGTCGGGGCCGGCCGGCCACATCTCGGTGTAGGTGCCCTCCGTGAACAGCCGGGCCTGGACCTCCTCGGGGAGGTTCAGGTACTGGCGGCTCTGCACGGTGACGACCTGCTGCCGGCGGACGTTGCCCTGCCCCTCGCTCTTCCACACGACCTGGTCGCCGTCCTGCGTCCAGCGGCCGTCGTAGACGGTGACGGAGACCCGGCGGCCCATCAGGTGCTCCAGCAGCAGGGCGAACGACAGGCCCACCGGGCCGCCGCCCGCCACCGTCACGTTCAGCACCGGGCCGGGCTCCTCGGGCTCGGCCGGCGTCATCAGCGACTGCAGGAGGGAGAGATCGAGGATCGTCTCCATCGGATCGGCCGCCTCGAAGCAGAAGGTCTCCTCACCGATGGCGATGAGGTCGCCGGGCTGGAGCACGTGCGAGGTCACGCGTTCCCCGTTGACCCGCGTCCCGTTGCTGCTGCCCCGGTCGTAGAGCACGAAGCCGTGGTTCTCGCGACGCACCTCCGCGTGGAACCGCGAGGCGCTCACACTGGCGATCACCACCGTGTTCTCGGCCTTGCGGCCGAAGGTGAGGGGCTTCTCGCCGATGCCGAACCTCTCGCCGGCCAGAGAGCCTTGACGCCCAACAATCTCAGGAGGCATAGGTCACTCATTTCCACGTCAAAGTACCGATGAGAACAACGCGAACACCGGCCGCCGAACCGCTGCGCGTCGCGTCACGCCCCAAGACGGCCACCCCTCGTCCACTGGGTCCACGTGCACCGGTCGCCGATCGGTTCACCGGCTCTCCGCGCGGCCCGGACCCGCCCTGATCATCCCGCACCGGGGAAGCCCTGCCCACCTCCCCCGCACCGCCACCTGTCAGCCCTGGGCGACAGTTTCCTCCGAAGTGGCGCCAAATCGACTTATCGAAGCTCCAGTTGTCCGAAAGTCGACAAGTGAGCTGCCCGGAACCCGTCCTCACGCCGTCGCCGAGTGCCCCCTGGTACGGGCGACATGGATGCGCCGCAGGGCGCTCGGGCTCCCGGAGCGTCCGGTGGGGTGCCGTCACACCGGAGGCGGCGCCACGGTCGGGTGGCGAAGGGGAAAAGGGCCGCACCGGCGACCGGGGGGGGGTGGGTAGTCGTCGGTGCGGCTCTGGGGAGCGTCTGCCCCGGCACCGGCGTTCCACTCCGCCGTTCCACACCGGGATTCCGCCCCTGGATCCGCCCGGGATTCCGCCCGGGAGATGCCCGCCCTCATCGCGTGACGGCGGCGTCCAGGAGCGGGGCGAGCTCGGCGGCGACGGTGGTGAGGGCACGTACGTCCTGTTCCGCACGGGCGATCACGAGGGCGCCCTCGAGGGCGCTGATCATCAAGGTGGCGAGCGGTTCGGCCCGCTCCCCCGGCACGCCCATGTCGCGCAGGGCCGCCGCGACCGGTCCGGTCCAGGTCGCGAAGGCGGCGGCCGCGGCGGCGCGCACGGAGTCGGCGGAGCCGGCGCAGTCGACCGTGGCGGCGGCGACGGGGCACCCCGCGCCGAAGCCGGAGGCACGGAACTCGTCGGTCCACTGGGCGACCATGGCGGCGAACAGGCCGCCGGGTGTCGGCTCGGGCAGGCCGGCGAGGAAGCGGGCCACCCGGTTCCCGGCGTAGCGGCCGGCCCAGGCGACGGCCTCGTTGACCAACTGCTCCTTGCCACCCGGGAAGTAGTGCTGCAGGGAACCGCGCGGGGCCTCCGCGTGGACGGCCACCTCCCGCATGCCCGTCGCCGTGACTCCACCCCGCCTGATGAGCTGCGCGGCGCTGAAGACCATGCGCTCGCGCGGCCCGCGTCCGGATCCCGCCATGACCGACCTCCCTACCGCGCCCTCGACATCGCCCGCGTCCGCGCCGCGGGCTGTGCGGTCCCCGCGGACGGGGTGGCGGCGGGCGCCACGATCACTATTATGACAGCTGTCATAGCAGTCGGGATGGACCGGTCGGAACGGCGGTGCGTGATGGACGTGGGATTCATCGGCCTGGGGATCATGGGGCAGCCCATGGCCCTGAACCTGGCCGGGTCCGGAGTGCCGCTGGCCGTCTGGAACCGCACCGCGGAACGCGGCGAGCCGTTGCGCGCGGCCGGCGCCCACGTGGCCGCCGGGCCCGACGAGGTCTTCGCCCGTTGCCGGGTCGTGGTCCTCATGCTGGCCGACGGTCCGGCGATCGACGCCGTACTGGACCGCGGCGGGCCCGCGTTCGCGTCCCGGGTCGCCGGGCATGTCGTCGTCCACATGGGCACCACCTCGCCGGAGTACTCCCGCGCGCTGGAGGCCGACGTCCGGGCCGCCGGCGGCGCCTACGTGGAGGCACCGGTGTCCGGCTCCCGCAGGCCCGCGGAGGCGGGGCAGTTGGTGGGCATGCTCGCCGGGGAGCCCGCCGCGGTCGAGGAGGTACGGCCGCTGCTCGCACCCCTGTGCCGGGAGACCTTCGTCTGCGGTGCCGTGCCGGGGGCGCTGCTGATGAAGCTGTCGGTCAACCTGTTCCTGATCACGCAGGTCACGGGGCTCACCGAGGCGTTCCACTTCGCGGAGCGGCAGGGACTGGACACCGGGCAGTTCCTCGACGTCCTCGACGCCGGGCCGATGGCCAGCGCCGTCTCCCGGATGAAGGCGCCCAAGCTGAGGGAGCGGGACTTCGCCGCCCAGGCCGCGGCCACCGACGTGCTGCACAACAACCGCCTCATCGCGGAGGCCGCGCGCAGGGCGGAACTCGCCTCGCCGCTGCTGGACGTCTGCCACACCCTCTTCGAGGAGACCGTCGAACAGGGCGACGGCCACCGGGACATGGTGGCCGTGCTCCGCGCGATCGAGGCCCGCACCACCGGAACCGACCGGCGCGGGGCCGCGACCGCGGCCCCGAAGGAAGGGGCACGGCCGTGACCGGCACCGACGCCTCCGCAATCGTGACCCCGACCGCCCGGCGCATGTGGCACCTCCTCGAACCCGTCCACTCCGTCACCTACTTCTCCCCCGAGGCACGTGCCGCCTCCGAGGAGGCCGGCCTGCGCGGCTTCTGGCGCGGCTACTTCGCCTGCCGCGCGGCGCCCCTGGGCGCCGTCGGCGCGGCCCCGGTCACCGCCGCCTTCTTCGTGTTCGCCCCGGGCATGGTGGCCCGCGCCTTGCCGGGAGTGTGGCAACTGGCCGCGCCGGACGCGGCGTTGACGGCACGCCAACGAGGCGCGAGCGCCGCGCTGCGCCGGCTGCTCGCCGGGCACGAGGCGGCGGCCGAGGAGGCGGTGGCCCTGCTGCGCCCGGTCACCGGCTCGCTCGACATCGCCGGCCGCGTCCTGGCCGCCACCAACGCGGCCCTGCCGCTGCCGGCCCACCCCCTCGAAGAGCTCTGGCACCATGCGACCCTGCTCCGCGAACATCGCGGTGACGGTCATGTCGCCGCGCTCGTCACGGCGGACCTCGACGGCTGCGAAGCACTGGTCCTGCGCTCGGGCATCGATCTGCCCCGCGGCCAACTCCAGCCCCACCGCGGCTGGACCGACGACGAGTGGACCGCCGCCCGCGCCCGCCTGGCCGCCCGCGGTCTGCTGGACCCCGACGGTGCCGCCACCGACGACGGCCGCACCGCCCACCGGTCCCTCGAAGCCGCCACCGACCTCGCCGCCGCCCGCCCCTGGTCCGTGCTCTCCCCGGCCGACCTCGACCGGCTCGTCACCGTCCTGTCCGCCCCGGCGCACGCCTGCGCCGCGGCGCTCCCCTACCCCAACCCCACGGGCGCTCCGGCGCCTTGAGAGTGCGGCCGGGGGAACGGGGGCGACCGGCGGCCCGTTGACCGTCCGGAGAGGACACCTCGTATGAAGACCCGCGAGCGGGCCGGCGGCGTGCCCGGCCCGGGGACGCCCTGGGACGAGATCACGCCCGGCCTCTGGATGGGCGGGCACGTCAGGACGGACGGGCACGGCGCCGTTCACCCGGTGGTCGTGACCGACGAGTTCGACCTGGTCGTCAGCCTGGTCGACCTCCCCGGACACGGACCCCGCGACCCCCGCGTCGAGCACGTCGTCGCCGCTCTCCCGGACGCGCCGCTCACGGCCGAACAGATCGCCACGGTCGCGCGACTGGCCCGGGGCGCCGCCCTGGCCGTCCGCCACGGCCGCACCACCCTGGTCCGGTGCCACGCCGGGTACAACCGCTCGGGACTGGTCGTGGTGCGGACGCTCGTCGAACTCGGCCATGACGCGCCCTCCGCGATCGCCCTCGTCCGGCGGCGGCGCTCGCCGTGGGCCCTGAACAATCCCGTCTTCGAGCAGTACCTGCGGTGCGGTCTCGACGTCGCCGAACTCCTGGCCGGTCCGGCGGCGCGGCCGTAGCGTCACACCGTGACGACGACCTTCGCCCGGGCGTGCTCGACTTCCAGGTAGCGGATGGCCTCCGGCGCCTCCGCCAGGGGGTAACTGCGGTCGATCGCAGGGGCGATGACCCCCGACTCGGCGAGTTCGCGGAGCGTCGCGAGGTTCTCCGGGCCGGGATTGGCGACGAGTACGAGGACGCGCCGGCGCCCGAGGCGGGCGACGATCTGCCCGCGCAGCATCAGGCCCATCGGCCCGACGAGGCTGCCGCCCTTGGAGACGCCGCCGCCGGACAGGACGAGCGTGCCGGTGGGGTCCAGCACGCGCAGCAGGGCGGTCAGTGAGCGGTTGCCGACGAGATCGAGGACGAGGTCGTACCGCCGCCCGTCGCGCGTGAAGTCCTCGCGGGTGTAGTCGATGACGCGCCCGGCGCCGCAGGACCGGACGAGGTCCGCGTTGCGCGTGCTGCACACACCGGTCACCTGCGCCCCGTAGCCGGCCGCCATCTGCACGGCGAACGGCCCCACGCCGCCCGAGGCGCCGTTGACCAGGACGTTCTGTCCCGGCCGCACCTTCCCCAGATCACGCAGGCCGACGAGCGCGGTGTTCGCCGCCAGCGGCAGGCACGCCGCTTCCTCGAAGGAGAGATTGGCCGGCTTGGTCCCGACCACGTCCTGCGAGGCGCACACGTACTCGGCGAAGGCGCCGTCCGCCTCCCCGAACACCTCGTCGCCGGGGCGCAGTCGCACCACGTCCGGGCCGACCGCCTCGACGCGGCCCGCGAAGTCGGTTCCCCGGACCTTGACCCTCGGGCCGCCGAAGCCGATCGAGGGGCGCGCCAGGTAGGGGTCGCCGCGCATCAGGTGCCAGTCGCGCGCGTTGACCGAGGCGGCGTGCACGCGGACGAGTACCTGTGCGCCGGTGGGTGCGGGGGTGGGGATCTCCTCGACCTGCAGGACGTCGGTCGAGCCGTACCGGTTCTGGACGACTGCCTTCATCGGGACTCCGTGACGGATGGGTTCGGAAGTGCCGCGTCAGCGAAGACGATAGGGGCAGGACCCACGCCGGGGCATCAGGGGCGAACCCCTGGATTTCTCCGGGACCCGCGACGGCGGACCGTCACTCCACCGGAGCCGAGGCCCGCTCCCGGGCCGCCGCGAGGATGCGCTCGGACAGTTCCGGATCGGCGGCCGCCACGGCCCGCGACAGGATCACGGCGCCGACCATGGTCGACAGGGTCGCGAAGTCGGGACCGCCGTCCTCGGCCGGTTCTGCGGAGCCCTGCCCGCGCAGGCCGGCCAGTGAGCCCGCCATGCCGGTGATGCCGGAGACGAAGAGCTGCTGGAGCTCCGGTCCGCTGCGGCCGGCGTCGCAGGCCAGGGCCGCGACGGTGCAGCCCTCCTCGGGCGCGTCGCGGTGCCGGGCGGAGACGTAGTCGTCCACGAAACGCCGCAGCGGCGCCTCGGCGGCCGTCCCCTCGCCCCCCTCGCCGTCCCGCACCGCGTCGACGGCGGCCACGCTCTCCGCCAGACCGCGTTCGCAGACCGCGGCCTCCAGTGCCTGCTTGGAGTCGAAGTAGCCGTAGAAGCCGCCGTGGGTCAGACCGGCCGCCTTCATCACGTCGGCGATCGTCACGTCGCCGAAGCCGCGCCGCCTGAACTGCTCGGCCGCGTTCACGACGATCTGCTCGCGGTTCGCGGTCACCTGCTCACGGGACACACGCATGGCCACACCTCCGGGGAACGTCTCGCTTGACACTTTACATGACGGACATCATGATTAAGTTATTCATGATGGACATCATGAAAAAATGGCTCAGCGACGCTCCCGGCGCGGCGCACGCCCGATTCCCGGCGAACACGCCGCACACGGAGCGCAGCAGCCCCCCACCCGCCTTGAGAGGACCCCACACCCATGCGCACCCCCGCCTATCAGCCGGACCGGACGGCCCTGGTCGTCATCGACCTCCTCAACGACTTCCTCGCCGAGGACGGCAAGCTCAGCGGTCAGATCGGCCCCATGCTCGACGCGCTGGACCTGCGGCCCCGGCTGGCCCGCCTGCTCTCCGGGGCGCGCGCCGCCGGAGTCACCGTCTTCCACGCTCCGCACGGCCTTCACGAGGGCGTCTTCGCGGACGTCCGGCACGTCCTGCCGCGGTTCCAGTTCGCCGTGGACAACCAGGTGTTCTGGGAGGGCGGCCCCGGCGCCGACTTCCACCCGCCGCTGCGACCGCTCGACGGGGACGTCGTCGTCGGACGCCACCGCATGTTCGACGCGTTCGCCGGGACCGACCTGGACGCACAGCTGAAGGCCCACGGCATCGAGAAGGTGGTGCTCGCCGGGCTGACCTCGCAGACCTGCGTGGAGGGCACCGGCCGGCACGCCCTGGAGGCCGGATACCACGTCACGTTCCTCACCGACGCGGTCGCCGACTTCACCGAGGCGGCGCACCGGGCCGCACTGGAGATCTCCTACCCCACCTTCGGCCACGAGGCGATCACCGTCGACGAGTTCCTCGCCGCGACCGTCTGACCCCTCGATCCCCGCCCGCCGCACCAGCACCACCGAACCGAAAGCACCACCATGGCAACCCTGACCGTCGTCTACCACTCCCCCAACGGCCACACCCGCGCCCTCGCCGAGCACATCGTGCGCGGCGCGCGGACGGTGCCCGGCACCGCAACGCACCTGGCCGAGGTCACCGGCGAGCAGGTCACCGCCGGCCGCTGGTCGGACGCCCCCACGATGGACCTCCTCAAGGCCTCCGACACCGTCGTCTTCGGCGCGCCCACTTACATGGGCAGCCTGTCGGCCGTCTTCAAGTCGTTCCTGGAGGGCGCCTTCCACCCCTTCCTCGGGCAGGAGTGGAAGGACAAGCTCGCCGGCGGCTTCACCCACTCCGCCGCCCAGAACGGCGACAAGCTGTTCTCCCTGCAGCAACTCGCCGTGTTCGCGGCGCAGATGAACATGCAGTGGGTCTCGGTGGGTGACACCGCCGGCGACAACTGGACCGGAGGCACCCGCTACGACGTGAACCGCCTCGGCTCGTGGCTCGGCGTGATGGGCCAGACCAACGCCGACGAGGGCCCCGACGCGGTGAGTTCGCACGGCGACCGGACCACCGCCGAGCGGTACGGCGTGCGCCTGGCCGAGCTCACGGCCCGCTGGGTGCACGGCACGCCGTACGAGCCGCGACGGCACTCGCTGGAGGAGTTCCGCGAACTGTCCGCCCGCAGTGCCGAAGAGGCCCGGGCCCGCGTCTGACGCCCCGGCTCGACGCACCACCGCACCACCGCACCACAGCACCGCAGCACCGCAGCACCGCAGCACGATCGCACGAGAGGTACGCACCACCCATGATTCTGCACGTCACCGGCACGATGGACGAGTCGGCCGACACCGCGCCGTTCCGCGAGGAGGAGTTCCGCGTCCTCAAGGAGTTGCAGGCCGAGGGCACCGTCCTCGCGGCCTACCGCCGCCACGACCGGCGCGGCGCGTTCCTCGTCGCCGAGGCCGCCGACCCCGCCGACGCCCGTGAACGGCTCGGCCGTCTCCCGTTCGTCGCGCACGGCATCCTGACCCTGGAGTACGCCGAGGTCAGCCCCCTCTGACCGCGCCGCCCCACGGGTGCGCACGGGCCCGGCACGGGTGGGGCGGGACCGCCGCAATTCGGTCCCGCCCCGCCCATCTGCCGCCCGGGGGCCGGCCCGGACGGTCAGCGGGAGGCGCCGGTGCGCTCCTCGATGCGGCGCAGCGCCTGCTTGAGGTACCCGGCGAAGCGCGGGTAGTTCTCGCTCATCGGGAAGTGCCCGATCTCCTTCATCTCGATGAACTCCGCTCCGCGGATCCGCTCCGCGGTCCGGGCGCCGTCCTCGGGCGTGGTGAGGTAGTCGTACTCGCCGGTCATCATGATCACCGGACAGCGCTCGCCGTCGATCTCCCCCAGCCGGCCGCGCAGGTCGTGGTCGACGGAGTAGAAGTAGAGGTCCCCCTTGAACGCCTCCGAGCCCTGGCTGTAGTAGAACCAGGTGGCCCACCGGTCCTTGTCGGGTGACTGCGGGGCCATCAGGTCCCAGACGCCGCTGGCGCACACCTGGGCGGCGTTGGCGTGCGGGTGCTGCCACCAGTCGAGGTAGAAGCCGGGCGAGTAGTCGGCGCCCTCGACCGGGATGACGGCCTTGAAGCGGTCGGGATGGCGCAGGGCCAGTTGCAGGGCCACGTTGCCGCCGAAGGAGGACCCCATGAAGATCGGGTCGTCCAGGCCGAGCGCGTCGCAGAAGGCGGTGATGAAGGCGACGTAGTGGTCGGCGGAGAGCTTGTACTCCTCCTTCCACCACTCCTTGTTCAGCGGCGGGTCGGTCTTGCCGTGACGGGCGAGGTCGTAGGCGATGACGCGGTGGTTCGCGGTGATCTCCTCGTCCTCCAGGAGGCCCATCCACTGGTGGTTGTGGCAGCCGGCGGTGTGCTGGCAGACCAGCGGCTGGCCCTGGCCGCTCTCCAGGTAGAACACCTTGTACTGGACGTCCTCCACGTCGATCGTGACGTAGTGGCCGGTCACCGGCGAGATGCGGGACGGAGTGCTCATCGGGGGTCCTTTCGGCAGGCGGCGGGTCAGCCCAGCGGCCCGGTGACGCGGAGCAGTTCGAGCTGCCGGGTCAGGCAGCGCAGGTTCTGCATGAGGACCAGCAGGTCGCCCTCCAGGCGCATGTCCCGCTGGAAGGTCGCCGCCCAGATGCCGTGGTACATCGGCTTGGGCACCGGCTTGCAGAACTCACCCCAGGTCCCGGCGCTCGCCCTGATGGCGAAGTCGTACGCCGTGAGCGGCTCCGGGTCCGTGACCAGTTCCTCCACCCGGCCGCGGTGCATCCGCACCAGGAAGCTGTGCCGCTCCATGTCGAGCAGGTAGGTACAGGAGAAATAGGCGCCGTGGGCCTGTACCTCGGGGTCACCGTCACTGAGCCGGCGGAACTCCGCCACCGGGCCGCTCTCCGTCGCTGTCGTCATGAGTCCACTCCTCCGTCGCACCACGTCCTGGTCGCACCACGTCACTTCCCGCCCAGCCAATACCGGCTGCGGTGACTTCGGCCCGCGACCACGCCGCACCGCCCTCCCAGGCCCACCCGGCGGGCCGAAGCCGCACCGCGTCTCCCCGGGAAGGGGAAGTCCTGTCCAGCTTTCTCCGTCGCCGGGCCGTGGGGCTCACCGAAAGCGAGAATTCCGCCGCCGGCGCCCTGCGGAATACGCAAAGGCGCAGGCCACACCACATGAATCAGGCCATGCGCGGGCTTATGGTGGGAGGGCGTCTGTTCGCGGAAAGAGCGGTGAGCCGCCATGACGACTGCATCCCTGCCCTCGCGCCCCGTGCGGGACGACTGGCAGGCCCTCGCCGATCTGTGCACGTCGGTCCGGGCCGAGCTGCCCCGGCTGACCGCGGGCATCGTCGACCGCATCCGGGAGGAGATCCCGGAATACCACATCGTGCCGCGCGACGAGCACGAGGCGGGCGTCTTCGAGCAGTTCGGGGGCCTCCTCACCGGCCTGATCACCCGGCGCGGGCCCTCTCCCGAGGAGAGCGAGCACGCCCGCACCCTGGGCCGCGACCGCGCCCGCGAGGGCCTGCCGCTGCAGGCCCTGATCGGCGCCTTCCACGTGGGCTACCGGGAGATCTGGAACGTCCTGCTCACCCGCGCCGACGCGCGCGGCGGGAACCTCAGCCGGCAGCTGGTACGGCTGGTCGGCACCGTGTGGACCTGGGTCGAACAGGCCACCGGCGCCGCGGCCGAGGCCTACAACGACACGATCCGGGCCCAAGAGGCGGCCCAACTCGGCCTGACGTACCGGTTCTTCGAGGGCCTGTACGCGCCGTCGCCCGCCGAGGTGGACGTGGCCCGGCTCGCGCACTCCCTCGGATTCGACCCGGCCGGGACCTTCCAGGCGGTGTGCGCCCCGTCCGAGGCCTGGGCGGACGAGCAGCTCGCGGAACTGCGCGGGCGCGTCGGGCGCCGTACGGGCAACATGCGGTGCGCGAACCGGGGCGCGACCATGGTGGCGGTCGTGCAGTCCATGCCGGTCGACGTCCTGATCGAGGCGATGCGCCGCCATGACCCGCACCTGCGGATCGGCACCGGGCTGCTGCGCTCCGGACTCGCCGGGGCGGCCGCCAGCATCGTCGACGCCCAGGAGGCGCTGGCGCTGGCGGACGCCGACGGGAAGCCCGTGTCCTTCGGCAGCGCCTGGCTCGCGGCGACGCTGCTCCCGCAGGCCGGCCGGCTCCTGCCGCTGCTGGAGGCCGCCTCGGAGCCCGCCGCGTCCCATCCCGACCTCGCCGTCACGGTGCGGGGCTTCGCCGACAACGGCTTCTCCCTCACCGCGACGGGCCGGGCGCTGCACCTGCACCCCAACACCGTGAAATACCGCCTGGCGCGGTGGCGGGAGCTGACCGGCTGGGACGTGCACACCTGGCCGGGCCTGTCGGCGAGCCTGCTCGGGCTCGGCCTGGTGGAGGCCGGGGCGTTCGAGGGCAACGGCCACGAACGGCCCCGTCAGATGTGACCGAGTCCATTCTGCGGCCTACGGTCGAAGGACCGCCATGGAGGCGTGCCCCCACCCGCGCGGCTGCCTCCCCGTCCCCACCTCCCCCACGGAGCCCACGTGAAGTGCTACGACTGCCTCCAGGAAGCACGCCGGGACACCGAGGAAATCGGCATCTGCTCCCGCTGCAACCTGTTCGTCTGCGCGGACCACGCCCTGGTCATCCGGCACCTCGTCCACCAGCCGAACGGGCTGGGGAGGGCCACGAGCCGCCTGCCGGCACGCAGGCTCGTCTGCACCACCTGCCGCGCCGCCGAGACGTCCGCCACCGGCGGCGACCTCGCCGGGGCGGGCCAGAATTGACCTCGCCCACACCTGCGGACGGGCCGGCGGGGCAGGCCGCGGGCGACCTGCTCAAGCGCAAGGGGCTGCGCAGCACCGCACAGCGCCGCGCCATCCTGACGGCCCTGCTGGGGCACCCCCACTCCTCGGCCTCGGACCTGGAGGCCCGTATCGGCCCGGGCTCCACCGCGCGCGGCCGCCTCTCACGGCAGGGCCTCTACAACGTGCTGGACGACCTGACCCGGGCGAGGCTCATCCGCTGCATCGAGCCGGCCGGCTCCCCCGCGCGGTTCGAACTGCGCGTGGGCGACAACCACCACCACCTGGTGTGCCGCGGCTGCGGGCTCATCGAGGACGTCGACTGCGCCGTCGGCGTGCCCCCCTGCCTGGACCCGGTGGAGGACAAGGGCTTTGTGATCGACGAGGCCGAGATCATCTGGTGGGGCCTGTGCGCACCGTGCCAATGCGAGTCCGCCACCGAGTCGTAGCGCCTCAGGGGCCTGAGCCCAGCGGCCTCAGCGCTCCCGTTCGCGGGCCGACCTGCGCAGCCTGGCGGGCGTGGTGCCGGTCGCCACCCGGAAGGCCCGGCCGAAGGCCGACTCCGAGCCGTACCCGACGGCCGCGGCGACCGCCCCCACCGGGCGGTCGGTGCCGGTGAGCAGGTCGGCAGCGAGCAGCATCCGCAGCCGCGTGACGAACTCCCCGGCGTTCATCCCCGTCTCGCGGTCGAAGTGTGACCGTGCTGGAGGCGGGTCCGCGGGTCATGCCGCGCGGGGACGCCGATGTGGCCGGCACCGTCGTGGGGATCCTCCAGGACGACGGCGTCGCGTTCGTCACGGGCGCCCGGGTCACCCGGGTCACCGACGGGCCCGGGCACGCCACCGTGCACCACCTGCTGGGCGACGAGGAGTACACCGTCGACGCGGAGGCCGTGCTCGTCGCCACCGGCCGCAGGCCCGCCACCGACGGACTCAACCTGGAGGCGGCGGGGATCCGCACCACGCCCTCCGGCGCGATCGAGGTCGACGAGCACCTGCGCACCAGCCAGCCGCACGTCTACGCCGTCGGGGACGTCAACGGCGGCCCGCAGTTCGCCTACCTCTCGCTGGACGACAGCCGGATCGTCGCGGACCACCTCCTCGGCTCGGACGAGCGCACCACGGCCGACCGGGTCGCCGTGCCGTACACCGTCTTCACGACGCCTCCGCTGTCCCGGGTCGGCCTCACCGAACGCGAGGCCCGCGACCTCGGTCACGACGTACGGGTGGCCGCGAAGCCCGTGGCGCAGATCGCCTCGATGCCCCGGGCGAAGATCGTCGGGGAGACCCGGGGCCTCATGAAGTTCGTGATCGACCAGGTCACCGACCGGGTCCTCGGCGCGGCCCTGATCAGCGTCGACTCCCAGGAACTGATCAACACGGTCGCGCTGGCCGTCCGGCACGGCGTCACCGCACGCGAACGGCGCGACACCGTCTACACCCACCCCAGCTCCACCGACGCCTTCAACGAGGTGCGTTCCGCTTCCTGACCCGTCCCGGCGGGCCGTCGCCGTCCCCGCCCCGGGCCCGGATGCCCCGAGGCGGGTGGCGGGGATATCGTCCCGTTATGGCAGAGCCCCGGTCGCGCCGGTCCGGCGCTCCCCGGCGGCGACCGTCCGCGGTGGCGCCGTCAGGGGCGGGTCGATGACGGGCGGGCATCGTCCGGGACCGGACGGCTCACGTGGTGCGGCGGCCGAGCTGGACCGCGCACTCGCCGACGCGGTGCGGGCCACGGGGTCGCACGCGGCGGCCGTGTTCCTCCTGGTCCCGGAGGAGCAGGCGCTCCGCATGGAGGTGGTGACGGGTCTGTCGGCCCGGGTGGTCGGGCCGTGGTCCCGGCTCGCGCTGGCGGCTCCCGTCCCGGTGGCCACGGCCGTCCGCGAGGGACGCCCGGTGTGGGTGCGCGGCCACGCGGAACTCGCCCGGCGGTTCGCGCGCACCGCGTACGCCCTGCCCTACGAACTGGCCATGATCGTCATGCCGCTGGCGACGGACGGCACGAAGTGGGGCGCGCTGCAGATGCTGTGGCCGGGCACGCGGGCCGAACACCTCGCTCCCGGCGAGGAGTCCGCCGTCACCGCCGCCGCGGACCGGATGAGCCGGGCATTGGCCCGCGCCGCCGCGAGCGGTGACGCCCTGCGCCCGGCGCCCGTGCCCCGGGTGCTGCCCGCCGCAGCCCCCGCACGCCACCCGCCCGCCGAGGCCCAGGCGGCGGCCGATCTCACCGAGCGCCTGGCGGTGGGGGTGCTCTCGCTCGACCTGGACGGCCGCGTCACGTTCCTCAACGCCCGCGCGGCGGAGCTGCTGGGCCGGACGAAGGGCGACCTCATGCGCACCCGCCCCTGGGAGACCCTGCCCTGGCTCGACGATCCGGCCTTCGAAGATCCGTATCTCGGGGCGCTGTTCAGCCGGCTGCCCTCCCGGTTCACCGCCCTGCGTCCGCCGGACCGCTGGCTGTCGTTCCTGCTGAGCCCGGACGCCACCGGCATCAGCGTCCGGGTCCGGCCGGCCGGGGCGCCCGAGGGGAACCCGGCCTGGCGCTCCGCCCCCTCGGCGACAGCGCCCTCCCGGGCCGGCGCGCTGTACCACCTGCTCTACATCTCGGCGGGGCTCACCGAGGCGGTCGACCTGCGGGACGTGACCGCGGCCGTGACCGACCAGATCATGCCCGTGCTCGGCGCCGACGGCTTCGGGCTGCTGACCGCCGACGAGGGACGCATCGAGATCCTGGCCACCCGCGGCTTCTCGCCCAGCAGCACCGCGTACTTCGAGCACCTGCCGCTGGCGGCCGGCACCCAGGGCGCGCAGGTGGTCGAAACAGGCGTGCCCGCCTTCTTCTCCCGGCCGGACGAGCTCCGCCGCGCCCACCCCGACATCGCCCTCTACCGGGAGATGGACGGCTGGGCGTTCCTGCCGCTGAACGCCTCCGGACGGACGATCGGCTACTGCGTCCTCGGCTATGCCGACGGCCGCACCTTCGGTCCCGACGACCGCGCGGCGCTGACCTCGCTCGCGGGCATGATCGCCCAGGCCCTGGAACGCGCCAGGCTCTTCGACGCCAAGAACCGGCTCGCGCACGTGCTGCAGAACGCGCTGCTGCCGCGGTCCCTGCCGGACGTCCCGGGGCTGCGCGTGGCGGCGCGCTATCTGCCCGCGACCCGCGGGATGGACATCGGCGGGGACTTCTACGACCTGATCCGCCTCGACGGTTCGGCGGTGGCCGCGGTGATCGGCGACGTCCAGGGGCACAACGTCGGTGCCGCCGCGCTCATGGGCCAGGTGCGCACCGCCGTCCACGCCCACGCCAGCACCGGTGCTCCGCCCGGTCAGGTCCTGGCACGCATCAACCGGCTGTTCGAGGACCTCGAGACCGATCTGTTCACCAGTTGCCTGTACGCACGGCTCGACCTCCCCCGGCAGCGGGCGACGCTGGCCAGCGCGGGCCATCTGCCCGCGATCGTGCGCCACCCGGGCGGCGGTGCCGAGATCGTGCAGGCGCCCTCGGGGATCCTCCTCGGCGTCGAGGCCGACGCCCAGTACCCGGCCGCCGAGATCCCGTTGCCGCCGGGGGCGGTGCTCCTGCTGTACACCGACGGCCTCGTCGAGCGCCCCGGCACGGACATCGGCACCGCAGTTCACGAACTCGCCGACCGTCTCGCCGCCGCACCCGCGGATTCCCTCGACGCGCTTGCGGACGGACTCATCCGCGAGGCGCGCGGCACGGACCGGGGCCGCGACGACATCGCGCTCCTGCTGGTCGGCCCCGAGGAGCGCGGCCGGTGACGGTCCCGGCCCGCGCGCTCCCCGGGGCGGCCCGTCAGCGGGAGCGGCGGCGCAGGCGGCGGCCGACGAGGACGGCGCCCGCGCCGGCGACCAGGGACACGCCGGCGACGCCGCCGAGGCCGGTGAGTTCACGCCGGGGCGCGACGGAACCGGTGTCCGCCAGCGACGGGCCCGCGGACCCGGTCCCGGACGCGGTGGCGGCCTGCAGGATCAGGTCGGTGACGGCGTCCGGGTGGGCGATCAGGGAGACGTGGCAGGAGTTGATCTCCACCGTGTGCGAGTGCGCACGGCGGGCCTGGAAGCGCTCCTGCTCCGGGCTGATGGTCATGTCCTGGCGGCCGATCATGGCCCAGGACGGGATGGTCTTCCACGCCGCGACCTTGGCCGTCTCGGAGAACGCGGTGGTGGCCGCGGGCCGCTGGGTGACGCCCAGCAGGTCGGCCTGGCTCTCCGGCAGGCAGGCGGCGAAGACCGGGTACACCTTGTCGCGCTTGAGGTACAGATCGGTGCCGCTCTGCCCGTGGCCCTCCTGGTAGGGGACGGACCTGGTCGCGGTACCCAGGGCGCTGGGGAACCGGGCGCCCAGCGACGCGCCGCTCTCGCCGACGTCGGGCATCAGGGCATCGATATAGACCAGGGCCTTGACCTGGGAGTGCCCCGCCGCGGCCGAGCTGATCACGGCGCCGCCGTAGGAGTGGCCGGCCAGCACCACCGGGCCCTTGACGGAGTCCAGTACCGACGAGATGTAGGTCGCGTCGTTGTACAGGCCGCGCAGCGGGTTGGCGGGGGCCATGACCGTGTAGCCGCGGCGTTCGAGCCGTTCCGCGACCCCGTTCCAGCTGGAGGCGTCCGCGAACGCCCCATGGATGAGGACGACGGTGGGCTTGCCGCCGCTGGTGTCGCCGTCGGCGGCGGCAGGGGTGGCCGGGGTGGCGGCCGCGGCGCACAGGGCCGCGGCGGCCGCCGCCGCGGCGAGGTGGGAGCGGCGCGCACGCCGTCGCGAGCCGAGGACCGGAGATGCCGTCATGCCGTTCTCGCTTCCCTTGGGGCCTATGGCACACCAGCGTTCAGGCATCGGCGGGTCCGGGCCCGGCCATGCTGTCCGACCGGGTGAAAACGGCGCGGCATCGGAGTGAGTCCGGCGCGCCGGGACGCTCCGGGGAAGGGACCGGTGAGCTCCACGTTCCCGATGAGGTCCTGCCGCAGCCGCCGTACCTCGGCCCAGGGGGCGTCGACGAGTGCGTCCCGCCACCGCGCGAGGTCGACGAGCCGCGAGGCCCACAGCCGGGCGCGGAACTCCGCTTGCACGGCGGTGGCGTCACCGGCGACCAGGAAGTGGACGCGGATCAGCACGCCGTGGGGGTGCCGCAGCCGGAGCCCGGCCGGCCAGGGCGCGCCGTGCTCCCAGAATCGCCCGTGGCGCGCGGGGGAACGGCAGCCGCGCGGCGGGCCCACGGTGTTCGGTGCGACCCCGCTTCCGGCCATCCGCCTCACTCCCCGGCGGCGGATGCCCCCGTCAGGACCACGGTGCCGCCGCGCGGCGCGCGGCGGCCCTCCGCATCGGGACGACGTGCCCTCGGATCCCGCCGCCGGGGTCCGCGGTCGCGCGGGGGCGCGGGTCAGGGCCGGTAGACGGCGCCGGGGGCCGGGGTGCCCGGGGCGAGCAGCTGCGGGACGGTGACGAAGGTGAAGCCGCGCTGCCTGAGCGCGTCGATGATGCCGGGCACGGCGGGCAGGGTGCCCCGGTAGCCGGGCGAGCCGGCGGCGGGGACGAGGTCGTGCAGCAGGATGATGCCGTCACGGTCCGCCTGGTCCAGGACGCGCTTGGTGATCAGGGCGGAGTCGTTGGTCGCGAAGTCCTTGGCCGTGACGCTCCACAGCACCTCGGAGAGCCCCAGCTCGCGGGCGACTCCCTGGACGGTGTCGTTGGTGCGGCCCTGCGGCGGGCGCACCAGGGTGGGGCGGTGGCCGGTGAGCCGCTCGATGGCGTCGTCGGGACGGTTCAGTTCCTCGCGTATCCCGTCGGCGTCGAGGTCCGTGAGGATCTTGTGGTCCCACGTGTGGCTGGCCACCTCGTGGCCCTCGGCGGCCATCCGCTTCACCGTCTCCGGGTAGCGCTCGATGTGCTTCTTGCCCAGCAGGAAGAAGGTGGCGTGCACCTTCTTCTCCTTCAGGATGTCCAGCAGGCGGGGACTGTTCGCGCTCGGCCCGGCGTCGAAGGTCAGGGCGATGCACTTGGCCTTGCGGCAGTCGACGCTCCCGAACTTTCCGGTGCCGTGGCTTCCCGCCGCGTCGCGCACCGTGCTCGGGGAGGTGGTGTGCACCTGGGTGCAGCCGGTCAGCGTCAGGGCCAAGGCCACCGCGGCGGCGGACAGGGCCGTCGCGGTGCGGCGCCGGGTCGACGAGGCGGGTTGCGGGCGTGCGGAAGTGCGTCGGCGCAGGCTGGAGAAGTGCATGGCGGGGACTATACACACCCCGTATACATGAAATTCATACTGGGGTGGCCGGACGGTTTCCGGTGCCGGCCGCCACCCGCCCGGACCGGCTCTCCCGGGAGGTCCGCTCGTGACACCACCTCGGGCGACAGGGTCCACTGGTGAGCCGCGCTAACCCCGCGGGGGCGGGGCCGTGGTGGCCCGGGCGGTGAGCCGGGCCGGGAGGACGGTGGTCTCGGGGACGTCGTCGTCGGCGAGCTTGGACATGAGCAGGCCCACGGCCCGTGTGCCGATCTCGGCCGTCGGGAGGGCGACCGAGGTGATGGGCAGCGGGGTCTGCTCGGCGATCTCGTCGGGGCAGATCGCGGTGACCGAGATGTCCTCGGGCACCCGCAGTCCCATGGCGGTGAAGGCGTCGATGAGGGGCTGGGTGATCGGTTCGTTGTGGACCACGACCCCCGTCAACGACGGCTGCTCCCGGACCAGTTGCTCGGCCATCGCCCGGGCGGCGGCGGGCGTCTCCGGGCACGGGTGCACGCACGAGCGCAGGCCCAGCCGGTCGGCGGCCGCCGTGAAGCCGGCCGCGACCCGGCGGGCGAAGCCGGTGCCGCGGACGTAGACCTCGGGGGGTGAGCCGACGAGGGCCACCGTGCGGTGGCCGAGCGAGGCGAGGTGTTCCACACACGCCTCGCCGGCCTCCGCGAAGTCCAGGTCGACGCCGGTGAGTCCGGCCGGGTCGGACGGGAAGCCGATGAGCACGGACGGGCGGTCCATGGTCCGCAGCAACGGGAGCCTGCGGTCCTCCAGCTCGACGTCCATGATGATGAACGCGTCCGCCATGGCGCTCTCGGCGACCCGCATGATGCCCTCCTCCCCCTCGCTCTGGGTGAGGAGGAGGACATCGTGGTCGTGTTCGCGGGCCGCGGTCAGCACGGAGGTCGCGAACTGCATGACCACCGGCACGTGGATGCCCTTGCGCAGGGGCAGCACCAGACCCAGCACCCGTGACCTGCTGCTGGCCAGCGAACGGGCACCGGCGTGCGGCCGGTAGCCCAGTTCACGGATGCTGTTCTCGATGCGCTCCCGGGTCTCCGGCGAGATCGGCCGCTTGCCGCTCAGCGCGTAGCTGACGGTGCTCGGGGACACCTGCGCGTGCCGCGCGACATCGGTGATCTTGACCATGAGACTCCCTTGCCCCTCGTCCCTTGCCCCTTGTCCCTTGTCCCCGGCTAGGCGGAGAGGTCCAGCGTGAGCACCGTCGTACCTGCCGCCGCACGGGCGGAGGGTCCGCCCGCCACCTCGACGCCCCACGGGAAGCGGGCGTCGGAGGTCTCGGCCCGCAGCGTGGCGCCGTCGCGCACGACGGTGATCTCGGCCGCGGCCGAGCCGTCATCGCCGGGGATCCGGACGGTGGTCCGGGAGCCGTCGGCCGGTTCGAAGACCCGGACGGTCACGTCGTCCGCCCACACGTAGTCGGGGCGGTCGGTGACCGCGCCCACCGGGATCGCGGCGCCGGGCCGGGCCAGCAGCGGCACGCTGAGGTAGTCGTGCGTCTCGCGCACCCAGCGCGGGCCGGTGACCTGCTCCCCGGTCGTGAAGTGGGTCCAGGTGCCCTCGGGCACGTAGTACGACACCTCGCCGTTCTCGGAGAACACCGGCGCCACCAGCAGGTCGCCGCCGAGCATGTACTGGCGGTCCAGCGGCGCGCAGCCCGGGTCGTCCGGGAACTCCAGCACCATGGCGCGCATCATCGGGACGCCCTCGGTGTGCGCCTGGTGGGCGGCCCCGTAGAGGTAGGGCATCAGGCCCAGCTTGAGCTTGGTGAAGTGGCGCAGTACATCCACCGCCTCCTCGTCGAAGAGCCACGGCACGCGGTAGGACGAGGAGCCGTGCAGCCGGCTGTGCGAGGAGAGCATGCCGAAGGCGGTCCAGCGCTTGAACAGACCCGCGTCGGGCAGGCCCTCGAAGCCGCCGATGTCGTGGCTCCAGTAGCCGAAGCCGGACAGGCCGAGCGACAGGCCGCCGCGCAGCGACTCGGCCATCGACTCGTACGTGGACTCGCAGTCGCCGCCCCAGTGCACCGGGAACTGCTGGCCGCCGGCCGTGGCCGAGCGGGCGAACAGCACGGCCTCGCCCTCGCCGCGGTGCTCGCGCAGCACGTCGAAGACGGTCTTGTTGTAGAGCTGCGTGTAGTAGTTGTGCATGCGCTCGGGGTCGGAGCCGTCGAAGTACGCGACGTCGGTGGGCACGCGCTCGCCGAAGTCGGTCTTGAAGCAGTCCACGCCCATGTCGAGCAGCGCCTCGAGCTTGCCCGCGTACCAGGCGCAGGCATCGGGGTTGGTGAAGTCGACCAGGGCCATGCCGGGCTGCCACAGGTCCCACTGCCAGACGCTGCCGTCAGGGCGCTTGAGCAGGTAGCCGGCGGCCTTGCCCTCGGCGAACAGCGGGGACCGCTGGGCGATGTAGGGGTTGATCCACACGCAGATGTGCAGGTCGCGCTCCTTGAGCCGGCGCAGCATCCCCTCGGGGTCGGGGAAGACCCGCGGGTCCCACTCGAAGTCGCACCAGTTGAACTCGCGCATCCAGAAGCAGTCGAAGTGGAAGGCCGACAGCGGAAGGTCGCGCTCGGCCATGCCCTCGACGAATCCGGTGACGGTCTGCTCGTCGTAGGAGGTGGTGAACGACGTCGTCAGCCAGAGCCCGAAGGACCAGGCGGGCGGCAGGGCCGGCCGGCCGGTGAGCGCGGTGTACTTGCGCAGGATCTCCTTGGGCGAGGGGCCGTGGATGACGTAGTACTGCAACTGCTGGCGCTCGGCGCTGAACTGGACGCGGGAGACCTGCTCCGAGGCGACCTCGAAGGAGACCTTGCCGGGATCGTCGACGAAGACGCCGTAGCCGGCGTCGGTCAGGTAGAACGGGACGTTCTTGTAACTCTGTTCGCTGCTGGTGCCGCCGTCGGCGTTCCAGATGTCCACGGTCTGGCCGTTCTTGACAAGCGGCCCGAAGCGCTCGCCGAGGCCGTAGACGGAGGTGCCGACGCCGAGGCGCAGTTGCTCGCGGACGTGGTGCCCGCCGTCGGCGGTGCTCATCAGCGCCATGGCCTTGACGTCGCTGCTGGTGATCGTGCGGTCGTCGGCGTCGCGGAACTCCATCCGCCACTCGCCGTCGCGGGCGAAGCGCACGCTCAACTCGCCGGAGGTGAGGACGGCTTCCTTGTCGTCGACGGTCACCACGGGCTCGTGCGGCAGCTCGTGCAGCTCGAAGTGCGGGCCGGTCGGGGCGCCGCCCTCGAAGTGGGTGACGCGCACCCCGATCACCCCCGGCATCGGCGCGGTGCAGTCGACGGTGACGACCGGGCCCTTGAGGGTGTCGCCGCGGTGCCGGATGTGCTGGGTGGGGGCGTAGATCCGGAGCGTGCCGTTTCCGGGGACGGCATCGAGGACCTCTGCCGGGTACGCCGCCGTGACGCCTTCGCGCAGCAGCCAGTACCCGTCGGTGAACTTCATGGAGATGCCTTTCCCGGTGGGTGCCACCGGCGTTCTCGGTACGTGTAAGAGGCATGGGGGGCTCTGCCTCCGGCCCGGGGAGGGAGGGCGGGAGGCAGAGCGGCGGGGCGGGGCCCGCGGGACGGTGGTCGGCCGCCCCGCGGGCGGGCGGTGCCGGTGGCGGCCCGCGGCCGCGTCACTTCACCGCGCCCACGGCGATGCCGCGGGTCAGGGTCCGCTGGAAGACCAGGAAGAAGACGATGGCGGGCAGCGCGCCGAGCAGGCCGGCCGCGTTGGTCATCGTCGCGTCCATCAGCCGCTGGCCCTGCAGGACGCCGAGCGCGACCGAGACGGTCTGGTTGTCGTTCGACGGCAGCATGACCAGGGGCAGCAGGAACTCGTTCCAGGTCCAGATGAAGAAGAACACCATCAGGACGCCGAGGGTGGGCCGGCTGATCGGGACCACCATCCGCCACAGGATCTGCCAGCTGTTGGCGCCGTCGATCCGGGCGGCCTCGATGACCTCCTTGGGGAAGGCCCCCAGCACCGAGGAGAGCAGATAGGTGCCGAACGCCGCCTGGATGACGCTGAAGACGATGATCAGGCTGACCCGGGTGTCGTAGAGGCCGACCTGCTTGGACAGGTAGTACAGCGGGTAGACCAGGGCCTCCTGCGGCAGCACGTTGGCCAGCACGAAGAAGGCGAGGATCCACGCGCGTCCCTTGATCCTGCCGATGCCGATCGCGTACGCGTTGAGCACCGACAGGACCACGCCGAACACGGCCACCAGGCCGGAGATCAGCACCGAGTTCACCAGCATCTGCCCGAAGTCGACCCGCGTCCAGAAGTCCGAGAGCGCGTCGAAGTGGAGGCCGTGGGGCAGGGCGAGCGGGCCGTGCGCGGAGTAGTCGGCGGGCGACTTCAGCGCGTTGTTGAGCACGATCAGGAGCGGCAGCACCATGAAGATCGCGCCGAGGATGATCGCCACCAGTACGGGGTAGCGCTTTGCCGCGGTCACTGGGCGTCCTCCGCGCGGGTCTGGAAGCGCAGGCCGACCATGGTCAGCGCCAGGATGATCAAGGTGAGCACCGTCGCGATCGTCGAGCCGTAGCCGACGTCGGTCTTCTCGAAGAACGTGGCGAACGAGAAGTACGACGGGACGATGGTCGCGTCCGCCGGTCCGCCCTTGGTGAGGACGTACACGGCACCGAAGACCTTCAGCGCGGCGATGGTGCACCAGAGCATCACCACGTAGATCTCGGGGCGGATCTGGGGCAGCGTCACGTGCCAGAAACGCTGCCACCAGTTCGTCCCGTCCAGCTCGGCCGCCTCGTAGAGCGCCGGGTCGGCCCGCTGGAGTCCCGCCATGAAGATCACGACGGGGAAGCCCAGCTGCACCCACACCATCACGGCCATCACGCTCCAGAGCGCGAACTTCGGGTCGCCCAGCCAGTCCTGCTGGAGCGAGCCCAGGCCCACCGCCTTGAGCAGCTCGTTGAGCGAGCCGTTCTCGGGGGCGAGGATCCAGCTCCACACGATGCCGGCGACCGTGATGGGCAGGACCTGGGGCAGGTAGAAGCAGGCGCGCAGCACGCTGGCCAGCTTCGATCCGAAGTGTTTGCCGATGAAGTCGAACAGGGTCGCGGCGACGACGAGGCCGACGGCGGTCGGGATCACCGCCATCGCCACGACCATGGCGAGGCTGTGCCGGAAGGACTCCCAGAAGCGCGAGTCCTTCATCAGCTCCCGGTAGTTGTCCAGGCCCGCCCATGCCGGGGAGCCGACGCCCTGCCAGTGCGTGAAGCTGAAGTAGATGTTCATCACGAACGGCACGACGATGACCGCCAGGAAGGCGAGGACACCGGGGATCAGGTACAGCGCGTACGGGTTGCGCAGCCGGAGGGGTCGGGCACTCATGACGTGGGCGCACCCGCGTCATAGGCCTTCTGCAGGTCGTCGAGCACCTCGTCCGGGCTCCCGCTGCCGGTGATCAGCTTCTGGGTCTCGGAGACGAGCACGTCGTAGAAGCCGGGGACCGGCCAGTCCGGGTAGAACGCCAGACCGTCCTGGGACGAGACCTTGTTGAAGTTCTCGATCAGTTCCTTGGAGCTGGGGTCGGTGATCGCCGTGGGCTCGGCCGCGACGGGCACGCCGCCGTTGTTGCCGAGGGTGTTCTGGATCCCCTTCTTCATCGTGATGTCGATGAAGTCGTAGGCCAGCTGCTTGTTCTTGGCGTTCTTCGGGACGACCCAGAGGTTGCCGCCGGAGCCGAGGGTGAGCTTGCTGCCGGGGAAGAGGAACGAGCCCCACTGGAACTTGTTCTCGTCGCGGAAGCGCCCGTACCACCAACTGCCGGAGAAGAAGATCGGGGACTTGCCGCTGATGAAGGAGACACCGGCGTCCTCGGCCTTGGCGCCGCTGCTCGTCTTGGCGATGTAGCCCTTCTTCACCCAGTCCGAGAGGGTGTTGGCGGCGTACGTCCAGGCGGCGTCGTGGAAGTCGGTCTTGCCCTTGTAGAGCTCGAAGGAGTCGACCCAGCTGCGGTCGGCCTTGGTCAGCGCCAGCTGGTAGAGGTACTGGTGGGCCGGGTACTCCGCGCCTCCGTTGGCGAGCGGGGTGATGCCCTTGGCCTTGAAGGCGGCCAGCGCCTGCTCGAACTCCTCGAACGTGGTGGGGACCTGGACGCCGTTCTTCTTGAACAGGTCCTTGTTGTAGTACACCATCGTGTACTCGCCGAAGTTGGGGATGCCGTACCAGTTCCCCGAGCCCATGACGCCCTTGGCGTCGTAGCGGCTGGTGGTGGTCACGCTGGGGCTGAGCAGCTTGTCCCAGCCGTACTTGGTGACCTGCGGGGTGAGGTCGGTGAGCAGGCCCTGCTTGGCCAGCAGGCCGGCGGTGGCGTTGCCCTTGTTGTACTCCATGACGTCAGGGGCGTTGCTGGAGTTGAGCACCATCGAGGCGGTCTTCTGGACCTGCTCGAAGCCCTTCGCCTCGAACTCCACCTTGACGCCGGGGTGCGACTTCTTGAACTCCGCTATCGCCTGGTCCCAGGCGACGCCCATCGCGCTGTTCGGGGCCTCGTAGTGCCAGAGCTTGAGGGTCTTGCCGTCGCCCTCCTCGCTGCCGCCGGAACTTCCGCACGACGTGATGAGCAGGACGCCCGCCAGGGCAGCTGCCGCGAGAGCTGCCGGTCTGCGCACCTTCAACATTGAAGTGACCTCCACCTGGGCTGTACGAACGGAGAGACGTCCCGTCGAATGGATTCGATGGGACGCGTCGAAGCGCTTCGACGCAGGACCGTATGCAGGGGCGGGTCATATGTCAATGGTGTTAACAAATCAACGACCAGCGATTTCCAGCGGGCGGCCGGCAGCAGGTGAGCGGCACCGCCGCCACCCCGGCCACCAGCGCGGACCTCCCTGCGGCACCCGCACGGAGCCGGCGAAGCGCTTGCCCGCGCCCGGACCGGGTACGTGACCGGTCATCGGGGCCGTCGGCATCGCAGGGAGTCGGACATGCGCATCGACCTCACGGGACGCACCGCGCTGGTCACCGGATCAACACAGGGGATCGGCGCCGCCGTCGCCGCGGGCCTCGCCCGCGCGGGCGCCAGGGTGGGGGTGAACGGCCGGACGTCGAAGCGGGTCGACGAAGCGGTCGAACGGCTCCGCGGCGAGGTCCCGGACGGCGACTTCGTACCCGTCAGTGCCGACGTCGCGACCGAGGACGGGACGTCCCGCGTGCTGACGGCGCTGCCCGACGTCGACGTGCTGATCAACAACCTCGGCGTCTTCGGGGCGGTGGACGCCTTCGACATCACCGACGCCGAGTGGCGGCGCTACTTCGAGGTCAACGTGCTCGCGGCGGTCCGCCTCACCCGCCACTACCTGCCGGGGATGACTGAACGCGGCTGGGGCCGCGTCCAGTACGTGGCCAGCGACTCGGCGGTCGTGACCCCCGTCGAGATGATCCACTACGGCATGACCAAGACCGCCCTGCTCGCCGTCGGCCGCGGCTTCGCCAAGAAGGCCGCCGGGACCGGCGTCACCGTGAACTCGGTGATCGCCGGCCCCACGCACACGGCGGGCGTCGAGGACTTCGTCCACCAGATGGTCGACCCTGACCTGCCCTGGGACGAGGCGCAGCGGGTCTTCATGCGGGAGCACCGTCCGCAGTCCCTGCTGCAACGGCTCATCGAGCCCGAGGAGATCGCCAACATGGTGGTCTACCTCAGCTCCGACTTCGCGTCCGCGACGACCGGCGGCGCGCTGCGGGTCGACGGCGGCTACGTGGACGCGATCCTGCCCTGACGGCGGCGGCCCGTCAGCGGGCGGGCCCGTGCAGGCCGAGGTCCCGCTCGCCGAACCGCGAGGAGACCAGGTTGGCCTGGTGCCAGTGCGGATCGATGAGTTCGGGGGCGCTGACCCTGTCGAGTCGGTCGATGTCCTCGGCCGTCAGCTCCAGTTGGGCCGCGCTCCGCCGACGTTGCCGAAGTTGTCCCGGCCCCCGAAGGTCATCGTCCCGCCGCCTCGCGCATGCCGCGGCGGCCCGCCCGGACACGCGCGAGGGGCGGAGCGCGTTCCGCGCCCCGCCCCTCGTCGTATGGCTCCGTACCGTCCTACGCGCGGTGGTACTGGACGGGAGTGCCGACCTCGCCGCCGAGCTTGCGCGCTGCGTGCCGGGCCCAGTACGGGTCGCGCAGCAGCTCCCGGGCGAGGAGCACGGCGTCCGCACGCCCCGAGGCCACGATGGCCGCCGCCTGCTCGGGCTCGGTGATCAGGCCGACGGCCGCCACCGGCATGCCGGTCTCGCTGCGCACGCGCTCGGCGTAGGGCACCTGGTAGCCGGGGACGGCCTCGATCCTGGCGTCCGGCACGTTGCCGCCCGTGGAGACGTCCAGCAGGTCCACACCGCGGGCGTGCAGTTCCTTGGCGAAGCGCACGGTGTCCTCGCCGGTCCAGCCCTCACGGTCGTCGTCCGCGTTCTCGGCGAGCCAGTCGGTCGCGGAGGTGCGGAAGAAGAGCGGCAGTTCCTCGGGCCACACGGCGCGGACCGCGTCGACGACCTCCAGGGCGAAGCGGGTACGGCCCTCGAAGGAGCCGCCGTACGCGTCGGTGCGCCGGTTGCTGTAGGGCGAGAGGAACTGGTGGATCAGGTAGCCGTGCGCACCGTGGATCTCGGCGACCTGGAAACCGGCGGCCAGCGCCCGGCGGGCCGCGTCGGCGAACTCCTGGACGATCTCCCCGATCCGCTCGGCGGTCAGCTCCACGGGGGGCGTCGAGTGCTCGGCGAAGGGAAGCGGGCTCGGGCCCACCGGGGTCCAGCCGTGCGGCTCGCCGGGCGGGATCGGCGCGCCCCGGTCGACCCACGTGCGCTCGGTGGAGGCCTTGCGGCCGGCGTGGGCGAGCTGGATGCCGGGGACGGTGCCCTGGGACTTCAGGAACTCAGTGATCCGCCGGAACGCGGCGACCTGGGTGTCGTTCCAGATGCCGAGGTCGTAGGGGCTGATCCGGCCCTCTGCGCTGACGGCGGTGGCCTCGGTGATGATCAGGCCGGTGCCGCCGGCCGCGCGGGCCGAGAGATGGGCGAAGTGCCAGTCGTTCGGCACGCCGGCGTCAGCGCCGTCCGGTGCCGCGCTGTACTGGCACATGGCCGCCATCCAGATGCGATTGGGGACGGTCAGCGACCTGAGGGTGTACGGCTCGAACAGGGTGGTCACGCGGGGTGTCTCCTCTGATGGCGTCGGGGGGCCTGGGGCAATGGCGCGGGCGTCCAGGCCGCCATATCAGTGCAACAGCGCCTTACAAGCAACCACAATAATTGCAGACGCCTATAAATGCAAACGCATGCTTTCACTCGCGCCGCCCCGGCGGCCGACAGAGAGCGGTCAGTAGAGCGTGGCGACAGCGGTGCGGTGCAGCATGTCCTCGGCCCGCCCCCAGGGCCAGCCGTTCTCGACGACGAGCGTGCGCCAGCCGGTGGGCCCGAACCAGAACCACAGCAGGTCGGCCGTCTCCTCGACGACACAGTGGCGCGGCGGCTCGTCGAGCCCGTGCAGATGGACGGCGACGGTGCGCAGCGCCGCACGGTACGCGGTGGTGGCCCGCTCCCACAGCGCCTCGCCGTTCTCGTGGACCGGCAGCGCCTTGTGGATGGCCTCGTGAACCCGGAACTGGCTCTCGTTCCCGGCGCGCGTGCCGTGCGCGACGGCGCGCAGCGCCTCGTCCGGGGTGCGCAGCGTGAGCACGCGGGCGACGGCGTCCCCGTACCCGGACTCCACAACGGCCGCGTCAACGATCCGGTCGAGGATGTCGCCCTTGCTCCCCACGCTGGCGAACACCGTCTTCGACGCCACGCCGGCCGCCGCGGCGATGTCCGCGACGGTGACGCGCCCGTAGCCGCGCTCGGCGAACAGCGCGGCGGCCCGGTCGAGGATCTGCGCGCGGGTGCGTGCCGCGGCCTGCTCGCGGAGGGGGGATACGTAGACGCGCTTCTGGTTCACCGGACCATCCTAGCCAAAATGATCTCAACATTGACCTATTCAATGAGTGCTCAGTAACCTCAATATGTGCGGCCGCGGAACACCCCGCGCCACCGAACCCACCCGACGCGGGCGAAAGGCACACAACGATGGCGATGGATGCCGCGGAACTGGCACACGGACTCTTCCGGATACTCGAGACGGGCGATCCCGCCCTGGCCGCCGAGGTCGTCGGCGCGGACAACCACAACCGCGAGGCCGCGGTCGCCCCAGCGGCCTGCGCGATCCCCGGCCCCGCCGGCACGCTGGCGTCGGGCGTGTGGCTGCGGTCGGCCTTCGACGGCCTGCGCTTCCCGTTCGTCGGGGTGGCCGCCAACGACCACCAGGTGTGGGTGCGACTGCGCATGCAGGGGCGGCACACGGGCCCGTTCGTCCGCTTCAAGGACGGGGCGCTCGACCAGGCCGTGCCGCCCACCGGGCGGGAGGTCGACTTCGAGCAGGTGCACCTGCTCGACATCCGGGACGGCAAGGTGGTCCGGCACGAGGCCCTGCGCGACGACCTGACGATGCTCGGCCAGCTCGGGGTCTTCCCGCCCTCACCGGCCGTCGCGCTGCGCGTCGCCGCGTGGAAGATCTCGGGGCGCGCGGCACGCGCCGCCGCGGAGGTCACGGCCGCGGCGGCCGAGGCGGCCCGCGCGGTGGACGGCCTCAGCGCCGCCGGCCATCGGGGCTGACCAGGATGCTTGCGCCGGGGCAGCGTGACGTCCACAATAGTTGCAGACGTTAATTATTGCAGACGTAGATCATCGGGAGGCGGCCATGACCGCGACGGATCCGGCCCTGACCGGGCTCTCGCAGAGCTGGTACGCCCTCTCGGCCCTGCACGGCAGGATCGAGGCGCACATCGAGCGCGCCCTGCAGGCGGGACACGAACTGAGTGTGCGCGAGTACTCCCTGCTGGAGGTCCTCAGCCGGCAGCACGACGGACCGGGCGGCCACCTCCAGATGAAGCAGGTGGCCGAGGCCGTCGTGCTCAGCCAGAGCGCGACGACGCGCCTGGTGACCCGCCTGGAGGACCGGGGGCTGCTCAGCCGCTACCTGTGCGTCACCGACCGCCGGGGGATCTACACCGACGTCACGGAGCCCGGCCTGGCGCTGCTCGCCGAGGCCCGGCCGACCAATGACGCGGCGCTGCGCGACGCGCTGGACGAGGCCGCGAAGAACCCGAACCTGGCCCCGCTGGTCAGGACGGTCGAGGGGCTGCACCTCCCGGCGGCCGTCTGAGCCCGTAGCGGATCACCGGAGGCCGGTCGCGCTGCGCGACCGGCCTCAACTCATCGTGAGAAGCGCCGCCGTTCGGGATATCCTCACCGTTACGCCCCTTTTGCGATCGTTTGTTCTGCCGTGTCAGGCTGGACTGTCCGGCACCGCTGAAGGGACCCGTCATGAGGCTCGCCTCGATCCTTCCCGACCGCATCGGCTTCGGCACCGCCCCCTTGGGCAACATGTTCCGCGCCGTACCGGACGGGGAGGCGCGGGCAACCCTCCGGGCCGCCTGGGACCAGGGCATCCGCTACTACGACACGGCGCCCTTCTACGGAGCCGGCCTGGCGGAATTGCGCCTGGGTGAACTCCTGGCCCGTCAGCCCTCGGACACCTACGCGCTGTCCACGAAGGTCGGACGGGTCGTCTTCGACGAGAGGGAGGACCCGGGCGCGCGTGAACACGAACTGGGCGAGAAGGAAGGCCTGTTCGAGCACGGACGGCGCCTGACGATGGTGACCGAGTACACCGCGGAGGCCACCGAGCGCTCGCTCGACGACAGCCTCAAGCGGCTGGGCACCGACCGCATCGACATCGTGTGGGTCCACGACATCGCCCAGGACTTCCACGGCGACACGTGGCTCCAGAAGTTCGACGAGGCGCGCACCGGCGCCTTCCGGGTGCTGACCAGGCTGCGCGACGACGGTGTCATCAAGGCCTGGGGCATCGGCACCAATCGCGTCGAACCCATCGAACTGGCCCTGGAGTTGGAGGAGCCGCAGCCCGACGGTTTCCTGCTCGCCGGCCGTTACACCCTGCTGGACCACGAGCGCGCCCTCCAGCGACTGCTGCCCACCGCACAGGAGCAGGGCCTCGGCATGGTCGTCGGGGGACCCTACAGCTCCGGGGTGCTGGCGGGCGGCGAGCACTTCGAGTACCGGCCCGCGTCCACGGAAGTGCGCGACAAGGTCCGGCGGATCAGGGAGATCGCCGACCGGCACGGCGTCGGTATGAAAGCGGCCGCACTGCAGTTCTCGCTCGCCCACCCGGTCGCGTGCGCCGTCGTCCCCGGGGCGACCCGGCCGAGCCGCATCACCGAGGACATCGCCGCGGCACGGGAGGAGATCCCTGCCGCGTTCTGGCACGACCTGCGCGCGGCGGGACTCGTCAGTCCCTTCGCGCCGCTCCCCGACGGCGCCTGAATCCGCGCCCCCGGCCGCGGCGTCACCCTCCGCGCGCACCCGCCGACGACACCAGGAGAACCCCCATGGCATCGACTTCGACGAGCCAGGTCGTCCCCGCCTCCCCCGAGCACGTGTGGCGGCTGATCGGCGGCTTCGGCTCCCTGCCCGACTGGATCCCCACCATCCCGGACTGCGTCCTCCTGGAAGGCGGCCGGGTCCGCCGGCTCACGACCTCCCAGGGCGAGGTCGTCATCGAACGCCTGGTGGCCTTCGACGCGCAGCAGCGGTCCTACGCCTACACCATCGACGAGAGCCCCTTCCCCATCACGGGCTACCTGTCCACGCTGCGGGTGCACGAGGTCCCCGGCGAGAAGGACGCGGCCGAGGTTCAGTGGTCCGGCCGGTTCGTCCCGCAGGGGGTCGAGGACGACGACGTGATCGCTCTCTTCACCGGGATCTACCGCGACGGCCTGGACGGCCTCCTCAAGGCCCTCTCGGGCTGACGCGCGACCACCACGGACCACCCCGAAGCGCGGCCGGCACCGGCGGTGTGTGCCCGCCGCGCGGTACGCCCGTGGTCAGACCGCGGGCAGCGGGGCGTCCTGCGCGACCAGGCCCTGCGCACGCAACTCCCGCCAGAAGCCGGCGGGGACCGGCTCCCGCAGCGCGGCCAGGTCCTCCGCGATGCGGCCGGGCTTCGTGGCGCCCGGGATCACGGCGGCGGCCGCCGGGTTGGCGAGGACGAACTGCAGGGCCGCGGCCTTGACGCCGATGCCGTGCCGGTCGGCGATCTCCCTGATCCGCCCGACCCTGGCCAGGATCTCCGGGGAGGCCTCCGCGTACTCGAAGTGCCGCCCACCGGCCAGCACGCCCGAGCTGTACGGGCCGCCGACGACGACGCCCACACCGGCCGCCGCGGCGGCGGGCATCAGGCGCTGCAGGGCCCGCTCGTGGTCGAGCAGGGTGTAGCGGCCGGCCAGCAGGAACGCGTCCGGGCGCGGTTCGTCGAGGTCGAGGGTGGTCTCCAGGGGCTCGACGCGGTTGACGCCGATGCCCCAGGCCTTGATGACGCCCTCCTCCCGGAGGCGGGACAGGGCGCGGAAGGCGCCGGTGCGGGCCTCCTCGAACTTCTCCAGCCACGCGTCGCCGTAGAAGTCCTGCGCGATGTCGTGGACCCACACGATGTCGACGCGGTCGGTGCGCAGGCGCTTCAGGCTCTCCTCGACGGAGCGCAGCGTGCCGTCGGCGGTGTAGTCGTTCACGATCGTGTTGGGGCGGCCGTGCTCGAAGAGGTTGCCCTTCTCGCCCAGTTCACGCGCCGCCGGGTCGACCTCGTCGAGGATGATCCGGCCGACCTTGGTGCTCAGGACGTACGCGTCGCGCGGCTTGTCCGCGAGGGCGTCGCCCAGCCGGATCTCGGCCAGGCCCGCCCCGTACAGCGGCGCCGTGTCGTAGTAGCGGATGCCCTGGTCCCAGGCCGCCTGCACGGTGGCGGCGGCCTCGTCCTCGGGGATGGCCCGGAACATGTTGCCCAGCGGCGCGGTGCCGAAGCCGATCCGGTCGGGCAGGGTGCGCGTGAAGTCCATGGGGGTTCCTTCTCGGATTGCGGGATCGCGGGATCGCTGACGCGGCGCCCGCCGGATTCGGTGGGTCAGTGCCGGGCGGCGAGAGCGGGCCGCTCCGGGCCCCGGGAGTCGGCGACGACCCGGCTGGGGCCGCCGCCGTGGCCGCGGCGCCGGTCGAGTCCCGCGGAGATCACGGCCAGCACCAGGGCGGAGCCGGTGAGCACCGCGCCGACCACGTTGGGCGCGGTGTAGCCGAGCCCCGCGGCGATGACGATGCCGCCCAGCCAGGCGGACAGGGCGTTGCCGAGGTTGAAGGCGCCGATGTTCACGGCCGAGGCCAGGGTCGGGGCTCCGGACGCCTGGTCGAGGACCCGCTTTTGCAGCGGCGGCACGGTGGCGAAGCCCAGGGCGCCGATCAGGAAGACCGTCACGGCGGCGGCGGGCCGGCTGTGCGCGGTGAGGGTGAACAGGGCGAGCACGGCGGCCAGCGAGCCGAGCGCGGTGAAGAGCATGGGCATCAGGGCCCGGTCGGCGTACCTGCCGCCGATCAGGTTGCCGACGACCATGCCGGCGCCGAACAGGACGAGCAGCCAGGTGATCGAGGAGCCGGCGAAGCCGGCCACGTCGGTCATCATCGGCGCGATGTAGGTGATGGCCGCGAAGACGCCGCCGAAGCCCAGCACGGTCATCGCCATCGCCAGCACGACCTGCGCGTTGCGGAAGGCGCGCAGTTCGTGCCGCAGGCTCACGCCTTCGGGCTTGGGCAGGTCCGGCACCAGCTTGGCGACGCCGGCCAGCCCGAGGACGCCGAGGGCGGCGACGAGCACGAAGGTCACCCGCCATCCGGCGCTCCGGCCGATGAGCGTCCCCAGCGGCACACCGACGACGTTCGCCACGGTCAGCCCGGTGAACATCAGCGCGATGGCGCGGGCCTTCTTCTCGGGCGCGACCAGTTCGGCGGCGACCACGGAGCCGATGCCGAAGAAGGCGCCATGGGTGAAGGAGGCCAGGATGCGCCCGGCCAGCATGACGCCGAAGACCGGGGCGAACGCGGACACCAGGTTGCCGAGGACGAAAAGGACCATGAGCAGCATGAGCATGTTCTTGCGGGACACCTTGGTGCCCAGCAGCGTCATGATCGGCGCGCCGATCATGACGCCGAGGCCGTAGCCCGTGACCAGGAGGCCGGCGGTGGGTACGGACACGCCGAAGTCGGAGGCGACCTGCGGCAGCAGGCCCATGATCACGAATTCGGTGGTTCCGATCCCGAAGGCCCCGATGGCGAGGGCCAGGAGCGCGATGGGCATGGTGAGGACGACCTCTCAAAGATTGCGATGGCGCCTAGCTGGCGTCCACAATATTTGCACACGCTGCATAACGTCAAACGCGGGCCATCCGGGCCGGCCCCCCTCGACGCCCCCGGGGTATCGATATACGGCGGACGCACTCTGCCCACCCTCTCACGTATGCCGCGTTTGCAAATACTGGCGGACGCAACTAGCGTGCGGCCCGAAGCGCGGAAGGTTCCCCCCCTCCGCCCGGACGTTCACCCGTCCGCACTCGCTCCCACGGCCCCGGCAGGCCGTGACGCGAAAGGATCAGCGCCATGACGACACCCATCCCCCACCTCACGCTGAACAACGGCGTCACCATGCCGCAGCTCGGTTTCGGCGTCTTCCAGGTGCCCGACGACGAGACGGCCGCCGCCGTCACCACCGCACTGGAGAGCGGCTACCGCAGCGTCGACACCGCCGCGATCTACGGCAACGAGGCCGGCGTCGGCCAGGCCCTGGCGGCCTCCGGCATCCCCCGCGACGAGCTCTTCGTCACCACCAAGCTGTGGAACGCCGACCAGGGGTACGACAGCACCCTGGCCGCCTTCGACGCCTCCCTGGCGCGGCTCGGCCTCGACCATGTGGACCTGTACCTGATCCACTGGCCGGCGCCCGCCCACGACCGCTACCCGGCCACCTGGCGTGCCTTCGAGAAGATCCGCTCCGAGGGGCGGGCGCGTGCCATCGGCGTCTCCAACTTCCAGCCCGAGCACCTGCGGCGCCTGATGGACGAGAGCGGTGTCACCCCGGCGGTCAACCAGGTCGAACTGCACCCGCGGTTGCAGCAGCGCGAGTTGCGCGCCTTCCACGCGCGGCACGGCATCGCGACCGAGGCGTGGAGCCCGCTCGCCCAGGGCGCTCTGCTCGGGGACCCGGCCGTCACCTCCATCGCCGGCCGCCTGGGCAGGACGCCGGCCCAGGTGATCCTGCGCTGGCACCTGCAGCAGGGCAATGTCGTCATCCCGAAGTCCGTGACACCCGAGCGCATCCGTCAGAACCTCGACGTCTTCGGCTTCGACCTCACCGACTCCGACATCGCGGCGATCGACGCCCTCGACGACGGCGGCCGCATCGGACCGGACCCCGCCACCTTCAACTGACCGCCCGCGCGGCCCGGTCGGCCGTCCCCCAGGGCGTCGGCGGGACGCCGGCGGGAGGCCCGGCCGGAGGCGGGGCGGCGGGCGGGCTGAACAGCCGGTCCTCCACCGCGGAGAGCACGAGCAGCAGACCCGGCAGGAACACCGGCAGTCCCAGCACGAGTGCGGCGATCATCGGGGCCTCCTCCACGTGGGGTCGCCCTCGCGCCTTCCCCCGCCGCGCGATCCATGGCACTCCCCCACCGACGATGTCCGGCCGCCGCCCGCCCCCGCGGCGGCCGGCCGTCGTCAGGCGTCTTCCGGCACGATCCGTGCCGGTCCCTCGTCCCGGGTCACCAGCGCAGCGCGTCCTGTCCGCCGACGTGTCCGACGCGACGCTGGTGCGGAATCTGATCGGGACGCCGGGCGCGGCGTGCCGGGCGGCCGCGCGACCCGCCGTGCTCGCTCCAGCGCAGAACACCGGCGACCGCGGTCGTGGCGCACAGCACTGCGGCGAAGAAGGCGTTGAACACATTGCCCGCCGACACGGCACCGATGAGGGCCCCGAGCACGCCGCCGCCCAGTGCCGCGCAGAAAACGAGCCTGCGAATCTTCAAATCCACGAAGAGTCACTCCCTTTCGCTTTCGTCACCACCCTTGCCCCGCTCGTGCGCCGGTTATTCCAAGGATGGTCTCCATGGGTGAACCCCGCCGCGGCGCCGGTCGAACCGAGGGAAACGGCGCATGTCGCACCCCGGTCCGGGCAGACGCGTCACGCGGGACGGGCCCGCCCGGGACACGGCACGGCCGGACGGAAACGGATGGAAACGGACGGAACCGAGCGGGAGCGGACGGGAACACCATGGCGGAGCAGCGAAGTGTGGCGGGCGGGCTCCGCGGGACCGGGAGCCCGCGATCGCGGGACCGCCCTTACCTGGCCGCGGAGTTGCTGACGGTGGCACGCCGCACCGCCGTGGCGCTCTGGGACGAGGACGCGTCGGAGAAAGCCGCCGCCCTCACGTACTACGGCGTGCTGACGCTCTTCCCCGGCATGCTGCTCACGGTGTCGGTCATCGGCCTGGCCGACGCGTCGGCCACCGGTGACCTGATCGCGCGGGTGAGTGCCCTCGCCCCCGCCGGGTCCGGCGAGATGCTGGCACGCACGATGCGGGGTGTGGCGCGGGAGCGGTCGGCCGCCTGGGTGCTGGCGGTCACCAGTGGAACGGCCGCGTTGTGGTCGGCGGTCAGCTATCTGGCCGTCTTCCGGCGGGCGTTGCACGCGATGAACCGGGTGCGGGACCACCGGCCGTCCTGGCGCACCGCGCCGCGCATCGCGGCGACGGCCTCGGTGCTGCTGACGCTGCTCGCGCTGGGCCCGCTGACCCTGATGCTCACGGGCCGGCTGGCCCGTCGGTCCGGTGAACTGCTCGGCGTGTCAGGGGTGGCGGTGACCGCGTGGAACGTCGTCAAGTGGCCGCTGCTGCTGGGCCTGACGACACTGCTGGTGCTGGTCCTCTTCCGTTCCGGGCCGCCGCAGGTCCGCCCGGTGCGGGCCATGCTGCCCGGCGGCGTGCTCGCGGTGCTGCTGTGGCTCGCGTCCACTCCCGTGCTGACGCTGTACGTCTCGCACGTCGGGACGTACAGCCGGCTGTACGGGCCGCTGGCCGGCACGGTGGTGTTCCTGATGTGGCTGTGGGTGTCCAACCTCGCGCTGCTCAGCGGCGCGCACTTCAACGCGGAGCTGCGGCGCCACCGGACGGGCGGGGGCCCGTGCGCCGCCGGCCGGGACGTGGCGCGATCACGTCGGCCCTGATCTGCCGCATCGGGCTGCTGACCACCCGGTAACGGCCGTTGGGCAGCCGGGCCGCGGCGCCGGTGATGTGCACGGTGAGCGGGCCCGCCCACTCGTAGTCCCGGCGTTCGGCGTGGCGTTGCAGTGCGTCCGTGAGGGCCTCCCCCACGCGGCCGCGGTCCTGGCCGAGTTCCTCGTGGACGGTGACGGCCAGCTCGACGGTGTAGACGTTGGGCACCACCACCCGGCGGGCACTGCACACCACGGCGCGGTCGTCGCACTCGCGTCGCAGTGCGTCGAGCAGTTCCACCGGCTCGTGGTCGAAGGCCTTGGCGTACAGCGCGTGCTCCCAGCGCTCGATCGCCCTTTCCCAGCGTCGCAGCATCCCCATGTCACCGCGCCTGCCCGGGGTGCCGGGCCTGATGCCGTCGCGCCGCGACCGCGGCCGGAAACGGGCGGTGCGGCGGGACGAACAGCCGGAACTGCGACCCGGTGGGAGGTGTGCTGCGATGGAAGCGGCGGAAGCGACGGCACCTGCGGGCAGGGCCCGGGCAGGGCGTGCGTCCGCGCCCCGATCGCCGGGGCGGCGGAACCAGACACCGGGAGCAGTCGAATGAGCGAAGCAGCACAGGGCGCGGCGGTTCAGGACACCTTCGACGTGGTGGTCGTCGGTTCGGGCCCGGTCGGCCAGACGGTCGCCGAGAAGACCCGGGCGGCGGGGCTGAGCGTGGCGGTGGTGGAGCGCGAACTGGTCGGCGGCGAGTGCTCGTACTGGGCGTGCGTTCCCAGCAAGGCGCTGCTGCGGCCGGTGATCGCCGTCTCGGACGCCCGCCGGGTCGACGGCGCGCGGCAGGCCGTGACCGGGCCGGTGGCCGCCGACGGCGCGTTCGCCCGCCGTGACGGCTTCGTCACGGGCTGGAAGGACGACGGACAGGCCGACTGGGTCCACGGCATCGGCGCGGAACTGGTGCGCGGCCACGGGCGGCTGGACGGCCCGCGGCGCGTCGCCGTGCAGACCCCCGAGGGCGAGCGGCGCGTTCTTACCGCCCGGCACGCCGTCGCCGTCGCCACCGGCAGCAAACCCGCGATTCCCGCCGTCCCCGGGCTCGACGAGGCGAAGCCGTGGACGAACCGCGAGGCGACGGACTCCCACACGGTGCCGCCGCGGCTGGCGATCGTCGGCGGCGGCGGGGTCGCGGTGGAGATGGCCACCGCCTGGCAGGGGCTCGGTTCGCAGGTGACGCTCCTGGTGCGCCGCAGCGGTCTGCTGCCGCGCATGGAGCCCTTCGCCGGCGAGATGGTCGCGGCCGGACTGGCCGAGGCGGGCGTGATGATCCGGACCGGGGTGGCGGTGAAGGCGCTGTCCCGGCCGGGCGGTACCGGGCCGGTCACCGTGACGCTGGACGACGGCGACACCCTGGAGGTCGACGAAGTCCTCTACGCCACCGGCCGGCTGCCGCTGACCGACGACATCGGCCTGGACACCGTGGGCCTGTCCCCCGGCGCGTGGCTGGACGTCGACGAGAGCTGCCGGGTCCGCGGCGTCGACGGCGGGTGGCTGTACGCGCTCGGCGACATCAACCGGCACGCCCTGCTGACCCACCAGGGCAAGTACCAGGCGCGCATCGCAGGCGCCGCGATCGGCGCCCTGGCGGCCGGCCGGGAGCTGGACACCGCGGAGTGGGGCCGGCACGCGGCCACCGCCGACGTGCACGCCGTGCCGCAGGTGTTCTTCTGCGACCCCGAGGCCGGCGCGGTGGGCCTGTCCGTGGCGGAGGCGGAGCGTGCCGGGCACCGGGTGCGCGCGGTGGACGTGGACCCGGGCCGTTCGGTTCAGGGCGCGAACCTGTACGCCGACGGCTACACGGGCCGGGCCCGCATGGTCGTGGACGAGGACAGCGGCCGGCTGCTGGGCGTGACCTTCGTGGGGCCCAATGTCAGCGAACTGCTGTACTCCGCGACCGTGGCCGTCGCCGGGCAGGTACCGGTCGACCGGCTGTGGCACGCCGTCCCGTGCTTCCCCACGATCAGCGAGGTGTGGCTGCGGCTGCTGGAGGCCTACGCGGAGGAATGAGCCGGGGCGTCCGGCCGCACGGGCTTCAGTGGGCGCGCTGGAGGGCGACGACGGCCATGTCGTCGCCCAGCGGCCCGTGGGCGTGGCCCAGCAGGTCCCGGGTCACCTCCCGCACCAGGGTGGCCGGGCATGAGCCGGGCAGACCGGCAGCGCGTTCCAGCAGGGGGTAGAAGCCGCCCTCGGCGTCGCGGGCCTCGGTGAGACCGTCGGTGTAGAGCAGCAGCTGGTCGCCGCCGGCGAAGGGGAAGGTGCTGGGGGCGTACGTGCTCTCGGCCAGGGCGCCGAGGCCGAGCGGCGGCGCGGGATCGGCCACGTCGAGCAGCGTCGCCCGGCCCTCGTGCAGCAGGAGCGGCGGCAGGTGGCCGCAGCTGACCACGTGGACGTACGGCTCGTCGTCGGGGATCTCGACGACCGCGGCCGTCACGAAGCGCTCCCCCACGTCGGCCTCGGCGGGTGTGTCGCAGAACTCCGCCAGGCCCCAGCGCACGCTGCCCTCCAGCGAGGCGACCAGTTCCGGCAGCGGTTCCTGGCGGTGGGCGGCGGCACGGAAGGCGCCGAGCACGGTCTCGGTCTCGCCGAGCGAGTTCAGTCCCTTGCCGCGCACGTCCCCGATGAGCAGGCGCGTGGCGTTCGCGGTGCGGGCGACCGCGTACAGGTCGCCGCCGACCCGGGCTCCGTCGTCGGCCGAGCGGTAGGCGGAGGCGATCGTCAGCGGTCCTGAGCGGCCGGGCAGCGGCCGCAGGACGACCCGCTGGGCCGCCTCCGAGATCCGGCGCTCACCGGCGAGTTCGTGCCGTCCCCGCTCGCTCGACAGGGCGAAGACCACCAGCAGCACCGACACCAGCACCAGCGACGCCAGCTGCACCAGGACGTTCTCCGTGGTCAGTGCGTCGCGTTCGAGGGCGGCGGCGATCAGCGCCAGTACGGCGAGCAGCGCGGCCAGGGAGCCGCGCAGGGGCCCGGCGAAGGCGGCGACCAGGGCCACCGGCACCACCAGGACGTGCGCGACGTGGATGTTCATCGGCAGGAACAGGTCCGCCACCGGAACAGCCACGATCAGCAGGGCGGCGACGGCGGTGATGACGTAGTCACGGGCGCGCCAGGCGGCGGTCTCCCGGTCCCCCGCGCCACGGGGTCCGTCACGCCACCACGTCCACATCCTGGCTCCTCTCCGCCCCGGACCCGACCGGCCGGGCGCCGCACCCACCATCGTGCAGGGCATCCAACAAAGAGACCAAACATTCTCTTCCCGACCAAAAGCACCATACCCGGCAGCTCTCGCGGCGGTGCGGGGTAGGGATCGAGGATGATCCGGGTACTGGTCGTGGACGACGAGGCGCTGATCCGCACGGGATTCCAGCACATCCTCGACGCGGCGGACGACATCGAGACGGTCGCCGCGGTGCCCGGGGGACGGGCGCTGCGGGCGGTGGAGGAGCTGCGTCCTGACGTCGTGCTCCTCGACATCCGGATGCCCGACGTGGACGGTCTCACGATCCTCGCCGAGATCCGCCGGATGCCCGCGCCCCCGGTGGTGGCGATGCTGACCACGTTCGACACCGACGAGTACGTCGCCGCCGCGCTCCGGGCCGGGGCGGCGGGCTTCCTGCTGAAGGACACCGACCCCGAGCAGCTGGCGTACCTGGTGCGGAACCTGGCGGCGGGCGGGGTCGTGCTCGCCTCCGAGGTCACCCGTACCGTCGTGGACGGCTACCTGGAGGGCGAGGAGCAGGTCAGCGCGGCGCACGCGGTGGCCGCGCTGACCGACCGGGAGCGCGACGTGCTCGTTCTCGTCGCCGAAGGGCTGTCCAACGCAGACATCGGCACCCGGGTGCACCTGAGCACCGGCACCGTGAAGGACCACGTCAGCGCCATCCTCACCAAGCTGGGGGTGGGCAGTCGGGTGCAGGCCGCGCTCCTCGCCGAACGCGCGGGGCTGTTGCGCCACCGCCACGGGGACGGGCGCGCGCCGTGAGCCCGGCGCGCCGACCGCCGGCCGGGGCTTCCGTCTGCGGGTGGGGCTGCCGGCCCGCGGGACGTGAACGGCGCGCCCGGGCCGGGGCTCAGGCCACGTAGCGGCTGATGAGGGTCGCCCTGTTCAGCGCGTACTCCAGGGGGCCCCGCCGGAAGAAGGACGACCAGACGAAGGCCGGCAGCAGCGCCGCCGCGACGAACGCGAGAAGGACCCCCATCGGCGGGCCGGGAAGGTCGTCGAGGTTCAGGCCCAGTGCCTTGATGGCGAGGATGTGCCCGACGTAGAACGTCAGCGACATGGAGCCGACCGCGATCACCGGCGTCGCGACCCGCCGGACGGTACGCCCGCGGGCGACGGCGTCCGTGCACCCGACGAGCACCAGCAGGGCGACACCCGTGCCGGCGACCACCGAGAGCGTGGTCTCGCTGTGCGGGGAGGCCGCCCACAGCCACGACGCGGAATCACCGTCGCCGCTCGGGAAGCCCGCGGCGTCCGACCACCAGGCCGACCGCGCTCCGCCGCGTTCCGCATCCACCCCGAACGTGGAGATTCCCGGCACCACGCCGGGAATCAAGTGCAGCGCCAGCCATGATCCGCCGTAGCCGACCAGGGCCAGCGCTCCACCTGTCATCGCCAGCCGCGCACGAACGGCCGCCGACCGGAGGTCGAGACGGGCAACCGCCATGCCGGCGATGAGGAACGGCACCCACGCGAGGACGGGATAGTCACCGGTGAACATCAGCCCGATGACGCCGTCCGTGCCGCCGACGTGGGCCAGGAGGTCGTGCCGCGTGACCACCTCGGCCCACGAGCCTTGATCGATCGAGCGCTGCACCACGAAGAGCGCCTGGGGCAGCACCAGCACACTGCCCGCCGCGATCGCCGCGAGGACGGCGGGGCGCAGCCGGTACAGCGGGAGAACGAGCAGAAAGCACACGCCGTAATACGCGAGAATCACCTCGACCGAGGTGCCCAGCAGGGTCAGCGCGGTACCCAGGGCCACCAGGATCACCGCGCGGACCACCACCCGGACGACCGCCTGCCGGCCGGCACGGCCGGTGGCGGGGGCATACCGCCCGGTGATGAGAACGATCGAGAAACCGGCCAGGAAAGCGAAGAGGGCCGACGACCGGCCCTGCGCCACCTCCATCAGCCATCCCTGGAACCCTCCCACCGAAGGATCGGGACCCACGTGGGCTGCGTACATTCCGAGTACCGCCAACCCGCGCGCGAGGTCCACGCCCACCATGCGGCCCACCGAAGTGTTTCCGGCGGTGCCTACCGGGGCGCCGGTGGGAGCCGCCCGCTCCGCTACCGGTCGCCCCGGGGCCGACACGGTGAAGAGAACATCGTGCGCCATGTCTCGATACTCCCCGCCGGGGACCGCCGACGGGTATCCGGCAGGCGTCCGGTCCTGCCCCGCCGGGCGGAGGTGCCCACCCCCCGCCGCCTGGCGGGACCCGGCGCCGCGGGCGGCACCGGGCACCGGGCACAATGGGCCGCCATGAGCCCCTGGTTCGAGCAACTGCGGTTCGGGGACGGCCTGGTCCGCCTCTCCGAGCCGCACGTCCACGAGATCCTCAGGTCGAACGTGTGGTGGCTGCGGGGCACGGACCGCGACGTCGTGGTGGACGCGGGGCTGGGCGTGGTCGCGCTGCGCGAGGCGGTGCCGGCGCTCTTCGCGCGCGATCCGCTGGTCGTCCTCAGCCACGCGCACCTGGACCACGTCGGCGGGGCGTACGAGTTCCGCGAGCGGGCGGGGCACCCCGCCGACGCGGCCGCCCTGGCGGCGGGTGTCCCGGCCAGCCTGGACGGGCCAGAACTCGCCCGTCTGCTCGGCACCGAGGACGTGGGCGCGGACTTCCCCGACCTGATGATCGACACGCTCCCCGAACCGGGCTACGACCCTGCGGCGTACCGCCTCGGCGGGGTGACGCTGACCCACCCGGTGGAGGACGGTGACCGCATCGATCTCGGCGGCCGGACGCTCACCGTCCTGCATCTGCCGGGCCACACGCCCGGGTCCGTCGCGCTGCTGGAGGAGCACACCGGGGCGCTGTACTCCGGTGACGTCGTCTACGACGGGTACCTGGTGGACGATCTGCCCGAGTCCGACGTTGCCGCCTACCGGCGCAGCCTGGAGTTCCTGTGCGGACTGGACGTGTCCGTCGTGCACCCGGGGCACGGGCGCAGTCTCGACCGGGCGCGACTGCGCGACGTCGCGCGGGCCTACCTGCGCAGAACGGCCGCGGACGAGGCGTAGTGCGCCCGCGCCCGGGTGGCCGTCCGGGCCGTCCGGGCGATCACGGTCAGCCGGGCCAGGTGCCGGTCAGCCGCCGCACGCCGACCGCGCCGCCCCGGTCGACGGCGGCCTTGACGGTGGCGAAGATCGCGCCGCGCAGCGCGGCGGCCATCAGGATCTCCCGCCACGCACGGTCCTCGTCGGTGGCCCTGGGGGCCTCGCCCTCGCTTCCGACGAGCTTCCACGCCCTCGTGAACAGCGCACCCGCCACCGCGCCTCCGAGCGCGCCGAGGACCAGCCCCACCGGCCGGTACAGAACCTTGGACTTCCTCATGGCCCGGCGCTCACCGCCTGGTGCGGCGCACGACCAGGTAGATCAGCACGAAACCCGAGACGACGGCGAGGATCTGCCCGCGGTTGCGGCCCGCCGCCGTGGCGGCCTCCTCGGCCTGCTGCCGGAAGCGCTCCGGGGTGTGCTCCTGGACGCGCTTGAACGCCCAGGCGGCCTTGTCCCTGGCCTGCGCCGTCCGTTCGTCGATCTGCTGCCGCGCGGCCGCCACGCGTTCGTGCGCGTGGGCCGCCGACTCCGCCGCGGCACGGCCGACTTCCTCCCGGGCGCGCGCCACGTCCTCGCGCAGCTGCTCGGGCGTCGGGGTCGACGCCGCCCCGCCCGCCTCTTCCTTGTCCGTCATCGCTCCGCCCTTTCCGTGATCCCGGCCGAACCGGCCCTCGCAGCGCGGGCTTCGCGATGCTGATGGATCGTCAGCGGATGTTCCCCGCCCCTCGGCCCTCATTGCGCGGCTACCCCTGGGCGGGCACGGCATGCGGGAGGCGCGGCCCGGGCCACCGCGTCACGGGCGCAGTTCGGGCGGCTCCTTCTCCCGTCCGAGGTCGGTCTCCACGTCGTAACCGACCGGCCCGTGCCCGGTGCCGGGGTGGGCGATGTCCGCTCCGAGGTCGAACGCGGCCTCGTCGACCGCCTGCGTCAACTCGTCCTCGTCATGGCGTCGTACGGCGTCCCAATGGTGCTCGGCGATCCGCGCGACAAGGTCGCGGACCCCCTCGTGGTGTCCCTCGGCGGGGCGTTCGTCACGGCTCATGCCCCCATGTTCCGTTGCGGGGCAGGGACGGGACAACCAACCCGGGGTGAACCTCGCGCCCGCACCGGAGCCCTGGCACGGGCCAAGGAGATCGACGCGGGGCTCGACCCGGCGCGCCGGGAGCTCGGCCGGAAGGTGCTGCGCGGCTGAGAAGCCGGCGTACGCCGCCGGGCCGCGTGCCATGATGCGGGGCGGACAGGCACAGGGACGGCCTTGTGCGCGCGGCACGGCACGGGGTGCGGGAGCGATGAGACCAGGGCCAGGACCACACCACCCCCTGACCGCACCGGGCGCGGCGGGTGCGCCCGCTGCCGCACCGGGGCCCGGACCGGCGCAGCGCGCGCGGCCCCGGTACCAGTGGCTGTTCGTCCTGGCCGTGGTCGCGCTGCTGGCGCAGATGGCGGTCGCCATGGTGACGACCGCCGTGCAGCAGACTCCCACCATCGACGAACCCGTCTACGTGGGCACCGCGGAGCTCTACCTGCGCGAGCACAGCCTGCGCTTCAACCCCGAGCACCCGCCGCTGGGCAAGCTCGTGATCGAGAGCGGGCTGGCGTTCGCGGACGTGCGTCTGGACCGGGGCTTCGCCGGGGACCAGACGCAGTTGGGGCGCCGCGTCCTGTACGAGTCGGGCAACGACCCGTGGCGGGTGATGCTCGCGGCGCGCCTGCCGGTGATCGTGCTGACGCTGCTCTTCGGGCTGGTCGTCCTGGCCTTCGCGAAGGACCTCTTCGGTCCGGCGGGGGCACTGCCGGCCCTGGCGCTGTACGCCTTCTCGCCGGACGTCGTCGCGCACGGGTCACTGGCCACCCTGGACGTGCCCGCGGCCGGTTTCGTGCTGACCTCGGTGTGGTGCCTGTGGCGCGCCCGCGGACGGCCGGGCCTGTGGCTGCCCCTCGCCGGCGCGGCGCTCGGGGCGGCCCTGGCCACCAAGATGAACATGCTGGTGGCGGTGCCGGTGGTGCTGCTCCTGGTCGCCGTGGACCAGGGAAGGCGCCGGCGATGGGCGCACGGCCTCGCCGCGGCGGCCGGCGTGGGGCTGGTCGCGGTGGCGGTGGTCTGGGCCGCCTATCTCGCGGTGAACCCGCGGCTGCGGTGGACGACACCGGACGGGATGCCGGCGCTCCACGGACTGCGCGGCCTGGCGGCTTCGCTGCTGCCGTTCCCGGAGGCCTACCGGGACGGCGTGCGGCTGCAGTTCGGCTTGGAGAACGCCACGTGGGACGGCTTCCTCTTCGGCCGGCACTATCACGGGGCGCTCTGGTACTACCTGCCCGCGGCGCTGCTGGTGAAGACCCCGCTCGGCATGCTGGTCCTGTGGGCGGCCGGTGCGGTGGTGCTGCTCGCCGTCCCCCGGCTGCGGCCCGCGGCGGCGTACGTGCTGCTGCCGCCCCTGGTGCTGCTGGCAGCGGCGATGACCGGGTCGCGGGACCTGGGCGTCCGCTACGCGGTGTTCATGCCCGTGTTCGGCGCGGTCGCGGCCGCGGGGGTCACGGCGGTGCGAGGGCGGTGGGTCCATGTGACGGCTGCCGTGCTGGTCGCCTTCGTCGCGGTCAGCTCGCTGCGGACGTTCCCCTACTACCTGCCGTACTCCAACGAGGCGTTCGGCGGTCCCGCGCGGACGCATCTGCGCCTGCACGACTCCAACGTCGACTGGGGCCAGGACCTGGGGCGGCTCGCCGACCGCCTGCGGGAGCGTCACCCGGGCGAACCGGTCTGGTTGGTCTACAAGGGCAGCGGCGTGCCGTCGTACTACGGCATCGCGTCGCGGAATCCGCTGACCGTGCCCCCGGAGCGGGTGCACGGCCTGCTCGTCGTCTCGGACTCCTCGGTCGCCAAGGCGGAAGGGCGGCTCGCCGCGCTCCTGGAGGGTGCGACCGCGATCGACGAGGTCGGGCACTCGATCACGATCTACCGACGCTGAACGCCGGGCGCGCGCCCGGCGTTCGGCGTCAGGGCAGCTCAGGCCTTGCGGGCCACCATGCCGTAGACGTTGATGTCGGCGTCCGTCACGTCGTTGATGTCGTTGTAACGGATCTTGTCGATGTCGTCCATGCCCTCGATGAACGCCGGGTCCATGTCCGCGGTGGAGGCGCCGGTGTCCGGGGAGTGGTCCGGACGCCAGTGGTGCACGGGGACGAGACCGGGCTCGACGAGGTCGAGGCCGTTGTCCGTCGCGAAGCGCAGGACCTCGCCGTGCGGGCGCAGCACGAAGGAGAAGCCCCGGTCCTGGTAGGTCCTGGCCACCTTGGCGATCTGCTCGGCGTTCAGGTCGGAGGTGAGATGGGTGAGGACGACGTGGCTGCCCGAGGGCAGCGCGTCCACGAGGTGCTTGACGACCCCGTACGCCTCGTCGTCCTCGACGAAGTGCAGCACGGCCACCAGCACGAGCGCGATCGGCTGGTCGAAGTCGAGGGTGCGGGCGGCCTGTTCGAGGATGGCGGCGGGGTCGCGCAGGTCCGCGTCGATGTAGTCGGTCCTGCCCTCGGGACCGGAGGCGAGCAGGGCACGGGCGTGCGCGAGGACGACGGGGTCGTTGTCGACGTACACCACACGGGCGTCGGCGGTGATCCGCTGGGCGATCTGGTGGACGTTCTCCTGGGTCGGCAGCCCGGTGCCGATGTCGAGGAACTGGCGGATGCCCACCTCGCCCGCGAGGTGGTTCACCGCCCGGCGCAGGAGGTCCCGGTTGTGCCGGACGTCGAGGTACCCGCGGGGGTTGGCGGCGAGGGCGGCCGCGGCGGCGTCGCGGTCGACGGGGTAGTTGTCCTTGCCGCCGAGGAACACGTCGTAGACGCGGGCCGGATGGGCCCGCGTGGTGTCGATGCGCTTGCGGAGCTGCTCGGCGGACTCGTAGGCCGCGGACGCCTGGCTGTCGTTGCCCATGGGACCATCCCCTGAAACTCGAAAAATCGAATAATCGATCCGATCAACAGACAACTTAGCGGTTCCGAGCGTGAGTTGGTGCCTCGCCTCCCTCACAGGTCACGGCGGTGCCCGCAGGTCACGGCGACGACGGCGGCCGTCGGCCGTCGGCCCGATGGTCACCCGCGCGTCCTCGCTCACGGGGCGGGGCTGGTGGCGCCGGACCGGGGCACGGCCAGGGCCCGCAGCGACCAGTCCAGTGCGGGGGCGGCGGACTCGGGCACCGGCCAGCCGTTGACCGTCGCCAGCAGCGCGACGTACCGCTCCCGGCGGGGGTCGTCTGCGGCCGCCAGCAGGGACGGCAGACGGCCGCGCAGGACCTCGTCGTCCGCGGTGCCCAGTGCCTCGGCGCAGCCGGCGGTCAGCGACGCCACGACGGGGGCCGCCCGCGGGGACAGCGGATCGACGCCGGCCGCGACCGCCGGGCCGACCCGGTCCCTGACCACCGCGACCACGTCGCGGCGCGGCAGTCCGTCGCCGCCTTCGGCCCGCCGGGCCGTCAGGTCCTCGGCCAGGGCGCGCAGCCTCGCGCGGAAGGTCTCGTCCTGGGTCAGTTCGGCCAGCTCCACCCACGCGCGGAGCTGCTCCGGGGCGGCGTCGTCGGGCAGTTCGGGCGTCAGCGTGCGGCGGATCCCGGCGACCGCCGGGTCCGCGAGGCCGCCGAGGACGGCGTCCAGGAAGCCGTCGACCACCCGTCGCCGCTCCTGCTCGGTCAGTTTGGCCAGCCGGTTCAAATGATCCATCTCCTCGGGTGTGGAGCCGCGTTCGGCCACCGTGGTCAGCACGGCGCGCCGCAGGTGCAGGACGCGGATCTGCGCCGCCAGTGCCTCGGCATGGGCCGCGGCGACCTCGGGCAGCGTGAGTTCCCGGTCCACGACCCTGCGGATCGTGGCGAGGTCCATTCCGAGGTCCCGCAGCGTCCGCACCAGTTCCAGGCACGCGAGTGCCCGCGCCCCGTACAGCCGGTAGCCGGCGGCGCTGCGGCCGGTGGGGACCACGATCCCGCGGTCGGACCAGAACCGGACGGTCTTGACCGTCAGTCCCGTGCGCCGGGCCAGTTCGCCGATGGAATGGAGTGTGCCGTCGTCCATGCCCCCACCCTCCCGTCTCCCCCTGGGGGAGACTCAAGCGGTTTCCGGGACACCCTCCGGCACCTCGCGCCGCCAGCGGCGCTCGCCGTCGTGCCAGTGGCCGGTCGGGGTGAGCCCGCAGGTCTGGGCGACGGAGGCGGAGGCGCGGTGGTCGGGGTGGATGTGGGCGACGATCGTGCGGACGCCGCGGGAGTCGAGCCAGCCGGTCAGCGCGCGGGCCGCTTCCCGGGCGAGGCCGCGGCGCTGCCAGGGGGTGCCGACGACCCAGGCGATCTCGGCCTCGGGGCCGGCGGCTCCCGGGGAGATCGTCGCCTGGACGTAACCGGTGAGGCACCCCTCGTCGCGCAGCCGGAGCACCCAGTTGAGCCAGGAGACGGCCGGATCGGGGGAACCGGCCAGCACACGCCCGTAGCGGGCGCGCAGTTCGGCCGGGGTGTCGGGGCGGCCGCCGGTGAAGACGTACAGGGCGGGGTCGGACAGGACGCGCGCCATCTCCTCCGCGTGGTCGACGCGCAGCGGGAGCAGGTCGAGGCGGGCGGAGCGCGGCGCGCCGTCCACGGCGACGCACACGCCGACGACCCGCCCGCCGTCCGTGCTCTCGCCGGCGGCGGACCGCACGCGGGGGCCGTCCCCGTCCACGGCCGTCACCAGGTGCAGTCCGGCGGCGCCCGTGTCCCGAACCAGGACGACGTCCCCGGCCGCGACCCCAGAGGGGTCGGCCGGGGCCACGACGAGGCGCTGTCCGGCGCGGAGCGGCGGCGGCGCGGCCCCGTCCGGGCAGTCGAACTCCACGGTGTGCCCGGCGGCGACCCGTTCCGCCACGTCCTCCACGATGCCCATGGCACCGATCATGCCCGGTCAGCGGCGACGCGCCACACCGGTCAGCCGGCCGCGGCGCGCGCCGCCAGCTCCCGCGCCGCGGTGGCGACGGCGCCGCCCTGGGCCCGCCCGGTGAGCGGATCGCTCGGCGCGTAGCGCAGATCGACGCCCGCCTGGGCGCAGCGGGCCGCGATCGCCGGGCAGGCGCGTTCGGCGAGGGCGGCGATGGTCAGGGAGGGGTTCACGGTCAGGGAGGTCGGCACGGCCGAGCCGTCGGTGACGAAGATCCCGGGGTGGGACCGGAGTTCGTGCAGGTCGTCGAGGGCGGACAAGGCGGCGGAGTCCCCGGTGCGGCACGATGCGAGGGGGTGCGCGGTCACCGTCCCCGTCACGTGCTCGTCCCAGGGGCGCACGGTCGCCAGGCCGTCCCTCTCCAGGATCGACCGCGCATGGGCGTCGGCGGCGTCCCATCCCCGGCGTGTCCCGGCACCGGGGGTGAAGCGCATGGTGCCCAGCCCGATCCCGTTGGCCAGGCGCGTGAAGCTGCCGGTGAGCGGCGGCGCGCCGAAGCGGCCCTCGGTCTCGTCCTCCGTCATGGCGAGCACGGTCAGCCACGAGCGCCACCGCGCCCGCATCCGCTTCTTGTCCACGCCGGACCACAGCCCCGCCGCGGTCTGCGCGAGGGTGTTGGTGACCGTGGGGAAGTAGATCTGCTGCAGCGTGAAACGGGAGAACTCCGGTGCCGCGGCGTCCAGTCGGTCGTAGGAGGCGGAGGTGATCGGCATGCCGATGGGCAGCGCCTCGTAGGCGACGGTGTCGCTGCGCGACAGCCCGAGCAGCGAGCGGACCCTGCCCTCGTCGAGTTCGGCCACGCTGACGCGGTCGCCGTTGCCGGAGAACCACCCGCCGACGGCGGCCGGGACACCGCCGAGGAGCGGGGCCGAGCGCTGCAGCAGGACCGGTGTGCCGACGGCGCCGGCGGCCAGGACCAGGGTCCTGGTGTGGATCGTGCCCACCCCCGTGGGGCACGTGTAGTCGCCGGCGTCGAGGGTCGTCCAGTCGACCGCGTAGCGGTAGCCGGGTTCGGTGGACGGCCGTACGAGCTGGACCTCGTGCAGCGGCCTGATCTCCGCGCCGTGGGCCTCGGCCGCGGGCAGGTAGTTCAGCAGCATGGAGCGCTTGGCGCCGAAACGGCAGCCGGACAGCATCCAGTTGCAGTCGGTGCAGCGCGCGCGGTCGACGGCGACCGGCACCGGGTTGCAGGTGTGCCCGGCACGGTCGCAGGCGGCGGCCAGGACACCGCCCGCGTAGGACACGTCGGTCCAGTCCAGCCGGGTCACCGGCAGTGCCTGCTCCACCTGGTCGTACCAGGGGTCCAGCGTGGCGCGCGTGATGGTCAAGGGCCACAGCCGGCGCCCGGCGGGGTCGCGGCGCCCGAAGACGAAGGACGGCGCGCGCAGCGAGGCGGCGAAGTACACGACGCTGCCCCCGCCGACGCAGTTGCCCGCCACCACCGATATGCCGTCGCCCTTGATGACGTCGACGATCCGGGGATAGGCCCCGAGGTTCAGGTCGTGGGTGAACTCCTCGGTGGCCAGACGGGGTCCGCGTTCCAGGACGGTGACGCGGGCACCGGCCGCGGCCAGGTGGTAGGCGGGGATGGCGCCGCCGAATCCGCTGCCGACGACGAGGACATCGGTGGTCTGCGGGCTCATGCGGGGCTCCCGGAGGGCGTGGTGGCGGGGTGCGGCGCGGCCAGGGCCCTGCCGTACGAGTGGTCGGGGAAGCGCCACAGGCCGTCCGGGCCGGGGGCCGGGAAGCCGATCCAGGTCAGCCCCGGGTGGCCGTCGGCCAGGGCCTGCGCGGTGTGCAGGTGGGCGGCGGTGTCGAAGGCGAGCCCAACCAGGAACGACAGCAGCTGCCAGACCGGGCGGTCGGGGTCGTCCGGCTGGAACAGCCCGGCGGTCACGGCGGTGCGGTGGTCGAAGGCCAGCCCGACGAACGGCGGCCGGTCCAGGGGCAGCAGGATCAGGTGCGTGACGGCGTACCCGGTGGCGCGGGCGTCCAGCAGCGTGGCGATGCCCGGCAGCAGAGGGGCCAGGGGGAGTTCGGGCGCGGTCAACAGGGCTACGGCGCCCGCCTGCACGGCGCCGGGGCCCGCGGCGGCCCCGGCGACGGCCCGGTCGGAGGGTCCGCGCCGCTCCCCCGGCACCAGGGTGTCGGCGAACGCCTCCAGCGTGGAGACCGGCCAGGAACCGTAGGCCGGTGTGGCGGCCGCGGCGGCCGCCGCCGTCCCCGCCCCGGTGCCCAGGACGGGCAGGGCGGCGACGGCCGCGGCGAGTCCGCGCAGCACGGCGCGGCGGTCGATACCCGCGTCCACGGCTACCGCGCCGGGCAGAACAGGCTGAAGGGGAGTGTGATCGCCAGGCCGGTCTCGCCGGCCTCGTCGCCGTACGCGGCCAGGACGTCGGCCACCTCGGGCAGTTGCGGGCGCAGTGCGGCCACCACGTCGCCGATGCCGACGCTGACGCCGTTGACGTGGAAGTCCGTCAGCCGCATCGCGGCCCGCCGCTCGCGTTTGTCGAACCAGTAGCGGCCGTTCCAGGTCACGTACGGGATCGCGCCGGTGGTGGACTGCACGCTCCAGTGGTCGCGCTGGTAGTAGCGGCAGACGGGCAGCGCGAGGGCGAAGCGGGAGGGCTCGGCGAGCAGGAAGCGGACGGCGCCGCCGTTGTCGAAGGTGATGTCGCGCTTGGAGTACTCGACGCACACCGGGTCGGTGAGCCACAGCCAGGGGTCGGGTGTCTCGCCCTCGCCATAGGAGTGCCAGGCACAGGAACCGGCGAAGGCGGGCTCGGTGTAGGGCTCGGGCGCCGTGGCCGAGGCGGGGCCCGCGGCGACGGTGAGGGCTACGAGAGAGGCGATGCCGACGGCGACCGCCGTCAACAGGCGGGCGGGGCGAGGGAACGGGGTCATGGGCACACTCCGGTGGTCAGAGGGGACGGGCCGGGGGCACCACCGAAGAATGCACCTGACGTGATGTCAGGGCAAGAGGTTGTACAGAGACTCATTGAATCAGTGGCTCATCCACTGCCTCTCCGTGTTGACGCAAGCCCCCGGGGCCGCTGGGCTGGGACCGCACGTTCGGCACGCCTGCTGAGAGGACGGCCCCGGTGGACCCCTTGACCCGTGAGAGCCTCGTCGACGTCCTGGAGCGCCGCCTCCAGGACGACATCCTCGGCGGAGTGCACCCCGCCGGCGCCCTCCTGCCGCCCGAGCAGCGCCTCGCCGAGGGCTACGGCGTCACCCGCACCACCGTGAAGCACGCCTTCGGCCGGCTGACCCAGGCCGGTCTGCTGGAGACCCGGCACGGCGTGGGCACCCGGGTGCGCGACTACCTCCGCCTGGGCGGCGCCGACCTGCTGCCGATGCTCGTCCGCCACAATCCCGGCTGGCTGGCCGACATCTTCGAAGTGCGCGCCGGTGTGGGCGCGCTCATCGCCGAGCGCGCCGCGGTCGCCGGGACGGCAGGCCAACGGGCCCGGCTGCGCGAGCTGCTGGCCGCCGTCGCCGACGCCCCCGGCCCGGACGCGGCCCAGCTCGCCGACGCCGAGGTGCACCGCGCCCTGGCCCACGCCACCGGCAACCGCGTCTACGTCCTGCTGACCAACACCCTCTTCGCGGCCTACCTCCCCCTGCGCGCCCAGCTCGTCGCGCCCTTCCGCGACCCGGCCCGGGCCGCCGAACGCCTCGAACCCCTCGTCTCCGCCGTGGAGTCGGGGGACGGCGCGGCCGCGCGGGCGGCGGCGCAGACGTACCTGGACGAGACCCGCCGGATCATGGTGGAAGCACTCGGCGCGGCCTGACCGTCCGCCGCCGCGACCCGCCCCGGGCCCCGGAAACCCCGGTGCGGCCCCGTCCCGCGCCCGGGCACACTGTGGCGATGAACGCCGGTGCCCCCGTCCGCACGCCGCAGGAGCACGCCCTGCGCCATGTCGCCGCCCGCTCCTCGGGCGGCCCGGTCGACCCGAGCCTCCGTCTCACACTCAACTTCCACCCCGACCGGGACGCGCGCGGCACGACGACACTGGCGAGGATCGCCCAGGACGGCGTGTACCGCTCGCAGTTCGTGACGGGTACCGGCAACGGGGGTCTGACCGCCCACCCGGGCGGTGACCGCTGGCTCTGGGAGAGCCGCATCTTCGGCGGCGCCTACGACCGCGCCGCGGCTCACGAGCGTCCGGTGTACGGGGCGGTCAACCACCGGCGCGACCCGGCCGGCGGCGCGCCGCGCTTCGGCTCCTGCCACTTCCGGCTCGCTGCGCGGACACTGGCCAGGACCACGTTCTGCTACCCGGACAGCTCCACGGAACCGGAGCTCTTCGCGGTGGCGGCCCGCTTCTCGCTGCTGGAGCCGGCGGCGGACGACGGGCTGGACACCCTGGACGGCCACATCGAGGCCCAGGTGCACGGCCCGGTCGTGCTGGACGGCGACGTCGAGGCGCTGGTGCTGGACCCGTCCTTCCGCGGCACCGCCGTGGAGGCCGCGGCCCGGCGGCTGCCCTGCCCGGTCGAGTGGCACGGCGGCTTCCGGCTGACCACGGAGCACCTGGTGCGGCACGCGGACTACCGCGGCCGGGAGTACACCGACCTCGGCGTGGCCGTCTCCGCCGGCGGGATCCTCGACCCGCGCATGATCGGGGACGCCGCCCGCACCGGCCGCCACGACCCGCAGGCGCTCAAGCGGCTCTGGCACGTGCTCGCGCGCTTCGGGGCCCCGCGGGGTGCCGCCGGCGAGGCCCCGACCGCGTGCTGCCCGGCGGCCTGAGCGCCCGGGACCGCGCTCGCGGGGGGCGACCCGGCGCGGAGCCGGATAGCGTGGAGAGGGCACCGGCCGCATCCCGCGACCGGCCGCCGTTCCGTACGGGCCGATGAGACGGGAGCCCCGATGACGCCTTCGTCGCCCCACACGGGCACCCCTGCCCCCACCGGGGGCCAGGACCCCGCGGACGAGAGGCCGCGGTTGTCGGCGCTCGTGATCTACGTACGCGACCTGGACCAGTCGGCGGCGTTCTACGGCGACCTGCTGCGCATGGAGATCGCGACCCGCGACACCACGGCCCTGCTGCTGACGGACGCCGGGGGCTCTATGGTGGTGCTGCGGGCGATGCCGCGCGGTGAGCACTCGCTCGGCGGCGTCGGGGTCCAGGCGACGGTGTGGACCGCGCGGGATCCCGAGGACCTGAGCCGGTGCGAGCACCTGCTGCGGGAGCGCGACGCGCACGTGGAGACCACCACGGTCGACGGCCGCACGGTGGTCGAGGGACGCGACCCGAACGGCCTCACGGTGATGGTGGCCCATCCGCGGCTCGAACCCGTCGTCGCCCAGTTGATCATGAACCGCGCCTACGCCTGGTGAACGACCCCGGTCCGGAGGGAAGCACCGGAGCGCGGATCACGTGCCGTGCGGACCCCACCGGCGGTGCACCGGAATCGATCTGACGGCTCGTCGGTCATGAAAACGCGTCCGGGGGGCAGGCGGTCACGAGACGACCACGTCACGTTCCGTACTGTCCTGAGGAGTGCTTCCATGCCTTTGAACTTCCGGAAGTCGTTCCGGATCCTTCCCGGCGTCCGTCTCAACATCAACAAGAAGTCGCTGTCGATCACGACCGGCGGCCCGCACGCGAGCCACACCGTCAACACGCGCGGGGACCGCACCGAGTCCGTCGACCTGCCGGGGCCGTTCTCCTGGCGGCGCACCACGCGTCGCAAGCGGCGGTGACGGCGGTGACGGCCGGGACCGCGACTACTCGAGGATCCAGCCGGACATCCAGCGCTCCTTGACCGCCGGCCACTCGGCCGCGACGAGGGAGTAGTAGACGGTGTCGCGCCACGTGCCGTCGACGCGCCGGAGGTGGCGGCGCAGCACTCCCTCGCGGATGCCGCCGATCCGGCTGACGGCGTCCTGCGTGGGCAGGTCGAGGTCGTCCAGCCGCCACTGCACGCGTCCGAAGCCGAGATCCTCGAAGGCGTAGTAGACCAGCATGAAGTGGGTCTCCAGGTGCACCGGGGTGCCCCAGAGCGTGGGGTCGAGCCAGCTCCAGCCGATGTCGACGCGCTCGTCGGCGGCCGCGATGCGGGTGTACGCCGCCCAGCCCGCGGGGCGGTCGGTCGCCCGGGGCACCACGGAGAACGCCACCGCCTCGCCGGCCGCCGCCTGGGCGAGCCGCTGGTCGACGATGGCGCCCATCTCGGCGGTCGACCGCGGCGGCGTCGTCGACAGCCAGCGCCACACCTGCTCGTCGCCACGGGCCGCCCGGTAGAGGTCGGGGACATGGCTGCGCGACAGCGGTACCAGCCGTGCGTACCGGCCGTCGATGGTGACGGAAGCAGGGAAGCGTACTGCCATGTCCGGAGGCTAATCCGATCGGGCCCGCGACGGCACCCTGTCGCGGATTCCCGCACGATCTTCCGCGCGTACCGCCCGTACCGCCCGTACCGCCGACCGGCGCTCCCGCGTCCGGCTGGTAGACCGCCCCGGCAGGCATGCCGGGGTCCCCGGGCGGGGAGGCGGGTTGCATGACGAAGACCGGTCTCCCGGAGGGCATCCGGGCCTGCCTTTTCGATCTCGACGGTGTACTGACCAAGACCGCGCTGGTCCACGCCGCCGCTTGGAAAGAGACGTTCGACGACTTCCTGCGCCGCCGTGACGGCGCGGACTTCCGCCCCTTCGACAAGGTGGCCGACTACGACGAGTACGTGGACGGCCGCCCGCGCGCCGACGGCGTGCGCACCTTCCTCGCCTCCCGCGGCATCGAGCTGCCCGAGGGGACACCCGACGACCCGCCCGAGCGCGACACGGTGAACGGGGTCGGCAACCGCAAGAACACCATCCTGCTGGAGAAGATCCGCACCGAGGGCGTGGAGGCCTACGAGGGCTCCGTCCGCTACGTGCACGCCGTGCGCGCCGCGGGGCTCCGTACCGCCGTGGTCTCCTCGAGCGCCAACTGCCGCGACGTACTGGTCGCCGTCGGCATCGAGGACCTCTTCGACGTCCGGATCGACGGCATCGTGGCCGCCGAGCGCAAGCTGCCGGGCAAGCCGCACCCCGACACCTTCCTGGAGGCGGCGCGCGACCTCGGTGTCGAGGCGGACGCCGCGGTCGTCTACGAGGACGCGCTGGCCGGTATGGACGCGGGCCGCGCCGGGCGGTTCGGGTACGTGGTGGGAGTGGACCGGGTCGGCCAGGCGGACGCGCTGCGCGAGCACGGGGCCGACATCGTGGTGCAGGACCTCGCGGAGCTGCTGGAGGACAACGCGTGATCACCCACTCCGCGTTCACGGTCGAACCGTGGACGCTGCGCGAGACCGGGCTCGACTTCGACGTGCTGGCACAGAGCGAATCGGTCTTCGCCCTGTCCAACGGGCACATCGGCTGGCGCGGCAACCTCGACGAGGGCGAGCCGCACGGCCTGCCCGGCTCTTATCTCAACGGCGTCCACGAACGGCATCCACTGCCGTACGCCGAGGCCGGCTACGGCTATCCCGAGGCCGGGCAGACCGTCATCAACGTGACCAACGGCAAGCTCATCCGGCTGCTGGTCAACGACGAGCCCTTCGACGTCCGCTACGGTCGGCTGCTCTCCCACGAGCGGGTGCTCGACCTCCGCAGCGGCCTGCTGCAACGCACCTGCGAGTGGACCTCGCCGGCCGGCTGCACGGTGCGGGTCCGCTCCACCCGGGTGGTCTCGCTGACCCAGCGGTCCATCGCCGCCGTCCTGTACGAGGTGGAGGCCGTGGACTCCACGGTCCGGCTCGTCGTCCAGTCCGAGCTGGTGGCCAACGAGCAGCTGCCGACGGTCTCCGGAGACCCCCGTGTCTCCGCCGTGCTGGAGTCCCCGCTGGTGCCCGAGGAGGACGTGGCGCTCAACACCCGGCTGCGGCTGGTGCACCGCACCGCCGTCACCGGGCTGCGCGTCGGGGCGGCCGCCGACCACAGTGTGGACGGCCCGCCGTCGACGAAGATGTACAGCGAGAGCCTGCCGGACACCAGCCGTCTGACGGTCACCTGCGACCTGTCCCCCGGCGAGACGCTGCGCATGGAGAAGATGGTCTCCTACGGCTGGTCCGCGGTGCGCTCGCTGCCGGCGGTCCGGGACCAGGTGGAGGCCGCGCTCGCCGGCGCCCGCAGCACCGGCTGGCAGGGCCTGGTCGACGAACAGCGCGAGTACCTGGACTCCTTCTGGTCCCGGGCCGACGTCGAGATCGACGGCGACGCCGAGATCCAGCAGGCGGTGCGCTTCGCCCTCTTCCACGTGCTGCAGGCCGGCGCCCGCGCCGAGCAGCGCGCGATCCCGTCCAAGGGCCTGACCGGCTCGGGGTACGACGGCCACTCGTTCTGGGACACCGAGAGCTTCGTGCTGCCGCTGCTCACGTACACCTCCCCCAATGCCGTCGCCGAGGCGCTGCGCTGGCGGCAGGCGACGCTGCCCGCCGCCCGGGAGCGGGCCGGGCAACTGGGGCTGGCGGGGGCCGCGTTCCCCTGGCGGACCATCGACGGCTCCGAGGGGTCGAGCTACTGGCCGGCCGGCACCGCGGCCTTCCACATCAACGCGGACATCGCCGACGCCGTGGTGCGCTACGTCGCGGTCACCGGCGACGAGGGCTTCGAGCGCGAGACGGGTGTGGAACTGCTCGTCGAGACCGCCCGGTTGTGGCTCTCGCTGGGCCACCACGACCACCACGGCCGGTTCCACATCGACGGGGTCACCGGGCCCGACGAGTACAGCGCGATCGCGGACGACAACACGTACACCAACCTCATGGCCCAGTCGAACCTGCGGCACGCCGCCGACGCGGTCGAGCGCCACGCCGAGCAGGGCACGGCGCTCGGCGTCGACGACGAGGAGACCGCCGCCTGGCGGGACGCCGCCGAGGCCATGACCGTGCCCTACGAGAGCTCCCTGGGCGTCCACGAGCAGTCTGCCGGATTCACCCGGCACCAGATGTGGGACTTCTCCGCGACCCGCCCCGACCAGTACCCGCTGATGCTCCACTTCCCGTACTTCGACCTCTACCGCAAGCAGGTCATCAAGCAGGCGGACCTGGTACTGGCGATGTTCGTGCGGGGCGACTGCTTCGACTCGGGCCAGAAGGCACGCAACTTCGCCTACTACGAGCCGCTGACCGTCCGGGACTCCTCCCTGTCGGCGTGCGTCCAGGCGATCATCGCGGCCGAGGTGGGTCATCTGCGCCTGGCGTACGACTACCTGGGCGAGGCCGCGCTGATGGACCTCAAGGACCTGGAGAACAACACGCGCGACGGGCTGCACATCGCCTCGCTCGCGGGCACGTGGATGGCACTGGTCGCGGGCTTCGGCGGGATGCGGCGCCACGCGGGCGGGGTCCGCTTCGCCCCGCGGCTGCCGGAGAAGGTGCGCCGGCTGGCCTTCACGGTGCAGGTGCTCGGGCGGCGGCTGCGGGTCGGGATCACCGACTCGGTGGCCACGTACACGCTGCTGGAGGGCGACCCGCTGGAGATCCGGCACTTCGACGAGGCGCTGACCGTGTCGACGGACGGCCCGGAGAGCCGTTCCGTGCCGGCCGTGACCGCGCGCCCCGAGCCGGAGCAGCCGCCGGGCCGGCGGCCGGCGCGGCGCTGAGGGGCTGGTTCGGCGTCCGCTTCAGAGTGCGGTGAGGATGCGGGGGCCCTCCTCGGTGATGGCGACGGTGTGCTCGATGTGGGCGGCCCGGCTGCCGTCGTCGGTTCGCAGGGTCCAGCCGTCGGCGGCGGCGTGGTAGCCGTCGTGACCGCCGGCCATCAGCATCGGCTCGATGGCCAGGGCCAGGCCGTGGCGCAGGGGGAAGCCACGGCCTGGCCGCCCGTGATTGGGCAGGTGGGGGTCCTCGTGCATGCGGCGGCCGATGCCGTGGCCGCCGAAGTCCTGGGGCATGCCGCAACGGGCCCCGCGGACCACGCTGCTGATGGCGTGCGAGATGTCGCCGATGCGGTTGCCGACGGTGGCCGCGGCGATCCCGGCGTCCAGTGCGCGCTGCGTGGCGTCGATCAGCTCCAGGTCGCCGGGGCGCGGGGTACCGACGGTGAAGCTGGTCGCGGCGTCGCCGGTCCAGCCGTCGAGTTCCGCGCCGCAGTCGATGCTCACCAGGTCGCCGTCGCACAGGCGGTAGTCGTCCGGGATGCCGTGCACGATGGCGTCGTTCACGGACGCGCAGATCACCGCGGGGAACGGCGTCGGCGCGAACGACGGGCGGTACCCGAGGAACGGGGACCGGGCGCCCGCGGCGTCCAGGACCGCTCGCGCCGCCTCGTCCAGCTCACGCAGCGACACCCCGACGCGGGCCGCCTCGCGCACGGCGGCCAGCGCCTGGGCCACCACGCGGCCGGCCTCGCGCATGGCCTCCAGGGCCGCGTCGGTCTTGATCTCCACCATGTGCCGTGTCCTCTTCTCGGGGGGTTTCTCGGGGGTCGACGTGACCCAATACTTATACCGGTATTAGTATCACGGTCATGGTGAGAACGCCCCTGACCCCCTGGGAACGCGAACGCGGCGAGCGCTTCGGCGCGCTGCTGCGCGAGGCCCGCGGCGACCGCAGCATGGTGGACGTCGCCGCGGCGGCAGGCGTCTCCGCGGAAACCCTCCGCAAGATCGAGACCGGCCGCGCCCCGACCCCGGCCTTCTTCACGGTCGCGGCCCTGGCCGCGGCCCTCGGCATCTCCCTGGACGTCCTGGTCGCGGCCTGCGCGGCCGCGGACCCCGGCGAGGGGGATGCACTGTCGGCCTGAGGGCCGACGGGGACCGGCGGGCGGAGGCGGCGCGGCAGCGGAGTGCGGGCCCGGAAAGCGTGTAGCCACCGCCGGACTTGACCTGGCCGGCAAGGCGGCGGAGCCCAACGCATACTGCGAGCGCGGGCAGCCCGTCCGGCCCGGGGCCACACGGCGTACGGGTATGGACCCGGGCGAGCGGGTGTCACGCATTCGGCGACGAAGGCCCCCCGGCCCGGCCTCGATCCGCACACTGGATGGCCATCCGGCCGACATCCCATCGAATGAGGCAACTCCGTCGACATGAGATCCATGCACGACCGCAGCATCCCCCGATGTGTCGACGCACCACCCGTCGACCCGTCACATCATGAACGGCGACTGGAATATCGCGCCGAGAAACTCACTTCTCAAGAATCGCCATCACCAGCCGCCACGGCGAGGCGGACCTTGTAACCACAAGCCTTGAAGAGCGCTTCGCTGATCAGCGCGAGGTTCTCCAGGGACAGATTTTCGCAAGTATACCGAAGGGCAATCGGGAAGTCCCCGTACAAACTCATTGCCACCATGAGGACCGCAAGATCCTCGCGCCACTCACCGAATCCCCCGGAATCGATTGCCTCCCTTATCGGGCGGACATCGAATCCCGCCCACATCTCACCGTCCTCGTCCACGCCCCCTTGAACAAAATTACGCAACTCGGGACTTTCCAGCCAGGCCCCGTGACGCTCCAACAGCCAAACGGCCGCATCGAGGGACCACATCGCGTCGGTGCCGCGACGAAGCGCGTCAACGAATCTGTCCGAGGAAAGGGATGAAAAAGCGTTCATGAAAGCAGTGTAGCCGGTCGGGCGCCCGAGGACGCGATCGACCGGCTACGCGCTTTACAGCCCTACCCGGCTATTCCTCCTGCCCGAGGAGGAACTGCATGATGCGCCTTCGGGATACCGTAGGAACATCCCCACCAAGTTCGGGGTGCGGGTTGCCTGCAATCGGTACGCGGAAAGCGCCGTCCTTTCCAGCACCCGAGATCTGATATTTGACGTACGGCCCCTGATGAACCTTGTCCGCGCTGGTACTCTCCGGATCGCCGGCCTCCATGAAAAGCATCACGTTCGAATCATCAGGCTTGTAGATCTGTGTTCCACGCCCACCCGTCGCAGAAGTGGGCTTCATCGGCTTGTTGGAGAATCCCGCCTTATCCGCCAACTCAATGACATACTCTTCGCTCTGCCCACGAAGGTGCTCGGGGTCCATGAGATTCTTCAAAGCCTGAGCGGTCGTCATACCAGCGACCGAACTTGCGGCGGCCATGGGTTCGAGGCGACTACCCAGTCCGGTGTCGTACTGGCGGAGCCCGAAATCCTTCAGCGATGTCGCACTCGTCCGCGCCGCAGGACATTCGCCCTTCTCCACACTTCCGCAGTACTTTCCCCAGAACAGCTCGCTCATCGCGGCCAGGCCCTCGGGCGTCTCCGCGCCATTCGCAAAGAAGTTTCTGTGCGCCCGCACCTCGTCGAGCGCATCGTTCCACGCCTTTTGCCCCTTGGACGACAAAGAAGTGGGAGCTTCCGACTGAATGGTCAGGCTTCCCTTTACCGACGGCTTGTCGCCACTGCTCTTCGCAGGCGCGGGGCTTGCCGCGGTGCCGTATTTGATATTGGGCTTGCTGCCCTTGCCGCAGTACTCGGTCTCGCCGCAGTCCCGCAGGCCAGCGGGGTCACTGTTGGTGACAGGGTTGTTACGACTGTAGGCGTAGCCGTTCATCTGTTGCGGGTCGCCCGTGTCCATGACGGGGTCGAGGCTGAGGAAGCGGCCGGTGGCCTGGTCGTACTCGCGGGCGCCGAGGTGGGTGAGGCCGGTGGTGGGGTCGTCGGTGCCGCCGACGAATCCCTTCTGTCCCGGCCAGGACGTGGGCGCCTTGCCGCGGGGGCCGCCGAAGGGAGTGGCGCGGCGTTGCTGCATGGTGAGGTCGGTGGCGGCCACGGCGAGTTCTGAGGTGCCGTGGTGGTCGCCGAGGAGGAAGGAGAGTGTGCCGTCGTCGGTGCGGATGGCCTGGTTGCCGCCGCCGAGGTCGTAGTAGCGGGTGGCCTTGGCGGTCGAGGCGCCCTTGGCGAGGGTGAGTTCGGTGCCGCCGAGGTAGAGGGTGGTCTCGTTGTCGGTGCGGCGGATCAGGCGGTTGCCGTCGGCGTCGTAGACGTACGAGGTGGTCTTCGACCCTTCGGTGACCTTGGCGAGGTGGCCCTCGGCGTCCCAGTCGAGGGTCTGGGTGTCGCCGCCGATGGTGCGGGTGTGGGTGTTGCCGACCGTGTCGTAGGAGTAGGAGTCGATGGCGCTGCCGGTGGGGCCGGCCGTGGTGACCTGGGTCAGGCCGTGCGGGCGCGGGGCCTTGGGCGCGGGGTAGTCGTAGGTGCGGGTGACGTCCTGGGAAGCATTGCCGGCGGGGTCGTGCTGGGTTTCGGTGCGGCGGTTGCCGGTGGCGTCGTAGGAGTAGGACTGCCAGTACGGGGCCGGGCCGCCGAGCAGCGAGCCTGCTGTGGACGAGCAGCCGTTGGTGCCCTGGGCCCAGGCGTCGGTGAGGCGGCCGAGGTGGTCGTAAGTGAAGCACTGGTTGTCGGTGCCGTCGCGCGAGGTGTCGGCGATGGAGGTGATGTT
>NZ_JBIARB010000012.1:0-131710 GCF_042889545.1 Streptomyces sp. NPDC002574
GGCGTAGGCCTGCATCATCGCGTACTCGATGCCGTTGTGGACCATCTTCGCGAAGTGGCCCGCACCGACCTTGCCCGCGTGCACCGACCCGAAGTTGCCCACCGGCTTGAGGGCGTTGAAGACCGGCTGGACCTTCTCGACGTCCTCGGCCCGGCCGCCGTACATCAGCGCGTAGCCGTTCTGCAGGCCCCAGACGCCGCCGGAGACACCGCAGTCGACGAAACCGATGCCCTTGGCCGCGAGCTCCTCGGCGTGCTTCTCGTCGTCCGTCCAGCGGGAGTTGCCGCCGTCGACCACCACGTCACCCGGCGACAGCAGCTCACCCAGCTCGTCGATGGTGGACTGCGTCGCGGCGCCGGCCGGCACCATCACCCACACCACCCGGGGCGCCTCCAGCTTGTCCACAAGTTCCTGCAGGCTGTGGACGTCGGCGAGGTCCGGGTTGCGGTCGTAGCCGATAACGGTGTGTCCGGCCTGGCGGATGCGGGTGCGCATGTTCCCGCCCATCTTGCCGAGACCGATGAGACCGAGCTCCATCGTTGATCCTTCGTTCGAAGCCTGCCTGACCTAGGTCGAGCCTACGTCGGCCCCTGGGGGCCGACGTGACCGGACAGGCCTCGCATCAGCCGGACAGCCGGACCGGCATGATGAGGTACTTGTACGCATCGTCCGCCTCGGCGTCGACCGCCGGACGGCCGCTCAGCAGCGCGGGCTTGGTGGACGTCGTGAACGACAACTGCGCCACGGGGGAGTCGATCGCGCTCAGACCGTCCAGCAGGAAGGTCGGGTTGAAGGCGATCGAGATGTCGTCGCCGTCCAGCTTGGCGTCCACCCGCTCCACAGCCTGTGCATCGTCGCTGGACCCGGCCTCCAGGGTCAGCACGCCCTGCTCGAAGCTCAGCCGCACCGGCGTGTTGCGCTCGGCCACGAGGGCGACGCGCTTGACGGCCTCGACGAACGGGGCGGTCTCGATGACGGCGACGGAGTTGAACTCGGTCGGGAAGAGCGTGCGGTACTTCGGCAGGTCGCCCTCGAGCAGCCGGGTCGTCGTACGGCGGCCCGCGCCCTCGAAACCGATCAGGCCCTCGCCCGCGCCGGAGCCGGCCAGGGCGATGGAGACGGAGTCCCCGTTGGTGAGCGACTTGGCGGTGTCCAGCAGCGTCTTGGCGGGCACCAGGGCGACCGCGGAGATGTCCGGGGTCTCCGGCTTCCACAGGAACTCGCGGACCGCGAAGCGGTAGCGGTCGGTGGCGGCCAGGGTGACCGTGTCGCCCTCGATCTCGATGCGCACACCGGTGAGCACCGGGAGGGTGTCGTCACGGCCGGCGGCGATGGCGACCTGCGCGGCGGCCGCGGCGAAGACCTCGCCGGGGACGGTGCCGGAAGCGACGGGCATCGCGGGCAGCGCCGGGTACTCGTCCACAGGCAGGGTGTGGAGTGTGAATCGCGAGCTGCCGCAGACGACGGTCACGCGCACACCGTCGGTGGAGATCTCCACAGGCCTGTTGGGAAGTGCCCGCGAGATGTCGGCGAGCAGCCGGCCGGAGACCAGGACGGTGCCGTCCTCCTCGACGTCGGCCTCGACGGAGACCCGGGCCGAGACCTCGTAGTCGAAGCCGGACAGGCTCAGCTGGCCTTCCTCGGCCTTCAGCAGCAGCCCTGCAAGGACCGGCACCGGGGGACGGGCCGGGAGACTGCGGGCCGCCCAGGCCACTGCCTCCGCGAGTACATCGCGCTCCACCCGGATCTTCACCGGAACCGCCTCCTGCTGTTGCTGGCTGTCTGTGGCCGAACTGTCTCTTGGCCCTGCTGGCCCTCTTGCCGGGGAACAGTCTGACAGCCGCCACCGACATGCGGTGCGCGTTGGGGTCAAGCCGGAGCGGGAGGGGTCGGGCCGTCGACGGCTCGTTTGTGCACAGGCCCCACTTCGAAGCAGGTCTCCCGGTATCTCACCCTGGTCGTAGTAATAGGGGGTGTGGATACCGTGGATAAGTGGTTCCTGCCCAGGTCAGGCAGCGTTTTTTATCCACCGCGCCTGTGGGCGGGGCCCGTGGACAAACAGGCCCCTCTGTGGACAGCCCGACGTTGTGCACACGCGATGCACAGGACAGGGCCGGTTCTCCCCAGCACTGTCCCCAGGAATACCCAGGTTCTCCCCAGCCCAACCCACCACGTTGGTGTGACGCGGTTCACTCCGACCGGTGAGAGGTCGTGTCGGGTTGCCGAACAGTGGACAGAACTGTGGAGAAGCCGCCCTTGGGTGGGGACAACCGCCCCGATCCTGTGGGCGGCCGGTGGACAACTTCGTGGACGTCCCTGTGGGCGGTCGGCACGTCCACAGTCTGTGGATCCGGGTTGCCCACAAATCCACACGCCTCCCAGCAGGTGCGATGAGTCTCCCACAGCACCGCCTGTGGACGAGTTCTGGACAACTTGGGCATCCCCAGGCTGTGGACGGGGAAAACCGGGCCGTTGCTGTGGAGAGACGTTCCTGTGCACGGCGGGCGGCCGGCGCGTTCGAACAAAGCGAAGCGCCCCGGGAGTTGGACCCGGGGCGCTGGGGACGCGTGGAGGCCGCCGAAGCGGTCGAGAGGAGGCCGCGATCAGCTCTTGATGCGGTTGGTGAGTTCGGTGACCTGGTTGTAGATGGACCGCCGCTCCGCCATGAGGGAGCGGATCTTCCGGTCGGCGTGCATCACCGTCGTGTGGTCGCGGCCGCCGAACAGCGCGCCGATCTTCGGCAGCGACAGGTCGGTGAGCTCACGGCACAGGTACATCGCGATCTGGCGCGCGGTGACCAGCACCCGACTGCGGGAGGAGCCGGAGAGGTCCTCCACGTCCAGTCCGAAGTAGGAGGCCGTCTCGGCCATGATCGCCTGGCCGCTGATCTCCGGCACGGAGTCCTCGCCGCCCGGGATCAGGTCCTTCAGCACGATCTCGGTCAGCTGGAGGTCGACCGGCTGCCGGTTCAGGCTCGCGAAGGCGGTCACCCGGATCAGCGCGCCCTCCAGCTCGCGGATGTTGCGCGAGATCCGGGAGGCGATGAACTCCAGTACCTCCGGCGGGGCGTTGAGCTGCTCCTGTACGGCCTTCTTGCGCAGGATCGCGATCCGGGTCTCCAGCTCCGGCGGCTGGACGTCGGTGATCAGACCCCACTCGAAGCGGTTGCGCAGCCGGTCCTCCAGGGTGACCAGCTGCTTGGGCGGCCGGTCGGAGGACAGCACGATCTGCTTGTTCGCGTTGTGCAGGGTGTTGAAGGTGTGGAAGAACTCCTCCTGCGTCGACTCCTTGCTCGCCAGGAACTGGATGTCGTCGACGAGCAGGATGTCCATGTCTCGGTACCGCTTGCGGAACGCGTCCGCCTTGCCGTCGCGGATGGAGTTGATGAACTCGTTGGTGAACTCCTCCGAGCTCACGTACCGCACCCGGGTGCCCGGGTAGAGGCTCCGCGCGTAGTGCCCGATGGCGTGCAGCAGGTGCGTCTTGCCGAGGCCGGACTCCCCGTAGATGAACAGCGGGTTGTACGCCTTGGCCGGCGCCTCGGCGACCGCCACCGCCGCGGCGTGCGCGAAGCGGTTGGACGAGCCGATGACGAAGGTGTCGAAGAGGTACTTGGGGTTCAGCCGGGCGGTCGGCTCGGCCGGGCCGCCGGAACTGCCGGAGCCCGTGCCCGTACCGCCTCCGTGCCCCGACGGGCTGTGGCTGTTGTGGCCGCCGTGCCCGTTGTGGCTGTTATGACTGTTGTGGCCGCCCCCGTGTCCGACGGGACCGCCGCCGTTGTGGCCGCCCGGCGTTCGGGGGGCCGGCATCGGGGGCAGTTGGGTCGTGGGGGGCTCGCGGCGGGGCGGGACCTGGTGCGCCGGCGGCATGTCGTAGCGCGACGGGGGCGACGGGTAGGGCTCGCGCTCCTGGAAGTCGCCGAGCCGCTGCTGCTGCCAGTGGTCCTCGGGGTCGCGGGGCGGCCAGCCGCCGGGGGAGCCGGCCTGGTGCTCGGGGTACGCGCGGCGCATCCGCGGGCCTTCCCCGTAGCCGTGCTGGGGCTCGTCGTAGGGGGAGGGCTCGGGCTCGTACGCGCTCTGCTGCGATTCGTGGAACGGCGGGGGCGGCTCGGGGGCCGACTCCTGCTCGCTGCCCGAGGCGACGGCGATGGCGATACCCACGGGATGACCGAACTCACGGCTGAGCACCTCGGTGATCAGCGGGAGGAGCCGTCCTTCCAGCACGCTCTTGGCGAACTCGTTCGGGGCCGAGAGCACGGCGGTGCCCGCGACCAGGGCGAGCGGCTGGGTGCGCTGCAGCCAGTCCGCGTCCTTCGGCTTCAGGTCGTCGCCGTCGACGAGAAGTTTCTGCAGGACCCTTGGCCAGACTGAGGCAAGATCGGCAGTTACGTCAGCCACAGGGCACGCTCTCTCGGTCGCTGGTCGGTGCCGATGGGTCCCACGAAGGTGTGGTTCTTGGGACGGACGGGAATGTTTTGGGGTTCTGCCACGGTAGTCAGCCGGGCCTGCCTGGTTCAAGTCGTTGTCCACAGGGTGTGCAAAACCACGTCCGGATGGCGGCTCCGGCCGGGCTCCGGACCCGCTGGTTTGACCTGATGCCTCAGCCGCGCGTACCGTAACCAGGTCGAGTTGTCGATGGCTGCTGCCGCCTGCCTACCGATGGGCGAGGATCACCGAGGTGATCGTTAAGCGGTGCACACCTGGGATGTTCCGCGAGTTTCTCGTGGGCGCACGGTGACAGCCAGGCGACGCCCCGCCAACACCCGATTCATCCTGGAGCCCCCGAGTGAGCAAGCGCACCTTCCAGCCGAACAACCGTCGTCGCGCCAAGACCCACGGCTTCCGGCTGCGCATGCGTACGCGTGCCGGCCGCGCCATCCTCGCGACCCGCCGTAGCAAGGGCCGCGCCCGTCTGTCCGCCTGATCGCACCGAAGCGCGAGGTGTGATGTCGTGCTGCCCACCGAGAATCGGCTGAGGCGGCGGCAGGACTTCGCGAGCGCGGTACGTCGAGGACGCCGGGCCGGACGACCCCTCCTGGTCGTTCACCTGCGCACCGACAGTGAGACAAGGGACCCGCACGCGGCGGGGGGAAGTGCCCCCCCGGCGCGTGCGGGTTTCGTTGTCAGCAAGGCCGTCGGAGGCGCTGTCACCCGGAACCTGGTCAAGCGTCGCCTTCGTCACCTTGTTCGCGAACGTCTGTCCGTGCTGCCCCCCGGTAGCCTGGTAGTCGTACGAGCGCTGCCCGGTGCGGGTGACGCAGACCATTCACAGCTGGCCCGAGACCTGGATGCCGCCCTCGGGAGGCTCCTGGGGGTGGCGCGATGAAGTACCCGCTACTGGCGTTGATCAAGATTTACCAGTGGACCATCAGCCCGTTGCTCGGTCCGGTCTGCAAGTACTACCCCTCGTGTTCTCACTACGGGTATACGGCGATCGATCGGCACGGCGCGATCAAGGGCACCGCCCTGACCGCGTGGCGGATCCTGCGTTGCAACCCGTGGTCGCTCGGTGGCGTGGACCATGTCCCGCCGCGCAAGCGGCCGCCGTGGCACGCTCGCCTGCGTGAGGCCCTCCGGGGCGACACAGCCGGCGGGTCCGTTACTCCCGAGCCCGTCGAGACCCCTAACGCCCAAGGAGCCTGACCGTGGGGATCTTGAACCCCCTCTACGACGCAGTTTCGTGGATCATCGTCCAGTTCCACTCGCTGTACAGCCTTGTCTTCGACAAGGACAGCGGCCTGGCCTGGGGTCTGTCGATCGTCTCGCTGGTGGTCCTGATCCGGATCTGCCTGATTCCGCTCTTCGTGAAGCAGATCAAGGCGACCCGGAACATGCAGGCGCTCCAGCCGAAGATGAAGGCGATCCAGGAGCGCTACAAGAACGACAAGCAGCGCCAGTCCGAAGAAATGATGAAGCTGTACAAGGAGACGGGTACCAACCCGCTCTCCTCGTGCCTTCCCATCCTGGCGCAGTCGCCCTTCTTCTTCTCGCTCTACCACGTCCTCAGCAACATCGCCAAGGGCAACCAGGTGGGCGTGCTGAACGCCGACCAGGTCGCCAGCGCGCAGAAGGCGCACATTTTCGGTGCCCCGCTCGCCGCGACGTTCAGGGACGGCGCCGACAAGGTCGCCTCGCTCGGTGCCTCGGTCACCGACGTGCGGATCGTCACGATCATCATGATCGTCCTGATGTCGGCCTCGCAGTTCTACACGCAGCGCCAGCTGATGACCAAGAACGTCGACATGACGGTGAAGACCCCGTTCATGCAGCAGCAGAAGATGCTGATGTACGTCTTCCCGATCATGTTCGCCGTCTTCGGTATCAACTTCCCGGTCGGTGTCCTCATCTACTGGCTGACCACCAACGTGTGGACCATGGGCCAGCAGATGTTCGTGATCCGCCGCAACCCGACGCCGGGCAGCCTCGCCTACCAGCAGCGCCAGGAGCGCCTGAAGGCCAAGGGCCTGCTCAAGGAGGAGTCCGCTCCCGTCAAGGAGCCGCAGGACGCCACCCCGGTCAAGCGCGCGCAGCCCAAGCGGCAGTCCAAGTCCCAGCGCCAGACGGGCGGCACCGGTCAGCCGGCCGCGACCAGCGCCGGCAGCAAGCCCAAGCCGGCCGCGGTGAGCAGCAAGCCCAAGCCGGCCGGTGGTGGCGCCGCGGGTAACAAGCCCAAGCCCAGCAGCGGCGCGGACAAGCCGAACCTGTCGAAGAAGAAGTAGTAGAGGAGTCCCGCCGTGACGGACGGCAACACCACCGACGCGCTGACCCGCCTCGAGCAGGAGGGTGAGATCGCGGCTGACTACCTCGAGGGCCTGCTGGACATCGCCGACCTCGACGGTGACATCGACATGGACGTCGAGGGCGACCGCGCGTCGGTCTCCATCGTCGGCGAGTCGTCGAGCCGTGACCTCAACAAGCTGGTGGGTCGTGAGGGCGAGGTCCTGGAGGCGCTCCAGGAACTCACCCGGCTCGCGGTGCACCGGGAGACCGGTGACCGCAGCCGGTTGATGCTGGACATCGCCGGCTTCCGGGCGCACAAGCGCACCGAGCTGACGGACCTGGGCGTCAAGGCCGTCGAGGAGGTCAAGGAGAGCGGCCGGCCGGTGAAGCTGAAGGCCATGACCCCCTTCGAGCGGAAGGTCGTGCACGACGCTGTCGCGGCCGCGGGGCTCCGCAGCGAGTCCGAGGGCGAGGAGCCCGAGCGCCGAGTGGTCGTCCTTCCGGCCTGACCGCCTTCCGGCTCCCCGCTGTGTGTACGTGGCCCCGTCTGCTCGCAGGCGGGGCCGAATCTTGTCACCCTGATGACGGTTCTCATGGTTCTCACGGTTCTGAGGGCCGAACTACGGAAGGACGGTTCTCGTGACGGAAGCAGCGGCGGAGCTTCCCCCGGCGCCGGAAGCGGCGCGGGAGGTCTTCGGAGAGCGCTTCGCGGACGCGGTGCGCTACGCGGAGCTGCTGGCCGAGGCGGGCGTGGGGCGTGGGCTCATCGGACCCCGGGAGGTGCCGCGCCTGTGGGAGCGGCATCTGCTGAACTGCGCGGTGCTCTCCGAGGTGATCCCGCACGGTGCCTCGGTCTGTGACGTCGGCTCCGGAGCGGGGCTGCCCGGTATCCCTCTGGCGCTGACCCGGCCGGACCTCACGATCACCCTCCTGGAACCGCTGCTGCGCCGGACCACCTTCCTGGAGGAGGCCGTCCGCCTGCTCGGCCTCGACAACGTCGGGGTGGTGCGCGGCCGCGCCGAGGAGATGATCGGCAAGCTGCCTCCGGTGGATGTCGTGACCGCCCGCGCCGTGGCGCCGCTGGAGCGGCTGGCCGGCTGGGGGATGCCATTGCTCCGTCCGCACGGAGAGATGGCCGTGCTGAAGGGCGACACCGCCGAGGAGGAGCTGAAGGCCGCCCGGGCGGCGCTGAGCCGGCTCGGTGCCGCGGAGACCTCCGTGGTGCAGGTCGGTGAAGGCGTGGTGGACCCGCAGTCCACGGTGGTCCGGGTGCTCGCGGGGGAGAGCCCCGGCGGTGTCCGTGCCGCGACCCGGCGAGCCAAGGCCGCACGGGCGAACCGCCGGCGTCAGCGCTGAATGTGACGTTCGCGACATTCATCGGGTGTGCTCCATACAACCGGTCAAACCCGGACAACCCGGAGTGTCGGATAGGAAACGGATGCCCGCCTGCGCATCGTGTTTCACGTGAAACGGCGCTCTCTGCTTCCAGGAATCCTCGGTCGGGCCCGCGCGGCGGCCGAAACGCTGACCCAACGGGCCTCGGAATCGCTCGCTCCGGCGATCCGACCGGAGGATTCATCCACAGGAGAACGGGCCTCACTGGTTCGCGACCCCGAAAGCATGGCAGGCTCTGTTCATTGCGAGCTTGTAGTCGAGGAGAGTGAATCCTTGCGGTCCGACGCCAACATCGCGGGACCGATGGCCGATCCGGTCCCCGGTCCCCGTACCGAGCTGTTCGGGGAGGATGTTTCACGTGAAACACCGCCCCCGATGGATGACACCCCCATCGGCCGAGCCGCCCAACTGGCCGTCGAGGCTCTGGGGCGGGCCGGTGAAGGACTCCCCCGCCCAGCCGAGACCAGAGTGATCGTCGTCGCCAACCAGAAGGGCGGCGTCGGCAAGACCACCACGACGGTCAACATGGCGGCTTCCCTGGCCCTCCACGGGGCCCGGGTGCTCGTCGTGGACCTCGACCCCCAGGGCAACGCCTCCACGGCGCTGGGGATCGACCACCACGCCGAGGTGCCGTCCATCTACGACGTGCTGGTCGAGAGCAAGCCGCTCTCCGACGTCGTGCAGCCGGTCCCGGACGTGGAAGGGCTGTTCTGCGCCCCCGCCACGATCGACCTCGCCGGCGCGGAGATCGAACTCGTGTCACTGGTGGCACGGGAGAGCCGGCTGCAGCGGGCCATCGAGTCCTATGAGCAGCCGCTCGATTACATCCTCATCGACTGTCCGCCCTCGCTCGGTCTGCTGACCGTCAACGCCCTCGTGGCGGGTGCCGAGGTGCTCATCCCGATCCAGTGCGAGTACTACGCCCTGGAGGGTCTGGGTCAGCTGCTGAGGAACGTGGAGCTGGTGCGCGGACACCTCAATCCCAAGCTGCACGTCTCCACCATCCTCCTCACCATGTACGACGGCCGTACTCGGCTCGCCTCACAGGTCGCGGAGGAGGTCCGCACCCACTTCGGCAAGGAAGTGCTGAGCACGAGCATCCCGCGCTCGGTCCGCATCTCGGAGGCTCCCAGCTACGGTCAGACCGTGCTGACCTACGACCCCGGCTCCAGTGGCGCGTTGTCCTACCTGGAGGCGGCGCGGGAGATGGCGATGCGTGGTCTCGGAAGCGGCAGTGAGTTCAATGAACAGAGCAGGTCGGAGGGGATCCAGTGAGTGAGCGTCGCAGAGGGCTCGGCCGTGGTCTTGGCGCGCTGATTCCTGCCGCACCGAGTGGTGCGGATCAGGCAGCCGCGACCGCGGTGGCGACGGCGGCGGCTGCGGCCGCCCCCGCCGTGGCGGTCCTGGCGCCGGAGCGGGGGATCGCGGCGGCGAAGGTGACCGCCCTCGCGGAGCACAACGGGACCGTGGAGATCCCTGTTTCACGTGAAACGCAGGAGGGGTTCGGCGACCAGGGGCCGGTCCCGGTGGCAGGGGCCTACTTCGCGGAGGTGCCGCTCGATGCGATCACCCCGAACCCCCGGCAGCCGCGTGAGGTCTTCGACGAGGACGCCCTGGCCGAACTTGTCGCCTCCATCAAGGAGGTCGGCCTCCTCCAGCCGGTCGTGATCCGCCAGGTCGCTCCGGAGCGCTACGAGCTCATCATGGGTGAGCGGCGCTGGCGCGCCAGCCGTGAGGCAGGGCTGGAGCGCATCCCGGCGATCGTCCGGGCGACCGAGGACGAGAAGCTCCTCCTCGACGCGCTGCTGGAGAACCTGCACCGCGCACAGCTGAACCCGCTGGAAGAGGCTGCTGCCTACGACCAGCTGCTGAAGGACTTCGCCTGCACGCACGAGCAGCTGGCCGACCGGATCGGCCGCTCCCGCTCCCAGGTCTCCAACACCCTCCGGCTGTTGAAGCTCTCGGCGCCCGTACAGCGCCGTGTGGCGGCCGGTGTGCTCTCCGCCGGGCACGCCCGCTCACTGCTCGCCCTGGAGGACGTGGAGGACCAGGACAAGCTCGCCAGCCGGATCGTGGCCGAGGGGCTGTCGGTGCGCGCGGTCGAGGAGATCGTGCACCTGATGAACTCCGAGACGGCGCCCGTCCGGAAGTCCGCGACTCCGCGGGCCGGAAGGCGGGTCTCCCCCGCCCTCACGGATCTGGCGCTGCGTCTGTCGGACCGGTTCGACACCCGGGTGAAGGTGGACCTCGGCCAGAAGCGCGGAAAGATCGTCGTCGAGTTCGCCTCGATAGAAGATCTGGAGCGCATTCTCGGCTCGATGGCTCCGGGCGAGAGCAACACCCTTCAGCGGTCGCTCACCGAGGAGACCGACGAAGACGAGGAGTGAGCCCGGCTCACCGCCCGGCCGGCGGCGCCGGCCCACCACGCGAAAGCGGGTCGCATCCCCTCAGGGGAATGTGGCCCGCTTTTTGCTGGGCCGTTGGTGTTGTCCGGTGTCGGACATGTCCTCCCGCGGATACGATGCCTACGAGATGGAGCACTACCCCCTGAGGTGGGAGGCCCATGCGATCGGTGCGGCGCGCTGGAGTGGAGCACGATTGGCAGACGGCCGCTCTCCTGGCCGCGGGGCTGGGACTGGGGGCGGTCGGTGGCTTCGTCGGCAGTTGGGTCCACGACAGAAACGAGGGTCTGACCTCATGGGGCGTCGGCTCGTTCCGCTCACGCTGGACAACCTCCCGGATCTCCCCAACCGCTGTCGCTCGTGCGTCTTCTGGGAACTCGACCCGGTGAGCGGTGAGGCCGCCGTCCAGGCCGGGAAACCCGAGCTGGAGAAGGAGTCCTGGATATCGGCCGCCCTCCTGGAATGGGGATCGTGCGGCCGGGTCGTCTACGTGGACGAGGTCCCCGCCGGCTTCGTGCTCTACGCACCGCCCGCGTACGTGCCGCGTTCCACGGCCTTCCCCACGAGTCCCGTCTCCGCCGACGCGGTGCAGCTGATGACGGCGCGGATCATGCCGGGCTTCCAGGGGCAGGGTCTGGGCCGGGTGCTGGTGCAGACCGTCGCCAAGGACCTGGTGCGCCGCGGCTTCCGTGCGATCGAGGCCTTCGGCGACGCGCGTTGGGAGGAGCCGGCGTGCGTGCTGCCGGCGGAGCATCTGCTGGCGGTCGGCTTCAAGACGGTGCGTCCCCACCCCCGTTTCCCGCGGCTGAGGCTGGAGCTGCGGACGACGATCTCCTGGCGGGAGGACGTCGAGTTGGCGATCGACCGCCTGCTCGGAGCCGTGCAGAAGGAACCCGCGCTGCGGCCGCTGTGACAACGCAGAGGGCCCGCCCCCGGTGAGGGGGCGGGCCCTTTCGCTGCCCGTCGTCAGGCCCGTGCGTCGGCCGTCAGCCGATGAAGTCGGAGAGGTCGCGCTCGATGGCGGCCTTCGGCTTCGCACCGACGATGGTCTTCACGACCTCGCCGCCCTTGTAGACGTTGAGGGTCGGGATCGACATGACGCCGTACTTGGCGGCGGTGACCGGGTTCTCGTCGATGTTCAGCTTGACGATGGTGATCTGCTCGGCGTGCTCGGCCGCGATCGCCTCCAGGGACGGGGCGATCTGACGGCACGGACCGCACCACTCGGCCCAGAAGTCGACGAGGACGGGCTTGTCGCTGGCGAGGACCTCCTCGTCGAAGGTCGCATCGGTGACGATCTTGGTGTTGCCGGCCACGGCTGTCTCCTCGGGGTGTTGTGCGGGTGCTTCTGTTGTGGGGGTGGGTCAGACGGCGGCGGTGGTCTGCTCGGGCTCGCGGGTGTGCTCGGCCTCGGCGTCGCTCAGGGCCGCGAGGAATCGCTCCGCGTCCAGCGCTGCGGAACAGCCCGTGCCGGCCGCCGTGATGGCCTGACGGTAGGTGTGGTCCACGACGTCACCCGCGGCGAAGACGCCGGGGATCCGCGTGCGGGTGCTGGGGGACTCGACCTTGAGGTAACCCTCGCCGTCCAGGTCGAGGATGCCCTTGAAGAGGTCCGTGCGCGGGTCGTGGCCGATCGCGATGAACAGACCGGTCACCGGGAGCTCGGAGGTCTCACCGGTCTTGGTGTTGCGCAGGGTCAGACCGGCGAGCTTGCCCTCGCCGTGGATCGTGTCGACCTCGCTGTCCCAGATGAACTTGATCTTGGGGTCGGCGAAGGCACGCTCCTGCATGGCCTTGGAGGCGCGCAGGGTGTCGCGGCGGTGCACCACCGTCACGGTCTTGGCGAACCGGGAGAGGAAGGTCGCCTCCTCCAGCGCGGTGTCACCGCCGCCGATGACGGCGATCTCGTTGTCCTTGAAGAAGAAGCCGTCACAGGTGGCGCACCAGGAGACGCCACGGCCGGACAGCACGTCCTCGTTGGGGAGCCCGAGCTTGCGGTGCTGTGAGCCGGTCGTGATGATCACGGCCTTCGCACGGTGCACGGTGCCCTCGGAGTCGGTGACGGTCTTGATGTCACCCTCGAGGTTCACCTCGACGATGTCGTCCGGGATCAGCTCGGCCCCGAAGCGCTCGGCCTGGGCGCGCATGTTGTCCATCAGATCCGGGCCCATGATGCCGTCGCGGAAACCGGGGAAGTTCTCCACCTCGGTCGTCGTCATCAGTGCACCGCCGGCGGTGACCGCTCCCTCGAAGACCAGGGGCTTCAGCGAGGCGCGTGCGGTGTACAGCGCGGCTGTATAGCCCGCCGGCCCGGAACCGATGATGATCACGTTTCGGACGTCGCTCACGGGTTCATTCCTCGTCTCTGTCTGCCAGCTGCGCCGGTGACCCGGCGGGACTGTTGTATCCGCCTAACGGATACTACGGGCCCGGCATTCCCAGCGCTCCGGCCCTAACGAGGGTATGTCTCCTCACGCAGCAGAGTGCCCGTTGGGGACGGCGTGGCGGCCGCGCAGGATGCATCCACGAGGAAGGCGTCGACCAGTGAACGATCGCCGGGATGCGGGAGGACGACGAGGTAGGAGTCCGATCCGTCGTATACGCCACGACGGGCGGCCAGTGGCGTGCCGTCGTCCGGACGGTCGATCGCCCGCAGGACGCATGAGGGCGGTACGCCGTTGACGTCCATGAGCGGCGACTGGGAGTCGGGTTTCTGCTGGACGTGGTTGTGCGCGGTGCCGGCCAGCAGCTCCTGGACCTGCGTGCGCAGGAGGTCTGCTGCTTCGCTCCGCTCGTCCGACTGGCCGGCCGAGGCCGCCGAGTCCTTGGTGCCGACAGCGGCGTCCGTGGCGTTCTTGGACTGCCCGGACGAGGACTCCACCAGAGCGGCGCCGAGCCCGCCGAGGCCGAGGACCGCCATCGCGGAGACGGTCAGGACCAGTCCCTTGTGCCAGCGGCGACGGGCTCGCACCGGAGGCCGGCCCGGACCGGTGGCAGCGGTGCCCCGGCCGTCGGGTCCACGGCCACCGGCGGACGATGTTTCACGTGAAACAGGCGTCGCCACCGTCACGGGCGATGTTTCACGTGAAACAACGGGGGCGGTGGAGTCCAGCAGGACTTCCGCGGCGAGTGCCGCATCGATCCGGCCGGCGATGTCGGCGGGCATTCGGGGCGGGCCGGGGAGCGTCCCGAGCAGCTCGCGAATCTCCTCCAGGGAGGCCCGTACGTCGGCGCAGAGCGGGCAGTCGTCGAGATGACCACGGATGGAGGCGGACCGCTGGGGCGGCAGGATGCCCTCGGTGAAGTCCGAGATCTCGGCGACCTCGGGATGCTCGTTCGTTCCCGTCGGTGACGTCATCGATGTCCACCTCCGCCCTTCGTGATCCCGTGACCCGGCCCGGTCTCCGTCTCTGGGACGGATGCGTTCTCCGTCCGGTTCCTTCCCCCGCCCCGATCGGCGCTACCCCCGGCCCCTTCACGCAGATGAGTGAGCAGGGGCAACAGCCGTGCCCTGCCCCGGGCGCATCTGCTCTTGACGGTTCCCGCCGGGACGTCGAGGACGGCCGCGGCCTCCGCCACGGGGTAGCCCTGCATGTCGACCAGGACGAGGGCGGCGCGCTGCTCGGGCGGCAGCGTCGCCAGGGCTCGGAGCAGCTCCCGATGGAGCTCCCCCCGCTCCGCCGGGGCGGCGGCTGACTCGTGCGGTTCGAGGAGATCCTCGAACCGCTTCTCGTCGATGACCGACGAGGTCCGGCGGGAGGCCGCCTTGCGGGCCCGGTCCAGGCAGGCGTTCACGGTGATGCGGTGCAGCCACGTCGTGACGGCGGACTGGCCGCGGAAGGTGTGGGCGGACCGGAAGGCGGAGACGAGGGCGTCCTGGACGGCGTCCGCGGCCTCCTCGCGGTCCCCCAGGGTCCGCAGGGCCACCGCCCACAGCCGGTCGCGGTGCCGGCGGACCAGTTCCGCGAAGGCGTCCGGGTCCCCCGCTACATGACGGGCGAGGAGGTCGCTGTCCGCGACCTCCCCGCCCGTGTTCTGCTTTGGCACTCTCCCCCCAGTTCTTTCGCTAGCCGCTGACCTTGATCTCGGAGATCCGGCCGCGGTAGTTGCCCTGATCGGTGCGGGGGAGCTGGGTCAGCCAGACCAGGAGGTAGCGGGTTCTGACCGCCGTGCCCGGCGTGAAGCTCGCCTGGCCCCCGGAGGCGGAGGCCACCTTGGTGAAGTCGTCGAGACCGGTCGGCATGGAGTCGGCCCCCGAGCTCGCGGCCATCAGGTCGGCGCTGGTGTCGTCCCCTATGAAGTCGACCTTCACCTTGCCGACCCGCTGAACGCTGCCCAGATCGACGATGACGCCGACACCGGACTTCAGGCCGCCGAGGTTGGCCTGGGTGTACCAACTGGTCTCCCAGAAGGTGGACGGCTTGCCGTCGTAGGCGTTGGGAACGTCCCGCGGGTTCTCCGACCCGTCGGTGCCCAGCGGGTCGAAGTCCTTGGCCCCAGTGATGGCGATGGGCTTGCCGGATGTCAGCTGTGCGGTGCCGCTGGGGTCGTCGCCGCCGCCCGTGGGCGGGGCGGTGCTCGTGCCCCCGTCCTTGGACTGGTTCTCGCGGTCCATGAGCGTTTCCGCGACCTGCCAGCTGCCGAGACCGATGGCGGCGATCAGGAGGGCCGACACGGACCACTTGAGGGCCCTGCCGGTACGGCCGGTGAGGGCCGGGGGCGGAGTGGCCGGCAGGACCGTGGTGACGTGCGCCGAGGGATGGGAGGCGGACTGGCGGTAGGCGCCCTGCTGGTACGTCGTCCGCGAGTACGGGGCCGTGGACGGCTCCGGAGGCCGGATCTTGGGGGTCGCGGCGACCGCCTTCGCCAACTCCTCCGGGGTGGCGCACGGACCCGGCTCACGGGACGCCGTGGCGCCGTCGTTGACCAGGGCGCGCATGGCGAGCTCGGAGAGCCCGCGGTGGATTCCCGCCCGCACCTTGTCCGGCGCGACGAGACCGACGTCCTTGGGCAGGCCGCTGAGTCCGTACGCGTCCTCCGCGTAGGGCCAGCGCTGGGTCAGGCACGCATACAGCAGCGCGCCGATCGCCTCGGTGTCCTCGCGCTGCGGACGCTCGGAGCTGATGCCGCGCAGCGCCGCCGCGACGGCCAGACCGCGGATGCGGTACTGGCCGGCCTCGGTACGCAGCACGGCGTCCGGGTTGAGCCGCAGGTGAGCCAGGCCCTCGCGGTGCGCCGCGGCCATGGCCTGGGCGACCTGGCTGACCATCTGGTAGGCCTCGTGCGGCTCCAGCGCGTCGGCCGCGATGAGTTCCGTCAGCTCGCGGGCATCGGGCAGCCACTCATGGATGACGTAGACGAGGTCGTTCTCCTCGACGGCGTCGAGGACCTGGACGAAGCGGGGGTCTCCGAGCAGCGCCGCCGAGCGGGCCGCGGCCAGCACCGAGCGTGCGCGGCCGTGGTCCGCGGGCAGGATGTGGATGCCCACGGCGCGGCGGAGCTTCTCGTCGAAGGCCTTCCAGCTGCTGAAGCCGTCGACACGGGTGAGGCAGTCCTCCAGGCGGTAGCGCCTGGCGAGTTTGTGGCCGCTGTGGAGCTCCGGCGGCGCGTTCCTGGTCGGTGCTGTCTCCTCGGGGAGGGTCTCCTGCGGTGCGTCCTGCTCTTCGCTCAGGTCGGTCGCCTCGTCGGCAGTGGCATCGTCCGCGTGAGCGGTGAGCGGCTTGTCGCCGCTCTCGTTGGCCACTCCGACGGCAGCCGGGCTCCGTTCCGCCACCGTCGTTCCTGCCTCCCCATCCGTTGCAAGATCTGACAACACAGCCAAGGACAATTGTGCCAACAGTCCACCGCTATGCACGACACGCGGGGGCGGGTGATGGTTGCCCCCGCGGCTTGAATCAGCGGCCCAGCCGGCCGCGGACCATGCCGACCATGGCCGTCATCTCCTCGATGCGCATGCGCTTGGCGGCGATGAAGAAGACTCCGCCGAGCACGACGCCGCCGAGGACCAGCGACAGCAGTGAGACGGCGGCGCCGTGGCCCAGCGAGTGCGAGACACCGTAGACGACCGCCCCTGCGGCAGCCGCGGCGGGGATGCTCGCGCCGAACAGTCGGGCGTAGGTGCGCACCACGCGCTTGCCGTCGATGTCGCCGCCGAGCCGGTGGCGCAGCCGCTTCACCGCGACACCCACGCCGATCGTGTAGGCCAGGCCGTAGCCGGCGGCCATGCCGACGACCGCCCAGCGGGCGGGCAGCAGGAAGTAGCAGAGCGCCGCCGCCACCGCGTTGCACGCGGCCACGATCACCGTGTTGTAGAAGGGGGTGCGGGTGTCCTCGTACGCGTAGAAGCCGCGCAGCACGATGTACTGCACGGAGAACGGGATCAGCCCGAGGCCGAAGGCCATCAGGATGAAGCCGATGTTCAGCGCGCCGCTGCCGGAGCCGCTGTACAGCAGGGTGGTCATCGGGACGCCCAGCGCCAGGAAGGCGAAGGCGCACGGCACGATGGCCACGCCCGAGGTGCGCAGGCCGTAGGAGAGGTCGTCGCGGACCGCCGCGGCGTCGCCGTCGGCGGCGGCGCGGGAGATGCGCGGCAGCACGGCGGTCATGACGGAGACCGTGATGATCGCCTGCGGCATCTGCCACAGCAGGAGCGCGTAGTTGAAGCCGGTGATGCCGGTGCCCTCCTGGCCCGCCTTCTCCGCCGTCGCACCGGCCGCCGTCGCGAACTGGGTCAGCACGATCATGCCGATCTGGTTGGCGAGGACGAAGAAGAAGGTCCACTTGGCCAGCCGGGCGGCGTGCCCGAGGCCGTGGCCGCGCCAGTCGAAGCGGGGGCGGATGCGGAAGCCGGCGTCACGCAGGTACGGAAGCATCGACAGCGCCTGCACGGCCAGGCCGAGCAGGGTGCCGATGCCGAGCAGCCGGGCGCCGTCCGGGGTGATGGTCGCCGAGCTGACCCCGGTCCGGGTGAACGAGCCGAAGGCCCAGATGAAGGCCCCGAAGGTGGCGATGGTGACGATGTTGTTGAGGACCGGGGTCCACATCATCGCGCCGAAGCGGCCGCGGGCGTTGAGGATCTGGCCGAGCACGACGTGCACACCCATGAAGAACATCGTGGGGATGCAGTAGCGGGCGAAGGTGACCGCGACCTCGAACCTGACCGGGTCGGAGGCGATGTCGTGGGACATCGCCTGGATGAAGACCGGGGCCGCGACCACGCAGATCGCGGTGACGACCGCGAGGCCCGTCACGACCAGGGTGAGCAGGCGGTTGGCGTAGGCCTCGCCGCCGTCCTCGTCGTTCTTCATGGCGCGGACCAGCTGCGGGATGAAGACGGCGTTGAGCGCGCCGCCGCCGACCAGGATGTAGATCATCGTGGGCAGCGTGTTGGCGACCTGGTAGCCGTCGTTCAGGGTGCCGACGCCGATCGCCGCGGCCATCACCAGGGTCCGCAGGAAGCCGGTGAGGCGGGAGACCAGGGTGCCGGCCGCCATGACGGCGCTGGACTTCAGCAGGCTGCTGCCGCGGCTGCCCGCGGCGGCCTGGACGGGCTCCACCACCGGCTCCGGCTCGGGAGCCGGCGGCTCCGGGTCGTCGCGGAAGAGGTGCGCGTAGGCGTCCGGCTGGGGCGCCTGGGCACCGTTCTCGTCAGGGGCGTACGAGACCAGCTCGTCCACGCCCACGTACCGCGTGGCGGCGTCGTCGGCGTAGGGCATCCGGTAGGGCTGGTGGCCGTAGGGCGGCTGACCGTAGCCCTGGGCCGGGTGCGCGGTGCGGTCGTACAGCGCCTCGTCCACCGGGTCCTGCGCGGTGGGGTCCTGGCGCTGGTACGGATCGCGGGCATAGGTGTCCTGCAGATACGGGTCGGGCACGGCGGGGGGCTGCCCGGGCTGGGCGGGGAACCGCTCCGCCGCTTCCCGTTCGCGTTCACCGTCGTACGGCGCGTTCATCACTGCCCCACCTCATCGGCCCCTGACTCGCTGACTATCGGTCCACCTTCTCACCCGTCCCGGACGGGTCCTTACTTTGCGCGGCGGTGTCCGGCGCCGGGTCACCCGGCTGCCCGGGCCCGGCGCCGTCCTGGGCACCACCGGTGCCCTTCGCGGTGCCGTCGGCGGTGTCCTCCTCCGCGTCTTCCCCGTCCTCGGCCGCTTCCGCGCCCTGGGGGTCAGGGTCTTCCCCGTCGTTCCCGTCGCCCTCGTCGTCGCCGTCCTCACCGGCGGCACGGCGCTTGCGCTGGTGATACATCCGTACGCCGGCGAGGACAAGCAGGAGCAGACCGGCGGCGATCACCAGCATGACGGTGGAGGTGATCGAGGTGACGTCCACCGTGAACGTGATCGGCTTGCCGTAGGCGACGTGGTCTTTGGTGTAGAGCTGCGCGGTGATGGTGTTGAGGCCGTTGCGCGCCGCCGTAGCCGCGAACTTCAGGGACCGGGTGTGGCCGCCCTCCACCGTGACCGGCTGCGGGTCACCCGGGTCCATGCTGTTGCCCTGGCTGGAGCTCAGCTCCAGCTGCAGGCCCTCGATGGTCTGGCCGAGCTCGTTCTTCACGGTCACCGGGATGGTGCCGCTGCGGCCGGAGAGGGTGAGGGTACCGGTCTTGGGGAGGATCTGGACGAGCCCCATGAGATCGGAGAGGTACGCGCCGATCGCCGACCGGAAGGAGGCGGCGCCCCCGGAGTTGCCGCGCCACTCGGTGGACATCGACCGCAGCAGCGCCGTCGTGAAGGGGGTCGTCACCCGGTCCTTGCGGCTGAGGATGACCAGGAAGCCGTTGAGCCTGGCCTGGGTGGCCTGGATCTGGCGGAACGCCTCGGTGCTCAGCTCCCGCTTGCGCAGGCTCGCCGGGTAGGCGCTGCCGCGCGGCACCGTGCGGTTGGCCAGCGGATCCGGGGTGGCCTTGGCGGCGTCGGAGAAGTCGGCCGTCTCGGCCCACGCGCTGGACTCGACGGAGGTGATGGCCTGCGCCATCGCCTGGGCCTGCGAGGCGCTGGGCATGCGCTGCGGGGCGACGACGATGCTCCGCTGCCGCTCTGGCGCCTGCATCGTGACCATCAGCGTCTGGGCGACGAACTTCTGGATCGCCAGGGTGGCGTTCTCGGCGCGCATCATGTCGCCGTCGAAGCCCTCGGAGAGCCCCGCGTCGGCCACCACGGCGGTGGTGCCTCCCCCGATGGGTCGGGCGGAGGTGGGCGTGTACTTGGGCTTGCCTGGCTCGCCCAGGCTGTCGCTGCGGGCGATGATCTTGTCCGCGCCCGCCGAGGTGGCGACGTCCACGATGGAGGGGTCGACGGCGCCCTGCACCGGCCAGGCCACGTCCGTGGCCGGCGTGATGTGCAGGACGGTCTCGAAGGTGGTGGTCGCCAGTTCGGTGGCCGTGTTGAGGTGGGCCAGGGTTCCGGCGACGTTCTTGCCGTGGTGCGCGATCGAGGCGATGTCCGGGTCGGAGAACGGCAGGGCCACCACGTCGTCGCCCGTCAGGGCGGTCTTGAGGTCGGTCAGCCAGCGCTTGGCGTCGTCGGTCCCGGTGCCGGAGGTGGTGTGATCGAGATCACCGCCCGGACCGGCCACCTGGTAGCGGCGGGTCATCGCGTCGACGGTGGCGATCAGGTCCGGGTCGACCACCCAGGTGACCGGGAGGTTCCGACCGAGCGTCACCAGCTGCTGGAGCCGCCCGCCGGGGGCCAGGTCCTGGGCCAGGTTGTCGTCCAGGAAGATCGGGCTCTGCTGGTCGTCGCCCTCGCTGCGCACGGCCAGGTGGGGACGGTCGATCAGCGGCCACAGAAAGGTGTACCGGGTGCTCTTGGCGGTCGCGGTCCTGTACCAGGGCAGGAAGGTCCGCTCCACGCCCAGGATCTGCCGGTAGCCGGTGGCACGGGTCTGCCCGGCGAGGGAGATCCCCAGCTGGTAGACGCCGTCGGAGCCCAGCTGCAGGTCCTTCACGGGGATCGTGAGGGTGAAGGGCCGGCTCACACCGGCCGGCAGGTCCTCCAGAGCGGCCGTGTGGCCGGAGATCTCGTAGCCGTCGATGCCGGGACTGTAGGTGCCGCGCCCGGCGGCGGTCCCGATGGCGCTGCGGCTGGTGAGCGGGCCGCCTGGGGCCACCTCCACACCCATCTCGGCGTCGGTGACCGTCTGCTTCCCCTTGTTGGTGACCGTTCCGGTCACCGTGAGGGTGTCGCCCTTGCTGGGGACGGTGGGGGAGAGTGTGTCCACCGACACGTCGACGTCCTGGCCCGAGGAGGCCGCGTACGCCGCGGGGGCCGTCTGGGCCTGGAGCAGACCCGCGAACATCGCGGCGCCGGCGAGCAGCGCCGCCGCTCGACGCAGCCTCGTACGGGCCGGAGCTGTCCCAGGGTGCTGTGCCGCCTCGCCCACGCGCTGGCCGTCCCTCGTCGTCATCGGATGTGCGTCCTGGAATGGTAACGATGCTCGATGAGTCGAAGTGCTGCGGTCGGGCCACAAGATCGGCACAATGACGGCCGCGGACCGGTCCGTGGCGATCATGGGACGACACTAAACCGGTCGGCCGTGGGGCGCACGGGCACGTACCCTGTTCTGTTGTGCCGAATGCCAACAACGCCCCCCAGACCCTGAAGCCGGCGCCCGCCATCGCGCCGGTGGCCGAGGACCTCGGCCGTCGCTTCCAGGACGCCGGATTCCGGCTTGCCCTCGTCGGCGGTTCGGTCCGCGACACCCTGCTCGGCAGGCTCGGCAACGATCTGGACTTCACCACGGACGCCCGGCCCGACCATGTGCTCAGGATCATCCGCGGCTGGGCCGAGGCGGTCTGGGAGGTCGGCATCGCCTTCGGCACGGTCGGCTGCCGCAAGGACGGTTTCCAGATCGAGATCACGACCTACCGCTCCGAGGCGTACGACCGCACGTCCCGGAAACCGGAGGTCTCCTACGGCGACACCATTGAGGAAGACCTCGTACGCCGGGATTTCACCGTCAACGCGATGGCGGTCGCCCTGCCCGACCCCGAGTTCGTCGACCCGCACGACGGTCTGAGCGATCTGGCCCAGCGGGTACTGCGCACACCGGGCACCCCGGAGGAGTCGTTCTCCGACGACCCGCTGCGCATGCTGCGGGCGGCCCGCTTCGCGGCGCAACTGGACTTCGAGGTGGCGCCCGAGGTGGTCACCGCGATGACGGAGATGGCCGACCGCATCGAGATCGTCTCCGCGGAACGGGTCAGGGACGAGCTGAGCAAGCTGATCGTCTCCGAGCACCCGCGCAAGGGCCTGAGCCTGCTGGTCGAGACCGGCCTGGCCGCCCGTGTGCTGCCGGAGCTGCCGGCCCTGAAGCTGGAGCGGGACGAGCACCACCGGCACAAGGACGTCTACGAGCACACGCTGACGGTGCTCGACCAGGCGATGGCCCTGGAGACCGAGGGCCCGGACCTCGTGCTGCGTCTGGCCGCGCTGCTGCACGACATCGGCAAGCCCCGGACCCGGCGGTTCGAGTCCGACGGTCGGGTCTCCTTCCACCACCACGAGATGGTGGGCGCGAAGATGACCAAGACCCGGCTGACGAAGCTCAAGTACCCGAACGAGACGATCAAGGACGTCGCCCGGCTGGTCGAGTTGCACCTGCGGTTCCACGGCTACGGCACCGGTGAGTGGACCGACTCCGCGGTGCGCCGCTACGTCCGGGACGCGGGGTCACAGCTCGAGCGGCTGCACAAGCTGACGCGATCCGACTGCACCACACGCAACAAGCGCAAGGCCGCTGCCCTGTCACGCACGTACGACGGGCTGGAGGAGCGCATCGAGCGGCTGCGGGAGCAGGAGGAACTGGACTCGATCCGCCCCGACCTGGACGGCAACCAGATCATGGGGATCTTGGGCATCGCCCCGGGCCCCGAGGTCGGTAAGGCCTACGCCCACTTGCTGGAGCTGCGGATGGAGCACGGTCCGCTCGGCGAGGAGGCCGCGGTGGAGGCTCTCAAGGAGTGGTGGGCCGCACAGGGCAACTGAGCCACGCGGGCCGGAACGGTCATGGCGTGCGGAGGGGGTCGTGTTTCACGTGAAACACGACCCCCTCCCGGCATGACCGGGTCGGGTGTTTCACGTGAAACACGGCAATGGCGCCGTGTTTCACGTGAAACGAAGCGGAGTACGCGCGGTGCCCACCGCCACCCCGGCATAGATCAGGGCCAGGGCGATCACCAGGGCGGCGGACCGGCCGTCGGGGGGCAGGATCAGGGCGCAGACGGCCGCCGCACCGACAAAGGCCACATTGAAGAGGACGTCGTAGAGGGAGAAGACCCGGCCGCGGTAGGCGTCGTCGATCGAGGACTGGACCACCGTGTCGGTGGCGATCTTGGCTCCCTGGGTGGCGACTCCGAGGACGAAGGCGGCCACGAGCACCGGGACCGGACGGAAGGGCAGCCCCAGGCCCGGCAGCAGGACGGCCGCCGAGGCCGCACAGACGGTGATCCAGCCGAAGGTGCCGAAGCGGTTCGCCGACCACGGAGTGATCACCGCCGCGACGAAGAACCCCGCCCCGGACGCGGCGACCGCGAGGCCCAGCAGCGCCAGTCCGTCCCCGCCCGACCCGTCGCCGGCCCCCCCGTCGGCCCAGGCGTACCGGCACAGCATGAGCACCGTCACCGTCAGTCCGCCGTAGCAGAAGCGCATCGCCGTCATCGCGGCCATCGCCCGCGCCGCCCGCGGACGCTCCCGCAGATGCCGCAGTCCGTGCAGAAGCCCGCTGAGTGTGCTCCGCAGTGCCTCGCCGACCCGGGGCTGGACCCGGGCGGGATCGGGGCCGAGCAAGTCCTTCCCCAGCAGCAGGGAGGTCAGCCCCGCAGACAGATAGACCACCGCGGCCAGGAGCACGACCAGGGCGTCGGACGCCCGGCCCTCGGCGACCCCGAGGTGGATGAGGAACGCCAGCCCGCCGCCCGCGGTCGCCGCGAGCGTGCCCGCGGTCGGGGAGAGCGAGTTCGCCACCACGAGGCGGTCGCCGTCCACCACGCGTGGCAGTGCGGCCGACAGGCCGGCCAGGACGAAGCGGTTGATGCCGGTGACCGAGAGGGCCGACAGATAGAACAGCCAGTCCGGGACCCGTAGCAGCATCAGGGCGGCGGTGCCGGCCGAGAGCAGTGCCCGCAGGAGGTTGCAGTAGAGCAGCACCTGCCGCCGGCGCCAGCGGTCGAGCAGGACGCCCGTGAACGGCCCCAGGAGCGAGTACGGCAGGAGCAGCACCGCCATGGCGGAGGCGATGGCCGCCGGTGAGGTCTGTTTCTCCGGGGAGAAGACCACGTAGGCCGCCAAGGCCACCTGGAACACCCCGTCGGAGAGCTGCGACAGCAGCCGTACTGCCAGCAGCCGCCGGAAGTCACGGAAGCGCAGCAGCAGACGGAGATCGCGTACGACGGCCATGCGCACAGCCTCACACGACGCACAGGCCCCCGGGTGTCATACCCGGGGGCCTGATGGGTCGCGTCGTGCGACGGCTGGTGAACGGTGGCTGAACCGCCGATCAGCGGTCGACCTCGCCGCGGATGAACTTCTCCACGTTCTCGCGGGCCTCGTCGTCGAAGTACTGCACCGGCGGGGACTTCATGAAGTAGGAGGAGGCCGAGAGGATCGGGCCGCCGATCCCGCGGTCCTTGGCGATCTTCGCCGCGCGCAGCGCGTCGATGATGACACCGGCGGAGTTCGGGGAGTCCCAGACCTCGAGCTTGTACTCCAGGTTCAGCGGGACGTCGCCGAACGCACGGCCCTCCAGGCGGACGTACGCCCACTTGCGGTCGTCCAGCCAGGCCACGTAGTCCGAGGGGCCGATGTGGACGTTCTTCTCGCCCAGGTCACGGTCCGGGATCTGCGAGGTGACGGCCTGCGTCTTGGAGATCTTCTTGGACTCCAGGCGCTCGCGCTCGAGCATGTTCTTGAAGTCCATGTTGCCGCCGACGTTCAGCTGCATGGTGCGCTCGACGATGACACCGCGGTCCTCGAAGAGCTTGGTCAGCACGCGGTGCGTGATGGTGGCGCCGACCTGGGACTTGATGTCGTCACCGACGATCGGCACGCCGGCCGCGGTGAACTTGTCCGCCCACTCCTTGGTGCCCGCGATGAACACCGGCAGGGCGTTGACGAACGCGACCTTGGCGTCGATGGCGCACTGCGCGTAGAACTTGGCGGCGGCCTCGGAACCGACCGGCAGGTAGCAGACGAGCACGTCGACCTGGCGGTCCTTGAGGATCTGGACGACGTCCACCGGCTCCTCGCCGGACTCCTCGATGGTCTGGCGGTAGTACTTGCCCAGACCGTCCAGGGTGTGGCCGCGCTGGACGGTCACGCCCGACTGCGGCACGTCGCAGATCTTGATGGTGTTGTTCTCACTGGCACCGATGGCGTCGGCCAGGTCGAGGCCGACCTTCTTGGCGTCCACGTCGAAGGCCGCCACGAACTCGACGTCACGCACGTGGTACTCGCCGAACTGCACGTGCATGAGGCCGGGCACGCGGCCGGCCGGGTCGGCGTCCTTGTAGTACTCGACACCCTGCACCAGCGACGCGGCGCAGTTGCCCACGCCAACGATGGCTACGCGAACCGAACCCATTCCGGTTGCTCCCTGTGTGATCGTCACGCGGATCCCCGGTCGCTGCCGGGTCCCTCGTCGTTTTCCTGTTGGTTGTCCTGCTCGGCGTCGGAGGACGGAGCGGACAGGGGCGGCCTGCCGCGCCCCGCCCGCTCGGTCTCGATCAGCTCGTTCAGCCAGCGGACCTCGCGCTCCACCGACTCCATGCCGTGCCGCTGCAACTCGAGCGTGTAGTCGTCGAGCCGCTCACGGGTGCGCGCGAGGGACGCGCGCATCTTCTCCAGCCGTTCCTCGAGGCGGCTGCGCCGCCCTTCGAGGACACGCATCCGTACGTCCCTGGACGTCTGGCCGAAGAAGGCGAACCGAGCAGCGAAGTGCTCGTCCTCCCATGCGTCCGGTCCGGAGTGGGCGAGCAGTTCCTCGAAGTGCTCCTTGCCGGCCGCCGTCAACCGGTACACGATCTTCGCCCGCCGGCCGGCCAGCGGCGCGGTGAGCGGATCGGACTCGGGGCCGGTCTCCTCGACCAGATAGCCCTGAGCGACCAGTGTCTTGAGGCAGGGGTAGAGGCTCCCGTAGCTGAACGCGCGGAACACACCGAGCGAGGTGTTGAGCCGTTTCCGCAGCTCATAACCGTGCATCGGGGATTCGCGCAGCAAGCCCAGGACGGCGAACTCGAGGATGCCCGAGCGTTTGCTCATGTCCTCTTCACGCCTCCGTCCTTGCCGTCGTCGCCTCTTATCTCGCCGCGATGTATCGGCTCGATACATCGTGACGATAGAACGCTCGACCGGACCCCGCAAGGTGCCGCACGGTGACCGACGTCACATCGGGAAATCTGCACAGCGTCAACCGCCCCTTATGTGACGAAGATCGGGCTAGCACGTCTTTTGACCCTGCGTACTCTGTTCGCCATGCAGAGCACCGGGAACCGTGAGGCGCGAGTGAGCGTCCTTGTCCGTGGTGCAGTGCGGCCAACGCACGCCGGGGGGACCGGAAAACCACTGCCGCTTTCAGGCGATCCCGCCTGTCCTAGGAGTAGCTGTTCATGAGCGAGCACCGTCGCAAGCCGCCGCAGACGCCGCCCGGCGGCGGCCGCGCAGCCGCCCGGCGCGGCGCGCAGCAGCAACCCCCGCCGCCAGGAGGCCGGCGGGAAGCGCCGCCATCGCAGTCGTACGGCACACGCGGAGCCGGTCCGGCCCAGGGGGCGGGCGGCGGTCCGCGCCAGCAGCCTCGCCGGGACGGCGCCGTCCCGGGTCAGGGTCAGGGTCAGGGCGGACGTCCGCCCGGCGCCGGACAGGGCGCACGTCAGAGCGCCGGCCACGGCGCGGTCCCGGGCCCGGGTGCGGGTCAGGGCGGACGCCGGGGCGGGGGCGAGCCCCCGTACCAGGGCCGTGCCGCCGCGCGCCGCGCGGCCCAGTCCACACAGAAGGGCGGCCGCCGCCGCACCGCGGGAGCGGGCGCGGGCGCGGGTGCGGGTGCCGGGGGCGGACGCGGCGGCGGCCAGCCGCCGAAGAAGCGCATCGTCGACTACCCCCGCTGGGGCAGGGACGGCTGGCAGCGCTGGGTGCCGTCCTGGAAGCTCGTGTCGGGCCTGTGCGTCTTCCTCTTCGGCAGCATGGTGGCGGCCGCGGGCATCGGCTACGCGATGGTCGGCATCCCCAACGAGAACGATGCCGCCAAGTCGCAGAACAACGTCTTCTACTGGGCCAACGGCGACCGCATGGTGGCGACCGGCACCGGCGCCAACCGGCAGAACGTCACGCTCGCCGAGATCCCGAAGTCCATGCAGTACGCGGTCATCTCGGCGGAGAACAAGACCTTCGAGAAGGACTCCGGCGTCGACCCCATGGGCATCGGCCGGGCCCTGTTCAACATGGCCAAGGGCGGTGACGCGCAGGGTGGTTCGACGATCACCCAGCAGTACGTCAAGAACACCTACCTGAGCCAGGACCAGACGGTCAGCCGGAAGTTCAAGGAGCTCTTCATCTCCATAAAGGTGGGGACGAAGCTCAAGAAGGACCAGATCCTCCAGGGCTACCTGAACACCTCGTACTACGGACGCGGTGCCTACGGCATCCAGGCGGCCGCCCAGACCTACTACGGCAGGGACGCCGAGAAGCTGACGGACAGCCAGTGCGCCTTCCTCGCCGCGCTGCTCAAGGGCCCCACGTACTACGACCCGGCCGGCAACGTGAGCATCGACAAGATCGCGACGCCCGAGGCGAACCGGAAGAACTCCGAGGACCGCTGGCGCTGGATCCTCGGTGAGATGTACAAGGACGGCCACCTCACCAAGGACCAGTACGACAAGGCCGTGGCCAAGTACCCCATGCCGCAGGGCCTGAAGGCCACCAAGGGCATGACCGGCCAGACCAGCTACCTGGTGGACACCGCCAAGAACTACGTGCTCAGCCACTCCAAGATCAGCCGGGCGGAGCTCGACCAGGGCGGCTACCAGATCTACACGACCTTCCAGAAGCCGAAGGTGGACGCGCTGGCCAAGGCCGTCAAGAAGGTCGAGGACGCCAACCTCAAGCCGAACAAGCGCGAGAAGGACAAGTACGTCCAGTTCGGCGCCGCGTCGGTGAAGCCGAACGACGGCGCGATCGTCGCGATCTACGGCGGCGCCGGCTTCGAGAACAACCACTTCACCAACAACGCCAACACCTCGGGTGTGCCCGTCGGTTCGACGTGGAAGCCGTTCGTGCTCGCCGCGGCCATGGAGTACGGCACCTACCGCAGCAACGGCGAGGGCATCTCGCCGCTGAGCAAGTACAACGGCAACGACCACCTGAAGGTCAAGAACAACGACGGCACCGACGTCCTGAAGAAGGACAACACGCCCTTCTACCAGGAGAACGAGAGCAACTACCCCTGGGGCTACATCTCGCTGCGCAAGGCGATGGAGCAGTCGATCAACACCCCCTTCGTGCAGCTCGGCATGGACGTCGGCATGGACAAGGTGGCCTCGGTCGCCGAGAAGGCCGGCATCCTCAAGGAGTCGCTGGCCGGCCGGAACGCGTCGTTCGCCCTCGGTACCTCGACCCCGAGCGCCGTCCGCATGGCCGACGCCTACGCGACCTTCGCCGCCTCGGGCAAGCACGTGGAGCCCTACTCGGTGACCGCGGTCAAGCAGGGCGGCGTGGAGGTGCCGGGCTTCGACAAGCCCAAGCCCACCGAGGCCATGCCGTCGGAGGTGGCGGACAACGTCACCGACACGCTGGAGAACGTGATCAAGAACGGTACGGGTCAGAAGGCCCTGGCGCTGGGCCGTACGGCGGCCGGCAAGACCGGTACCACCGACAGCAACAAGTCGGCCTGGTTCGTCGGGTACACCCAGCAGCTGTCGACCTCGATCGCGATGTTCCGTGAGAACCCGAAGACCCACAGCCTGCTCTCGATGAACGGCACGGCGGGCGTCGAGTCCATCCACGGTGGTGACATCCCGACCCAGGTCTGGACCGAGTACATGAAGTCGGCGCTCGAGGGGACCCAGGACACCGGCTTCCCGGACGCGGTCAAGATCGGCGACGTCCACGACGAGCTGGGCGCCCCCGCGTCGCCGAGCCCGTCCGTCTCGGCCTCGCCGACCCAGAGCGAGAGCTCGACACCGACCCCGACGTTCACCAAGCCCACCCCGACGCTCACGCCCACGCCGACGGACACCTGCAAGGCGTGGCTGGGCTGCCAGGACCCCGGCGGCGGCAACAACGGCGGGGGCGGCAACAACGGAGGCGGGAACAACGGAGGCGGCACGGGTGGCGGCCAGCCCTCGGACTCCTCGAGTCCGTCCGTCTCCTCCAGCACCACCCGAGGCACCGGTCTCTTCCAGGGGGCCAACGGCTGAGGCCGTCCCGGCCCCGCCCGGGGACCACAACCGCACCGATCCGCGGCCGCGGAGGGCGTCACGCCCTCCGCGGCCGCGGCCGTTCGCGGCGGCGTCGGGAACGGGACAGCCCGCGCTCAGCCGCGTAGGGCAGGATGTCCGCATGACGAGCGTGCGCGAGGACCACCACCGGGAGGCCGGGGCGGCCGACGAGGCCCGGGAGGCCGAGGAGGTCGTGCCCCCGACGGGGGAGGACCCGGTCGCCAGGGCCGGGAGCGAGGTCATCGGAGGGCCGCTGGGGCGTTTCGCCGCCGTGGGGCGCGGCGGGTGGTGGAACCCGCTGCGGGTCATCGTGCTGGTGGCGATCGGGATGTTCGCGCTCGGCATGGTGCAGAAGCTGCCCTGCTACGACAGCGGCTGGTTCTTCGGGGCGAACGCCCAGTACAGCCACGCCTGCTACTCCGACATCCCGCACCTGTACTACGGCCGCGGCTTCGCCGACGACCTGGTGCCGTACTTCGACCGCATCCCCGACGCGGTCTCCGGCGGCATGGGCTACCTGGAGTACCCGGTCCTGACCGGCGTCTTCATGGAGGTCGCCTCCTGGCTGACCCCGCACGGCGGCACGATCCAGCACCGCGAGCAGATCTACTGGCTGGTCAACGCCGGGATGCTGATGGTGTGCGCCGCGGTCATCGCGGTCTGCGTGGCCCGCACCAACCGCCGCCGCCCCTGGGACGCGCTGCTGGTGGCGCTGGCGCCCGCGTTCGCGCTGAACGCGACGATCAACTGGGACCTGTTCGCGGTGGCCCTCGCCGCGGTCGGGATGATGCTGTGGTCCCGCAGCCGGCCGCTGGCGGCGGGCATCCTGATCGGCCTGGCGACGGCCGCGAAGCTGTACCCGGTGTTCCTGCTGTGGCCGCTGTTCTTCCTCGCACTGCGGGCCGGGAAGCTCAGGACGTGGGGCGTCGCCGTGGGCGGTGCGGCGGGCGCCTGGGTCGTGGTGAACCTGCCGGTGGCACTGCTCGCCTGGGACGGCTGGTGGCGGTTCTACGGTTTCAGCGGGGAGCGTGGCGTCGACTACGGCTCGTTCTGGCTGATCATCACCCAGCGGGCGAACATCGCGCTCGACAAGACCGTGGTCAACATCTCCGCCCTGGTGCTGTTCGGACTGCTGGCGGCCGGCATCGCCCTCCTGGCGCTGTGGGCCCCCAGGCGGCCGCGCTTCGCCCAGCTGGCCTTCCTGGTCGTCGCGGCCTTCATCCTGACCAACAAGGTCTACTCACCGCAGTACGTGCTGTGGCTGGTGCCGCTCGCCGCGCTCGCCAGGCCGCGCTGGCGCGACTTCCTGATCTGGCAGGCCGCCGAGGTCATGTACTTCCTCGGCATCTGGTTCTACCTGGCGTACACCACGGGCGGCGGCAACAAGGGGCTGCCGATGGAGGGCTACCACCTCGCCATCGCCGTGCACCTGCTGGGAACGCTCTACCTGTGCGCGGTCGTCGTGCGCGACGCGCTCCTCCCCGAGCGCGACCCCGTCCGCCGGGACGGTTCGGACGACCCGTCCGGCGGTGTACTGGACGAGGCGGAGGACAAGGTCACCCTGGGCCGCTCACGCCACCACGCGCGCCACGCCGCCCCGTTCGCGGGCCCGGAGGGCGTGTACGGGCCCGGGACGCCGGTCCAGCAGCCCGTGCGGTGGGGCGTGGACCCGAACCCGCCGGCCTGACCTCCACGGCGCTCCTGAGGCCCCCGCAGCCCTGTGGCTCGGGGGCCTCACCGCGCGCGGAGCGCGGCGTCAGCGGTCGACGACGCGGTCGAACTGGGTCGTGGTGTGCCGCAGATGGGCCACCAGCTCGTCCCCGACGGCCGGCGGGGCCACGTCGCCCGGCAGGAAGAGGATCGAGACCTGCATGTGCGGGGGCTCGGCGAACCAGCGCTGTTTGCCCGCCCACACGAACGGCGACAGGTTGCGGTTGATGGTGGCCAGGCCCGCCCGGGCGACGCCCTTGGCACGCGGCATGACGCCGTGCATGGCCTTGGGTGCCTCCAGGCCCACCCCGTGGGAGGTGCCGCCCGCCACGACCACCAGGTGGCCGTCCTCGCCCGCCTTCTGCTGGCGGTAGCCGAAGCGCTCGCCCTTGGCGACGCGGGTGACGTCCAGGACGGCGCCCCGGTACTCGGTCGCCTCGTGGTCGCCGAGCCAGAGCCGGGTGCCGATCCGGGCCCGGAAGCGGGTCTGCGGGAACTGGGTGCGCAGCCGCTCCAGCTCGCCCGCCTTGAGGTGGCTGACGAACAGCGTGTGCAGCGGCAGCCGGGCCGCGCGCAGGCGCTCCATCCAGTTGAAGACCTCCTCCACCGCGTCCGAGCCGTCGGTGCGGTCCAGCGGCAGGTGGATGGCGAAGCCCTCCAGGCGGACGTCGTCGATGGCGGAGTGCAGCTTGACGAGGTCGTCCTCGCTCACTCCGTGGCGCTTCATGCTGCTCATGACCTCGATGACGACCCGCGCGCCGACCAGGCCGCGCACGCCCTCCACCGACGAGACGGACCTTATGGCCCGGTCCGGCAGCGGCACCGGCTCCTCGCCCAGCCGGTACGGGGTGAGGACGAGCAGGTCGCCGCCGAACAAGTCCTTGATCCTCGCGGCCTCGTACGTCGTGCCGACGGCCAGGATGTCCGCGCCCAGGCGGATGGCCTCCTCCGTCAGGCGCTCGTGGCCGAAGCCGTATCCGTTGCCCTTGCAGACCGGGATCAGCCCCGGGAACTGCTCCGCCACGGACTGCTGGTGCGCGCGCCAGCGCACGGTGTCGACGTACAGGGAGAGCGCCATGGCGGGTGGGGTGGCCTTTCGTGGTGTCGGCGGTCGGGCGGGCGGGTCAGCGACGCGACATGTAGATGTCGAGCGCCTTGTGCAGCAGCTTGTTGAGCGGGAAGTCCCACTCGCCCAAGTATTCGGCAGCCTGCCCACCGGTGCCCACCTTGAACTGGATGAGCCCGAAGAGGTGGTCGCTCTCGTCCAGGGAGTCGCTGATGCCGCGCAGGTCGTACACGCTCGCGCCGAGCGCGTAGGCGTCCCGCAGCATGCGCCACTGCATGGCGTTGCTGGGACGCACCTCGCGCTTGTGGTTGGCGGAGGCGCCGTAGGAGTACCAGACGTGCCGGCCGACGACGAGCATCGTCGCGGCGGCGACCACCTCGCCCTCGTGCTTGGCGAAGTACAGGCGCATGCGGTTGGGGTCCTCGGTGTTGAGCACCTGCCACATGCGCTGGAAATACGACAGCGGGCGGGGCCGGAAGTGGTCGCGCTCGGCGGTGACCTCGTACAGCTGCTGCCACACGGGCAGGTCGTCGTAACCGCCCTGGACGACCTCGACGCCGGCCTTCTCGGCCTTCTTGATGTTGCGCCGCCACAGCTGGTTGAAGCCCTTCTGGACGTCGTCCAGGCTGCGGTCCTCCAGCGGGACCTGGAAGACGTAGCGCGGCTGCACGTCGCCGAAACCGGCGCCGCCGTCCTCGCCCTGCTGCCAGCCCATGCGGCGCAGGCGGTCGGCCACCTCGAAGGCGCGGGGCTCGATGAAGGTCGCCTCGACGTCGCGCAGGCGCTTGACGTCCGGGTCGGCGATGCCCGCCTTGATGGCGTTCGCGTCCCAGCGGCGGATCACCACGGGCGGGCCCATCTTCACGGAGAAGGCGCCCTGCTGCTTCAGATGCGCGAGCATCGGGCGCAGCCAGTCCTCCAGGTTGGGCGCGTACCAGTTGATCACCGGGCCCTCGGGCAGGTACGCCAGGTACCGCTTCACCTTGGGCAGCTGCCGGTACAGGACCAGGCCCGCGCCGACCAGTTCACCGGTCCTGTCGTCGAACCAGCCCAGGTTCTCCGAGCGCCATTCGGTCTTGACGTCCGCCCAGGCGGGGACCTGGCAGTGGCTCGCCGAGGGCAGGCTCTGGATGTACGCCAGGTGCTGTTCCCGACTGATGGTCCTCAGGGTCAAGCTCATGCGGGGCGCTCCCCATCGCTGCTGCGGCTAAGGCGTCTCTGTCTTGCACTACTACTGCACTACTACTGCGCCGAAGCCTACTGCGAACGGCGAACGCCCCCGCGAGGGCTGTGGACAACCGGAAGCCGCTGCTCGGGCCCGGAAGGCCCCGGGCCGGTGCCGGCCGCCGCCTGTTACCCCCCCAGCACTCCGCCGAAGAGACCGCCGTGGGCCATGCCGATGTAGAAGCCGATGCCGGCCAGGCCCATTCCGATGATGAAGACGAAGCGCTCCGCGGTGGTGACCGAGCGGTACTGCCCGTAGGCGCCGACGAGCAGGCCGATCAGGCCGGCCCAGGAGCTGCACAGGTGCAGCCCGCTCCAGAAGGCGGCGATGGAGGCGAGCAGGCCCAGCACGAGCGTCGCGACTGCGAGGCCGTTCTCCACCGGGTGGGGCTGGCCGTCGCTGTTGAAGGTGAATCGGAAGCGGTGGTGGTGACGAGCGTCGGTGGTGGGTCGTACTGCCTGTGCCATGGGGCACCTCCGTGATGGAGAAGTGGCGCATCGTAGCGCCGGACACACCCGATGTGTACAGATTGCGGTCTTCCACGGGCGGATTTCAACCGGAAGCACAGGGCCGGGTAGTGTGTACCGTCTGCACCGGTGTCTGTGCAGGCCCACACAACGGTCCGCAAGGCCTCCGGGGAGCGATCCCCGGAACGCCCGGGGCGTTGTCGGTGGCCCGCGATACCGTTGCGACGCGATGCAAACCCTCCTGCCATGGAAACGCCATGGCCGCTGAGTCCGAAGGAGGTGGGTTCCACATGCGTCACTACGAGGTGATGGTGATCCTCGACCCCGATCTCGAGGAGCGTGCTGTCTCCCCGCTGATCGAGAACTTCCTTGGTGTCGTCCGTACGGGCGGCGGCAAGGTCGAGAAGATCGACACCTGGGGCCGTCGTCGTCTCTCTTACGAGATCAAGAAGAAGCCCGAGGGCATCTACTCGGTCATCGACCTCAACGCCACACCCGAGGTCGTCAAGGAGCTCGACCGTCAGATGAACCTGAACGAGTCGGTCCTCCGGACCAAGGTCCTCCGCCCCGAAACCCACTGAGCCTGACGGCTCACGGCATTTCGGGATACCGAGCAGCCAAGAAAAGCCGAGAGGTCACCCACCATGGCAGGCGAGACCGTCATCACGGTCGTCGGCAATCTCGTCGACGACCCCGAGCTGCGCTTCACCCCCTCCGGTGCGGCGGTCGCGAAGTTCCGTGTCGCGTCCACCCCCCGTACCTTCGACCGGCAGACCAACGAGTGGAAGGACGGCGAGAGCCTCTTCCTCACGTGCTCGGTCTGGCGGCAGGCGGCGGAGAACGTGGCGGAGTCCCTTCAGAAGGGCATGCGCGTGATCGTGCAGGGCCGGCTGAAGCAGCGGACCTACGACGACCGTGAGGGCGTCAAGCGGACGGTCTACGAGCTGGACGTCGACGAGGTCGGCGCCAGCCTGCGCAGCGCGACCGCCAAGATCACCCGGGCGAGCGGCGGTGGTGCCGGCGGCGCCCGCGGCGGTCAGGGCGGTTACGGCGGCGGTGGCGCCGGCGGCCAGGGTGGTGGCGGCAACTGGGGCGGCAGCTCCGGTGGCGGCCAGGGCGGTGCGCCCGCCGACGACCCCTGGGCGACCAGTGCTCCGGCCGGTGGCGGCCAGGGTGGTGGCGGCAACTGGGGCGGCAGCTCCGGTGGTGGCGGCGGCTACTCGGACGAGCCGCCCTTCTAAGGGCGGCGCACCACACTTCTTGATCACACTGGAGAGAGACAATGGCGAAGCCGCCTGCTCGCAAGCCGAAGAAGAAGGTTTGCGTGTTCTGCAAGGACAAGATCACGTACGTCGACTACAAGGACACGAACCTGCTGCGGAAGTTCATTTCCGACCGCGGCAAGATCCGTGCCCGCCGGGTCACCGGCAACTGCACCCAGCACCAGCGCGACGTCGCCACGGCCGTGAAGAACAGCCGTGAGATGGCGCTGCTGCCCTACACCTCGACCGCTCGCTAAGGAAGGGTGACTGAGCAATGGCGAAGATCATCCTCACCAATGAGGTCAGCGGCCTCGGCGCCGCAGGCGACGTCGTAGAGGTCAAGAGCGGCTACGCCCGCAACTACCTGATTCCCCGCGGTTTCGCGATCGCGTGGACCAAGGGTGGCGAGAAGGACGTCGAGCAGATCCGCCGCGCGCGCCGGATCCGTGAGATCGCGACCATCGAGCAGGCCAACGCCGTCAAGGCGCAGCTCGCCGGTGTCAAGGTCAAGCTGGCGACCCGCGCCGGTGAAGCCGGCCGTCTGTTCGGCTCGGTGACCCCGGCCGACATCGCCGTGGCCATCAAGGCCGCGGGCGGTCCGGACGTGGACAAGCGCCGGGTCGAGATCGGTTCGCCGATCAAGACGCTGGGCTCGCACAAGGTGTCGGTGCGTCTGCACCCCGAGGTCGAGGCCGGTCTCGACGTCGAGGTCGTCGCGGGCTGACCCCCACCGCGTGAGCGAAGGGCCCGGAACCACTGGTTCCGGGCCCTTCGTCCGTGCCGGTGCCTTTCCCGTCCGGGGCGGCCGTCAGGCGCGGACCGCGCCGGTGACGGCCCACTTGCCGGAACGGGCGCGCAGCTGCAGCGTGGCCAGCCGGGTGAGCATCATCAGGTCCATCGCCCACCACAGGGCCGTCAGGCCGCCCCCGAGCGCGGGTACGGCCAGCGCGACCGGGGCGAAGACCACCAAGGTGACGATCGTGGAGCCGGCGAGGTAGGCGCCGTCCCCCGCGCCGATCAGCACACCGTCCAGCACGAAGACCGCCCCGCAGACCGGCTGCGCCAGCGCCGCGACGAGCAGTACCGGCACGAGGGCGGAGTGCACCGCCGGGTCGGAGGTGAACAGCGGCGCGATCAGCGGCCGGCCGACCGCCGTCACCAGCCCGATCAGGACGCCGGCGACGACGCCCCACTGGACCATGCGACGGCAGGCGGCCCTGGCTGCCTCGGCGTCACCGGCGCCCAGTCGGCGGCCGATGATCGCCTGCCCCGCGATGGCGAGGGCGTCGAGGGCGTAGGCGGCGAGTGTCCACAGGGCGAAGGTGATCTGGTGGGCGGCGATCGACACGTCCCCGAGCCGGGCCGCGACGGCCGTGGCGACCATGAGGACGGCGCGCAGGCTCAGCGTGCGGATCAGCAGCGGCGTTCCGGCCTGGGCGCAGGCCCGTACGCCCGCCAGGTCGGGCCTGAGGGAGGCGCCGTGCCGCCGGGCGCCGCGGACCACGACCGTGAGGTAGACGGCCGCCATGGCGTTCTGGGCGATCACCGTGCCCCAGGCGGAGCCGGCGATGCCGAATCCGGCGCCGTAGACCAGCAGCACATTGAGCGCGGCGTTCGCGGCGAAGCCGCCGACGGCCACGTGAAGCGGGGTCCTGGTGTTCTGCAAGCCCCGCAGGACGCCGGTCGCCGCGAGGACGACGAGCATCGCGGGGATGCCGAGCGCGCTGATCCGCAGATAGGTGACGGCGTACGGTGCCGCGGTGCCCGACGCGCCGAACAGACCGGTGAGGGCGGGCGCGGCGGGGACGGTCACGGCCACGGCGGCGACGCTGATCAGGAGGGCGAGCCAGATGCCGTCCATGCCCTGGCGTATCGCGGCGGGCAGGTCGCCTGCGCCGACCCGGCGGGCCACGGCGGCGGTGGTGGCGTAGGCGAGGAAGACGAAGACGCCGACGACGGTGGTGAGGAGCGCGCCGGCCACGCCGAGGCCGGCGAGCTGTGCGGTGCCGAGGTGGCCGACGATCGCGCTGTCGGCCAGGAGGAAGAGCGGTTCGGCGACCAGGGCGCCGAAAGCGGGCAGGGCGAGGCCGAAGATCTCGCGGTCGTGGCGGCGGGCGGACTGCTGACGGGAGAACTCGGCGGTCTGAGGCACGCGGCCAGCGTAATCATCCACATGTAATAGCTGCAAGGTAGCTTCATCCATTACCTGTCGCTGCGCAGGGTGATCTGCTCCGCGTCGTTTGTCGCGATCTTGAGCCGAAGGGGGAAGTTTTTCTTGTCCACAGCGGGTGGATGAAGAAAGCGCAGGTCAGCGCCGTGATCATTGGGTGATTGTGTGCTTGTCCACGTCGCTGTCCCCCGGCCTGTACACAGCTTGGGCGGGCTTCTCCACAGGCGAAGCGGTTTCTTCAACAGGTCGTCCCCAGCCCCTGTGGATAACCGTCTTGGCTCCGGGCCCCGGGGACCCCTACCGTGGGGCGTCGCCCGACGCGCCACAGGCGTGCGCGGGCGTCTCGAATCGTCGGAACTGTCAGAGCGATGGCGTAGGAAAGTACAGCCACGCAGCCGTAGCGGTGCGCGTCCACGGGAGGAGGTGGCAGGGGGGTGAGCCAGCCCGAACCCGCGGAGGACCACTGGGGAGGCGAGCCGCCCTTCCCGCCGGACGGTCCCGGCGACCGGCTGCCCGTCGCCCGGTTCCGGCGCAAGGACGACCGCGACCGCGAACGCGACGAGGACCGCGGTGGCGGCGGCTTCGAGCGCGTCCCCCCGCAGGACCTGGACGCCGAGATGTCGGTGCTGGGCGGCATGCTGCTGTCCAAGGACGCGATCGCCGACGTCGTCGAGGTGCTCAAGGGCGCCGACTTCTACCGTCCCGCGCACGAGACGGTCTACGCGGCGATCCTCGACCTGTACGCCAAGGGCGAGCCCGCCGACCCGATCACGGTGGCCGCCGAGCTGACCAAGCGCGGCGAGCTCAGCCGCGTCGGCGGCTCCCCCTATCTGCACAGCCTCGTCAACGCGGTGCCCACCGCGGCGAACGCCGAGTACTACGCCGAGATCGTGCACGAACGCGCGGTCCTGCGGCGGCTGGTCGAGGCCGGCACCCGCATCACGCAGATGGGATACGCCGCCGACGGCGACGTCGACGAGATCGTCAACTCCGCCCAGGCCGAGATCTACGCCGTCACCGAGCAGCGCACCAGCGAGGACTACCTGCCGCTCTCCGAGATCATGGAGGGCGCCCTCGACGAGATCGAGGCCATCGGCTCCCGCAGCGGCCAGATGTCCGGCGTGCCCACCGGCTTCGCCGACCTGGACTCGCTCACCAACGGCCTGCACCCCGGCCAGATGATCGTCATCGCCGCCCGTCCCGCGATGGGCAAGTCCACGCTCGCGCTGGACTTCGCCCGCGCCTGCTCGGTCGGCAGCGGCATGCCCAGCGTCTTCTTCTCCCTCGAAATGGGACGCAACGAGATCGCGATGCGCCTGCTGTCCGCCGAGGCCCGCGTGGCGCTGCACCACATGCGCTCCGGCAACATGACCGACGACGACTGGACCCGGCTGGCCCGCCGGATGCCCGACGTCTCCGCGGCCCCCCTCTACATCGACGACTCCCCGAACCTGTCGATGATGGAGATCCGCGCCAAGTGCCGCCGCCTGAAGCAGCGCAACGACCTGCGCCTGGTCGTCATCGACTACCTCCAGCTGATGCAGGCGGGCGGCTCGCGCCGCCCCGAGAGCCGCCAGCAGGAGGTCTCCGACATGTCCCGTAACCTCAAGCTCCTCGCCAAGGAGCTCGAGGTGCCGGTCATCGCGCTCTCCCAGCTGAACCGTGGCCCCGAACAGCGCACGGACAAGCGGCCGATGGTCAGTGACCTGCGCGAGTCCGGCTCCATCGAGCAGGACGCCGACATGGTGATCCTGCTGCACCGCGAGGACGCCTACGAGAAGGAGTCCCCCCGCGCCGGCGAGGCCGACCTGATCGTGGCCAAGCACCGCAACGGCCCCACGGCGACGATCACCGTGGCCTTCCAGGGGCACTACTCCCGCTTCGTGGACATGGCCCAGACCTGAGGCCCGCCCCGGCGCGTCACCACGGGGGAGTCAGCCCAGGGCCAGCATGAACGGGGTGTGGCGCCGGGCGTCGTCGCCGGGGAGGTCGCGGTCGCCGAGCACCATCAGGGCGTTGGGGAAGGCGGGCAGGACGCCGTGTGCGGCCGCCCAGGCGGGGAGGGTGTGCAGCAGGGGGTCCCCGGTGCGCAGGTCGAGGCGGACGGGGCCTTCGGTGTCGTGCGCGATGGCCGTGACGAGCCGCCGGGCGCCGGCCGTGGTGTCCGCGACGACCGGGCCGACGACGAGGGTGCCGTCGTTGCGCCAGGCGGAGGCGTAGCCCGTGAGCCTGCCGTCCTCCTCGGTCACCAGGGTGCGTTCGGCGAACCGGGGGAGATCCCGCAGCAGCGGCGAGCGGTCGGCGCCGAACACCTCGGCGTCCAGGGCGAGCAGGGCCGGCAGGTCGGCCTCCCCGGCGGGGCGGGGAGCGGCCCGGCCCGGCTCGTCGGTGGCCGGCGGGCGGAAAGTGCCGCGGTGGGTGACGACGGTGCCGACCTCGCGGAAGCCGAGCTTCTCGTACAGGGGCCGGCCGCGGTCCGTGGCGTGCAGGGTGACGGTGTCGTCGCCCGCCTCGCCGAGGACGTGCGTCATGATGCGCCGGCCGAGGCCGCGGCCCTCGTACCGGGCGGCGACGAGCACCATGCTGACGGCGGCGAGGCCGCCCGCGTAGCGGGTGAGGACGGTGGTGGCGGCCAGGCCCCGCCCGTCGGGGGCGTCGACGCCCCAGCCGGTGCCGTGGCCGAACAGGAAGCGCCACTTGTGCTCCTCGGCGCCCCAGTCGCGGCTGACGGCGAGCTCCGAGCAGGCGGCGAGGTCGCCGGGGCCGAGGCGGCGGACGGGCAGCGTGGCAGGCAGCGGCGGCAAGGGGGATGTCATGCGGGAAGCGTGCCCGGACGCGGGTGGGCGGCGGCCATAGTTTTTCCCTATGGGCATCGGGCGGGGCCGGCTGTCCTCCGCCTGTGACGCCGGCCTTGCCCGGGCTGCGACCGTTCACGGTCGGCTTCCATGGGGAGGCGGCGGCCGGCCGGGCCCGGGACCTGCTGCGGGCCGTGGAGGCCCGGGTCGCGGGTGAGGTGCGGCTGCGCCGTCACGACTTCGACGACCCGTCGTGCGGGCTGCTCTCCGGACAGTACGAACCGGCCATCGTGGGGACGCCGTTGGACGTGTCCGGGCCGGAGACGGTGACGATCACGACCGACCGGCGCCGCGTGCCGCTGCCGGCGACCGATCCGCTCGCCCAGCGCGCCGAGGGCGGGCCGGGCGGGCTGGGCGGCCGGGTGTGCGCCCTGGCCAGTACGTCCACCGACGGGCACTGCGCGCGCTCCCACGTGGTGATCGTGCCGCTCGCCGGGTGACGTGCGCTGCACGTCGCGCCGGCCGAGCAGTCGCGTACCGTCGCGGAGGGACGGGCAAGGGGAGAGGGAACGTGGGACGACTGCACATCTTCGACATGGACGGGACGCTGATGCACGGCTCCTCGGCGAGTGTGGAACTCGCCCGGGAGCTGGGCCTGGTGGCGGAGTTCCGTGAGCTGGAGACGGCGCTGGCGGGCGGCCTCCTCGACCCGCCCGGCTATGCCGAGCGGGCCTGGGGAATGTACGGGCTGCTGACCGACGCCCACCTCACGGCGGCCTTCGAGGGCGCCCCGTGGCTCACCGGGATACGCGAGGTGTGGGCGGACATCGCCTCCCGCGGCGAGCACTGCGCCGTGATCTCGCTCTCGCCGGACTTCTTCGTCCGGCGGCTGCTGGCCTGGGGCGTGCACGAGGTGCGGGCGTCCGCCTTCCCCGAGGTGCCGTTCGCGCCGGACGCGTTGCTGGACCCGTCGGGGATCCTGCTCCCCGAGTCCAAGGTGACGGCGGCGGACGAGCTGTGCGCCCGGTACGGGGTGACCCGGCGGGAGTGCGTGGCGTACGGGGACTCGATGTCGGACACCGCGCTCTTCGCCGCGGTGCCGGTCTCGGTGGCCGTCAACGGCGACCACCACGTGAGCGGCCTGGCGACCCACGCCTACGCGGGACGTGACTTGCGCGAAGCATATGCACTCGTCACGGGGTGACGCCGTGAATTCCGTCGGAGCCGCGCCACGGCAATGCGGAATGCATTGCTCTCGGTAACGTCGGCAGCGTACCCGGCGTTCCACGGCGGCAGGCCCCGTAGGCAAGCGAGCCTAACGGGATTCGTATCCGCGTTTCCCGTTCTTCCGGCTATTTGTCCATTCGGCGTGACGCGGCTGGCAGGCTCTCCGCGCAGAACGTGTGCCGACGACGGACACCGACCGGGAGAAGCTCGAGGCGAAGCTGATCATGGACGCTCTGACCACGAACGTGACCGGGCCCGGCAAGGGGGCCGACGCCGACGCCGAGGGATGGTTCAGCCCCCGCCGGCCCCCGGACGGACCGCGGCCGCAGTACGACGGCGCGGCGGGCGGCACGGGCGCGGGGGGCCCCGCGAACGGGACGCCCAGCAGACCGGTGCGGCCGATTCGGCCGGTGAGGACCGGCGCCCACCGGATATCCGCGCGGCCGGACGCCGGTGGCGGCGGCACCGCGGTGCCTCGGCCGGTCCCGGACCCGCCGCCCCCGCCGCCCTCCCCGCCCTCACCGGTCCCCGACCCACCGCCGCGGTCCGAGACGCGCACCGCGGAACGCGGGCCGAGCCCGGACGCGGTGCTGATCCGCAGGACCATGGAAACCATCGGTCCCGTCGCTGACAAAACGACGTCGTATTTCTATGCGCTTTTGTTCATACGGCACCCGGAATTGCGCGAACTCTTCCCGGCGGCGATGGACAGCCAGCGCGACCGATTGCTGAAAGCGCTTCTCACGGCCGCCGAACACATCGACGACACCGAGACGCTGACCGAATACCTCGCCCATCTGGGCCGCGGGCACCGCAAGTACGGCACCCGCCCCGAGCACTACCCGGCCGTCGGCGAATGCCTGATCGGCGCCCTGACCCGCTACGCCGCCGACATCTGGGACGACGAGGTCGAGGCCGCCTGGGTACGTGCCTACACCGGGATCTCACAGATCATGATCGACGCCGCGGCCGCCGACGAGAAGCACGCTCCGCCCTGGTGGCACGCCGAGATCGTCTCGCACGACCTGCGCACCCCGGACATAGCCGTGGTCACCGTGCGGCCCGACCAGCCCTACCCCTTCCTCGCCGGGCAGTACACGACGCTGGAGACCCCCTGGTGGCCGCGCGTGTGGCGGCACTACTCCTTCGCGTCCGCCCCCCGCGCAGACGGCCTGCTCGCCTTCCACGTCAAGGCCGTCCCGGCCGGCTGGGTCAGCGGCGCGCTGGTGCACCGTGCCCGGCCGGGCGACATCGTCCGGCTCGGCCCCCCGTCCGGTTCGATGGTCGTGGACCACAGCGCCGACAACGGCCTGCTCTGCCTCGGCGGCGGCACCGGTATCGCCCCGATCAAGGCACTGGTGGAGGACGTCGCCGAGCACGGCAGGCGGCGCGCCATGGAGGTCTTCTACGGCGCCCGCAGCGACCACGACCTGTACGACCTCGACACCCTGCTGCGGCTGGACCGCACGCACCCCTGGCTGTCCGTCCGCCCGGTGGTCTCCGAGGGCGGGCCCGGCAGTCTGCACGGTCAACTGCCCGAGATCGTCCACCAGTACGGCCCCTGGCCGGAGTTCGACGCCTATCTGAGCGGCCCGCCCGGAATGATCCGCAGGGGCGTGGACACCCTGCTGCGCAGCGGCATCCCCTCGCAGCGCATCCGGCACGACCTGATCGAGGAACTGGTGGCGGCCGGAGACTGACGACGTACCCCGTGCACCCCACGCACCCCGCCCTCGCCCTCCCCTCACGAGGAAAAACGTTGCCGCACCACCGCCCCGCCCGGATCAGCCCAGATCGGAGGAGAGCAGCCCCAGCACGCCCTCGATGTTGCCGTCCAGGTAGTGCCGCAGGGTGAGCGGGACGACCTCCACCGAGGCGAGCCCGACCCGGCTGAAGGGCACGTGCACGATCTCGTACGTCCCCGAGGGCTCGTCCACCTCGGGGCCGTGCCGCCGGGCCGGGTCCATCGACGCCAGCCGGCAGACGAAGAAGTGCTGCACCTTCACGCCGTGCGAGCCGTCGCCGGAGATGTGCTCGACGGTGTCGACGAAGGCGGGGACGACGTCGGTGACCTTGGCGCCGAGCTCCTCGTCGAGCTCACGGTGGAGGGCCTCCACCACCGTGGCGTCCTCGGCCTCCACACCGCCGCCGGGCGTGACCCAGTACGGGTTGAGACCCGGCTTGGTGCGCTTGATGAGCACGAGGGAGTCGCCGTCCAGCAGGATGGCGCGGGCGGTGCGCTTGACCACGGGCCGGGTGGCGGGGGCGGTCGGCGGAGCGGGTGGGGCAGGTGTTCCGGTGTCCGGGGGCATGCCTGAGATCTGCCGCGGCGCGGGAGGGCGCAAACGCCTCCGGGACGGCGAATCGGAACGCGCAGTTCCCTCGCACGTCACCCGCCGGACGTCCGGCGCGCGCTCACCAGTCGGTGGCCGCCCGTACCAGCCGTTCGTGCACCCGCGCGATGTGCGGCAGGGCGAGCGTCCCGGCGCGCACGGAGACGAAGTAGGTGCGCAGCGGGGGCACCGGCGGCTCCAGCAGCGCCGCGGCGGCCCCCTCGGTCAGCGCCTCGCAGCACAGGTAGCGCGGCAGCACGGCCATGCCGACGCCGGCCACCACGCACTCCAGCACCGCCCGCAGGTCCGGCACCACGATCGCGGGAACGATCGCCGGGCTGCTGTCGAAGACCGCCGACCAGTAGTGGTCGAGCAGCGGCATGCCCTCGTCGTAGGAGATCACCGGGACGTCGTCCAGGGCCCGTACGCCGTGGGTGTGCACGGCCTGCGGGCCGCCGATGCGCTCCTGCCAGGCGGGGGCGGCGACCAGGATCTGCTCCTCGTCCCACAGCGGGGTGGCGGTCAGCAGCCGGTCGCGCGGGCGGATGGTGCCCAGGGACACGTCGTGGTGCCCGGCGGCGAGACCGGCCAGCGCCTCGTCCTCGCCGGCGAGCGCTATGCGCAGTTGCAGGCCCTCGGCGACCAGCGGCGCCAGCGCGGGCAGGGCGCGCAGCGAGGTGAAGGTGGGGGGCCCGGCGAGGTGGAGGGTGCGGTGGCCGGAGTCCTCGGCGAGGTCCCCCTCGGTGATCTCCAGGAGGGCGTCGAGATGCGGGGCGACCCGGTGGGCCAGGTCGTCGCCGACCGGCGTGGGGCTGACCCCGCGCGGCAGCCGGAGGAACAGCGGGCGGCCGACCTGCCGTTCGAGGCTGCGGATCTGGCTGGTCACCGCGGGCTGGGACAGGCCCAGCAACTGGGCGGCCCTGGTGAAGGATCCGGCTCGGTGCACCGTGACGAACGTGCGCAGCAGAGCCAGATCCATGGAACCGCTCCCTTGAAGCGTTTGTCGTGCCCGCAACTATAAATATATCGATAGGTCTGCATCGCAACTGTGATTGGACACTGACGCAGAGTCAACTAGCCTTGTTCGAGCGGATCTCCGCGCGTAAAGCCAGGGTGGTCCGAGCCACGAGGGGGGAGGCTCGGGCCACCCATTCTGCGTAGCGACGTCTACGCAGATATATCTGTTCTGTGTGAACAGCGGACGCTACTTGGCGGCGTCGAGCGCGTGCAGCACGTCCCGCACGATGTCGGCCGCGTCCTCCACACCCACCGAGAAGCGGACGAAGCCCTCGGGCACCGCGTCCCCGCCCCAGCGAGCACGGCGCTCGGCCGTGCTCGTCACGCTGCCGAAGCTGGTCGCCTCGGTCGTCAGCAGCAGCGCGGACAGGAAGCGCTCGGCGTGCGCCTTGTCCGGGAGGGTGAAGGAGACGACGCTGCCGAAGCGGGTCATCTGCGCGGCGGCGACGGCGTGCGCGGGGTCCTCGGGGTGGCCGGGGTGGCGCACATCGGTGACCTCGGGGCGCTCCAGCAACGCCGCGGTCAAGGCCAGGGCGTTGGCGGCCTGCCGGTCCACGCGCAGCGCGAGGGTGGACAGCGAGCGGTGCGCCAGCCAGGCCTCCATCGGGCCCGGGATGGCGCCGACCGTCTTGCGCCACAGCCTCACCTGGGCGGCGAGTTCGGGGCGGCGGGTGGTCACGTAGCCCAGCAGCAGGTCGCCGTGGCCGGACAGCGCCTTGGTGCCGCTGGCCACCGAGAAGTCCGCGCCGAGGTCGAGCGGGCGCTGACCGAGCGGCGTGGCCAGGGTGTTGTCCACGGCGACCAGTGCCCCGGCGGCGTGCGCAGCGTCGGCCAGCCGCCGGATGTCGCACACGTCCAGGCCCGGGTTGGACGGGGTCTCGATCCACAGCAGCCTCGCGCCCTGGAGCACCTCCGCCTGCGCCTCGCCCGCGGTCGGGGCGAGCCGTACGTCCACCCCGTACTCCTCCAGGCGCCCGCGCAGGGAGCGGGTGGCCTGGTAGCAGTCCGAGGGGAGCACCACGGTGTCCCCGGTGCGCACCTGGGAGAGCAGCACGGAGGAGATCGCGCCCATGCCGGAGGAGAAGACCAGGGTCTCGGCGTCGGTGTCCGGGGACTCCAGGGCGGAGATGGCCTCCTCCAGCCGGGTCCACGTGGGGTTCTCGTCGCGGCCGTAGGTGTACGGGCCGGAGACGTCGCCGGGCAGGTGGAAGTGCGCGGCGAAGACCGGGCCGGGCAGCGCCGGCTCGTGCGGCCGTGCTTCCGGGCGCCCGGCGTGCACGCTGCGCGTGCTGTCCCCGGGCGCGTTCTCGTACTCGGTCATCGCGCTCTCCTCGCTCTCCCCGCCACGTCGGACGTCACGGCGGACCATGTCGGTGTACGGCCCATCCAACCCGATCGGGCCTCAGGCCCGCGACAGGGCATCCCGGGCGGCGCGGCCCGCGGCGGCCCCGTAGTGGCCGCCGAAGAGCGCCGCGTGCACCAGCAGCGGGTGCAATTGGTGCAGCGCCACCCGCTCCCGCCGCCCCGGCACCGGGCGCACCTCCTCGTACGCCGCCAGGATCCGCGGCAACTGCGGGCAGCCGAACAGCTCCAGCATCGCCAGGTCCGCCTCCGGGTGGCCGCCCTGCGCGGCCGGGTCGACCAGCCGGGCGCGGCCGTCGGCGGCGAACAGGACGTTGCCGGACCACAGGTCGCCGTGGACCAGCGCGGGCGGCCTCGGGGCTCCCGCGATCCGCGGCAGCAGCTCGCAGACCCGCTCCACCGACCGCACGTCGGCCGGGGCCATCGCGTCACCGGCGGCCTGCCGCAGGTAGGGCAGCAGCCGGTGCTCGGCATGGAAGGCCGGCCAGTCCTCCGGGGCGGCCGGCGGCGGTCCGGCGGGGGACGGCAGCGGGAGCCGGCCGATGAAGCCGGGGCCGGCGGTGCCCCAGGCCGCGGCCGGCACGTCGTGCAGTGCGGCGAGCTCACGGCCCAGCCGTTCGGCCTGGGAGGGCGTGGCGGGCCCGGGCTCGACCCACTCCAGGACCAGGGTGTTCCGGTCGGCCGCCAGCACCTGCGGCACCGCGACCGTGCCGGTGGCGGCGAGCAGCCGCAGTCCCGCGGCCTCCGCGGCGAAGAAACCGTCCGGGGCGTCGTCGAGCGTCTTGGCGAAGACCGCGTCACGGCCGCCGGGCCCGACCAGCCGGGCCGCCGCGCAGATGGAACCGCCGCCCACCGGGACCGGATCGCCCGCGTCCCGGCCCAGCAGGGCCGACACGCGGGCGGCGAGGCCGGCGAGGCCGCCGGGCCGGTTCACGGCGCCGGGGCGGGCTCGCCGAGGGCGTCGCGCACGGTGTCCAGCAGACCGTCGGCGGCGGCCTCGCACATCTCCAGGCAGAGCGCGAAGCCGTCCATGTCCCCGTAGTAGGGGTCCGGTACGTTGAGTGCGGCGGCGTCCGCCGAGCCCGCGACCGCCGGGTCCCAGCTGCGCAGCAGTCGTACCTTGGCGGCGTCCCGCGGGGTCGGCGCGAGGCGCCGCAGGGCCCTCAGGTGCCCGGCGTCCAGGGCGACGACCAGGTCGAGATCGGCGAACCACTCCGGCTGGAACTGCCGGGCGACGTGCTCGTGCCCGTACCCCGCGGCACGGAGCACGGAGACCGTGCGGTGGTCGGCGCCGTCCCCCTCGTGCCAGGAGCCGGTACCCGCGCTGTCGACCACGACCAGGCCGTCGAGCCCGGCCTCCTCGACGCGGGCGCGGAAGACGTGCTCGGCCATGGGCGACCGGCAGATGTTGCCGGTGCAGACGAAGCACACCCGGAACGGTGTGCGGGACGACGACGCAGCGCTCATGGCCTCCATGATGCAGCTCCCGCGCTCAGTCCTCGTCGGGCAGGAGCATGTTCAGCGCCCAGGACACGATGCTGATGATCAGACCGCCGAGCACGGCAGCCCAGAAGCCCTCGACGTGGAAGTCCAGGCTCAGCTTGCCGGACAGCCAGGAGGTCAGCAGCAGCATCAGGGCGTTCACCACCAGGGTGAACAATCCCAGGGTGAGGATCAGCAGGGGGAACGAGAGCAGCTTCACCAACGGCTTCACCAGCCAGTTGACCAGGCCGAAGACCAGGGCGACCAGGATCAGGGTGAGAGCCTTGTGCGCCGTGTCGTCACCGGTGAGCGTGATGCTGCCCACGAGCCAGATGGCCACGAGCAGGGCCCCGGCGTTCGCGAGCGTCTTGACGACGAAGTTCATCATGGCTGAGATCGTCGCAGAAGTGATCGCGCAGGCACAGGGGTGCAAGGGAGCGGGCAAGTGAAGGTGTTCCGGCTGGACGACCTGGAGGCCGAACGCGCCGCCAACAACGGCGCGTATCTGAGCTTCCTGCGGGAGCGGAACATGTCCGCCGGGCTGTACGCGCTGGCGGCCGGCGACCTCGACCCGCAGAAGCCGCACGCCCAGGACGAGATCTACCTGGTGGTGAGCGGCCGCGCGCTGATCACCGTGGGGGAGGAGACGACGCAGGTCGCGCGGGGCAGCGTGGTCTTTGTACCCGCCCGGGTGCCGCACCGTTTCCACCACGTCAGCGAGGATCTGCGGGTCCTGGTGGTCTTCTCGCCGCCGGAGGGATGAGGGGCGCCCCCCCCGGGTCCCGTAGGGGGACGGTCAGGGACGGATGGGGTCCACCGGGCCTCCGCGCGGGCCCCCCGCGGCCCTAGCCTTGGGGACAAGGACGATACGGAGGAGGAAACGGTGAAGCTCTTCGAGGGCGTTCCCTGGTGGGTCAAGTGGATCGCGGTGCCGGTGATCGCGATCGTGGTCTTCGGCGGCATGATCGCCAGCGCGGTCGGCTTCCTGTTCTGGCTGCTGTTCAAGGTGCTGATCTTCGTGGCGCTCGTCGGCGGCCTGGTGTTCGTCGTGAAGAAGGTCACCTCGTCGTCCTCGTCTTCGGACTCCCACGACAGGTGGTGACCCCGCGGGGCCCGGCGAAGACCGGACCCCGCGGGAGCGCGCCGCTCAGTCCTTGAGCGGGACGCGCTCGGGGCGTTGCGGCGCCGAGCCATTGGACGACGGCTCGGCCCCACCGTTCATCTGGGCGAGCAGCTGACGGGCCAGCCCCAGGCCCGTGCCGCCCATGGTGAGCGCCTTGGCGAACATCTCGGACATGCCGTCGGCGCCGTTGAGCAGCACCATGTGGTCGACGTTGCCGAAGGCGGACGCGCCGGCCCGGACGATCTCCGGCCAGTTCTCGGCCAGTTGCTGGGCGACGACCGCCTCCTGGTTCTCCGCCAGCGCGGCGGCCCGCGCCTTGATCGCCTCGGCCTCCGCCAGACCCTTCGCCTTCGCGGACTCGGCCTCCGCCAGACCGCGGGCCTGCGTGGCCGCGGCCTCGGCCTCACCCGTGGCCCGGGTGGCCGCGGCGCTCGCCATACCGCTGAGCTTGGTCTGCTCCGCCTGCGCGGCGGCGGCCGACTTCACCCGGTTCGCCTCGGCGATCGCGGCCAGTTCGGTCTCCTTGGCCTTCGCCTCGGCCGCCGAGATCCGCGCGTCGCGCTCGGCCTCGGCCAGCGTCCGCTTCTCGTACGCGGAGGCGTCCGCCGGCTTGCGGACGTCCGCCTGGAGCTGCTGCTCGCGGCGCTGTGCCTCCAGTTCGGCGACCCGGGTCTCCTGCACCACGACCTCCTGCCGGGCCGCGGCGTCGGCGAGCGGGCCCGCCTGCTGCGCGGACGCGGTGGCCTTGTCCCGTTCGGCCATGTAACCGGCCTGGAGGATCTGGCTGTCCCGGGTGGCCTCCGCCATCCGGGCCGCGGCCTGCTGCTCGGCCTCGGTGGCCATCCGGTCCGCCTCCGCCTGCGCGATACGGGCGTCGCGGTGGACGGCGGCCGCGTGCGGGGCGGAGAGGTTCTTGATGTACCCGGTCGGGTCGACGATCTCGTGGATCTGCAGCGAGTCGATGATCAGGCCGAGCTTCTCCATCTCCGAGCCCGACGCCGCCCGGGTCTCGGCCGTCAGCCGCTCCCGGTCACGGATCATCTGCTCCACCGTCAACCCGCCCACGATGGACCGCAGATGACCGGCGAAGACGTTGTGCACACGCTCGGCCATGAACTTCTGCTGGTCCAGGAAACGCCGCGCGGCGTTGGCGATCGACACGAAGTCGTCGCCGACCTTGAAGATCACCACGCCGTGCACCTTGAGCGGGATGCCCTGCTGCGTGACGCAGTCCACGTTCAGTTCGGCCTCGTTGAGGTCGAGCGACAGCTTCCGCACCACCTGGACACCGGGCATCACCAGCGTTCCGCGACCGGTGACGACGCGGAATCCCATGCCCTCCCCGACACCGTCCGCACGGTGCTTGGAACCCGAGATGACCAGTGCCTCGTTCGGCTCGGCAACCCGCCACATGAGCCGGAACAGCACGATCAACACAATGAGAGCGACGAGCACCGCGCCCGCCGCGACGCCGATCACCATCGGCATACGCCCCCTTACGATTGGCCCCGATCGGGGCCGCGTACGGGAGTGTGCGCCTGCGCAAGACGCACCGGAAGATCCTGGCGCATCCTTGTCGCGTTCTTGATACGAACGCGCCCGACTCCCCTCAGCCGTACGCCGGTACGACGTACACGGTCCGCGGCGGCAGGTACTCGACGACCACCACGACCGTGCCCTTCGCGATGCGCTCCCCCGCGGTCGCCGGGTATGCGAGGAAGGCTTCCGCACCCCCGCGGACCTGCACGATCACCTCGCCGACCAGCTCCGGGCCGACCGTGCCGGTCACCCTCCCCTGAAGCCCGATCACCCTGCCCACCCCCGTACTCGCGGAACTCAGCGCGCCCGCCGCCGGCGGCGCCCGCCGCCCGTGGGGACAGTGTCCCTCCCCGAGCGGTCCGCCGACACCACCAGCGCGGCCAGCGCGGTCGTCAGCGGCACCGCCACCACCAGCCCGATGCTGCCGACCAGGGTCCGGACGATCTCCTCGGCGACCAGCTCGCTGCCGGCCACCGCCAGCACGCCGCGCTGCGCGATGGAGAAGAGCAGCAGCAGCGGGAGCGCGGCGCCCGCGTACGCCAGCACCAGGGTGTTGACCACCGAGGCGATGTGGTCCCGCCCGATGCGCATCGCCGCCCGGTACAACTTCCGCCGGCCGGCGCTCGGATCGGCCTCCCGCAGCTCCCACACGGCCGAGGTCTGGGTGACCGTCACGTCGTCCAGGACACCGAGCGAGCCGATGACGATGCCCGCCAGCAGCAGGCCGTGGATCTCGATGCCCGGGTAGAGGTCGTGGATCAGCCCGGTCTCGTCCGAGGTGTTGCCGCTGAGCACCGCCCAGTCGATGAACACCGAGCCCAGCAGCGCGATCAGCAGCAGCGAGCAGAGCGTGCCGAGGACGGCCACCGAGGTACGGGCGTTGAGGCCGTGGCACATGTAGAGCGCGATCAGCATGATGGCGCTGCCGCCGACGACCGCGACCAGCAGCGGATCACTGCCGTGCAGGATCGCCGGGAGGATGAACAGCGTCAGCACGGCGAAACTGATGATCAGCGCCACCAGCGCCAGGATCCCGCGCAGCCGCCCGACCAGGACCACCGCCGCCGCGAAGAGACCGGCGAGCAGCCACAGCGGCAGCGACCGGTCCACGTCGGCGACCGAGTACTGCAACTCCTTGGGCGCGGCGGGCGCGTAGGACAGGAGGACCTTCTGCCCCTCCGTGTAGTGCCGGGTCTGGCTCGGCTGCACGATCTCGGTGAAGGTACGGCCGGTGTCCTTGCCGGAGGTGACCCGGATGGTCGCCCGCTCGCAGATCGACGGGGCCGCCGACGGGGCGGGAGACGGCCCGCCGGACGGCGTCGCGCCGGGCCCGCCGGGGTTGTTCGGCTCGGCGTTGACGTCCGCGCACTTGACGTTCTCGACCCGCACCACCCGGCCCGACTGCGTCTGCTGGTCGAATCCGACGCCCGTCCGCTTGTGGGCCGGCACCCCGTTCGGCCAGAGCACCACGAGGCCGACCACCACCGCGGCGACGAACGGGATCAGGACCGCGGCGATGACCTTCCGCAGGTGCCGGGAGACCGGCGGCACGGGACCGTGGCCATGGCTGTGCCCGTGGCTGTGCCCGTGGGGCTGGGGTTGCGCATGAGGGGAGTCCACGCGCCGATCATCCCAAGGCCCCCTGGTGTGCGTCGGAGAAGACCCGCTAGCGTGGTCGCACCTTTGCACACCGCGGGAGCTCGGAGCACCGGGCTGAGAGGGCGCTGACCGGCCGAGGGCCACCAGCTGCGTCGACCGCTGAACCTGTTACCGGGTAATGCCGGCGTAGGGAGTGGGTCTCATGACCATGCGCGATGCGAACGCGCGCGACATCGGCTGGCACAAGGGCTATGTGACCGGGTCACGCCCGGACATCGAGGTCCCCGTCCGCCGGGTGCACCTCACCAACGGCCGGGACGTGACGCTGTACGACACGTCCGGACCGTACACCGACCCCACCGTCACCACCGACGTGCGCCGCGGCCTGGAGCCGCTGCGCGAGAACTGGATCGTCGCCCGCGGCGACACCGACGAGTACCCCGGCCGTCCCGTCCGCCCCGAGGACGACGGCATCAAGCACACCTCGCCCCGCGGCGGGCTGCGCAACCTGGACGCCGTTTTCCCCGGCCGTCCGCGCCTGCCCCGGCGCGGACGGGACGGGCGGGCGGTCACCCAGCTCGTGTACGCCCGACGCGGCGAGATCACCCCGGAGATGGAGTTCGTCGCGATCCGCGAGGACGTCGCCCCCGAGGTCGTCCGCGAGGAGATCGCGGCGGGCCGGGCGGTGCTGCCGGCGAACGTCAACCACCCGGAGACCGAGCCGATGATCATCGGCAAGCGGTTCCTGGTGAAGGTCAACGCCAACATCGGCAACTCCGCCGTCGCCTCCTCCATCGAGGAGGAGGTGGAGAAGATGACCTGGGCCACCCGCTGGGGCGCCGACACGGTGATGGACCTGTCCACCGGCCGCAACATCCACACCACCCGCGAGTGGGTGCTGCGCAACTCCCCCGTCCCCATCGGCACCGTGCCCCTCTACCAGGCCCTGGAGAAGGTCGACGGCAGGGCCGAGGAGCTGACCTGGGAGATCTACAAGGACACGGTCGTCGAGCAGGCCGAGCAGGGCGTCGACTACATGACCGTCCACGCGGGCGTCCTGCTGCGGTACGTGCCCCTGACCGCCCGCCGCAGGACCGGCATCGTCTCCCGCGGCGGCTCGATCATGGCGGCCTGGTGCCTGACGCACCACAAGGAGAGCTTCCTCTACGAGAACTTCGAGGAGCTCTGCGAGATCCTCGCCGCCTACGACGTCACGTACTCCCTCGGCGACGGTCTGCGTCCCGGCTCCATCGCCGACGCCAACGACGAGGCCCAGTTCGCGGAGCTGCGCACGCTCGGCGAACTCAACACCGTCGCGAAGCGGCACGGCGTGCAGACCATGATCGAGGGGCCGGGGCATGTCCCGATGCACAAGATCCGCGAGAACGTGGAACTCCAGCAGGAGATCTGCGAGGAGGCGCCGTTCTACACCCTCGGGCCGCTGACCACGGACATCGCGCCCGCCTACGACCACATCACCTCCGGCATCGGCGCCGCGATGATCGCCTGGTGGGGGACGGCGATGCTCTGCTACGTCACCCCCAAGGAGCACCTGGGCCTGCCCGACCGCGACGACGTCAAGACCGGCGTGATCACCTACAAGATCGCCGCCCACGCCGCCGACCTCGCCAAGGGCCATCCCGGCGCGCAGGACTGGGACGACGCCCTGTCCGACGCCCGCTTCGAGTTCCGCTGGGAGGACCAGTTCAACCTGGCCCTCGACCCGGACACGGCACGGGCCTTCCACGACGAGACGCTGCCGGCGGAGCCGGCGAAGACCGCGCACTTCTGCTCCATGTGCGGCCCGAAGTTCTGCTCGATGAAGATCTCCCAGGACATCAGGCGGCAGCACGGCGGCACGGCCGAGGAGATCGAGGCCGGCATGGCGGAGAAGTCGAGGGAGTTCGCCGCCTCGGGCAACCGGGTCTACCTGCCGCTGGCGGACTGAGCCCGCCCCGCACGGAAGCGAACGACACGGCCCCCGGTCCCGCGGCGACGCGGGGACGGGGGCCGTCCGCGGCCGGTGGACCGGGCCGTCGTGCGGCGGTCAGTTGGGGGCGTGGTCGGGGCCCCCGTAGTCCGGGCTGGAGAAGTCGGGGCTGGAGAAGTCGGGACTGGTGAACCGGTGCCCGGGTTCCGGGGAGGACTCGGGGCCGGGGCTGGTGAAGTCGGGGCGGGAGTAACCCAGGCGCGGCATGCGGTGGTTGCCGTCGCCGCCCTGGCGGTCCGGTGGGGGCGGCGGGGCGGAGCCGGCGGCCTTGGCCAGGGCCGCGTCCAGAAAGGGCTGGAGGCCGCGTTCCAGCAGGGCCCGGCGCCAGATCTCGCGCGCCGCGGCGATCTCGGGCGGTTCGTCGGGTGGGTGGTCGCCCTCGGCGGTGGGGTCGTTGCGCAGGGCCGTGAGGAGCAGGCCGATCATGCCGACGACGACGCCGCAGGCGGCGACCGCCGCGAAGAGCCAGCCGGCCTGACGCAACGGACCGGCGATGTCCGGCTCGGGGTGGCCGAGCGCCAGGGCGTAGCCCAGGACGAGGAAGATCACGGCGGCGGTGCCGGCGAGGACGGGTGTGAGGACGGCGACGATCGCGAACAGCCCGGCACCCGAGCCGTCGGCGACGCCCGGTGCGGCGGCGGCGTACCCGATGCCGGAGACGGCGGCGACCCGCTGCTCGCGGCGTTGCTCGGACAGCGCCTCACGGGCCTTGACGTAACTCTCGTACTCCGGGGCCGCGCAGGCGGAGATCGGCGCGGCGGCGCTGAGCGCCATGGTGCGCAACTGCTCGGTGTTGAGCGGGTTCCGGGCGTCCGCGAGGGCGGCCCGGGTGCCCTCCGAGTGCAGGGCCCTGTCGAGGACGCGCTCGAACTCCGGGCGGTCCTCGGCCAGCAGATGTGGAGCGCTGTTCATGTGCATCCCCCGATGCTCCGTCTCCGGTGCCGCCCCGAAGTCCGCGCTGGAGTTCCGGACCGGCTGGGCGGAAGCGGAGGAGAAGCTGCCTACGGATACCCCGATGGTAGAGCGCGGAGGTGACGGGGTGACAGAGTGTTTCCGGAAAATGGGGGTTTCGGGGGCTACAACGGCAGGCGTGCGACCAGGAGTTTGCCGTCCATGGTGACCCCGCCGTCCATGGCCACCGCGAGGTTGTCGGCGTAGACGTGCGGTCCCTCGATCACGGTGGTCCGGTCGGGGGAGTCCGGGGTGTTCTCCCCGCCGACCTCGCCGAGCAGGTACGGGATGGGGCTGTGGCCGTGCACGACGCGCCGGCCGCCGTAGGTGTCCAGCAGTTCCCGGGCCGCCTGCGCCCCGGCCTCGCCGCGGAAGGCGAAGCGCCGGGTGAACTTGCGGAACAGCTCCCAGCACTCGTCGGCGTCGCCGCGCTGCAGGATGCCGGTGACCGTGTCGTTCATGGCGTCGATGGTCTCGCCGTACTCCAGGTACGCCGTGGTGTCGGAGTGCAGCAGGAGGTGGCCGTCGGCGAGGGCGGCCGCGTCCAGCCGGGACATCCAGGCGATGTGGTGGTCCTCGAGCCGCTCCATGTCGCTGGTCTGGCCGCCGTTGAGGCGCCAGGCGGCCAGGAAGGTGGCGGTGCCGGCGGCGGAGTTCACCGGTGTGTCGCCGAAGCGGTGGGCGCCGTAGAGCAGCAGCTCGTGGTTGCCCATGAGGGCGCGGGTGTAGCCGCCGGCCGCGGCGGCCTCGGCGGACAACTGCATGACCAGGTCGATGACGCCGACGCCGTCCGGGCCGCGGTCGGTGAAGTCGCCGAGGAACCACAGGCGGGCGTTGCCGGCCGCCCAGTGCCCCTCGGCGTCGATCAGCCCGATCGCGTACAGGGCGTCGCAGAGCTCGCCGAGGTAGCCGTGGACGTCGCCGACCACGTAGAGCGGGCCGAGCGGCGGTTCGTCGGCGGCGCTGATGACCGGGAGGTCGCGCTGGGTGGGCGTGTACTCCTCGGGGAGCGGCGCCTCGTCGACGAGCGTGGGCTCGTAGCCGGACTGCGGGCCGGGAGGCGCCGGTGGCGCGCTCTGGGCCGCGGCCTCCGCACCCTGTGGATGCCCGCCGAACCCCGTGCCGAGCATGGGTCCCTGACCTGCCCCCTGAGTCATCGAACCCTCCACCGTCGCGCCGCCATCCGCCCATCATAGGAATGACGATGTCGCGGCGTGACACACCTGGTGATAGCGATTTCATCTGGTCCGGACAAAATCCCCCGGGGCGGGCCCATCGCGCCCCGGAGGATACGGCTCCGCATCGTTGGGTCCGGGTGCGCGCCGCCGTGCCCCGGGTCCCCGCCGGGCGGCTCATCCCCCGGAGGGCCCCCGCGGCGGGTTCACCGTGGTGCGGGGGGAGCGGGGCTGGGAGGAGGTGCGGACGATGAGGTCCGTCGGCATGACCTGCTGCACCGGCCGGCCGCCGTCCACGCCCTCGATGGCGTCGATGAGCAGTTGGACGACGGCGGTGCCGATGCGTCCCGGTTTGAGGGAGAGCGTGGTGATGGGCGGCTCGGTGGCCGCGTAGACCATGCTCTCGCTGCAGCACACCAGCAGCAGGTCCTCCGGGACGCGCAGCCCGTAGCGGCGGGCGGCGGCCAGCAGGTCGGTGCCGTTGGGGTCGAAGAGGCCGTAGACCGCGTCGGGCCGGTCGGGGCGGGCGAGCAGCCGGTCGGCGGCGACCGCCCCGGCGCAGGGGTCGTGGGCCGGGTAGGACTCGACCACCGGTTCCTGCCCGATGCGCTCGCACCAGCTGAGGTAGGCGCTGGTCGACAGCCGGGTGTAGGTGTCCGTGCTGGTGCCGGTGAGCAGGCCGATCCGGCGGGCGCCGGACTCGGCGAGGTGCTCCAGGATGCCGAGAACGGCGGCCTCGTGGTCGTTGTCGACCCAGGCCTGGACGGGCAGGCTGCCGGCCGGGCGGCCGTCGCTGACCACGGGGATGCCCTGCCGGACCAGTTCGGTGACCATCGGGTCGTGGTCGGAGGGGTCGATCACGACGGTGCCGTCGAGCGCGACGTTGCTCCACACGTCGTGGCGGGACGAGGCGGGCAGGATGACCAGGGCGTAGCCGCGGGCGAGCGCGGCGGAGGTGGCGGCCCTGGCCATCTCGGCGAAGTAGGCGAACTCGGTGAAGGTGAAAGGTTCTTCCCCGTAGGTGGTCACGGTCAGCCCGATGAGCCCCGACCGGCCGGTGCGCAGCGTGCGGGCGGCGGCCGAGGGCCGGTAGCCCAGCCGGTCGGCGACCTCACGGACGTGGCGGCGGGTGGCGTCGGGCAGCCGGCCCTTGCCGTTGAGCGCGTCGGAGACAGTGGTGATCGAGACACCGGCCGCGGCGGCCACGTCCCTGATGCCCGCCCGCTCCAGCCGGCGTCCGACGGGCCGGTTCGCCTGGTGGTTCCCTGCTGCTGTCATGGCGTGGTGATAGTAGGGCTCGGGTGGTCCGTTCGCGGGGGGCCCGCGTGGCGCATTGACAGAGACGTTTCTGCGTCCGGCGATCCGGGACGATACCTTGAATGCGCAGGTCGCATGAGGTTTCGACCGCTGGTTACGTGACCGGCCGCCGGGATAGCGGGGGCATGTGCCCCTGGTCAGGAGCAGCATCAACTCACCCCTACGAGGGATGCGCGCCACCGCGCGCGCCACCGGCGCGCATCGCTTCCTCCAGCACGCCGCCGCGGCCGGGCGCCCCTCGGTGCCCGCACGCTTCGGGGCCTCCCCAGAGAGGGGGGCCGCTCGTATGGTGTGGGCATGAACCCCCGACTGCGCCGCGAACTGGACGGTATCCCCACCTACAAGCCGGGTCGACCCCCGGCGGTGGCGGACGGCGTGACGGCTTACAAGCTGTCCTCCAACGAGAATCCCTACCCGCCGCTGCCCGGTGTCCTCGAGGCGGTCACGGCCGCCGCGGGGAGCTTCAACCGCTATCCCGACATGGCCTGCACCACGCTCCAGACCGAGCTGGCGGACCGGTTCGGCGTTCCCCCCGAGCACATCGCGACCGGCACCGGATCGGTCGGCGTCGCCCAGCAGTTGCTCCAGATCACCTCGGGCCCCGGCGACGAGGTCGTCTACGCCTGGCGGTCCTTCGAGGCATATCCGATCATCACGCAGATCAGCGGTGCGACCGCGGTGCCGGTCCCGCTGGACGCCGAGGAGACGCACGACCTCGACGCGATGGCGGACGCGATCACCGACCGCACCCGGCTGGTCTTCGTCTGCAACCCCAACAACCCCACCGGCACCGTGGTCCGCCGCGCCGCGCTGGAGCGCTTCCTGGACCGTGTCCCCTCCGACGTGCTCGTCGTCCTGGACGAGGCGTACAAGGAGTTCATCCGCGACCCCGAGGTGCCCGACGGCGTCGAGGTCTACCGGGACCGGCCCAACGTCGCCGTGCTGCGCACCTTCTCCAAGGCGTACGGTCTGGCCGGCCTGCGCGTCGGCTTCGCGATCGCGCACGAGCCGGTGGCGGTGGCGCTGCGCAAGACCGCCGTCCCCTTCGGCGTCAGCCAGCTCGCCCAGGACGCCGCGGTGGCCTCGCTGCGCGCCGAGGAGGCGCTGATGGACCGGGTGGACGCGCTGGTCGCCGAGCGGGCCCGGGTGTACGAGGGGCTGACCGCGCAGGGCTGGACGGTCCCGGTGACGCAGGCCAACTTCGTCTGGCTGCGGCTGGGGGACCGTACGACGGACTTCGCGGCGCGCTGCGAGAGCGCGGGCGTCACGGTGCGTCCGTTCGCCGGCGAGGGCGTGCGGATCACGATCGGCGAGACCGCCGCCAACGACGTGCTGCTGCGCACGGCCGAAGCCTTCCGCAAGGAGCTGTAGCCGAGCTGCAGCCCCGGCGCTTCCTCCCTTTTGCCCCCTCCCACCCCCCCGGTGCGAGGGGGCAAAAGTATGTACGTCATACTGAGCTTGTGAATGCGTTCACATTCACAAGCTCGCAAGATAGGAGGCGTGACGTGGACCTGGCACTGGACCCCGTCGTCGTCGCGCGATGGCAATTCGGTATCACGACCGTCTACCACTACCTCTTCGTCCCCCTCACGATCTCCCTCGCCGCCCTGACCGCCGGCCTCCAGACGGCCTGGGTGCGCAGCGGCAAGGAGAAGTACCTCCGGGCGACCAAGTTCTGGGGCAAGCTCTTCCTGATCAACATCGCCATGGGCGTGGCCACCGGCCTGGTCCAGGAGTTCCAGTTCGGCATGAACTGGTCGGACTACTCGCGCTTCGTCGGCGACGTGTTCGGCGCCCCGCTCGCCTTCGAGTCGCTGATCGCCTTCTTCTTCGAGTCCACCTTCATCGGCCTGTGGATCTTCGGCTGGGACAAGCTCCCGCAGAAGCTCCACCTGGCCTGCATCTGGCTGGTCTCGCTGGGCACGATCCTGTCCGCGTACTTCATCCTCGCCGCCAACTCCTGGATGCAGCACCCGGTCGGCTACCGCTACAACAAGGTCACCGGCCGTGCCGAACTCACCGACTTCTGGGCCGTGCTCACCCAGAACACCACCCTCGTCGTGGTCTTCCACACGCTGACCGCGGCCTTCCTGACCGGTGCCGCCTTCATGATCGGCATATCGGCGTACCACCTGGCCCGCCGCAAGCACGTCGCCGTCATGCGGACCTCGCTGCGCCTGGCCCTGGTCACCGCCGTCGTCGCCGGTCTGCTCACCGCGATCAGCGGCGACCGGCTGGGCAAGGTCATGTACCAGCAGCAGCCGATGAAGATGGCCGCCGCCGAGGCCCTGTGGGACGGCGAGTCCCCGGCCCCGTTCTCGATCTTCGCGTACGGCGACGTCGAGAAGGGCCACAACACGGTGGCCGTCGAGGTCCCCGGCCTGCTGTCCTTCCTCGCCCACGACGACTTCAGCTCCTACGTCCCCGGCATCAACGACGTCAACAAGGCCGAGCAGGCGAAGTACGGGCCCGGCGACTACCGGCCCAGCATCCCGGTCGCCTACTGGGGCTTCCGCTGGATGATCGGCTTCGGCATGACCTCCTTCGCGGTCGGCCTGGCCGGACTCTGGCTCACCCGCCGCAGGTTCTGGCTGGCCGAGGACCGGCGCACCGCCGACGACGAGCCACCGCACCTGATGCTCACCAGGAACACCGCCCTCTCCCCGGCGCTGTCCCGCTGGTACTGGCGGATCGGGCTGCTCACCATGGGCTTCCCGCTGATCGCCAACTCCTGGGGCTGGATCTTCACCGAGAACGGCCGCCAGCCGTGGGTCGTGTACGGGCTGCTGCGCACCGAGGACGCGGTCTCCCCCGGCGTCTCCACCGCCGAGATGCTCACCTCGCTGATCGTCCTCACCGGGCTCTACGCCGTCCTCGCCGTCGTCGAGGTCAAGCTCCTGGTCACGTACGCCAAGGCCGGGCCACCCGAGCTCACCGAGGCCGACCTCCATCCGCCCACGAAGATCGGCGGCGACGCCGACGCCGACCGCCCGATGGCGTTCTCGTACTAGGGAGAGACGGCATGCACCTCCACGACGTCTGGTTCGTCATCATCGCCGTCCTGTGGACCGGCTACTTCTTCCTCGAGGGCTTCGACTTCGGCATCGGCGTCCTCACCCGGCTGCTCGCCCGCGACCGCCCCGAGCGGCGGGTGCTGATCAACACCATCGGCCCGGTCTGGGACGGCAACGAGGTCTGGCTGATCACCGCCGCCGGCGCCACCTTCGCCGCCTTCCCCGAGTGGTACGCCACCTTGTTCTCCGGCTTCTACCTGCCGCTGCTGGCGATCCTGCTCTGCCTGATCGTCCGGGTCGTCGCCTTCGAGTACCGCGCCAAGCGCCCCGGCGAGCGCTGGCAGGTCACCTGGGAACGGGCCATCTTCTGGACCTCCCTCATCCCCGCGTTCCTGTGGGGCGTGGTCTTCGCCGACATCGTGCACGGCGTGGCGATCGACCGGTCCGGCGACTACACCGGGCAGGTCTGGGATCTGCTCGGTCCGTACGCGCTGCTCGGCGGGCTGGTCACGCTGAGCCTCTTCACCTTCCACGGGGCGGTCTTCGCGGCGCTCAAGACCCTCGGCGACATCCGCGCGCGGGCCCGCCGCTTCGCCACGGGCGCCGGCGCGGTCACCGCGGTGCTCGCGGTGGCGTTCCTGGCGTGGACGCGGGGCAGCGGCGGGGACTCCGCGAGCCTGGCCACCGCGATCGCCGCCGTTCTGGCGCTGCTCGGGGCGCTCGGCGCGAACCTGCGCGGGCGGGAGGGCTGGGCGTTCGCCCTGTCCGGGGTCACGGTCGTCGCCGTCGTGGCGACGCTGTTCCTGACGCTCTTCCCGGACGTCATGCCCTCGTCGTCGGACCCGGCGTGGAACCTGACGGTCGAGAACGCGTCCTCGACCCCCTACACCCTGAAGATCATGACCTGGTGCGCGGGGATCGCGGCACCGCTGGTCGTGCTCTACCAGGGCTGGACGTACTGGGTGTTCCGCAAGCGGATCGGCACCCAGCACATCGCCGAAGCGCACTGAGCGACACGAGGGGCTGTTTCACGTGAAACCCGTCGACCCGCGGCTGCTGCGGTACGCCCGCGCCACCCGCGTCTTCCTCGCCGTCTCCGTCCTGTTGGGCCTCGCCGGCGCGGGGCTGGTCATCGCCCAGGCGATGCTCCTCGCGAAGATCGTGGTCGGCGGGTTCCAGGACGGCCTCGGCGCGGGGGAGTTGCGCACCCCGCTGCTGCTGCTCGCCGCGGTCGCGGCCGGCCGGGCCCTGGTCTCCTGGCTCACCGAACTGTGCGCGCACCGGGCCGCGGCGGAGGTGAAGTCCACCCTGCGCACCCGGCTGATCGACCACGCGACCCTGCTCGGCCCGTCACAGCTCACCGACCGCAGGACCGGTGAACTCACCGCCCTCGCCACCCGCGGAATCGACGCCCTCGACGGCTACTTCGCCCGCTACCTGCCGCAACTCGGGCTCGCCGTCGTCGTTCCCGCCGCCGTCCTCGCCCGCATCGTCACCGAGGACTGGGTCTCGGCAGCCATCATCGCCGGCACCCTGCCCCTCGTCCCGTTGTTCATGGTCCTCATCGGCTGGGCCACCCAGGCCCACATGGACCGCCAATGGCAGCTGCTCGCCCGGCTGTCCGGGCACTTCCTCGACGTCGTCGCCGGTCTTCCCACACTCAAGGTCTTCGGCCGCGCCAAGGCGCAGGCGGCGTCGATCCGCGCCGTCACCGCCGACTACCGGCGGGCCACGATGCGGACGCTGCGCATCTCCTTCCTCTCCTCCTTCGCCCTCGAACTGCTCTCCACGCTCTCGGTGGCCCTCGTCGCGGTCGGCGTCGGCATGCGCCTCGTGCACGGTGAACTCGACCTGTACACCGGGCTGGTCATCCTCGTCCTCGCACCCGAGGCGTACCTGCCGCTGCGGCAGGTCGGCACCCACTACCACGCGGCGGCCGAAGGGCTGTCGGCCGCCGACGAGGTCTTCGCCCTCCTGGAGACCCCGGCCCCGCGGCACGGGGACGCCGCCGCCCCCGACCCGCGCACCGCGGCCGTCGAGGCCGAGGGCCTCACCGTCGCCGGCCGCCTCGGCGCGGTGTCCCTGCGGGTCTCCCCCGGTGAGACGGTCGCGATCACCGGAGCCAGCGGCGTCGGCAAGTCCACGCTGCTGAGCGTGCTCCTCGGCTTCACCCGGCCGACCGCCGGACGCGTGCTGGTCGGCGGCACCGACCTCGGCGATCTCGAACCCGCCGACTGGCACCGGCACATCGCCTGGGTCCCGCAGCGGCCCCACCTCTTCGCCGGCACCATCGCCGACAACGTCCGGCTCGCCCGCCCGGACGCGGACGACGCGCGGGTGCGCGCCGCCCTCGACGACGCGGGCGCCCCCGAACTCGACCCCGCCCGCCGGCTCGGCGAAGCCGGATCCGGGCTCTCCGCCGGGCAGCGTCAACGGGTCGCGCTCGCGCGGGCGTTCCTCGCCGACCGGCCGGTCCTCCTACTGGACGAGCCCACGGCGGCGCTGGACGGCGAGACCGAGGCCGCCGTGGTCGACGCGGTCCGGCGGCTCGCCGTCGGCCGCACCGTCCTGCTGGTCGTCCACCGGCCCGCACTGCTGGCGATCGCGGACCGCGAGGTGCGGCTCGGCGACGGACCGGCGCGCGCGGGCGTCCGGCCCTTCGGAGCGGCCGCGTTGTCCGCGCGTCCCCAGGTGCCTGCCGAACCTGCCGACCAGGACACCGGTGCCGGCGCGCCCGCCCGTTCCACCGGGACCCGGCCGGGGGAGGCCGGCGCGGCCCGGCGGGTGCGGGCCGCGGCGTCGCCGCTGCGGCCGCGGTTCGTGCTCGCGCTGGTGCTGGCGGCGCTCGCGCTGCTCAGCGCGGTCGGCCTGATGGCGACCTCCGCATGGCTGATCGCCCGGGCCTCGCAACAGCCCCCGGTGCTCTATCTGATGGTCGCGGTGACGGCGACCAGGGCCTTCGGCATCGGACGTGCCGCGTTCCGGTACGCGGAGCGCCTGGTGTCGCACGACGCGACGTTCCGCGCGCTCGCCGACCTGCGGGTGGCGGTCTACCGCCGCCTGGAGCGGCTGGCGCCGGCCGGGCTGCGCGACATCCGCCGCGGGGACCTGCTCTCCCGCCTCGTCGCGGACGTGGACTCGCTCCAGGACTACTTCCTGCGCTGGCTGCTGCCCGCCTCCGCGGCCGCGCTCACCGGCGCCGCGGCAGCCGGGTTCACGGCATGGCTGCTGCCGGAGGCCGGAGCCGCCCTCGCCCTGGGGCTGCTCGTGGCGGGCGCGGCCCTACCGGCACTGTCGTCCGCGCTGTCCCGCCGGGCGGAGCACGCCCTCGCCCCGGCGCGCGGGGAACTGGCCACGCAGGTGGTCGACGTGCTCACCGGCACGGCCGAGTCGGCCGTCGCCGGGGCACTGCCCGCACGGCGCGCCAAGGCCGCGGACGCGGACCGCGCGCTGACCCGGATCGCGGCCCGCTCGGCGGCCGGGGCGGCCCTCGGCGCGGGCCTGAGCACCCTGCTGACCGGGCTGACCGTCGTCGTGTGCGCCTTCGCCGGCGTGCAGGCCACCGCCGCCGGACGGCTGGACGGACTCGGACTCGCGGTGGTCGTGCTCACCCCGCTGGCCGCCTTCGAGGCTGTCGCGGGCCTGCCCCTCGCGGCCCAGCACCGCCGCCGCAGCCTGCGCGCCGCACAGCGGGTCCACGACGTCCTGGACGCCCCCGAGCCCGTACGGGAGCCGGAGCACCCGGCGCGGCCGCCGCGGGCACCGCACCCGGTGGTGCTGCGCGCCCTGACCGCGCGGCACCCCGGACAGCCGGTGCCCGCGCTCGACGGCGTGGACCTGGAACTGACCCCCGGCCGCCGCGTGGCCGTCGTGGGCCCCTCCGGCGCGGGCAAGACGACCCTGGCCCACGTCCTGCTCCGCTTCCTGGACCCCGAGTCCGGCTCCTACACCCTCGCCGGCACCGACGCGACGACCCTCGACGGCGACGCCGTCCGCCGCATGGTGGGGCTGTGCGCGCAGGACGCGCACGCCTTCGACAGCACGGTCCGGGAGAACCTGCGGATGGCCCGCCCCGGCGCCCCGGACGCCGAGCTGACCGGAGCCCTGGCCGCCGCCCGGCTGGACCTCGGCCTCGACACCCCCGTGGGCGAGCACGGCACCCGCCTGTCCGGCGGCCAGCGCCAGCGCCTCGCCCTCGCCCGCGCGCTGCTCGCCGGCTTCCCCGTCCTCGTCCTCGACGAGCCCGCCGAGCACCTCGACCTGGCCACGGCCGACGCCCTCACCGCCGATCTGCTGGCCGCGACGGCCGGCCGGACGACCGTCCTGATCACGCACCGCCTCACCGGACTGGCCGACGTCGACGAGATCGTCGTCCTCGACCGGGGCCGGGTCGTGCAGCGCGGCACCTACGACGGGCTGGCCGCCGCCGAGGGCCCCTTCCGCCGCACGCTGGAGCGCGAACGCGCAGCTGACGCGCGGACCGCGGCGCTTCCCGCACCGGCATGAGGGCCGCTCCCGGCCTACGCTCGCGGTATGGCAGAACGACTCGCCAAGCTGCTCGACGCGGTCGGCTCCGTCACCACGGCACTGCTCGGCAACCCGGGGGCCGGGGCGCTCGACGTCGTCGCGGAGCAGGCCCGTGCGCTGGTGGAGGCCGACGCGGGGCTCGTTCTGCTGCCGACCGCCGAGGGCGGCCTGGAGGTCGTCGCCGCCTCGGCCGACCATCCGGCAGGACTGGTCGGCACCGTCCTGGAGGGCGACAGCCCGGCCGTCGCGCCCCTGCTGGCGGGGGAACCGGTCCACATCGAGGACGCGGCCACCGACGACCGCATGGGCGCGACCATCACGCCCCGCTTCGGACCCAGCATGATGCTGCCGCTGCTGAGCAGCGGGCATGTGATGGGGGCGCTGGCCCTGCCGCGGGTGCGCGGCGCCCCGGGCTTCACCGAGGACGACCGCATGTTCGCCACGCAGTTCGCCGCGCAGGCCGCGCTGGCGCTACTGCTCGCCGAGGCGCAGCGGGACCGCAACCGGCTGGCGGTGTACGAGGAGCGCGACCGCATCGCCCGCGACCTGCACGACCTGGTCATCCAGCGGCTCTTCGCCACCGGGCTGATGCTCCAGGGCGCCATCCGCAAGTCGGTGCCCCCCGAGGCCGAGGCGAGCATCGCCCACGCCGTCGACGAACTGGACGCCACCATCCAGGAGGTGCGCACCGCGATCTTCGCCCTCCAGCAGGAGCCCGGTGACGACGCCCCGGCGGGACTGCGCGCCCAGGTGCTGCGGGAGACCTCCGTGGTCGCCCGGGGCCTGGGCTTCCCGCCCTCCGTGCGCTTCGTGGGCCCCGTCGACTCACGGGTCGGCGCGCTCAGCGCGCGCAACCTGATCGCCGCGCTGCGGGAGGCGCTGTCGAACGTGCTGCGGCACGCCGGGGCCACCCGGGTCGAGGTGGTCGTGGACGCCACCGCCGTGCTCGGCGAGGGGCTGGAGGGGGTCCGGCTCATCGTCTCCGACGACGGGGTCGGCATCCCGGAGACCGGGCGGCGCAGCGGCCTGCGCAACCTGGCCCGGCGGGCCGAGGCGCTGGGCGGCGAGTCCACCTTCGGGCCGGGCCCCGACGGCCAGGGCACCACCCTGGCCTGGGAAGCGCCCCTGTGACGGTGCCCGGGGCAGCGGTAGGTCAGCGGTCCGTCAGCTGTTCGAGAGCATCCGCTCGATGACCCGGGCGACGCCGTCGTCCTCGTTGGCGGCGGTGCGGTGAGTGCTGGCCGCCAGCACGTCCGGGTGGGCGTTGGCGACGGCGTACGAGGTGCCCGCCCACGACAGCATCGCCAGATCGTTGGGCATGTCGCCGAACGCGACCACCTCGTCGGCGGTGATCCCGCGGTCGGCGCAGCAGCGGGCCAGCGTGGTCGCCTTGCTGACCCCGGTGCCGCTGATCTCCAGCAGCGCGGAGGGGCTGGAGCGGGTGATCTCCGCGTACTCCCCGGCCGCCGCCAGCGCCGTGCGCAGGAAGACGTCCGGGTCCATGGAGGGGTGCTTGGCCAGCAGCTTCAGCACCGGCTGACCGCCACCGGCCGCCCCGAGCAGCTCCTCCACGGGCGCCACGACCGCGTCGGGCACCGGTGAGTACGGCGGGTACTCCGGCTCGTAGGCGAAGCCGCCGGTCAGTTCCACGGCGAAGGTCGTGCCGGGCACGGTGGTGCGCAGGGCCGCGACGACGGCGAGCGCGTCGCGCGCGTCGAGCGGATAGGCCGCGAGCAGCCGCCCCCGGTGCAGGTCGTAGACGGCGGCGCCGTTGGCGCAGATGGCCATGCCGTGGCCGGCGGTGTGCTCCGCGACGACGTCCATCCACCGGGCCGGACGGCCGGTGACGAAGAAGACCTCGACACCTGCCGCCTCCGCGTCCGCGAGCGCGGCGATCGTCCGGTCGGAGACGGTCTTGTCGTCGCGCAGCAGCGTGCCGTCCAGATCGGTGGCGATCAGTCGCGGTGCGGGGACCGCGAGGAGGGAGTCCGTGGACGGGGGAGGCTTGGTGGCTGAGGTCACCGCCCCATGGTCGCTCATCGGACCGTCGATGGCTGCAGCCGGGGGCCGGGTGCGATCACCGCCACATTCGGTGCCGCGGCATTGTCAGTGGGGGCTGTCACCATCACGGCATGGCACTCATGACGCGTTGTGAGGAACAGCCCGACCGGGAGCCGGTCCTCCTGGCCGATGCCGTGGCGACCGTCCTGGACGGGATCGGCTTCGGATCCCGCGGGGAGATACCCGCTCAGGTCCCCGCCCCCGATCCGGCGGCCGGCACCGCCACGACCTGCGCCCGGTGCGGCTCCGCCGCCGTGTCGCACCGCACGACCGGCGGCCGCCGGATCGGCCACGCCGACGTCTGCCCCGCCGGTCCCCCGCCCGCCGCGTCACCGGTGCCGCTCGCCCGGTGGCGGCGGCGGGGGACCGGGCACAGCCTCAGCTGAGCTGCGCGGGGGCCTCGGTGGCGATGCGCTCGAAGACCTTCTCGTCGGCCGCGTAGACCGAGTCCGCCACCGGCCAGTGCAGGACGATCTCGGTGATGCCGGCCTCCGCGTACCGGCCGGCGAAGTCCACGAAGGCGTCCAGGGACTCCAGCGGGCGCTCCGCCGTGGACCCGGTGAGCAGCACGCGCTCCAGTTCGCCCGGATCGCGGTCGATCTCCGCGCACGCGATCTCCAGCTTGTCGAACTGCCGGGAGACCACCGCCGGGCAGTCCTCGACCGGCACCTCGGCCGGACCCTTGGGGTCGCCGTACGTCACCCACGCCTGCCCGTAGCGCGCCGTCAGCTGCATCCCGCGCGGCCCCGTGGCCGCCACGGCGAACGGGATCCGCGGCCGCTGCACACAGCCGGGGATGTTCCGCACCTCGCGCGCCGAGTAGAACTCCCCCTCGTAGTCCGCGACCGGTTCGGTCAGCAGCTTGTCCAGTACCGGCAGGAACTCCCCGAACCGGTCCGCCCGCTCCCGCGGCGTCCACGCCTCCTGGCCCAGCGCCGTCGCGTCGAAGCCGGTCCCGCCCGCGCCGATGCCCAGCGTCAGCCGGCCGCCGCTGATGTCGTCGACGGTGATGAGTTCCTTCGCCAGCGTCACCGGATGCCGGAAGTTCGGCGACGTCACCAGCGTGCCCAGTCGCATCCGCTCCGTCGCCGCGGCCGCCGCCGTCAGCGTCGGCAGCGCCCCGTACCAGGGGCCGTCCCGGAAGCTCCGCCACGACAGGTGGTCGTAGGTGTAGCCGGTGTGGAAGCCGAGTTGCTCGGCCCGCTGCCACACCTCCCGCCCCTGTGCGGCCCAACGGTAGATCGGCAGAATCACAGTGCTCAGACGCATAGGACGACCATACGACCCGGGCCGCGGGCCGCTCCCCGCATCCACGGCGGCCGACGCATCCGTCGCCGCGAGCCGCCCCGGGGCTTTCGGCACGACGGGTGGTCCTCGGCGCGGTCGCCCGCGAGGCGGGCCGTCAGGAACGCCACCACGGCGCCCCGCCCCAAGCGGCGCCTTGGGACCGTCGGGAAATAACACCGGCGTCCGCGGCCCGCAACTCGGGGGATTGTCAGGTGAGCGGGCCTCCGAACGGGGCTGAGAGGGCCCCGCTTGAGCCACCCGGGTGGTGTTGATCCGAATATCGCCACTCTCGAGGTGCGCTTCCGGGCATTTCGTGCTCACTTCCGCATCATCGGACTAGTCGCTCCCCGACTCACGAGGAAGTGAGAGGTCATGGCTGCCAACAATCACGCCAAGGCGTTCTGGAACGCCTTCGTCACGCTCCTTCTCAAGATGATCGCCGGTCTCGGCTTCGCCGTCCCGGCCCGCCGTACCACCGCCGCCGTCGCCCCGCGACCGGAGGCCGCCCGCCTCTCCCTGGTGGAGGCGCTGCTCGCCGAGACCGTCAGGGAGGTGAACACACCACCCACGGGCGCGGCAGCGGAACGCCGCGAACCCGTCCTTCCGCCCCGGGCGCGGTCGGCACGTCACCTCGTTCCCGCCGCCCGGCCGCGACCGCGGCCCGACCGGACGACACGGCAGGCCACCGCGCACCGCGCCGCCGTCGCCCACCGTGCGGCAGTCCCGTCGCCGTCGGCCGGGTCGCCAGGGTCCACCGCGTCGCACGAGGCGTCCGCCGCACTCGCCCTCGTCCCCCGTATCGCCGAGTGCCTGCGCGAGCTGTCGCTGCCGCCCACGATGAAGCAGCGCATCCGCGCCGAAGCGCACGGCGCCTCCCCGGTGCCTCGCAGTGGTTCCCGCAGGGTCCGTGAGAACGCCTCCGGTCAGCCGGCGACGGCCGGTGCCGACGAGAGCTCGGCCAGGACCGCGGCCGAGGCGCACGCCCGCACGGCCGACCGCCGCCGCGACTTGGCCCTGTGCGCGTGAGCGTCGCGTACGCGCCGCCGCGGACCGCGGGACCGGTCGTGTCGCCCGAAGCCGGGAGTCCCGACAGCCCGCACGGCCCGCACGGCCCCGACAGTCCCGTACGGCTCCAAGGGGCGGGCAGGGAAAGCCGGTCAGGCCGGCCGACGTGCCACCGCCCGCTGGTGGAGCGTCATGCGGTGGATGCCGGAAACGGTCGCGGAGAGCAGGCCCGTCGCGAGGAACAGTGCGACGACGCAGCCCGCCGTGGCGACCATGACCGTCACCTTGTCCGACTCGACCGCGAGGATGAGTGCGATGATCGCGACGACCACCACCAGGACGGTTGTCAGGGCCAGACGTATCCCGCCGGCCACCCGGTTGCCCAGCTCCGCCCGGCCCATTGCCCTTGATTGGCGCGGGCCGGTGAAGAGGCCGGTGCCCTCGACGACGATCACGGGCAGCACGAAGAAGGTCCGCAACGACCAGGACGTCCCGGCCGGTTCGAAGATCCAGGACACCCCCGCGGTCGACTCCAGGACCCGCAGCACCATCCCCAGACTGCTGCCGAGCAGGCACCACGCCAGCAGCGTCGGCAGTCGTCGCAGCGCCGCCCGCAGCGAGGCGCGCACGGCCGGGCGCGGGCCCTGCCCCAGCGCGTGCACGGAGTGCAGCAGCGCCGCGTTGACGTACGTACTGGTGCACGACACCAGGAAGAAGACCACCAGGAGTGCGATGTACTGCCCCGTGGTGGGCGACTGGTCGAGCCGCGCACGCTCCCAGATGCCCCGCAGCGGCTGAAGCCACGCGATGAGCAGGACGACCCCGAGGACCCCGGCGCTCAGCGCCGGAAAGCACAGCAGCGCCGGTCTGCGGCGCAGCACCCGCAGGACCGTTCTGACGATCCCCCGTTGCCCGCTCCCCGGACTCCGCGAGCCGGCCGAACCGCCCGCGTTCCCCCGGCTCTCCTTGTTCCCGACGCTCCGCACGCTCTCCACGACCGACCCGCCCCTCCCGCATGAGCTCCCCGCCGGCCGCGATCCATCCGGCGATCCCCCGTCCCCTACGGGAACATCAGTCCCAAGGACTAGGCACAACCGCCCCCGAGGCTGACGACGGGTGTGGCTCGCACCACTAGGTTCGTGGTGTGACTGTGATCGCTGCTGAAAGCCTGACGAAGCGGTACCCGAGGGTGACCGCTCTGGACCGGCTCACCGTGGACATCGAATCCGGGGTGACCGGGTTGGTGGGCGCGAACGGAGCCGGCAAGTCGACTCTGATCAAGATCCTGCTGGGGTTGTCGCCGGCCACCGAGGGCCGTGCCGCCGTGCTGGGCATGGACGTGGCGACCCAGGGCGCGGACATCCGTGCCGCGGTGGGATACATGCCGGAGCACGACTGCCTGCCGCCGGACGTCTCCGCGACGGAGTTCGTCGTGCACATGGCCCGCATGTCCGGGCTGCCGCCGACGGCCGCGCGCGAGCGGACCGCCGACACGCTGCGCCACGTCGGGCTGTACGAGGAGCGTTACCGCCCCATGGGCGGCTATTCGACGGGCATGAAGCAGCGCGTGAAGCTGGCACAGGCCCTGGTGCACGACCCGCGTCTGGTGCTGCTCGACGAGCCGACGAACGGGCTGGACCCCGTCGGCCGCGACGACATGCTCGGGCTGATCCGGCGCGTCCACACCGAGTTCGGCATCTCCGTGCTCGTCACCTCGCATCTGCTCGGCGAGCTGGAGCGCACCAGCGACCACATCGTGGTGATCGACGGCGGCCAACTGCTGCGCGCCTCCTCCACCAGCGACTTCACACAGGCCACCGCCTCTCTCGCGGTCGAGGTGACCGACCACGAGGAGGAGCTGCTGAGCAAGCTCACCGCCGCGGGGCTGAACGCGCACGCCGACGGCCATCTGCTGCTCGTCGACATCGAGGGCGACGAGACCTACGACACCGTGCGCGACGCCGTCGCCGAACTGGGCACGGGCCTGGTCCGGATGGAGCAGCGCCGCCACCGCATCGCCGAGATCTTCCGGGGAGGGGACGACCGTGACGCAGCTTGAGGGACGCGCGCCGGCTGCCGGCGGCGCCCAGGACGTCATTCACGACATCGGGTACCGGCACTACGACGGACCGCGGCTGGGCCGGGCGTACGCCAGGCGTTCGCTGTTCACCCAGAGCCTGCGGGGCGCCTACGGACTGGGCCGTTCGGTCAAGTCCAAGGTGCTGCCGATGACCTTGTTCGCGGTGATGTGCGCGCCCGCCGCGATCATCGTCGCGGTGGCGATCGGCACGAAGATGACCAAGTTGCCGATCGAGTACACCCGGTACGCGATCATCATGCAGGCGGTGATCGGCCTCTTCCTGGCGGCACAGGCCCCCACGGCGGTCTCGCTGGACCTGCGCTTCAAGACGACGCCGCTGTACTTCTCCCGCCCGATCGAGGCGGTCGACTACGTCGCGGCGAAGTTCGCGGCGCTCACCTCGGCGCTGTTCATCCTCACCGCCACGCCGGTGCTGGTCCTCTACATCGGCGCGCTGCTGGCGAAGTTCGACTTCTCCGACCAGACCTCGGGCTTCGCCAAGGCCCTGCTGGCCGAGCTGCTGCTGTCGATGCTCTACGCGGGCGTCGGCCTGGTGATCGCGGCGCTCACGCCGCGCCGCGGCTTCGGCGTCGCGGCGATCATCGCCGCGTTCACGCTCCCGTACGGCGCGGTCAGCAGCGTCCAGGCGGTCGCCTCCGTCCAGGGCGACAAGGACGTGGTCGGCTGGCTGGGACTGTTCTCGCCGATCACGCTGATCGACGGGGCGCAGACCTGGGTGCTGGGCGCGTCGTCCTCCTTCGTCGACGCCGCGGGCCCGCCGAACGCGGTGGCCGGAGCGGCCTACGTGGTTGTCCTGCTCGTCGCGATCGCCGGCTCCTTCGGCCTGCTGATGCGCCGCTACCGAAAGGCCGTTCTGTCGTGACCACCTTGTCCATCGACCATGTGTCCCGCTGGTTCGGCAACGTCGTCGCCGTCAACGACGTCACGATGACCATCGGCCCCGGCGTCACCGGTCTGCTCGGCCCCAACGGCGCCGGCAAGTCCACGCTGATCAACATGATGGGCGGCTTCCTGGCCCCCTCGGTCGGCAGCGTGACCCTCGACGGCACGGTGATCTGGCGCAACGAGCAGGTGTACCGGCACATCGGCATCGTCCCCGAGCGCGAGGCGATGTACGACTTCCTGACCGCCCGTGAGTTCGTGGTGGCCAACGCGGAGCTGCACGGACTGCCCGACCCGGGCGCGGCGGCCCAGCGGGCGCTGGCCACCGTCGAGATGGAGTTCGCCCAGGACCGCAAGATCGCCACTTACAGCAAGGGCATGCGGCAGCGCGCGAAGATGGCCTCCGCGCTGGTGCACGAGCCGTCGGTGCTGCTGCTGGACGAGCCGTTCAACGGCATGGACCCGCGCCAGCGGCTCCAGCTGATGGACCTGCTGCGCCGGATGGGCGACGAGGGCCGCACGGTGCTGTTCTCCTCGCACATCCTGGAGGAGGTCGAGCAGCTGGCAAGCCACATCGAGGTGGTCGTGGCCGGCCGGCACGCCGCGTCCGGCGACTTCCGCAAGATCCGCCGTCTGATGACCGACCGGCCGCACCGCTACCTGGTGCGTTCCAGTGACGACCGGGCGCTGGCCGCCGCGCTGATCGCGGACGGTTCCACGGCCGCCATCGAGCTGGACTGGCACGAGCGGGCGCTGCGCATCCAGGCGATCGACTTCGCCGGTTTCACCGAACTGCTGCCGCGGGTCGCCCGCGAGCGCGGCATCCGGCTCTTCACGGTCTCGCCGTCCGACGAGTCCCTGGAGAGCGTGTTCTCCTATCTGGTCACGGCATAGGGCGAGGAGCTTCCCGTGTTCCCACTGTTCAATCCCACCGTGGCCCGGCTGACCTACCGGGGTCTGCTCGGCCGGCGCCGGGCGCTGGTCCTGTTCGCCCTTCCCGCGCTGCTGATCCTCATCTCGGCGGCGGTGCGCGCCCTGACCGGCGCGGACGACTCCACCGCCACGTCGGTCCTGGGCGGTTTCGCCCTGGCGACGATGGTGCCGCTGGTCGGCGTCTTCGCCGGCACCGGCGCCGTCGGACCCGAGATCGACGACGGCTCGATCGTCTACCTGCTGGCCAAGCCGGTCCCGCGGCCGACGATCATCGTCACCAAGCTGCTGGTCGCGATCGGTGTCTCGGTGGTCTTCTCCGCCGTGCCGACGCTGATCGCCGGTGTCATCCTCAACGGCAACAGCCAGGGCATCGCGGTCGCCTTCGCCGTGGCCGCGGCCGTCGCCTCGGTGACCTACGCGGCGGTCTTCCTGCTGCTGGGCGTCGTGACCCGGCAGGCCGTGGTCTTCGGCCTGGTGTACGCGCTCATCTGGGAGTCGCTGATCGGCTCGCTGGTGCCGGGCGCCCGCACGCTGAGCGTGCAGCAGTGGGCGCTGGCGCTGGCCCAGCGGATCGCGGGCGAGGGGCAGATCACGTCCGACGTGGGGCTGCCGCTGGCGGTGGTGCTGCTGATCGGCGTCACCGTGCTGGCCACCTTCTACGCGGGGCAGCGGATGCGCGCGCTCACACTGGCCGGCGAGGAGTAGCCCGCCGCGCCGCGGAATCGGCCGCCCGGGTGGTCTTCACCGCCCGGGCGGCCTGGTTTCCTCGGGTCGTCGCGCATCGGATTGTCTGATGTGCTGAGTGACGTCCGAGACTCCGCTGCTCTGCGCCGTCGGTGTGTTCCTGGTCGCACTGGGGCTGCTCATCGCCCTCTTCCGCCCGGAGCTCGCCGAGCGCATCGACCTGCGCCTCGCCGCCCGTCGCCGGCGACGGAGGCGGTTCTTGGTGTTCCCTCGAAAGTGGGCTCCGTCACGTTCCTCCTTGAGGATTCAAGGGAATGGCGTTACGGTGCAAGAGGTTGAAACCTAAACCAACCCCCGACGAGGAGTTAAGACATCATGGGCCTGTTCAGCCGCAAGACCGACGCCGAGACCGCGGGCACCCCCGACGCCGTGGCCACCGCCGACCTGGCGAACCTGACCGGCGAGTACACGATCGACCCGACGCACAGCGAGATCGGGTTCTCCGTCCGCCACGCCATGGTCACCACCGTGCGAGGCCAGTTCACCGAGTACGAGGGCTCGCTGAAGCTCGACGGCACCAAGCCGGCCAACTCCTCCGCCGAGCTGAAGATCAAGGTCGTCAGCATCGACACCAACCAGGCGCAGCGCGACGAGCACCTGCGCACCGGCGACTTCTTCGACGCCGCCTCGCACCCGGAGATCACCTTCCGGAGCACCTCCGCCGAGCAGGTCGACGCCGAGACCTACCGCATGCACGGTGACCTCACCATCAAGGACACCACCAAGCCGGTCTCGATCGACTTCACCTTCAACGGCTCGGCCACCGACCCGTACGGCAACCTGCGTGTCGGCTTCGAGGGCGCGACCACCGTCAACCGCGGTGACTGGGGCCTGACCTACAACGCGGCCCTCGAGGGCGGCGGCGTGCTGATCAGCGACAAGGTCAAGCTCACCTTCGACGTCTCGGCGATCAAGGCGGCCTGAACCGGCTGAGTGCCTCGGCCGTCCCTGTCGCAAGATGGTGGGGATGGCATCGAACGAACCGGCGCACGACGCCGGTGGCAGGCGACGCCGCGTCGCTCCGGGCGACGCGGCGCGCCTGCTGTTCTCCGAGGCCCGCGCGTGGGTGCGGTCCACCCCCGGCACCCACACCTGGCTGGCCATCCTCGCGGTGACCAGCGGAATCCTCGCGGCCGTCTCGCCGCACATCCGCGCATTCCTGCTGCACCACAACAGCACCAACCTGGAGGAGCTGGGCAGCCACCCGGTCCGCGTGCTGATCGTCAGCGCCCTGTGGATCGAGTCCCCGCCGGCCTTCCTGCTGTACTTCCTGCTCTACGAGACGGTGCACGCCCCCGCCGAGCGCCGGCTCGGCACGCGCCGCTGGCTCGCGGTGGTCGCCGTGGCCCACGTCGGCGCCACGCTCATCAGCCAGCAGGCCGTCTTCCTGGGCATCCACGCCGACAGGCTGTCGCCGTCACTGGCGCACACCGTCGACATCGGCGTGAGCTACGGCCTGGCCGGTGTGGCGGGCGTGCTCACCTACGTCCTGCGTCCCCCGTGGCGATGGGCGTACCTCGCCGCCGCCGTGGGCTTCCTCGGGTACCCGCTGCTGCAGTCCGGACGGACGTACACCGACCTCGGGCACTTCACCGCCCTGCTGATCGGGCTGGCCTGCCGCGGGCTCACACCGCGGGGAACAGCCGCTCCAGCACCACCGCGATACCGTCCTCGGCGTTGGAGGCCGTGACCTCGTCGGCCGCGGACTTCAGCGACTCGTGGGCATTGCCCATGGCGACGCCGTACCCGGCCCAGTCGATCATCGGCAGGTCGTTGGGCATGTCGCCGAAGGCGATGGTGTCCGCGGCGGTGAGCCCCAGCCGCCGGGCGGCCAGCGACAGGCCCCTGGCCTTGGAGAGCCCCAGGGGCAGCAGTTCGACGATGCCGGCCCCGGACATCACGACTCCGACCAGGCCGCCGGCGGCGGCGGTCGCCGCCTCGGCGAGCTCGTCGTCGCTCAGCTCCGGCTGCTGGATGTACAGCTTGCTGATCGGCGCCGTCCACAACTCGTCCAGCACCTCGACCTGGCCCACCGGCAGTTCCGACTCGAAGAGTCGGTAGCCGGGGCCGAGGACGATGTCGCCGTCCATGCCGTCGAGGGCGGCCGCGACGGCCAGCCGGCCGGTCGTCGCCTCGATCTTCTCCAGGGCCAGCCGCGCCGTCTGCCGGTCCAGCGTGACCGACGTCAGCAGCCGCTTCTCGCCGGCGTGGTACACCTGCGCGCCCTGCATGCAGACGGCGAGGCCCTCGTAGCCCAGCGACTCCAGCACGTGCCGGGTGCGGGCGACCGGGCGCCCGGTGACGACGATGTGCGCGGCGCCCGCCGCGGTGGCGGCGGCGAGCGCCCGGCGGGAGCGCTCGGAGACGGTGTGGTCGGGACCGAGCAGCGTGCCGTCGAGATCGGTCGCCACGAGACGGTAGGGCAGGTGCGGGGGCTGGGCAGTCACTTGGCGACCGGCTCCAGTACCTCACGGCCGCCCAGGTACGGGCGGAGCACCTCGGGGACCCTGATCGAGCCGTCGGCCTGCTGGTGGTTCTCCAGGAGGGCGACGATCGTGCGCGGGATGGCGCAGAGGGTGCCGTTGAGGGTGGCCAGCGCGCGCGTGCCGTTCTCGTCCCGCATGCGGATGGACAGCCGGCGGGCCTGGAACTCGGTGGTGTTCGAGGTCGAGGTCAGCTCGCGGTACTTGCCCTGGGTGGGGATCCACGCCTCGCAGTCGAACTTGCGCGCCGCGGAGGAACCGAGGTCACCCGAGGCCAGCTCGATCACCCGGAACGGCAGCTCCAGCGAGGTCAGCCACTGCTTCTCCCACTCCAGCAGGCGCTGGTGCTCGGCCTCGGCGTCCTCGGGGCGGGTGAAGACGAACATCTCCACCTTGTCGAACTGGTGCACCCGGATGATGCCGCGGGTGTCCTTGCCGTACGAGCCGGCCTCGCGGCGGTAGCAGGGCGAGAAGCCGGCGTAGCGCAGCGGCAGCTTCGCGCCGTCGATGATCTCGTCCATGTGGTACGCGGCGAGCGGGACCTCGGAGGTGCCGACCAGGTACAGGCCGTCCTTCTCCAGGTAGTACACGTCGTCCTCGACCTGGCCGAGGTAGCCGGTGCCGGCCATGGCCTCGGGCTTGACCAGCGTCGGGGTCAGGACGGGGGTGAAGCCGGCCGCGGTGGCCTGCGCGATGGCCGCGTTGACCAGGGCCAGCTCCAGCAGGGCGCCCACACCGGTGAGGTAGTAGAAGCGCGAGCCGGACACCTTGGCGCCGCGGTCGACGTCGATGGCGCCGAGCAGTTCGCCGAGGTCGATGTGGTCCTTGGGCTCGAAGCCCTCGGCGGTGAAGTCGCGCGGGGTGCCGAGCACCTCCTTGACGACGAAGTCCTCCTCGCCGCCGACGGGGGCGTCGGGGTGGACGATGTTGCCCAGCTGCAGCAGCAGGCGCTGCGCCTCCTCGGCGGCCTCGTGCTGCTCGGCGTCGGCGGCCTTGACCGCGGCCTTCAGCTGCTCGGCCCGCCCCAGGAGCTCGGCCCGCTCGTCCCCCTGGGCCTTGGGGATGAGCTTGCCCAGCGTCTTCTGCTCGGCGCGCAGCTCGTCGAAGCGGGTACTGGACGACCTGCGCCGCTCGTCGGCGGAGAGCAGGGCGTCGACGATGCCGACGTCCTCTCCACGGGCGCGCTGGGAGGCGCGCACACGGTCGGGGTCCTCACGAAGCAGGCGAAGGTCAATCACGGGGACAGGCTACCGGTGGAACGGGCCCGGACGCGACAAGTTAAGTGCTTTATGTAGCGTTATGTCCGATTCTAAAGAACGGACCCCGGAAATGCGGGGCGGCGGGAAATGACGTTAAAGTGACCGTCAACCGAATTCCGCACGTCCCTCCCCCGAGGGCATGTGGCCTGTGGACAACGGCAGTTGGGGCAGGTCCGGCGGGACGGGTTATCCACAGGGGGCCGGGTATTCCACCGGCTTGTCCACAGCGGGTGTGGATGAACTGTGGAAGACGGAGTTGATCATTCCGTCGGCCGGTCGCGGGCCCATGGATTCCCCGGTCAAACCCCACTCACACTCCCTTTCGAGTGAGAATTCTTCCCCCTATCGAGTTGTTCGAAGGTATTGGGGTGACGAATGTGGACCTGAGGGTCTGTGCGGTGGGATGGAGCCCCTGTACCGATTTGTCGATCTGGTCCCTACTCGTCATCACTGTCGTGTCGACTTATCCCCAGGTTGCTCCCAAGGCCTGTGGATAACGCGGTGGACAACGGAGGGGCCCACCGGTTGTTCACCGGCAGGCCCCCTGGGACGTGCGGAGCGGAGGGTCAGGCCCGTCCGTCCAGAGCCCTCCCCAGCCAGTCCGCGGCCGCGATGAACTCCTCGTCCGTGGTCCCCTTGCGCTGCTGCGCCGCGACCCGGTCCGCGCGCGGGTACGAACCGAGGAAGCGCACCTGCGGGCAGATCCGCTTCAGCCCCATGAGCGCCTCGCCGACGCGGCGGTCGGTGATGTGCCCCTCGCAGTCCACGGAGAAGCAGTACCGGCCGATGCCCTCGCCCGTCGGGCGGGACTCGATGCGGATCAGGTTCACCCCGCGCACCGCGTACTCCTGGAGCAGTTCCAGCAGCGCGCCCGGATGGTCGTCGCCCAGCCAGAAGACCGCGGACGTCTTGTCGGCCCCGGTCGGCGCGACCGGCCGGGCCGGGCGGCCGACCAGCACGAAGCGGGTCTCGGCGTTCACCGCGTCGTGGATTTCGGTGGCCAGCGCGTCCAGTCCGTACGTCGGCGCCGCGAACTCGCCCGCGAACGCCGCGTCGTGCCGGCCCTCCGCGACGAGCCGGGCGCCGTCCGCGTTGGAGGCGGCCGACTCCCACTGCGCGTCCGGCAGGTGCTCCGCCAGCCAGCGGCGCACCTGCACCTGGGCCGCCGGGTGCCCGGTCACGGTCTTGACGTCCGCCAGCCCCGTGCCCGGCCGCGTCAGCAGCGCGAACGCGATGGGCAGCAGCACCTCGTGGTAGATCATCAGCGGGGTTCCGGCCGCCAGTTCGTCGAGGGTGGCGGTGATGCCGCCCTCCATCGAGTTCTCGATCGGCACGAGCGCGGCCGCGGCGTCCCCGGTGCGCACCGCGTCGAGCGCCGCCTGGACCGACACCGCCGGCACCAGCTCCCGGGTGGCCGCCTCCGGGAGCGTGCGCAGCGCGGCTTCGGTGAACGTGCCCTCAGGACCCAGATAGGTGTAGCGGCTCGCCGGTGACATAGAGGTCAGCCTAGGGGCCCTCCCCGCGGCGCGCCCTATGCCTCCAGCAGCCGCTGCCCCACGTACTCGCCGGGTTCCGCGCCGCCCGGCACCGCGAACAGCGCGCTCGCCTCGTGGCGCAGGAAACGGGAGAGCCCGTCGCCCCGGTCGAGCTTGCGCTGCACGGGGACGAAGCCCGTCAGCGGATCGGCCTGCCAGGCCACGAAGAGCAGCCCGGCGTCCGGGGCGCCGTCGTCGCGGAAGCCGTCGTGGTACGAGAAGCCGCGCCGCAGCATCGCGGCGCCGCCGTTGGACTCCGGCGCGGCCACACGGACGTGGGCGTCGGCGGCGATGGCGAACGTCCGGCCGTCGGCCTCGATCCTGTTCAGATCGGGCTTGGTGGTCCCGGTGCCGCCGGACAGCGGCGCGCCGTCGGACTTGCGGCGGCCGATGACCCGCTCCTGGCGCTCCACGGAGAGGTGGTCCCAGGAGTCCAGCAGCATCCGGATGCGCCGCACCACCGCGTACGAGCCCCCGGCCATCCACTCCGGCTCGCCGGAGGAGGGCACGAAGACCCGCTGCCCGAAGTCGGGGTCGGACGGCGCGGGGTTGTTGGTGCCGTCGATCTGGCCCATCAGATTGCGGGTGGTGCGGGGAACGGCGGTGGCGCCGGGGGCACGGTTGAAGCCGTTCATCTGCCAGCGCGGCGCCGCCGTTCCCGCCGCCTGTTTCTGCAGCACGCGCAGGGCGTGGAAGGCGACCAGCGGGTCGTCCGCCCCGATCTGGATCCACAGGTCACCCTCGCCGCGCCGCGGGTCGAGCGCGTCGGCGGAGAAGGGGGGCAGCGGGGCGAGCGCCCCGGGCAGCCGGGCGCGCAGGCCCGTCCGGTCGAAGAAGGAACGGCCGAAGCCGAAGGTGACGGTCAGCGAGGACGGCCCGGCGTCCAGGGCGATCTGGTCGTCCCCGGCGGGCGCCCGGCCTGAGGTCATCGCCTCGGCCGCCGCCGACCAGCGGCGCAGCAGCGCGGCCGCGCCCCCGCGCCCGGCGTCCGCGGCCAGATCGAAGGCGACCAGGTGGCCGTGGGCCTGCGCGGGGGTGACGATGCCGGCCTGGTGGACGCCGTGGAAGGGCAGGCGCGCGGCGCCCACCGAGGCGAGTGCGGCCGGTTCGTCGCGGACCGCGTTCGCCGCGACGGCGGAGCCGCCGCCCACGGCCAGTCCCGCGGCGCCGGCCGCGCCGGCGGTGCCGAGCAGGCGGCGCCGCGAGATGTGCCGGTGGATCGGGTCGTTCGTCAACTGATCTTCACTGTCCTGGTGCGGGTGACCTGGTCGATGTCCGAGGTCCGTACGGTGACCGAGAGCGTCCACTGCCCGGGGATCGGGATCTGCACGTTCTCCGCGCTCCAGTGGCCGGTGTCGATCTTGCCCAGGGTGACCGGGATCGGGCCGATCTTCTGGGACGGGAGCGTGAAGGAGACCTTCACTTCGGGGACGTCGCGGGCCTGGCCGTCGGGGGCGGTGATCAGCAGGTGCAGCTCGTTCTCTGCGGTGCTGCCGGGGTCGAGCGTGACCTCCGCCTCGCCCTTGCCGTTCGGGCCGCCGGTGTCGAACGGGATGCGCACGTCCAGCGGTTCCGGGACCGAGGTGACCGGGGCGGTCGCCCCCGCCGCCGCGCTCTCCTCGGCGGCCCGGCCCGGCTGCGTACCGGTGAGCAGGGTGGTGACGCCCAGGATCACGACCGCGACCGCGGCCTCGGCCAGCACGGACTTGCGCAGGCCCGCGCGCTCCGGGTCGGCGTCGCGCGCCTTGCGGTCCCGCTCCTTGGCCAGCGCCGCCTCCTGCCGGGCCAGCTGCGCGGTACGGACGGCCGGATCGCCGCCCCGCCCCGCGGCCACCGGCTGGGCGACGGCGGCCGCGGCCCTGGCGCTCTTCGAGCTGCGCACGGGCTGGACGGCCTTGGCCCTCTCCGCGAGCCGCCCCGTCCAGCGCCGGGAGAGCCATGCGAGCTCCAGCAGCAGCACGACCAGGCCGATCTTGACCAGCAGCAGCTGCCCGTACCCGGTGGAGACCAGGGCGTCCCAGGAGCCGAGCTGACGCCAGGACTGGTAGACACCGGTGGAGACCAGCGCCGCCACGGCCCAGAAGGCGATCCGGGAGAACCGCCGCACCGCCGACCGCTCCACCGGCAGCCCCCGCCACAGTGCGACGAGCAGCGTGGCCAGGCCACCCAGCCAGACCGCCATGGCCAGCAGGTGCACGATGTCGACCGGCATGGCCACCGACGCCTGGATGCCGACCGAGGCGTGCTCGGCCATGGCCCACGTCGCGGCGAGGCCCACGGCGACGACGGTGCCGCCGATCGACAGACCCCAGGCGAGGTCCTGCCGCTCGACCGGGTCCTCCCGCTGGGCGAAGCTGCCGAAGAGCACGGCGATGAAGACCGCCGACGCCGCGAGCAGCAGCAGCCGGGAGAGCAGCGCGGCTCCGGGCCGGGTGTCCAGCACGTCGCTCACGCCGCCGAGGTCGAGGACGTCACCGAGAGACCCCCCGTTGGCGTACGGGGCGCGCAGCAGCAGCAGCGCTATCGTCGCGGCGACCATGGTGGCCCAGCCGCCGGCGACCAGCGCGCGCAGCGGCCGCTGCCGTGCGCCGGTGGGCCAGCACACGCCCAGGAAGAAGGCGGAGCCGACCATCAGGGCGAACCCGAGGTAGGCGGCGTAGCGCCCGACGTCGTACAGCGCTCCGACCACGCCGCCGCCCGCCTCCTCGGTGGGCAGGGTGACCGTGGTCTTCGAGGGCGCGCCGATGGAGAAGACGAAGGCCCCCGCCACCGGGTGGCTGTCGGCGGAGACCGCCTTCCAGGCCACGGTGTACGTGCCGTTGCCCAGTCCGGGCCGCAGCGCGACGACCGCCGTGTCGTTCCCCTCGCCGCCGTTGCTCGCGGCGCCGGTGTCGGCCCGCCGGCCGTCCGGTCCGAGGACGCGAACGGCGTCGGACGCCAGCAGCACGCCCTCGGAGAAGGTCAGCCGCACCTGCTGCGGCGCGGTCTTGACCACCGAGCCCTGTGCGGGGTCGGTCCTCACCAGCGCGGCGTGCGCGGAGGCGGGCGCGGCGCCGCCGAGCAGCAGGCCGAGCACGGTCAGTGGTACGGCCAGCAGTCGCAGCCCGGCCTTCGTCAGCTCCTTCATGGCGCCCTCCTCAGTCCCCCGGGCGATAGCCCGCCGGCTTGACCGGGACCCGTACGTCGATGGTGTCGGTGTCGTCGAAGTGCAGTTCCACGGACACCTCCTCACCGGCGACGGGCTTGTGCGTGAGCTTCATCAGCATCAGGTGGTTGCCGCCGAGCCCGAGGGTCAGCCGCCCGCCCGCCGGGACGGTGAACGAGGGGACCCGCCGCATGGCGTTGCCCGCGGTGGAGTGCATGGTCACCTCGCCGGCCAGGTCGCTGGTCACCGAGGTGAGCCGGGCGTCCCGGTCACCGCTGTTGGTCACCGTGAAGTATCCGGCGGCCATGTCCGCGAGCGCGGGCTGCGGTATGTAGGCGCCGCTCACCTCGAGTTCGGGACCGCCGGATGAGGAGCCGCAGGCCGTGGCCCCGAGCCCGAGCCCGAGAGCCAGCGCCGCCGCGGCCACCGCCGCGCGGCGCCTCACGGCGTCCGCCCCTGGATGATCTTGGGCAGGTCGGCGGCGAACTGCTGCGAGGTGGTGCCCGACATGTAGAGCGCGTGCGCCTTGTCGTCCTTCGGCGAGTACGCCACGACCTCCGCACCGTGCGTGACGGTGATGCTGCCGTCCTTCTCCTTCACGGGCTTCTCCACGGCGATCCCGAGCGAGCGGGCGCCCGCCTGGATCGTGGCGAAGTCGCCGGTCAGGCCGACGAAGGACGTGTCCATGGCGTCCAGCCAGGCGCCGAGCCGCGACGGGGTGTCGCGCTCGGGGTCGGTGCTGACGAAGACCACGGTGAGCGCGGCCTGTTCGGCCTTGGACAGCTTGGACTTGGCGATGGCGATGTCGCTCATCGTCGTCGGGCAGACGTCGGGGCAGTGGGTGTAGCCGAAGAAGAGCAGCGTGGGCCTGCCCGCGGTCTCCTTGACCAGGTCGTACTTCGCGCCGTGCGTGTCCGTGAGGATCATGTCCGGCTTGTCGAAGGGCGTGTCGAGGACGGTCGCGGCCTTCTGAGTGGCGTCGGTGGACACGACGACGGCGTCGCTGCCGGTGCCCGCCGTGTCGTCGGAGCCGCCGCAGGCGGCCAGGGTGAGGGCGAGCGCGGCGACGGCGGCCGCCGCGGCCACCGTCCGGGTGGTGGTACGCATCAGGGTTCCCCAGGAAGTTCGGTACGACGCCGGGTGACCGCCGCCGCGCACGGCGGCGGTCACCCGGCGATGCTGCGTCAGACGGCGGGGGTGCCGCCACCGGTGCCGCGGCGGCGGCCGGCGAGCACGCCGAAGCCCACGCCCAGCACACCGACGACGATGCCGACGATGCCCAGGACCCGGGCGGTGGTGTCACTGGAGTCCGTGGACGCGGCCTGCTCGGTGGCGGCGCTCCCGCCGCCGGCCTTGGTGTCGGCGACGGGCGAGGGGGAGGAGGCCGCGCCATGGCCGTGGCCACCGTCGGCGTCGTCGGCGGCGGCCAGCGTCAGCACCGGAGCCGGGTGCTCAGGCTCGGCCTGGCCCTCCTGCTGCTCCTCGATCCAGCGCACGACGTCCTTGTTGTCGTACGTCTGGACGGCCTTGAAGACCAGCTGGTCGGCGTCCTCGGGGAGCGGGCCCAGTGAGACCGGGAACTGCTGGAACTCGCCCGGGGCGATCTTCCCGCCGGTCCAGGTGATCTTGGTGACGGCCTCGGTGATGCTGCCGTCGTCGCTCGTGATGGGCTTGGCGAGCTTGCTCTTGACGACCTGTGCCGTCCAGCCGGGGACGGGCTGGAGGGAGACCGAGGCGATCGGGTGGTCGGCCGGGAGGTTGACCTCGACCTTGATGGTCGACGCCTTGTCCTCCTCGTTGGGGACCTTGAAGGCCACCGTGCTGTAGCTGCCCTTGGTGGCGGTGCCGGGCTGCACGGAGACGTGCGCGAAGGCGGGCACGGCGGCCGCGAGGACGGCCGCTCCGCTGAGTCCGGCGAGGGCGACGGCGCGGCGCATGGTGATGTTCATGGGTGCAGACACTCCACGGGTGAAGGTGTGAGGGATGACGGATGGCACGCGTGCGGCGCGCGACTCCGTCCCCTCGAATCCGTGGAGCGGGTCGCGTTCAGGCCGCGAGGGCGTACGCCGGGGGCCCGCGCCGGGCGAGGCTGTGCCGCAGCGCGGCGGTGCGCGGCGGCCCGGAGTCGGCGGCCCGGCGGCGCGGGCCGCCGGTGACGGACGGCGCGGTGAGCGCTCCCGCGACCAGGGCGCGCACCAGCGCGACGGCCTGCCGCAGGGCGGCGCCGGTGAGTTCGGCCAGACCGCGCACGCCCAGGGCGACCATCCGCCACAGCGCGGCCTCGCCGCGGCGCAGCAGCCAGCCCGCGGCGAGCGCGGCGAGCAGGTGCCCGAGCAGCATCGGCAGGCTGTAGGCCAGCATCGTGCTCTCGGCGTGAGCGTGCGTCATACCCGCCATGCCGCTCATGTGGCCCATGCCGTCGAGCGGCAGGGCGTGCGGGTCGATGCCCGCCTGGCGCACGATCTGCTGCGCCATCGCCGGGGTGAGCGGCAGGGCCCGGTGGCTGCAGATCAGCCGTCCGGCGATCTCCACGATCCCGCCGGGCCGGGGGGCACCGTCAGGGCCGCACACCCCGCCCGCGTTGAACAGCACGTGCAGGGCCAGTTGTCCGGCCGCCAGGCCCGCCGCGATGCCGGGGAGCGAGCGCTCCCGTCCGGCGAGCGGCGCCACCACGGCGAAGACCATCACCCAGCCGGCCACCAACGACCAGCCGGGTACCGCGTGGCCCGAGGCGAGGGAGTGCGCGACCGCGGACAACGCGACGCAGACCGCGGTGAACACCGCGGCCCGCAGCAGTCGCAGATCGGCGCCGGCGCGCACAGGAGAGGCCATGACGGGCGTCATCTTCTCACCGAGTCCCCCGTTCGCGTGCAGGGGGTCTCGCATTCCGGCGGTGTGTGCTATGGGTTCCGGCCGCCCGCGTACACCCATGTGCCGGGGCCGGGCATCGGCCGTATGGGCGTCATCACGTCAACACCACGCTTACCGACCGTGTTTCGGGGCAATACGTATCGGTATGTCGAGCCGCAGCCAGGAGGCTGAGCATGAGCATCTGGTGGTCCCTCCATTTGCGGCGCGAGGCTGCGAGCGTTCCGCTCGCCCGTCGGCTCCTGCTGGGGACGATGGAGACCGCCGGGGTGGACCCCGACATCTCGTACGACTTGTCCGTGGCCCTCAGCGAGGCCTGTGCCAACGCTGTTGAGCACGCGAGCCACGGCGAGTACCGGGTGACCGCCCGTATCGAGGGCGACCGCTGCCGCATCGAGGTGGCCGACTCCGGACCGGGCTTCGCCCCGGACCTGCGCCGCACGCACCACGCCGTACGACCGCTGTCGAAGAAGGACCAGCACGCCGAGCACGGACGCGGGCTGTTCCTGATCGAGGCGCTGGTGGACCATGTCCACTTCCACAACCGGCCCGGTCACGGGGCGGTGGTCAGTTTCGACAAGATCCTCAAATGGCGGGACGACGCGCTGCTCAGGGTGTCGTGACCCGGGCCGTTCCCGTCCGGCGCCAACCGCCCGCCCGCGCGCGGTCCTTGCGCCGGTGCGGGCGGCCCCCCGTCCCGTGGGGACGGAACGGGGGCACCGCCCGCGCGCGGTGGCTCAGCCCCGCAGGCCGGCCATCCAGCTCTCGACCTCGTCGGAGCTGCGCGGCAGGCCCGCGCTGAGGTTCCGGTTGCCGTCGGCGGTGACGAGGATGTCGTCCTCGATGCGCACGCCGATGCCGCGGTACTCCTCGGGGACCGTCAGGTCGTCGGCCTGGAAGTACAGGCCGGGCTCGACGGTGAGGACCACGCCGGGCTCCAGCGTGCCGTTGACGTAGGTCTCGGTGCGGGCCGCGGCGCAGTCGTGCACGTCGAGGCCGAGCATGTGACCGGTGCCGTGCAGGGTCCAGCGGCGCTGCAGACCGAGTTCCAGGACGCGTTCCACGGGTCCCTCGACCAGGCCCCACTCGACGAGCTTCTCCGTCAGCACGCGCTGGGCGGCGTCGTGGAAGTCGCGGTAGGCGGCGCCGGGGCGGACGGCGGCGATGCCGGCCTCCTGGGCCTCGTACACGGCGTCGTAGATCTTGCGCTGGATGGCGGTGTACGTGCCGTCGACCGGCAGCGTGCGGGTGACGTCGGCGGTGTAGAGGGAGTGCGTCTCCACACCGGCGTCGAGCAGCAGCAGGTCGCCGGAGCGCACCGGGCCGTCGTTGCGGACCCAGTGCAGGGTGCAGGCGTGCGGGCCGGCGGCGCAGATGGAGCCGTAGCCGATGTCGTTGCCCTCGACGCGGGCGCGCAGGAAGAACGTTCCCTCGATGTAGCGCTCGGTCGTCGCCTCCGCCTTGTCCAGGACCCGGACGACGTCCTCGAAGCCGCGGGCGGTGGAGTCGCAGGCCTTCTGCAGCTCGCCGATCTCCCACTCGTCCTTGACCAGCCGCAGCTCGGACAGGAACTCCTTCAGCTCGGCGTCGCGCTCCGCGGTGACCTTGTCGGTCAGCGCGGCCTCGATGCCGGCGTCGTAGCCGCGGACGACCCTGACCGGGCCGGTGGCCTCGCGCAGCGCGTCGGCGGCCTTGCGCACATCGGCGCACGGCATCCCGAGCAGCACCTCGGCCTCCGCCAGGCTGTGCCGGCGGCCGGTCCACAGCTCGCCCTGGCCGTCGAGCCAGAACTCGCCGTTCTCCCGGGAGGAACGGGGCAGGAGGTAGGCGGTCGCATCGTGACCGACATCACCGTTCGGCTCCATCACCAGGACGGCGTCCTGGGTCTGGTCGCCGGTCAGGTGCACGTACTCGGTGGCGGCCCGGAAGGGATAGTCCGTGTCGTTGGCGCGGGTACGCAGGTTTCCGGCCGGGACGACCAGCCGCTCGCCGGGGAAGCGGGCGGACAGGGCGGCGCGCCGCTTGGCGGCGTACGCGGCCTGCTCCAAAGGCTGCAGGTCACGCAGCTCCGTGTCGGCCCAGCCGGACTTCATCACTTCGGTGAGCTCGTCGGAGACGGCCGGGTACAGGCCGTTCTTCCGCTGCTTGATGGGCTCGTCGCCTTCCGGGTTCTCCGGAGCGCGGTCCTCGGCCACGTCATGCCTCCTCGCTGTAGACCCACCCATCGTAAGTGGGTCAGTCGAAGCGGGCGGCCAGCAGGACGAGGTCTTCGGTGTCCTCGTGCGCGCCGCGGCCGTCCGGCAGCAGCGTGCGCAGGACGTGGTCGGCGAGCAGGGCCGGGTCCTCCCGGACGGCGCGCGGGGCACCCGCCGCGGCGGCGTGCAGTCGCGTGACGGCCCGGTCGGTGGCGTCTCCGGTGCGGTGCAGCAGCCCGTCGGTGTAGAGCAGCAGCGTCTCGCCGGGCAGCGCCCGGAACTCGGCGCCGGGCGCCTCCCAGCAGCTGAGCATGCCCAGCGGTGCCGACAGCGAGGTCTCCACGAACTCCACCCGGCGCTCGCCGACGACCAGCGGCGGGCAGTGCCCGGCCCCGGACAGCGCGATCCGGCGGCTGGTGAGGTCGACGTGGGCGTACAGCGCGGTCGCCGAGCGCGCGGGCTCGGTCAGCCGCAGCAGCAGCTCCAGGTCGGACAGCACCGCGACCGGGTCCTCGCCCTCCATCACCGCGTACGCCCGCAGGGCCGCCCGCAGCCGTCCCATCGCGCCGACCGTGCCGGTGCCGGAGCCGGTGACCCCGCCGACGGACAGCCCGAGGGCGCCCTCCGGCAGTGCCATCGCGTCGTACCAGTCCCCTCCGCCGCCGGGGGCCGCGACGTGCGTCACAGCCAGCCGGACCCCGGGGATCCGGGGCAGCCGGGTGGGCAGCAGCTGGGCGCGCAGAGCGGCCGCGGTGGCGCGGAGGTGGTCCAGCTCGACCAGCCGGGCGAGGTGTTCGGTGGCGTGGCGGCAGTACAGGCCGATGAGATGGCGCAGCCGCTCGCCCGGTTCGGCGGGCTCGTCGTAGAACCACACGGCCGAGCCGAGCCGGCCGGCGTTCTCCGTGGCCAGCCGCACGGTGTAGCTGGCGCCCAGGCCCAGGCGCACGGCGACCTCGCGGTGGCGCGGATCCAGGCCCGGCTCGTGGCACAGGTCGGGGTGGATCTCCTCGGCCGGCACCGTGCCGGGCGAGGCGGGCAGCGGGACCGTCTCCAGCGCGCCGAGCTCCGCGGGGCAGAGCCCGAGCCCGGTGACCGTGGCGGGACGGCCGTGGTCGGCCGGACCGGCCGCGGCCAGCCCGCGCCGCGCGCCGGTCAAGGTGCCGCCCGCGCGCAGCATTTCGCGCAGCGCGTCCTCGACGCAGGCGGTGCGGGCGAGGCGTTCGGACAGCTCGTGCAGCGTCGTCAGGTCGTCGACCCACGACGCCAAGGCGTCCTGTGCCGTGCCCGGTTGACCGGCGGGCTCGTCCGTCCCGTCCGGTCCGCCCGGTGCGGAACGGCCGTCCGGATGGGCTCGCTGTTCGACCGCGGGAGCGGCAGTGTGCGCCGATGCCGGAATGGGTGGGTTGATTCCGGCCACTTTCGGAAGTCCTGCCGTGCTCATGGTCGCCGGCTTTCGCGACCTTTGACGCGATACGGCGGCGGCTCCGTAGAGCAGCGCATTTGTGTCAATAGCATCGCAAACCCCCAAGTCGTTCTGCGCCGCTATCAATGGATTACCTTCTACCGCCTCCTTAGGGGTGTGTCCAGGATTGCCCAGGTAGGTGCGGTGGTGTCGATGCGCCGTAAGGGTTGCGGGACTATGGCCGAAAAAGGGCACCGCGTGCCACAATTAGTTGTCGACTGGGGGGGTTCGACAGTGCGTCATATCCACAGCAGTGGGTACGTACGGGATGGGAGTTGGCGGCCTCAGGAACCCGGCGCCCGGTCCGAGCGTCTTAGACGGCGACGGCCGACCCTCCCCCCACGGCGGGGTGTTGCACAGCCAGCGGGACCGCACACGGAGTACGGAAACCACGGAAACGCAGTACGCAGCACACCCTGGACGGACAAGCGCCATGTGTGCGCCACCCCCCGCCACGTTCCACGCTCGGCTCGAGACGTGATGCGCTGCCTCGTAAGCGGTGTGTTCCAGATTACGTTGTGTCATGGGCAGATCCCTGAGCGCCAACGGAAAGGAACGAGCGCGGATGCGTGAGATCCTCGGAAAGCGACGCAAGAGCAGTCCCGAGCTGCTGCGCGCGGCGCTCACCTGCGCCGAGCAGTGGCAGTGGCCCGTGGTGCCCGGAGCCGGGACGGACGGGCACGGCGGTTGCGCCTGCCTGCGTCCCGACTGCCCGGTTCCCGGGGCCCATCCGCACGACCCCGGCCTCCTGGCGGCCACCCGTGACCCGCGGATGGTGCGCTGGTGGTGGACGCACCACCCGGACCAGCCCGTCGTCCTCGCCACCGGCGGGTGCGTCTCCGCGGTCAGCCTGCCGGCCGTCGCGGGGGCGCGGGCGCTCGGCGTGCTCGCCAAGCGCGGGGTGCGCGTCGGGCCGGTGGTGGCCACCCCGACCCGTGTCGCGGTCCTGGTGGAGCCTTACTCCCTGGAGGAACTGGGGGAGTTGCTCGACCGGCACGAATGGGTGCCGTCGTCCCTGCGCTTCCACGGCCAGGGCGGCTACACCGTGCTGCCGCCCTCGCCCGTCGGGGCCGGCGGTGCGCGCTGGGAGCGGCGGCCGGTCGTGGACCCGGGGGAGCGGGCGCCGTGGCTGCCGAGCGTGCGGGTGATCGTCGACACGCTGGTGCAGGCGGGGCGCACGGCGCCGGACGGCAGCCGGCTCTCGTACTGAGTCCCGCGGACGGAGCGCCGTTCGCCGTCACTCTTTCGGGTTGGAGCGGGGCCACGGGGGCGTCAACTGCCCGTGGCCCCCGGTTCGGCGCCCTTTTCTCCCGCTATGTTCTGCGCATGATGCGCGCGTCGAACCTTCGGATGGCCGCCCTCGTCTGTGTCGTCGTGGCGGCCGCGCTGGTCGTCCCGGCCGCCGCCGGCACGGGGGCCTTCGTCCCCGTCGAACCGGTGTCCGCCGATACCGACGGCGGGTTGCTGTCAAGTGGGTCCGAACTGCTGGGCGGACGGCCCGAACTGGCCGAATCCGAACGCCAGACCGCATCCTGCGGTCCCCGGTTCGTCTCCCCGCAGGGGCTGCGGGCGCAGACCTGCACCGTCGTCGGCGAGGGCGACACCTGGGCGCGCACGTACTGGAGCAACACCACCGGGCGGCGGCTGGACGGCGTGCTGACCCTGCTGCTGCCGGACGGCCGCGCCGTGCAGGCACGCTGTGCCATCGACGCGGCGCTGGGGAGCGGGAGTTGCGAGACACCGCGCGAGCGGACGGTCCCGGTGCCGGAGGGCGCCGAGCCCTATGCGGCGGTGGCGGAGATCGCCGAGGAGAACGCGGAACGTCCGCTGCTGCGCAGCGGGTCCGCACAATGAAACGTCCGGTCGCTGGCGACGGGGGATGCACCAGCGACCGGACTGTTCAAACGGTAACAAGACTTCGCCCGAACGCAAATCCGGGTGCGCGGGTTCCGGCCCCTGTTTCGCCCCGGACGGGGGTGGCTGTGACCAGGATCACCACGACGATCTTCACACCGTCACACTGCTGTCACTGAGTGTCAACTCAAGGTGATCTGACGGTTGGTGAGACCACTGCGCGCCCGGCGCTCGTCCGCGGTCAGCGGGGTGTCCAGCTCCAGCACCTCGGCCAGCCGCTCGCCGAACGCCGCCGCCGGCTTCTCGACCTCGTCCGCGGTCACGCCCACCGGCAGGTCCCACACGGGGACGACCAGGCCGTGCGCCCGGAACGAGCCCACCAGCCGTGTGTCCTCGCCCAGCGACGAGGCGCCGGCGGCGTGCAGCCGCGACAGCGCGTCCAGCAGCCGCTCCTCCGGGTGCGGCATGACCCAGCGCAGGTGGTTCTTCTCCGGGGTCTGGCACCAGTACGCGGCGTCCACGCCGGTCAGCCGCACGGTGGGGATCACGGCCGCGTTCGCCCGCTCCAGGGAGGCGGCGACCTCCCCGGTGGCGGCGTCCGCGTTCTCCAGCCAGAACTCGAACCCGGTGTGCACCACCGGCTCGAACGGCGCGTCCAGGTCCAGCACGTCCTGCAGCCGGGGTCCGACCGGCGCCGGCCGGTTCCCGTCCACCGGGTGGCCAGGCTCCGCCGTCAGCGCGCGCAGCAGGGTCTCGGCGAGGTCGCGGCTGATGTCCCCGGAGGCCGTCTCGTTCTGCAGGCCCAGCAGCACCTGGCCGGTGTCGCGGCGCAACCCCGGCCAGGCCATGGGCAGCACGGTCGCCAGCGTCACCACGGGCACGCCCTCGGGCAGCCCGTCCTTCAGCTTCAGCTCCGCCGTCGCCGCGGGCACCAGTTCGCGCAGCGCCACCCAGTCGCACTCGCCCGGCAGGCCCTCGAACGGCCGCCGGACCAACTCGGCCACCGCGTGCGACGCCTCACGTCCGTGGCACGCCTTGTAGCGCCGCCCGGAACCGCACGGGCAGGGCTCCCGGGCCCCGACGACGGGGATCTCCCCGTCGGTGAGCTGCGCGGGTCGGGCGGGGGCCTTCGTCTTCGTCGGGCGCTTCTTCGCCATGGCTCGATCTCTCCCGGTAACGGCGGTGTTCCGGCCGTGAGCCTAGCGCCACGTGGCCTCCCGTCAGGGGAGGTCGCGACCGGGGCGGGGTCCGGGGCCGCCCGGACGGGGGCCGCGGCAGGGCCGGACCGTCGTCAGGGAAGGTCCTCGAAGGGGTCCGCGAAGTCGATCGGGATGTCGATCTGCGGCGCCAGGTCGTCCCGCCGCGCGTGGCGGCTGCGCACCGCGAGCATCGCCCAGACCGTGACCTCGCCGGGGGCGTCCCGCACGCCCCAGCGCAGCGAGAGGCTGCGGACGATGCCGAGCCCCCGGCCGCCGCGAGCGGTGAGCGAGGGACTGGCCGGAAGTGGGCGGGTCGGACCGCCGCCGTCGGTCACCTCGACCGTCAGCAGCCCGTCCTCGTCGATGCGCCACGTGGCGCGGATCCCGCTGCCGCCGCCCGCCGAGGGCTCGTCCTCGCCCAGCGGGCGCGCGTGCCGGCAGGAATTGCTCAGCAACTCGGAGAGGATCAGCACCGCGTCGTCGACGACCGGCTCCGGAACCTCGTACGCACACAGTTCCTTGCGCAGCCTTCGCCGCGCCTCAGCGACACCCGTCGGACCATGCGGCAGGGCCATGGTCGAGGACGTCGGCACCTCCTGGGCCACCACCAACGCCACCCCCGAGACCTCCTTCACCCCACGCCACCGGATGGATGCCCTCTCGTTTCATGCCGGAAACCGGCCAACAGCGATCTCTTGGTGCACACACAGCGATCGAACGGGCACCGAACGCGCCGGGGCGCGCCGCGACTCGGGCCCCCGGGCGGCGTGAACGGAACGATGCCGTCCACCGCCCTTGCCTAGCGGCCGAGTTGGGCCAGAACCTGCTTGGGGCGATTGGTGATGACCGCCTCGACGCCGAGCCGCGCGCACAGTTCGACGTCCTCCGGCTCGTTGACCGTCCACACGTGCACGCTGTGCCCGGCCCGGTGCAGCCGCTCCACGTACCCGGGGTTCGTCCGCAGGATGCGGATGCTCGGCCCGGCGATCCGCACCCCCGCGGGCAGCCGGCCGTCGCGGTGCCGGGGCAGCACGTACTGCATGAGGAAGGCGGTAGGCAGCTGGGGCGCGGTCAGCCGGACCCGGCGCAGCGAGCGCGAGGAGAAGCTCATCACCCGCACCCGCGGCGGCTCGCCCGCCGGTGGCCGCAGCATGCCGAAACGGTCCAGCAGTTCCAGCAGCCGGTCCTCGACCTGGCCCGCCCAGCGGGTGGGGTGCTTGGTCTCCACCGCGAGCTCGATCCGGCGGCCGGTGTCGGCGATCAGCTCCAGCAACCGCTCCAGGGTGAGCACCCGGCTCGCCTCGTCCGGGTCGGCGTCGAAGCGGTCCGGCACCTCGGCGTCGGTGTGCTGCCCCTTCCACGAGCCGAAGTCCAGGGTCCGCAGATCGGCGAGCTCCATGGCCGAGACGGCGCCCCGGCCGTTGGAGGTGCGGTTCACCCGGCGGTCGTGGACGCAGACCAGCACGCCGTCGGCGGTGAGACGCACGTCGCACTCCAGGGCGTCCGCACCGTCCTCGATCGCCTTCCGGTACGCGGCGAGTGTGTGCTCCGGGACATCCTCGGAGGCACCCCGGTGGGCGACGACCTGGATCGCGCGGTCTTGGGTCACCGGGCTATCGTGCCATCCGCCCGGTCGTACCACGGACGCCGCTCGCGACTGTTTACGGTGGTCTGACAACCGGTGGGAAAAGCTGTCCCCATCCTGTCGGCCGTCGTACGTCTCCGTGACCGCAACCGTACGCACGGCATACAACGCATATCCCGGAGGAGATACAGCCGTGAGCACCGAGAACGAGGTCGGTCCGGTCCCGGCAACGCAGCCGGCGCAGCCGTCCGTCGCCGCTGAGCCCGCCGCTCCCGCTGCACCTCCCGCGCCGCCGCAGGCCGCGCCCGCGGAGCCCGCCGCTCCCCCGGCGGCGCCCGACGGTCCTCCCGCGGCCGCTTCGGCGCAGCCGGCCGACGCGCCGCCGGCCGATGCGCCCGCGCCGGCCGCCGCGGCCCCGGCCCCGGCCGAACCCCCGACCGCCGTGCAGCCGCCCGTGCAGCCCCCGGCTCCGCCGCACGCCGCTCCGCCGCACGCCGCTCCGCACCACGCCGCTCCGCACCACGCGGCCCCCCATCACGCCGCTCCGCCGCACGCCGCCGCGCACCACGCGGCGCCGCACGCGGGCCCGTACGCCGCGCACCCGGCCGGGCCGCCCGCGGTTCCGCCGACCCAGCCCTTCGGAGCCCCCGCGGGCCCCGGCGGTCCCGCGGGTCCGGTCTGGGGCGATCCCGTGCCGGCCCCCGCAGCGCCGCGCAAGCGCGGCAACGGCGGACTGATCGCCGCGGTCCTGGTCGCCGCGCTGGTCGCCGGCGGCATCGGCGGCGGCATCGGTTTCTGGGCCGCCGACCGCAACGACGGCAGCGGGTCCACCACGATCTCCGCCGCGGGCAACCCCAAGGACCTCAGCCGGGCCGCCGACTCCGTCGCGGGCATCGCCAAGCAGTCCCTTCCCAGCGTCGTCACCATCGAGGCCAGCGGCAGCCAGGAGAGCGGCACCGGCACCGGCTTCGTGTACGACAAGGAAGGCCACATCCTCACCAACAACCACGTGGTCGCCCCCGCGGCGGACGGCGGCAAGCTCACGGCCACGTTCTCCAACGGCAAGAAGTACGAGGCGGAGGTCGTCGGCCGCGCCCAGGGCTACGACGTCGCCGTCATCAAGCTCAAGGGGGTCAGCGCCGACGAGCTCTCCCCGCTCGCCGTGGGCGACTCCGAGAAGGTCGCCGTCGGCGACTCCACCATCGCCATCGGCGCCCCCTTCGGCCTCTCCGGCACCGTCACCACCGGCATCGTCAGCGCGCTGCACCGTCCCATCGCCTCGAGCGACGGCCAGGGCTCCAACGCGTCCTACATGAGCGCCATACAGACCGACGCCTCGATCAACCCCGGCAACTCCGGCGGCCCCCTCCTCAACTCCGAGGGCGCCGTCATCGGCATCAACTCCGCGATCCAGTCGACCGGCAGCAGCGACGGCACCTCCCAGTCCGGCAGCGTCGGCCTCGGCTTCGCCATCCCGATCGACCAGGCCCGCCGCGTCGCGGAGGACCTGATCAAGACCGGCCAGCCGATCTACCCGGTCATCGGCGTCAGCGTCGACTCCAGCTACAACGGCGAGGGCGCCAAGATCGCCACCGGCCCCAGCGCGGTCACCGGCGGCGGCCCCGCGGAGAAGGCCGGACTGCGGTCCGGCGACATCATCACCAAGTTCGACGACACCGTCGTCGACTCCTCGCCCACCCTCATCGGCGAGATCTGGCAGCACCAGCCCGGCGAGAAGGTCGACGTCACCTACACCCGCGACGGCCGGACCCGCACCGCCACCCTCACCCTCGGCGAGCGCAAGGGCGACAGCGCCAGCTGATCCGACCCGTTAGGCTGTCCCCGCGCCGCCGCCCCACACCTGGGCCGGCGGCGCGGGGAGAGTTGCCCGAGCGGCCTAAGGGAACGGTCTTGAAAACCGTCGTGGCAGCGATGTCACCGTGGGTTCAAATCCCACACTCTCCGCGTGTGAACGGCCCCCGACCGGTGTTCCGGTCGGGGGCTCGTCGCTGTTGCGGTGCCCGTGGGCGACCGCGCCGTGGAGCGGCGGCGCGGGTCTACTCGTCGAGCAGGTCGCGCAGCCGGGCCTTCCGCCCGTCGGCGGTCGCTGGCGGTCGGGGCTGGGCCGGGGTCTTTCCTCTGGCGAGACGGCCGGACCCCTGCGGCCCGTACACAACGGTTCAGGCCGCCGCCAGGTCGGAGACGACGGACACCGGTTGCCACGCACAGCCGTCCCACCGGGAGACGAGACGTGGGGCGTCCGGGTTCACGTGGGTGCCCCGTCGGGGCCCTGAGGCGAGGGTGTCGAGCCGAAGTCGCCCCTTCGTGCGTTCCTGTTGCTCCTCGCGGCGCCGCATCCACCGCTCCAAGGACTCGTCGGACATGGGAGCAGCATGTCGCAGGCGCCGTTGAGCCGCCAGAACCACGGCGAGGGCCGGCGCGACATCCTCGGGTGCTAGGTTCTCGAACGCTCAGGCGAAATCTGGTGGGGAGTCCGAATGGTGCGAGGAGCGGTGCGGGCCGCGCTCGGCGGCGCCGGTGCTTTGCTGCTGCTGGGCTGCCAGGCGCAGGCGTCGCCGGGTGCCGGGGCCGAGGCGGACCCGCTGGAGGTGGGGTGCGCGCCGGTCGCGGTGTTCACGTCGGGAGAGGGCGGTTACCACACCTTCCGGATACCGGCGCTGGTCGAGGCGGCCGAACCGGGTTCCGGGAAGCCCGTGTTGATCGCCCTCGCGGAGGGCCGCCGCCACTCGGAGGCGGACTACGGCGACGTGGACGTCGTCGAGCGCCGGTCGACGGACGGCGGATGCAGCTGGTCGCCGCTGGAGCGGGTCTCCGACGCCGGGACCGACACGGTGGGCAACCCCACGCCGATCGTGGACAGCCGCCGGGGCCGAGTGGTGCTGCTCACCACGCGCAACGCAGGCACGACGGCGGAGCAGCAGATCATGGCGGGGACCGTGCCCCCGCGGGACAGCCGGAGGGTGTACGTCCAGAGCAGCGCCGACGCGGGTGCCACCTGGTCACGGCCGCGCGAGATCACGGACCAGGTGAAACTCCCCGGCTGGCGGTGGTACGCCACCGGCCCGGGCCACGGCGTCGCGCTCACGAAGGGGCCGCACGAGGGCCGGCTGGTCGCCGGCGCGGACCACTCGGTCACGCCCCCGGCCGGCAGCCACGACACCGGCGAGGAGTGGCGCTACTGCGGCGGGAACTCCCTGATCAGCGACGACGGCGGCGTGACGTGGCGGATCGGCTACGTCGACCCCGCCGGCGACGACCGGATCAACGTCAACGAGACCGCGGTCGCCCAGCTCCCGGACGGCCGGCTGTACTTCGGGGCCAGGGACCAGAACGGCAAGGCACCCGGCAACCAGGCGCACGCCTGGAGCTCCGACGGCGGTGCGTCGGTCGAGGCACCCTTCAGCGAGAGCGCGGGGGTCACCGCGCCCATGGTCAAGGCCTCCCTGCTGCAGACCGACGACGGCCGCGGAACGGGGCCGCTGCTGATGGCCGCGCCGTCGGACGCCCAGGAGCGGGTGGGCATGGGTGTGCGGGTCAGCCGCGACGGGGGCGCCACCTGGTCCGCCGCCCGCCGGCTGTCGTCCGCACCCGCCGCCTACTCCGACCTCGCGCAGCTGGACCGGGACCGGGTCGGCCTGCTCTACGAGACCGGGGCCGGCTCCCCCTACGAGAGCATCGTCTTCACCGGGTTGTCCCTGCCGGTGCTCGGCGGCTGAGGGCCGGGTCCGTATGTGGCCGGACCCGGCCCTCGGCGATGCCGAGCGATCACTGACCACTGATCAGTGGTCGACGTACACGGTGTCGAATCCGGACAGGGTGTCGAGGTAGGCACCGCTGGGCGTCCGGTACACGGCGCGCCAGGCGCCGTCCCACTTCGCGGTGAACCGCTTGCTGAAGTGCCCGCGGGAGTCCGTGCGGGCGTAGCCCATGGAGGCGAGCCGGTCGCTGCCGTACACCCGGAAGTAGATGTCGACCTTCTGGTTGGCGAAGGCGACCCACGCGCTGCCGGGCTGCCGCTGGAGGTTGCCGCTGACCGTGATCGGCCGGCCGGCCACCACCGGCTCCGGGGCCGCGTTGAACGTGGTGATACGGGTGGCGGTGCGCACGAGGTGCTTCACCGGGCTGGTGGAGGGGGCGAAGATGCTGTTGCCCTCGTAGCGGATGCGCCAGTAGCCGCGCGGGGTGGCGTGGACCTTGCGGTAGGTGAAGTTCCCGCCCGCCGGGGGGTCGAAGGCGCCGATGTTCCTCCACGTCCGGTTGTCGGCGGAGTACTGCACGGCCAGCCGCGGCGCAAGGCGGCCGCTCAGGGTCCTGGCGGTGCCCTTCAGGGTCAGGAGCCCGTCGGCGCCCATCGAGGCGCCGGTGAGGCCGATCGTCACCTGGTCGTGGACGTCGACGGTGTACCTGGCCGTGCTGTGTTTCAGGAACCACCCGGCCGGTATGGCGTCGCTGTAGTCCACGACGCCGACCGATCCGCCGTTGACGTCGGTGGGCGGACCAACGGCGATCGAGAAGCGGCCTTGGGTATCGGTGTGCCCGACGAGGCGGTCGTTGTGGACCGTGGTGCTCACGGGGATACCGGCCAGCGGCCGCCAGCCCTGTGCGGTGTAGTCGAAGTAGTCGACCCGTCCCGTCACCGCCGTGCTTTTGCCCTGCACCATCGGGAGCGCGCTCTTGTCGAGAGTGATCCGGGTGTCGCTGGCGAAGAAGCTGACCTGGTGAATCTGCCCGCATTCCGTGTACTGGAAGCTTTCATAAAGGCAGGGCTGAACATAGGTGAACTGCGAAGTCAGGCCCTGCGGGCCGACGGTGAGCCGATAGGTGCCGTCCTCGGCGGTCACGGCACTGGCCGTGGAGATGCCCATGGATACGACCTGTTTTCCGGCGACAGGCCCGATCAGGGTGCCGTCCGGGTGGGTCCTGATCACCTTGCCGGACAGGGTCACGGTCTGGTGGAGCCAGTCCGTGGTGTCCGGCGCTGTGTCGTCCTCGACGAACCAGTCCTCGTCGTCGTAGAAGAGGTCGCCGAAGCCCTTCACGTGGTTGCCCTGATCGTCGGTGACGTCTGCGGTGACGATGTAGTTCGGGTTGGAGGCCAGGCCGCTGGGCGTCGCCTGCCACAGGGTGTTGCCCGAGGCGTCCGTGCCCGCCTGGTGGAAGGCCTCGGCCGGGACGGTACCCACGGCGGTTCCGCCGACCTGGGTAATGGTCGCGGTGACGGACTGGGCGTGGGTGGAGGGGGACACGGCCACCCGGAGCGCGATCGCGTTGTTCGCGTCGTGCGTCCTGGTGACGTAGGGGACGGCCGGCCCGGCGGCCGCGCTCTGCGCGCTCGCGGTGGTGGGCACCATGCTCAGCATTGCCGCGGCAGTGGTTGTGGTTGCCGCCAACAGGGCGTACCTGTTTCTGGAGGATGCGTTCACATGGCATGTGACCTGCGGGCAGGCGGTTGAGTTGTACAGATGTGCGATGGCGTTTCGGTGGCGTGCGACGGGCGTTCCGGTGAACCGGCCCATAGGCCGTCTCATCGGTAAGTCGGCGTCCTAAAAGGGAAGTTGGCGCCGGGCCTCCACCTTGGGCGGACCCGGTCAGGACGGGTGGGGCGGCAGGGGTTGTTCCGTCCAGATGGTCTTGCCCTCCGCGTCGTAGCGGGTGCCCCAGACCTGGGCCAGCTGCGCGGTGATGAACAGGCCGCGGCCGCCCTCGTCGACGGTGCGGGCGTGGCGCAGGCGCGGAGCGGCGGGGCCGGCGTCGCGGACCTCGCAGGTGAGGGTGCGGTCGTTGATGAGGCGCAGCGCGAGGGGTGGGGCGCCGTGGCGGATGGCGTTGGTGACGAGTTCGCTGACGATCAGTTCGGTGTTGAAGACGGTGTCGCCCTCGATGCCCCAGGCCGCGAGCTGTTCGCCGGCGTGGTGGCGCGCCGCGGAGACCGCGGCGGGGTCGGCCTCGAGCTCCCAGGAGGCCACCCGGTCGGCGGGGAACGGGCGGGTGCGGGCGAGGAGGAGGGCGCCGGCCCGTCCGGCCAGGTCCGGGGGGAGGGAGTAGAGGACGTCGTCGCAGAGGTCCGCGAGGGGCCGGCCGCCGTCCGTGGGAGGGCCGGCGGCGGGTCCGCAGGGCAGGCCGGGATGTCCCGCGAGATGGGCCGCGACGACGGGCGAGCTGGACAGGGCCAGGATGCTGCCCTCCTCCAGTGCCATGTCGCCCGCGGTGAACGGGGAGCCGCTGGTGACACCCAGAGGAGGGCCGACCGGGATGTCGGGGATCTCGGTGGTGCCGTCGGGCCGCGCGATGACGGGGGAGAGGTGACCGGCGCGGGCGATGGTGCACATCCGGGTCAGCGGGTCGTAGACGGCGTACACGCACGCGGCGGTCAGCGCCTCGCGGTGCAGCGGATCGCCGGGCGGCAGCGACGCGCGCTCGGCGGCCAGCAGGGTCGCGGTGTCGTTGAGGCGGGCGAGGAGTTCGTCGGGCGGCAGGTCGAAGGCGGCCAGCGAGCGGATGACGGTCCGCAGTTGGCCCATGGTCGCGGTGGCGTGGATGCCCTGCCCGGCGACGTTGCCGATCACCATGGCGGTGCGGGCGGCGGACAGCGAGATGGTGTCGTACCAGGAGCCGGCGCCGTTCGTGGCGGTCGGCACGTACGCCGTCTCCAGGGCGGTGTGCGCTGCGGCCCGGTGCGGCAGCAGGTGGCGCTGGACGGTGGAGGCGATGGTGTGCTCGCGGGTGAAGCGCCGTCCGTTGTCGATGCACAGGGCGGTGTGGTCGGCCATCTGGAGGGCGAGTTCGATGTCGTCCTCGTCGAACGGGTCGAGGTCCCGGCTGCGGTAGAGGCTGACGAGGCCGAGGACGTTGCCGTGCAGCGCCAACGGGACGACCATGAGCGAGCACACCCCGGACGCCATGATGGCCTCGGCGCGGGCGGGGTCGGTGGCCAGCCACGCGGGCTCGGAGTCCAGGGCGATCACCCGGGGCCGCAGGTCGGCCAGGGCCTGGGTGAACGGTGTCGGGCCGGGCAGGCTGAGCACGGCGCCCACCGGGTGGGCCTGCGGGTGGTGGGGCCCGCGGCTGTTGCGGAAGGCGGCCCGCAGCAGGGGCACGCCCTTGGGGAACGGGGAGAGCGGGGGATCGTCGCCGCGGAGCACGGCGTCCACCAGTTCCACCACGGCCACCTCGGCGTACCCCGGGCAGAGCGTGGTGACCAGCTCGTCGCAGGTCACCACGGAGTCCATCGTGCGGCCCACCCGCTCGCGCACCGCGTCCAGGATCTTCAGCCGGCCCAGCGCCTGCTCCTGGCGGGTGACGTCGACCACCGACATGGCGAGTCCCAGCACCTCTCCCTTCGGGCTGTCGAGGCGGAACACCGAGATGGCATAGTGCCTGGTCGGTGTCGTCGCGGTCTTGCGGCGTGCCCGCACCAGGTGCTCGCGCAGGGGCGTACCGGTCTTCAGCACCTCGCGGACCACGGCCTCGTGGCGCTCCTCGTCGACGACGTCGTACACCTCCGAGAACCGGCGGCCGATCAGGGACTCGGGCGGCACGCCCCGCATGGCGGTGGTCGCGGTGTTGACCCGCACCACGCGCAGGTCGGTGTCGAGCAGGTGCAGGCCCACCGGCGACTGGGTGAAGAGGGCGCCGAGCATCGCCGTCTCCGCCTCGCCCATCGGCGGGGTCGGGTCGCCGGGTGCCACGTGGTCGTCCTTCCCGCCGGAGCCGGGCACTACTTGCCCCGCGTCTCGTCCCGGCTCCGGCCGGAAGGACGGACGATGTCGAGGACGGCCATCATGCCCATGTCCTCATGGTTCAGGATGTGGCAGTGCAGCACGGTCCGCCCGGCGAAGTCCCGGAACGCGATGCGCAGGACGACCCGGCCCCGGACGGGCACGTTGACGGTGTCGAACCAGCGGCGGGACGGCGGGTGGGGCTTCCCGTCGGTGCTCATCAGCTGGAACTGGTTGGTGTGGACGTGGAACGAGTGCTCCTCGTCGCTGTCGTTGCGCACCGTCCACTCCTCGACGGTGCCGAGCACGGAGGTGAAGTCGTTCCGCTTCGGGTCGTAGGTGCGCCCGTTGATGTAGAAGACGGTGCCGGCCGCGTTCTCGGTGAAGACCACGGTCTTGCGGGCGGCGATCGTGGCGCGGGACAGGTCCTCGTTCGGCGCGAAGGCGCCCGGGAGCGCGGCCGGCCTGACGGGGGTGCCGGCGGTGACGAGGGTGGCGAGATCGGCGCGCGGGAACTGGTTCCCGGCCTTGCCGGTGTCGTACGCCAGGGTCTCCAGGCGTGCGGTTCCGGGGGAACCGCCCCGGACCAGGACGTCGTAGCGTGCCCCGGCGGCGATGACCAGGGTGTCCGCCGACCAGACCCGCTGGACGGGGTGGCCGTCCTGGGCGATGACGTGGAAGCGGTGCCCGGGCAGGTGCAGCTTGTAGTAGATGTTGGCGCCGATGTTGGCCAGCCGCCACAGCTGGGTCTCGCCGGGCCGGATGCCGATGACGGGGTTCCGCTGCCCGTTGACCGTGCGGTTGGTGGCGGCGCCGATGCTCAGCGGGTGCGTCCTGATCGCGTCGCCCTCGACCTGGAAGTCCTTGAGCGCGATGACGTGCTCGGTGATGCCGCGCAGGGACGGCGGCAGGTACCGCCGCAGGCCGTCCACGACGATGACGCCGGACTCGCCGCCGGCGACCTGGGCGGCGGACATCATGTCGGCGTGCGAGTGGTACCAGTAGGTGCCGGCCGGATGGTTCCGCGGCAGCCGGTACACGTAGTGGTACGAGCGGTTGTACCCGATGGCGATGAAGATGTCGTCGGACGGGCTGCGCGGTGAGACGTGGAGCCCGTGGACGTGCAGGTTGGTGTCCTCGTCGATCCTGTTGGTCATGGTGAGGTCGATGCGGTCGCCTGGCCGGACCCGCAACGTCGGAGGCATGTACATGCCGTTGTAGGTGGTCGCCCACAGCCGGCGGTCGCCGACCCGGACCTTGCGCCGCTCCACGACGACGGTGGCTCTGAGGAGCCCGTCGTGGCTCACCAGTTCGGGCGGGTCCTGCAGCCGCGGGCCCGCGACGACCGGGGAGGCGGGCCCGTCCTGCGGGCCGGTACCGGAGAGGCCGTGGCCGCATCCGGCGAGCCAGGCGAGGACGAGTACCAGGCCGCCGGCGAACCGGGCCACGGCGGATCGGGACCGAGTCACTTCTCTCCCTGGGGAAACCGTCCGGCGGAGCGGGCCCACTCGCGGATCGTCAGACGGAGCCTAAGGAGAACCCCGCCCGGCCCCCCGTCGCGCCACGCCCCCCGGCGCGCCATCCGCCCCAACGGCAGCATCCGCGGCCGTGCGGGAGCCGCCGCCCCGGCGGCCGGTCGCAGCGTGGCCGAAAGTTGTGCCGGAACGTTTCGTCGCTTGCCGGGGCCGGGCGGTGCGCCCCTCTGTACGGCCGATACGGTGAATTGGGATGACCTTGGAGGTTTGTCGATAGATCGTCACGCTTGCGAGCGAAATGGACCGGAGGGCCTGGTTGGCGGCCCGGGTGCTGGGCAACTCTGGTTGCGGCGACGTCGCACAGCCGGCGGAGCGGTCGGCCAACCGCCCCGCACACCCCATATCCAGTCCTCTGGAGGGAAAAGACATGGCAAGCACCCGTACCGCCCGAGTCCTGGCCGCGATGGCCTCGCTGCCGCTGGCCGCGGCACTGTTCGCCGGGACGGCAGTGGCCGACAACGGCGCCCTGTCGGGCGGCGGTTCCAACGCGACCGTGGTGAGCAACAGCGGTGGCAGCGTGGGGCGTGACAACTTCGGGAGCGTGACCACGACGCAGCAGGCCGCCACCGGGGCGGGCGCGTCCAACCAGAACAACAACGCGAGCGTGGTCGGGTCGGCGTTCACCGAGATCCACCAGTCGAACGTGAACATCCACTTCGGTCCGATGTGGTGACCGGGGCCCCTGGGGCTCGCTGACAAGGGGCGACTGCGCGACGGCAACCTCACTGCCGTCGCGCAGTCGCGTTCGGGTGTCCACAGGCTGTGGACAACGCGCCGCCAGCGACGCCCCGCGGCGCCGGCGCCGGGGACACCGTACCGGCCGGAGCCGGGCCCGGGGCCTGGTGGAGACCTAGCGGTGAACCCCCGCGGCGGCCAGTCCGGGAGGCGGGCCCGCACGGATCGAACGGCATCGCCGTACGACTGCGCGAACCCCGGGGCGGTCGCGGCGATCGACTGTCCGGCACGATGAACGTGCTGGTCGGAGCGGGTGCGAGCGGGTCGGCCGCAAGGATGCCGTCCGGGCGCGGCGGACCGGCGGGGCGGTCCGCCGCGGTCTCCAGGATCACGACGCCCACGTTGCTGCGTACGGCTGACTCCCGGGCGTGGCGCACCGCCCGACGAGCTGCCGCGCCCTTTCACTCGACCCATGCACGAACACAAGCCGATCATCCGATATGTGACGATCGTGGGGCTGGTGCTCGCCTGTCTGCTGACCGGACCGGTCTCCGCGGAGGGCGCCGTCCCCCGGCTCGCCGCTTCCCGCCCCGCCGCGCTCACGCCCGCCGCGGCGTCGGCACTGGCACCGGGCGGCGACACGGATCCCGGTGACGCACTGGGCGGGTACGACCTCGGCCCGGATCTGTCCGGACTGCTCATGCCGTACGACGCGTACGGCGGCGAGGAGCCCGAGGGAGCCGCCCCCGAGCGGCGGAACTTCAAGGGCTACGGCTTCGACACCTGCCGCGCCCCCTCCCTGGCCACGATGCGTGCCTGGCTGAAGTCCAAGTACCGCGCCATCGGCGTGTACTTCGGCGGCCGCGCCCGCGCCTGCAGCCAGCGCAACCTCAACCGCAACTGGGTCCAGTCCGTGCACAGGATGGGCTGGCGCATCCTGCCGATCTACGTCGGTTCGCAGTCGCCCTGCGTGCGGGGCAAGCATCTGCGCAACTACCGGATCGACCCGGACGACCCCGAGGGCCAGGGCGACAGCGAGGGCTGGGACGCCGTCCGCACCGCCTCCGACCTCGGCTTCGAACCCGGCAGCGCGCTGTACCTCGACATGGAGGCGTACAACGCGGGCAAGGCCCGCTGCGCCGACCAGACCCTGGACTTCATCCGGGCCTGGGACCGCCAGGTCAGCGACAACGGCTACCTGCCAGGCCTCTACAGCAGCTCGGAGTCCGGCATCCGGCACATCGAGCGGGCCCGCCGGCAGGGCGTCGACGACCTGCCGGAGGCCGTGTGGTTCGCCCGCTGGAAGGGCAAGCCCGCCCTCCGCAGCGAACCGGTGCTCCGCCCCGACGCCTGGGACGGCGGCCGCATCCACCAGTACTCGGGCGCCGTCCGCGAGAAGCACGGCGGCAAGCGGCTGGCGATCGACCGCAACCGGCTGGACGGTCCCGTGGCCGTCGTCAATTGACACGCCGGGAATGACGCGCCGCGCCGCCGCCCCTGCGGGGTGACCCCGTAGGGGCGGCGGCGCCGTTCTCCGTCCTCCGGAGGTGGGGCGGACCCCCCTCGTACGACTTCAGGGTGATCCCGCTTCGGCACCTGCGGCGGATCCGCGGGACCGGGCCGCGCTCCTAGCGTGGAGCCATGACCACGCCCGTGTGCACCAGCGCCTCGCAGGCACAGTTCACCCGCTACGTGCAGGCCAGGGGCCCGGCCCTGCTGCGCACCGCGCGCTCGCTCACCGCCAACCCGAGCGACGCCGAGGACCTGCTGCAGACCGCCCTGACCAAGACGTACCTGGCGTGGGACCGGATCGACGACCACCGCGCGGTCGACGGCTACGTCCGCCGCACGCTGGTCAACACCCGTACCTCGCAGTGGCGCAAGCGCCGCGTCGAGGAGTACGCCACCGACGACCTGCCCGAGCCGTACGGGCCGGCGGCACTGACCGGCCACGACGAGGCCGAGCAGCAGTGCCAGCGCGACGCCATGCTGCGCGCGATATCCCGCCTTCCGGCACGCCAGCGGGTCATGGTCGTGCTGCGGTACTACGAGGACATGAGCGAGGTCCAGACCGCCGAGGCGCTCGGCGTCTCGGTCGGCACCGTCAAGAGCGCCGTCTCCCGCGCCCTGGGCAAATTGCGGCAGGACCCCGAATTGTTCCCGGGGTAGTGACATACCGCGCGGTATGACTCCAGAATCGCAGCACCCACCTACCTTCGCGTAGCCGCTTCGATGAGGAGGCGCCCGGTGCTGAGCACAATGCAGGACGTGCCCTTGCTGGTCTCACGGATCCTGACCCACGGCACGACCGTGCACGGCAGGTCGCAGGTCACCACCTGGACCGGCGAAGGGGAGCCGCACCGCCGCTCGTTCGCCGAGATCGGCGCCCGCGCCGCCCGTCTGGCCGGGGCGCTGCGCGACGAACTCGGGGTGGGCCGTGACGAACGGGTCGCCACCCTCATGTGGAACAACGCCGAGCATGTCGAGGCCTACCTCGCCATCCCCTCCATGGGCGCGATCCTGCACACGCTCAACCTGCGCCTCCCGGCTGACCAGTTGGTCTTCATCGCCAACCACGCGGCCGACCGCGTCGTCCTCGTCAACGGCACGCTGATCCCGCTGCTCGCCCCGCTGCTCCCGGCGATGGAGTCGGTCGAGCACGTCGTGGTGGTCGGTCCCGGTGACACCGCTCCGCTGGAGGGCTGCCGCCCCGCGCTGCACGCGTACGAGTCCCTCCTCGAGGGCCGCCCCGACACCTTCGACTGGCCCGAGCTGGACGAGCGTTCGGCCGCGGCCATGTGCTACACCTCCGGCACCACCGGCGACCCCAAGGGCGTCCTGTTCTCGCACCGTTCGATCTACCTGCACTCCATGCAGGTCAACATGACCGAGTCGATGGGCCTGAACGACCGTGACACCACCCTGGTCGTCGTGCCGCAGTTCCACGTCAACGCCTGGGGCCTGCCGCACGCCACCTTCATGACCGGCATCAACATGCTGATGCCCGACCGCTTCCTGCAGCCCGGCCCGCTCGCCGAGATGATCGCCACCGAGCGCCCCACCCACGCCGCCGCCGTGCCGACCATCTGGCAGGGACTGCTGGCCGAACTCGCCGTCAACCCGCGGGACATCAGCAGCATGCGGCAGGTCACCATCGGCGGCTCCGCCTGCCCGCCCTCCCTGATGGAGGCGTACGACAAACTCGGCGTCCGGCTCCGCCACGCCTGGGGCATGACCGAGACCTCTCCGCTGGGCACCATGGCCCACCCGCCCGCCGGCCTCACCGCCGAGGAGGAGTGGCCGTACCGCATCACCCAGGGCCGCTTCCCCGCCTCCGTCGAGGCACGCCTGGTCGGCCCCTCCGGCGAGGTCCTGCCCTGGGACGGGGAGTCCGCGGGCGAGCTGGAGGTGCGCGGGCCGTGGGTCGCCGCGGCGTACTACGGCGGCGCCGGCGCCGAACCGCTGCGCCCCGAGGACAAGTTCAGTGAGGACGGGTGGCTGCGCACCGGTGACGTCGGCACCATCACGTACGACGGCTACCTGACCCTCACCGACCGCGCCAAGGACGTCATCAAGTCCGGCGGCGAGTGGATCTCCTCCGTCGAGCTGGAGAACGCGCTCATGGCGCACCCGGCCGTCGCGGAGGCGGCCGTCGTCGCGGTGCCCGACGACCGGTGGGGCGAGCGCCCGCTGGCCACCGTCGTGCTCAAGGACGGCTTCCAGATCGGCTACGAGGAACTGCGCGCGTTCCTCGGCGAGCACATCGCGCGCTGGCAGCTGCCGGAGCGATGGGCGGTCATCTCGGCCGTGCCGAAGACGTCGGTCGGCAAGTTCGACAAGAAGGTACTGCGCAGGCAGTACGCGTCCGGCGAGCTGGACGTCACCCGGCTGGGCTGACGCCCCGCACGCGAAGAGGCCCCCGGGAATCCCCCGGGGGCCTTACGCTGTGCGTACGGACGAAACCCCCGGTCCCGCGTCAGGAACCGATCTTGCCGAGCAGGTCGACGATGCGGGACTGCACGTCCGTGCTCGTGGAGCGCTCCGCGAGGAAGAGCACCGTCTCGCCGGACGCCAGGCGCGGCAGCTCCGCCGGGTCGATGTCCACGGCGGTGTAGACGACCAGCGGGGTGCGCTCCATGCGGCCGTTGGCGTGCAGCCAGTCGACGATGCCCTGCCGCCGGCGGCGCACCAGCATGAGGTCCATGACCACCAGGTTCGGGTGGAACTGCCCGGCGACGTTCATCGCGTCGGCCTCCGAGGAGGCGTGCGCCACCTGCATGCCGCGCCGCTCCAGGGTGCCGGTGAAGGCCTGGGCGATCGGCAGGTGCTCCTCTATCAGCAGCACGCGCGGCGGATGCTGGTCGCTGTCGCGCGGGGCGAGCGCCTTCAGCAGCACGGCCGGGTCCGCGCCGTACGCGGCCTCCCGGGTCGCCTGGCCCAGCCCCGCCGTGACCAGCACCGGCACCTCCGCCTGCGCGGCGGCCTGGCGCAGAGACTGGAGCGCGGTCCGGGTGATGGGCCCGGTGAGCGGGTCCACGAACAGCGCCGCGGGCGGCTCGGCGACCTGGGCGTCGACCTCCTCGCGGGAGCGCACGATGACCGGGCGGTAGCCGCGGTCGGTCAGCGCCTGGCGGGTCGAGACGTCGGGCTCCGGCCACACCAGCAGGCGGCGCGGCTCGTCGAAGACGGCCTCCGGCTCGCGCGGCGACTCGTCGGTGACGTCGACCGCGCCGTTCGGGCCGTCGAGCGGCTCGGGGCCCTCGGTGTCCTCCGTCGGGGCGCCTATGGCGTACGCGCGGCCGGGAGTGTCCGCACCCCTCGGGGCGCTCTGGGGGGCGTTCTGGCCGTTCGGGGACGGCGCGGGGGCCGGGGCCGGTGCCGGGGCGGGAGCGGGAGCGGCGGCGGCCGGGCGGGCCTCGGACTCACCGGGATTGGCCAGCTTGCGGCGGCGGCCGGTCGGCGTGACCGGGTGCGCGGTCTGCTCACTGATCTGCTGGGCGAAGGGCACGCCCTGACCGAGGGTGCGCACGCTGATGGCACGGCCCTGGGTGGTCGACGACTGGGGGTGCGCCGGCGGCGGGGGCGGCTGCACGGGGACAGGAGCCGGGGCCGGCGGTTCCGGCTGCGGGACCGGGGGCTCGGGACTGCGCTGCGTCTGCTCCGGGATCACCGGCGCGGCGGGCGCGGGCGGCGGCTCCGGCGTGGGCAGCACGACCGGTGCGGGCGCCGGGGCGGGAGCGGGCAGCCGGCGCGGGTCGACGATCGCCGACGGCCGCGGGGTGCTCTCGATGATGCCGCGCGACCGGGGCGCCGAGCCCACGGCCTCCGGCCACTCGGGGGCGGCGGTTCCGTGCCCGGGGCCGCTGCCGTTCGCCCCCGGGGCGCTCCGGCCGTTCGGGGACGGCGCGGGCGGCAGGGCGGGCAGCAGATCCGCCTGCGGTTCCTGCGGGGCGGGTGCCGCGGCGCGGCGGGCCCGGCGGCCCGTGGGCTGCTCGGCGACCTGTTGCTGGCCCTGTTGCCGGCCCTGCTGCGGTGGGGCCGGTACGGGGGCCTGCGGCGCGGGCGCCGGGACGGGGATCTGCGGGGCCGGGGCCGGCACGGGGATCGCGACCGGGCGGACCTCCTGTGCCGGCAGTGCAGGTTGTGCGGATTGCGCTGGCTGTGCCGGCGCCGCGTCGGGACGCCGCAGCGCCCGGCGGCGGCCGGTCGGGGTCGGGGCGTCCGTGGTGGGCGCCGCGGGCAGGGCCAGCGCGGAACCACCGGCGGGCAGCGCCGGCGCCGGGGTGTCGCCGGCCGGCCGGGGCGGCGCCAGGGCCGGCGGAGCCGGCGACGGGACCGCGGGGGCCGCCAGGGCCGTACCGCGCACCGGCTCGGACGGCACCGGCATGACGGTCGTCTCGGACTCCCGCCGGGGCTCCTTGGCCGCGGTCCTGCTTCCGGCCGTGCCCACCGGCACCTCGACCACGTACGCGCTGCCCTGTCCGGGCACGTCGTGCGTCTGGAGCACCCCGCCGTGGCGCTCGACGATGCCGCGCGCGATCGGGAGGTGCACCGGGTTGGCGCCGGCGTGCGGCCCGCGCACCTCGATGCGCACGGAGTCGCCGCGCTGCGCCGCCGCGACCACGATCGTCGAGTCGCCGCTGTTCGGCACCACGGGAACGTTGCCGGCCGCGTCCACGCCCGCCACGTCCGCGATCAGGTGGGACAGCGCCTGCGACATGCGTTCGGGGTCCACCGTCGCCTCGATCGGCGGGGAGTGCACCGCGTACTGGGCACGGCCGGGCCCGATCAGCTCGATGGCCGCCTCGACGCCGGACGCGACGACCTTGTCCATGGACGTGGTCTCGCGCTGCAGCTTCTCCTCGCCGCGGTCCAGCCGCTGGAAGGTGAGTACGCTGTCGATCAGCGTGGTGATCCGCGCGTAGCCCGCCGTCAGGTGGTGCAGGATCTGGTTGGCCTCCGGCCACAGCTGCCCGGCCGGGTCGTTGGCCAGCCCGGCGAGCTCGCCGCGCAGTTCGTCCAGCGGCCCGCGCAGCGTGTCGCCGAGCAGCGACCGCAGCTGCTCGTTGCGGGCCGCGACCGCGTCGAAGCGCGAGCGGTCGGTGAAGGTCATCACCGCGCCGACCAGCTGGTCGCCCTCCCGCACCGGCGCCGTGATCAGGTCCACCGGCACCGCGCGCCCGTCCTTGCGCCACAGCACCTGGCCGCGGGCGCGGTGCTTCAGCCCGGAGCGCAGGGTGCCGGCGAGCGGGGTCTCCTCGTACGGCAGTGGGGTGCCGTCCGGACGCGAGTGGTGGACCAGCGGGTGCATCTCCTGGCCGCCGAGGTCGGTGGCACGGAACCCGAGGATCTGCGCGGCCGAGGGGTTGACCAGGACGATCTTGCCGTCGGTGTCGACACCGATGACGCCCTCGCTCGCCGCGCGCAGGATCATCTCGGTCTGGCGCTGCTGGCGGGCGAGTTCGGTCTCGGTGTCCAGGGTGCCGGTCAGGTCGCGGACGACCAGCATCAGCAGCTCGTCGCCGGTGTAGCTGTAGGTCTCGGCGAAGGGTGTGCGGGCGTCGTCGAGGTTGGCGCTCGTAACCTCCACCGGAATTTCACTGCCGTCGGTCCGCCGGGCGATCATCCGGGTGGGTTTCGTACGGCCCACGTCGTCGTCGGGGCGGCGCATGGAGCCGGGGATGCGACGGGCGTCGAAGGACGGCAGCAGGTCCAGCAGACCGCGGCCCACGAGCGCCGTTCCGGGGGACTCGAAGGTCTCCAGGGCGATGGAATTCGCGTTGACGACGGTGCCGTTGGCATTGACCAGCAGCAACGCGTCCGGAAGCGCGTCGAGTATTGCCGCGAGGCGAGCAGCGCCTCGGGATGGCCTGCTGCTCACGAGACGCGTCCTCCCTGGAAACCGCACTTGCCGCCGCGCCACCACCCACTAAGGGGCTTCTACCGGTGGCGGCCCATCTTGCCGCCGACCGGGGGGCATGTCACTAGAGCGAGTGTACGGGCAGCCGTTGGACGGGAGGCTCCGGATGCCCATGTCCCGTACGTGTGGGTATCGTTCGCTGTCGCACGGCGCGGATGTGGCATCGGTCACGCCCGCGGGTCGCGACGCGGAGGTTCGGTGAAGGGGCTGTCGGGGGCCGCGCCGGGCGTCGCGGGGAGCACCGGGGCCATCCGCCGCCACCGGTCGGCCTCGCAGCCGTTCGTGCGGTCGTAGCGGTCGTCCACCGGCCTGCCGTCCCAGGTGCCGCGCACCCGGGCCCGCTGCGGGCCGCTGTAGATCATCGTGCACAGCGTGCCCTTCGGGGACGGCCCCACCGGCCCGCCCAGCCGCCGCAGCCGGTCGCAGGCCCGCCGTGCGTCGGGGTGGGTCCCCCGTCCGCCGGCCGGGCCGCAGCGCAGCTCGTACGAGGACAGGCCGCCGGTCCCGTCGTCCACGATCACCGTCAGCCGGTCCCCCGCCCGGTCCGGCGGGCAGGCGACGGCCGGCGCGGCGGCGGTCAGTGACAGGCCGAGCGCGAGCGCGGCGGTCAAGGGCATCCGAGCCATTCGCATGCCTCGTCCCTACCTCCCCGCACCCCTCGCGGGCCGGCAATCCACCCGAACGTGGGCGCGCCGCGACGACGCCCGCCGCAACGCCTTTGCCCTGCCCATGGGCGGCCTAGTAATCTGGTCAGCGATTGGTCCCAGCCCAGTGGGCTGTGTCATCATCTGCGTGCACCCGCTCGCGCGGGACACCTGGAGGCGTCGCCTAGTCCGGTCTATGGCGCCGCACTGCTAATGCGGTTTCGGGTTTACACCTGATCGAGGGTTCAAATCCCTCCGCCTCCGCTCCCTGGAAGCCCCGGCCACCCGGCCGGGGCTTCTGCCGTTCCTGGGCGGCCTCCTGACCCCTCCGCCGGGCGTTTTCGCAGCTCATGCAGGGTGCGGCTAATGGATTTCACCTCACGGCGCAGGTCATGTAATGTTGTTCCCGCAACGCCGACCGGCAAGAAAACGCCGGGAAGTACAAGCACTCGTAGCTCAACGGATAGAGCATCTGACTACGGATCAGAAGGTTGCAGGTTCGAATCCTGCCGAGTGCACAGCAGGCCGAAGGCCCCCGGAGATGATCCGGGGGCCTTTCGCGTTGGAGGGGTGTACGGCTCGGCGCCCGTCGGCCGTCGTCGTGATCTGCGCGTGCCTCAGGATGCGCTGAGGCGTCTTCGGATGGACCCCCGGGCCGCACGTGGTGATCAGGTGATCCGGAGCAGCCCGTAGCCGCCCACCGTCGTGCCGCTTGGCTGGGTGAGGTTGACGTTGGCCGCCGTGATGAACCGGCTCCCCTGGGCCACCGGCCCCGACGCGCCGCCCGGGACGACCCGGACCGCGCCCGAGGAGTTGTTCTCGCCGGCGGCGCTCACGGTCGCCTCGGGCTTGCCGTCCTTGTTCACGTCCCCGACGGCGACCGTCGTGCCGAAGCAGTCGTCGCTCTCGTTCACGCCTCCCACTCCCGCGACCGTCTGGTTGAAGGAGGAGGAACCCGCGCCCAGCGCGCCCGTGCGACGGCCGGGGATCACGGCCACCTCACCGGAGCCGTTCTTGCCGCCGAGACCCTCGTACGCCGCGGCCACGACGATGCCGGCGAGCCCGTCCCGTTGAGGTCCGCGACGGCCAGCGACCCACCGAAGGTGTCACCGCGCTCGCTGCTCCCCGGCACCCCCGCGGAGTTCTGCGTGAGCACCTCGGGCTTGGCGTCGTACGCGGATGCCCTTCGCCGTACCGCGCCAGACGGGCACGCGGCCGCCCAACGCGCCGTCCACCCCGTTCTTCTCGGGCTCGTCGGGGTCGCCGACGAGGTCCGCGGAGCCGTCGCCGTTGAAATCCCCGAGGGTCACGGTCCTCACGCTGGGGGTGTCGTCGTCGGACTCGGCGGAACCGTAGGTGCCGGTGCTGCTGAAAGGACCGCGGAAGAGCGAGGTGCCGCCCATGGTCCTGTCATCCCTGTTCGCGCCGATTCCCGCATCGCCCACGCGTTCCTGTCGCCGCAGGGGACCGGCGCAACCGGTCGCGTGTTCGATTTGGGTTCCAGGTCTCGTTGCTCCGGTGCGAGTTCAGGGCTAGATTCTCGATAGATAGAACGTTCTATCTACTGCTGGGGCCGATATGACACCGCGCCCTGCCGGCCCTCCAACTCGCCAGGAGACACAAGGTGTTCAAGCACCGTCGTACCAAGAACCGTCGTATGGGCATTGCTGTCGTCGGAGCGGCGGGCCTCGCCCTCGCCGCCGGCCTGGCCGCGACCGCCACGGCCGCCCCCGGTGACAGGGCCGGCACGGCCAAGCCGGCCGCCGCCAAGCCGACCGTCGTACTGGTCCACGGCGCCTGGGCCGACTCGGCCAGTTGGAGCGGCGTGGTCAAGCGCCTCCAGGCCGACGGCTATCCGGTCGTCGCCCCCGCGAACCCCCTGCGCGGGCTGAGCAGCGACTCCGCCTACCTGGCCGACTACCTGAAGACGATCCACGGACCGGTCGTGCTGGTGGGCCACTCCTACGGCGGCAGCGTCATCACCAACGCCGCCACGGGCAACCCCGACGTCAAGGCGCTCGTGTACATCGCCGCCTTCGCGCCCGACAAGGACGAGACCCTCGGGTCCATCACCGCCAAGTTCCCGGGCAGCCACCTCAGCGACGACCCTGCCGCCCCGGTGCCCACGGCTCTCAACGCCGTCCCGTTCACCCAGCCCGACGGCAGCACCGGCACCGACCTCTACATCAAGCCCGACAAGTACCGCGACGTCTTCCTCAGCAACCGGCTCAGCCGCACCGACGCCGCGCAGCTGGCGGTCAGCCAGCGCCCGATCGCCGCGCAGGCCTTCGGCGAGCCCTCGGGCACCCCGGCCTGGAAGACCATCCCGTCCTGGTACCTCGTCGCCCACGACGACCACGCCATCCCCCCGGCCGCCGAGCGCTTCATGGCGTCGCGCGCGCACGCCCACACCGTCGAGATCAACGCCCCGCACGCGGTCCCGCTGACCGCCCCGGGCGCCGTGACGCGCCTCGTCGAGCAGGCCGCCACCGCGCGCTGACCGGTACCTGGCCGGCCTCCGCCCCGCGTCGGTCGGCGGGCGTCAGCCGGATGCCACGACCCGGTCGACGCCGAGGACGCCGATGCCCTCCGTGCAGTGAAGGTGATCTGTACGGACGGCCGGTGAAGCGGTCGTCACCGGCCGGCCGGCTCATCCCCGTGGTCGTCGGCGTCCTGGGAGGGGCCGTTGGTTGTATGCCCGGAAGGGCGGAGAGCGCCGTGCGCGGATCGAGGACCGCGCGCCCCGGGGCCGGGTCCGGGGCGGCTAGGGTGTGTGCGCGACAGACCGACACATACATGGAGGGGTGGTCACGATGGCCGACATCGACGCGGCGAAGCGGGCGTTCACGCGGTACGACATCGACGGGGACGGTCTCATCACGGCCGGCGAGTACAAGAGCGTGATGGCCCAGCTGGGCGACTTCCACGTGACCGAGACGGTGGCCCAGTCCGTGATCAGCCGGGTCGACACCAACGGCGACGGCAAGATCTCCTGGGACGAGTTCTGGGCGGCGCAGCAGGCCTGAGCCTCAGGCCGTCTCGTCCAGGACGAGTTGGGGGACCTCGGTCGCGCCGCACAGGCGAAGGGTCCGTGCGTGCAGCCGCGGGCAGCGGACGGTGACGCGGTCGGCGGGGCCGAGGGACGCCGCGTGGCGGATGAGGACGCCGGCGCAACGGGCGTCGATGAAGCCGAGCCCGGTGAGGTCGACGACGTACGGCGGGCCGGCAGGCGAGCCGAAGGCGTGGCGCAGGCCGACCTCGAAGTCGGTGCGCGTGGCGAGGTCGGCGTCGCCGCTGAGGGCGAGCGTGCCGCCGAGCCGCTCGACGTGGAGGGCGCCGGACGGCGGCCGCAGGCACATCGGGTGGGCGGCCCGCACCCGCGCCAGCAGCGAGGCGTGGAAGCGCCGCTGGTCGTACTCGCAGACGGCGGTGAGCCCGAGGCCCGCCAGCACCTGGGTCATGGCGGCCTCGTGGCCGACGAGCCGGTCCCGGTCGAGGCCCGGCCGCAGCGCCCAGGACATGTCGCCCGCCGCGCGCAGCCCGCTGTAGCCGAGGCGGCGGGCGGTCTCGGTGAGCGCGGTCCAGGCGGACGCGGAGTCGTAGCCGGGGACGAGCGGGGTGATGACCAGTGCCCCGCGGCGCACCGCGTCGGCGGCGCGGACGCCGAGCGCGGTGAGCCGGGTGACGGCCTCCGCGGGGGGTGTGCCGCGCCCGCTGAAGAGCAGGACGCGTTCCCCCCGGTCGAGGCCGATGGCGGTGAAGGCGGCGCGGACCTCCCAGCGGGCGTCCTCGTCCTCGAAGCCGAGGCAGGCGTGGTCGCCGGACGCCATGCGGTCGACCGGGACGGTTCGGGGCACGGTGCCGCTGTCCATGGGCCGAACATACGCCCGGCCCCGGTGCCCGGTCGGGCGCTGACCGGCTTTGAGCGGAGGCTTCCGTTCCTGATGAGCGGCTGTCCCCGCCTGCCTCTTCGGTGACCGGGTCAGAGCCCCAGAGCCACCGCGAGCCGCCGCCACTCCTCGCGCGGCAGACCGCTGCGGTCCCCGCCGGCGGTCAGCACCTGGACGGCGACATGGTCGGCCCCCGCGTCGAGGAAGGCGTCGATGCGCTCGCGCACCCGCTGCTCGTCGCCCCAGCCGATGAGCGCGTCCACCAGGCGGTCGCTGCCGCCGTTCGCCAGGTCGTCCTCGGTGAAGCCCAGGCGCAGCCAGCTGTTGGTGTAGTTGGGCAGCGTCAGGTAGAGGGCGAGCATGGAGCGCGCGGTCGTCCGGGCGCGCTCCGGGTCGGTGTCCAGGACGACCGTGAACTCCGGGGCGAGCAGCGGGCCGCGGCCGAGGATCTCCCGGGCCTGCGCGGTGTGCTCGGGGGTGACCAGGTACGGGTGGGCGCCCGCGGCGCGGTCGCGGGAGAGCTCCATCATCTTCGGGCCGAGCGCGGCCAGCACACGGCGGCCGGCCGGGACGCCGGCGGCGTCCAGCGCGTCGAGGTAGCCGGTCATGGCGGCGTAGGGGCGCTCGTACTGCGCGGCGAGCTTCGCGTGGCTGACGCCGAGCCCGAGCAGGAAGCGGCCGGGGTGCGAGGCCTCCAGGGCGGACCAGCGGGCGGCGACGTCCACGGCCTCGTACTGCCAGAGGCTGAGGATGCCGGTCGCGACGGTGATGGACGAGGTCCCCTCGATCAGCGGGGTCGCGTGCTCCACGCCGCTGCTGCCGCCGAGCCAGATTGCGCCGTAGCCCAGCTCCTCCAACTCGGCTGCGGTATCGATGAGTTCCTTCGCCCGGGAGGGGTCGGGGTCGCGCAGGCCGCTGTTCCACAGCCCGTACCGGCCGATCGCCTGCGCCTGCGTGCTGCTGCCGCTGAAGCCCATGGGCCGTCTCCCACCACCAGGTCGACTGAAGTCCGACGTCCGTCGTACCAAACGCGGCCCGTCGATCGGCGCATTCCCGCGCCGGGCGGCGTGTTCGCGGCCCCGCACCCCGCTCTCCCCGTGCTCCTTCCCGCTCCCCGGGATCCCTGGCGGGCCGTCACCTGCCACGACGGCGGTTCTCAGACAATTCAAAGGCACCGCCAAGGGTGCTCTCAGCGGCGGCTCACAGGATTCCCCCATGACCGCGTCTCCTTCCTCCGCCGCCGCCGACCTCACGCGTCCGGACGGCTCCCCCGTACGTGTCCTCGTCGTGGACGACGAGACCGCCCTGGCCGACCTGCTCTCCATGGCCCTGCGTTACGAGGGGTGGGACGTCCACACCGAGGGGACCGGCGCCGACGCCCTGCGCGCCGCCCGCGAACGGCGGCCGGACGCCGTGGTCCTGGACGTGATGCTGCCCGACATGGACGGCCTGGAGGTGCTGGCCCGGCTGCGCCGCGACCTGACCGACGTACCCGTGCTGTTCCTCACCGCCAAGGACGCCGTCGAGGACCGCATCGCCGGGCTCACCGCGGGCGGCGACGACTACGTCACCAAGCCCTTCAGTCTGGAGGAGGTCGTCGCCCGGCTGCGCGGCCTGCTGCGCCGGGCCGGCGCGGCGGCCGCCCGCCAGGAGTCCCTGCTGGTCGTCGGGGACCTGGTGCTGAACGAGGACAGCCACGAGGTCAGCCGTGACGGCGTCGGCATCCACCTCACCGCCACCGAGTTCGAGCTGCTGCGCTACCTGATGCGCAATCCGCGCCGGGTGCTGAGCAAGGCGCAGATCCTCGACCGGGTCTGGTCGTACGACTTCGGCGGCCAGGCCAACGTCGTCGAGCTGTACATCTCCTACCTGCGCAAGAAGATCGACGCGGGACGCGCGCCGATGATCCACACCCGGCGCGGCGCCGGATACCTGATCAAGCCGGGCGAAACGACGTGAGCCGCGGCGCGTCCGGACCGCGCCGTACGCCCGCCGCGCGGCGCCCCCGGCGCCGCTGGTCGCTGCGCACCCGGCTGGTGGTCTCCTCGGTCGCGCTCATCGCGGTCGTCTGCGCGGTCATCGGCACCATCACGGCGCTCGCCCTGCAGTCCTTCCTCTACACACAACTCGACGGCCAGGTCGCCGCCGTCGCCAAGCGCGCCCGGACGGATCCCGGCGGCGACCAGCCGGGGCTGCTGCCCGAGGACCGCCGGGCCGCCGACGGCTCCCCCCTGCGCTTCATCACCGGCCCGGGCATGCCGCCGGGCACCGTCGGCGCCCAGATGGACGGTTCCGGCACCGTCGTCCTCGCCGGCGTCAGCTCCCAGCCCAGCAGCACCGCGGGCACCCGCCTCGACGTCGAGCCGCTCAGCGCCCGGCAGGCCGCCGTCTTCGCGGACGTCCCGCCGGACGGCGCCCCGCACACGCTGGACGTCCCGGGGCTCGGCACCTTCCGGGTGCAGTCGGTGACCGACGACTACGGACAGGCCCGGATCGTCGGGCTGCCCACCGCGAGCGTCCGGGACACCATCGGCACCCTGGTCGTGGTCGAGGTCTGCGTCACCGCCGCCGGCCTGGCCGCCGCGGGGATGGCCGGCTTCGTCATGATCCGGCTCAACCTGCAGCCGTTGCGCCGGGTGGCCGCCACCGCGACCCGGGTCTCCGAACTCACCCTGCACCACGGCGAGGTGGCGCTCCACGAACGGATGCCGGCCGCCGACACCGACCCCCGCACCGAGGTCGGCCAGGTCGGGGCCGCGCTCAACCGCATGCTCGACCACGTCGGCAGCGCCCTGCACGCCCGGCAGGAGAGCGAGACACGGGTACGGCAGTTCGTCGCCGACGCCAGCCACGAACTGCGCACCCCGCTGACGTCGATCCGCGGCTACGCCGAGCTGACCCGGCGCGGGCGCGAGGCCATCGGGCCCGACACCCGCCACGCGCTGGGCCGCATCGAGTCGGAGGCGGCCCGGATGACCACGCTGGTCGAAGACCTGCTGCTGCTCGCCCGGCTCGACGCGGGCCGGCCGCTCAGCCTGGCCGGTACCGACATGTCGCCGCTGGTCGTCGACGCGGTCTCCGACGCCCGCGCGGCCGGGCGCGACCACCGCTGGCGGCTCGAACTGCCCGACGACCCGGCGGTCGTGCGCGGCGACCCGCAGCGGCTGCACCAGGTGCTCACCAACCTGCTGGCCAACGCCCGTACGCACACCCCGCCCGGCACGACCGTGGTGGCGCGGGTCGTGCCGCACGGCCCGGAGGTGCGGGTCGAGGTGGCCGACGACGGACCCGGCATCCCGCCCGCCCTGCTGCCGCACGTCTTCGAGCGCTTCGCGCGCGGCGACGCCTCCCGCTCCCGGGCGGCCGGCAGCACGGGGCTCGGACTCGCCATCGTGCAGGCGGTGGTGGCCGCGCACGGCGGCCGGATGTCGATCGACAGCGCGCCGGGCGCCACCGTCTTCCGCGTCCACCTGCCCGCCGCCGACTCACAGGTACCGCTCAGCGCCGCCACAACGCCATGACAGCGCGCCCCGGAAGGGTCGTCGGCATGCGAACCCAACAGCTCCCGCCGACCGGCCAGGAGGATCGGGGCCCGGGGAGCCTCCCCGCCCGCGAGCACCTGGCCGTCCCCCAGACCGAACCGCTGCTGGACGTCGTGATCCCCGTCTTCAACGAGGAGAAGGACCTCGAAGGCTGCGTCCGCAGACTCCACGCGCACCTGGAGCGGACCTTCCCCTACCCCTTCCGGATCACCGTCGCCGACAACGCGAGCACCGACCGCACGGCCCTGATCGCCGCGGCGCTGGCGGCCGGGATACCGGCCGTCACCGCCGTCCGCCTGGAGCGCAAGGGCCGCGGGCGCGCCCTGCGCGCGGTGTGGTCCGCCTCCGACGCTCCCGTGCTGGCGTACATGGACGCCGACCTGTCCACCGACCTCAACGCGCTGCTGCCGCTGGTCGCCCCGCTCATCTCCGGCCACTCCGACCTGGCGATCGGCTCCCGGCTGGCGCGCAGTTCGCGTGTCGTGCGGGGCGCCAAGCGGGAGTTCATCTCCCGCTCCTACAACGTCCTCCTGCGGACCTCGCTCGCCGCCCGCTTCTCCGACGCGCAGTGCGGCTTCAAGGCGATCCGCAAGGACGTCGCCGACCGGCTGCTGCCGCTGGTGGAGGACTCCGGCTGGTTCTTCGACACCGAGATGCTCGTGCTGGCCGAACGGGCCGGGCTGCGCATCCACGAAGTGCCGGTCGACTGGGTGGACGACCCCCACTCGACCGTGGACCTCCTCCGCACCGCGACCGACGACCTCAGGGGCCTGTGGCGGATCGGGCGGGAGCTCGCCACGGGCACGCTGCCGCTGGACCGGCTCCGCCGGCCCTTCGGCGACGACCCGCGCGACCGCGACATCGCCGACGTGCCCGCCGGGCTGGCGCGCCAACTGGTCGGATTCTGCGCCGTGGGCGGGCTGAGCACCGTCGTGTACCTGCTGCTGTTCGCACTGCTGCGCGGTGCGGCCGGTCCCCAACTTGCCAACGCGCTCGCCCTGCTGGTGTCGGCGGTGGGCAACACCGCCGCCAACCGGCGGCTCACCTTCGGCGTGCGCGGCCGGGACCGCGCCGTGCGGCACCAGGCGCAGGGGCTGGTCGTGTTCGGCATCGGCCTGGCGCTCACCAGCGGCTCGCTGGCCGCCCTGCACAGCGCGAACGGCAGCCCCTCGCACGGCACCGAGATGGCCGTGCTCGTCGCGGCCAACCTGGCGGCGACCGTGCTGCGCTTCCTGCTCTTCCGGGCGTGGCTCTTCCCCGACCGTACGGGCGGCCCCGATGCCGTGCCGCCGGTGCCGCCCGTGCCGGTGCGACCGGGCACTCCGTACGACGACGGGCCGCCGGCCCCGAGGCGGCCGGGACGGCACGCCCTCCCGCCGCACCTCGTCGCGCACGACGCCGCGGCCCCCGTGACCACCCCGGACCACGAGGCACACGACCCCAGGAGCCACCGATGACCACGTCGCACCAGGCGCCTGAGGGCAGCCCGCACACCGTCCCGCCGCTCCCGGGCCACACCCCGGCGGCCGTGCACCGCACCCCGGTCCCGGCCGACGCGCCGCCGCCGGGGACCACCGGGCGCAGCCCCGTCCCGCAGGGGGCGCCCCCGCCGTCCCCCGCCCTCCGGCCGGAGGACCCCCGCTGGGCCCGGCCGGCGCTGCTCGCGCTGCTCGCCCTCACGGCCGTCGTCTACCTGTGGGACCTGGGCGCCTCGGGATGGGCGAACTCCTTCTACTCCGCCGCCGTGCAGGCGGGCGCCGAGAGCTGGAAGGCGTTCTTCTTCGGCTCCTCGGACGCCGGCAACTCCATCACCGTGGACAAACCTCCGGCCGCGCTGTGGCCGATGGCGCTGTCGGTGCGGGTCTTCGGACTGAACTCCTGGGCGATCCTCGTGCCCGAGGCGCTGATGGGCGTGGCGTCGGTGGGCGTGCTGCACGCCGCCGTGCGACGGCGCTTCGGCGCGGCCGCGGGACTGATCGCCGGGCTCGCGTTCGCCCTCACGCCGGTCGCCGCGCTGATGTTCCGCTTCAACAACCCGGACGCCCTGCTCTGCCTGCTGATGGTGGTGGCGGTGTACTGCGTGCTGCGCGCCCTGGAGGACGCCCGGACGAAGTGGCTGCTGCTCGCGGGCGTGGCCTTCGGTCTCGCCTTCCTGACCAAGACGCTGCAGGCGTGGCTGATCCTGCCGCCCCTGGCGGTGGTGTACGCGGTGTGCGCGCCCACGCGGCTCAGGCGCCGGTTCGGGCAGATCGGCCTCGCGGGACTGGCGGCCGCGGTCGCCGGCGGGTGGTGGGTCGCGATCGTCGAGCTGTGGCCGGCGTCCTCGCGCCCGTACATCGGCGGATCCCAGGACAACAGCTTCCTGTCGCTGACCTTCGGCTACAACGGCTTCGGCCGGATCACCGGCGACGAGACCGGCTCCGTGGGCGGTGGTGGCGGAGGCGCGGGCGGCGGGGGCCAGTGGGGCGAGACCGGCTGGAGCCGGCTGTTCGGCACCGACATGGGCGGTCAGATCGCCTGGCTGCTGCCCGCGGCCTTCGTCCTGCTGGTGGCCGGCCTGTGGCTGACCCGGCGGGCGCCGCGCACCGACGTCCGGCGCGCGGCCTTCCTGGTGTGGGGCGGCGCGCTGGCCCTCACCTTCCTGACTTTCAGCTTCATGTCCGGGATCTTCCACCAGTACTACAACATCGCGCTGGCGCCCTACATCGCGGCGCTGGTGGGCATGGGCGCCGTGCTGCTGTGGGAACGGCGCCGCCACCCGGCCGCGGCGGCGGTGCTCGCGGGCACGGTCGCGGTGACGGCGGTGTGGGCGTACGTCCTGCTGGGCCGCTCCGCGGACTGGTACCCGTGGGTGCGGTACGCGGTGCTCGTCACCGGGATCGCGGCGGCGCTCGGGCTGCTGCTCACGGCGCGGCTCGGCCGGCACCTCACCCTGGCGGCGGCCGCGCTCGGCCTGACGGCGGCGCTCGGCGGCCCGCTGGCGTACACCCTCCAGACGGCCGGCACCGCGCACACCGGCTCCATCGTGACGGCGGGACCCGCGGTGCGGAGCGGCATGGGCGGCATGGGCAGGATGGGCGGCATGCGCCGCGGCACCGGCGGATTCCCGGGCGGCGGCGGGCAGGGGCAGCAGGGCCAGGGCCCGCAGGGGCAGCGGGGCTTCCCCGGCGGCGGCACGGGCGGTTTCCCCGGCGGCGGACAGCAGGGGCAGCAGGGCCAGGGCCCGCAGGGCTTCCCCGGAGGATCGGGCGGCGGCACCGGCCGCGGCAGCGGCGGCGGCCTCGGCGGCCTGCTGGACGGCGCGACCGTGAGCGACGCCGCCAAGAAGGCGCTCCTGGCCCACGCCGACCGCTACACCTGGGTGGCCGCCGCGATCGGCTCGCAGAACGCGGCGAGCTACCAACTGGCCACCAACAAGGCCGTGATGGCCATCGGCGGCTTCAACGGCAGTGACCCGTCCCCCACTCTCGCGGCGTTCAAGGCCTACGTGGCGCAGGGCCGGATCCACTGGTTCATCGCCTCGGGCGGCATGGGCGGCGGCCGGGGCAGCAGCGGCAGTGGCACGGCCTCGCAGATCAGCTCATGGGTCGAGGAGAACTTCGGTTCCACGACCCTGGGCGGCGTGACCGTCTACGACCTGACCGACCCGAGCTGAACCCAGGTCGTGGACGCGGGAAGGGCGGCGGCCCCGGTGGCCGCCGCCCTTCCCGGTGCCCGGGTCAGTCCTCGGAGGGCGCCAGCCGGGCCGGGAAGCCGCCGGTCGCCAGGGGTCCCCAGCGCTCGGGGGTCACCCGGACCAGCGACTTGCCCTGCTTGAGCATCGCGGCGCGGTACTCGTCCCAGTCCGGGTGCTCGCCGGCGATGTTGCGGTAGTACTCCACGAGCGGCTCGACCGACTCCGGCGGGTCGATCACCTCGGCGGTGCCGTCGATCTGGACCCAGGGCCCGTCCCACTCGTCGGAGAGCACGATCACGCTCGCCCGCGGGTCGCGGCGGGCATTGCGGGTCTTGGCCCGCTCGGGGTACGTGGAGACCACCAGTCGCCCGGAGTCGTCGACGCCGCAGGTCACGGGGGAGCCCTGGGGGCGCCCGTCCGAGCGGGTGGTCAGCAGCAGCGCGCGGTGGCGCGGTCGGACGAACTCCAGCAACTGATCGAGCTGCACGGCGGTGCTGGTCGCGATGTAGGCCATGGCAGCAGCCTATGCCGCGGGTGGCTACAGGGCAGGGAGGGCGGTGCCCTGCACGGCCTGGATGTCGAGCTCGACCTTCAAGGTGGTGCCGACGGCGACGATGCCGGCCTGCACGACCTGGTTGTAGTGCATGGCGAAGTCCTCGCGCCGAAGCTGCGCCGTCGCGCGGAAGGCGGCGCGCACCCCTCCCCACGGGTCCGGGCCGGTGCCCAGGTAGGACAGGTCCAGGTCCACCGGGCGGGTCACGCCGCGCATCGTCAGCTCGCCGTGCACGGTCCAGCGGTCCTGGGCGGCCTGCTCCAGGGAGGAACCGCGGTAGGTCACGCTCGGGTGCGCCGCCACGTCCAGGAAGTCGGGGGAGCGCAGGTGCGCGTCGCGGGTGCCGTTGCCGGTGTCGATGGACGCCGCGTCGATCACGGCCTGCACGCCGGAGTGCAGCGGCTGCTCGGCGATCTCGATGCTCGCCGCGAAGCCCTTGAAGCGGCCGTGCACGCTGGACAGCCCGAGGTGCTGGGCGACGGCGCGGATCTCGGAGTGGGCGGGGTCGACGGTCCACACGCCCGGCGGGGGCAGTTCGACACCGCCCGAGCGGGCGAGCGTCAGGGTGCCGATGTCGGCCGATCCCGAGGCGGTGACCAGGGCCGTCGCCGCCGTCGGGCGGTAGCCGACGGCCGTCACGATGACCGTGTACGCGCCCGGTGCCAGCGCGGCGGTGCGCACCGCGCCCTCGGCGTCCGCGGCCTCCCGGGCGACCTGCTGACCCGTCATGTCGGTGACCGTCAGCACGGCGTGCGGCACCGCCCAGCCGTCCTTGGTCCTGACCCGCCCCCGCAGGCCCGTCTTGCCGGTCGTGGTCATGCTCATCGCTCGCCTTCCGTCGCGTGTGTGATCCCGGGGGAACGGGGCCCGGGGTGTACCCGGGCCCCCGCGGGAGCCACCCGGTGTGGTCCGGTCCTGAGGGCGCGGCCGTCCCCTGCCTGTGCCGTCCGGACCGGACCGGGGTCCCCCGGCCGGCCGGTCCGCGCGTCTCCGCAGGCGCACGGCCCGGCCGTTCTTGAGCGGGCCCGCTCACCCCTCGGGGTGGCCGAGCTCCACGTCGACGTCCTTGGCGCTCTCGTCGCCGACCGTGATCGTGGTCGCCACCGGCGGGAAGCCACTGGCTATGAGCGAGTACTCGCCCGCGTCCAGGTCGCCGAAGGCGTACGCGCCGTCGCCGCCGGTCGTGGCGGTGGCCACGACGTTGCCTGCGCCGTCCACGAGGGTGACGCGGGCCTCGGGCAGCGGCAGCCGGGTCGTGCCGCCGAGGACGGTGCCCTGCACACGGGCACCGAGCCGCAGCGCGATGTCGACGTGGGTCGGGCCGGTGCCGGCGACCTCGACGGGGAGGGCGACCGGCCGGAAGCCGGTGGCGTTGACCGCGAGGGTGAAGTCGCCCGCCGGGAGCTCGCCGAAGCCGAAGCCGCCGTCCTGCCCGGTGCCGCCACTGGCCAGCACCTCGCCGCGGATGTCGGTGACGACGACCACGGCGCCGTGGACCGGGATGCCGTCCGCCTCGGAGGTGACGGTGCCGGTGAGGCCGCTGGTGCCGGTCAGGACCACGTCGTAGGCGACCGGCTCCTCGCCGACCACGACCGTGGAGGCCTGCGGCTGGTGGCCGTCGGCCGCGGCGATCAGGACGTACGAGCCGGCGCCGGGCGCGGTGAGCGCGTAGCCGCCGTCGGGGCGGGTGGCGGCCCGGCCGAGCTGCTTGCCGGTGAGGGAGATCAGCGTGAGCGTGGCGTGCTCGACGCCGGTGCCCTCGGAGTTGCGGACCTGGCCGTGGATCATGGGTCCCTCCTGGACGGGTACGGGCGCTGGTGCGGGTTCGGGTTCGGGTGCGGGTGCGGGGGCGGGCACCGGGACGGTGGCCGGGGCCGCGGCCCCCGGCCCCGGCGCGGCGGGCACGACGGGCGCCGGCTCCTGCTGTCCGGACACACCGGCCGCCTGCTGCAGACCGCTCGAGGTCCTCAGCGGCACCTCCTTGACGAACAGCACCAGCAGCAGCGCGAGGAACGCCACCGGAGCGGCCACCAGGAACACATCGCCGGCGCCGTGGCCGAACGCGGTCTCCACGACCTGGCGGATCGGCGCCGGGAGCGCCCCGAGGTCCGGGATGCTGCCGTCGGAGGAGCCGGTGGAGTCCACGCCCAGCGCGGACAGGCCGTCCGTGGTGTAGCGGCCGACCCGGTTGGCGAGCACGGCGCCCAGCGCGGAGACGCCGACCGCGCCACCGAGGGTGCGGAAGAAGGTGACCATGGAGCTCGCGGCGCCGAGGTCGGCGGCCCCCACCTGGTTCTGCACGGCGAGCACCAGGTTCTGCATCACCATGCCGAGGCCCAGGCCCAGCAGCGCCATGTAGATGGCCATGTGCCAGTAGACGGTGTCGTACCGCAGCATGCCCAGCAGGCCCAGGCCCGCGGTGAGCAGTACGCCGCCGGCGACCAGGATCGCCTTCCAGCGGCCGGTCCGGGTGATGACCTGGCCGGAGACGGTGGAGGAGACGAACAGGCCGGCGATCAGCGGAATGGTCAGGACGCCGGACATGGTCGGCGACTTGTCGCGCGCCAGCTGGAAGTACTGGCTCAGGAAGACGGTTCCGCTGTACATCGCCACGCCCACGAAGAGCGAGGCGGCCGAGGTCAGGGCGATCGTCTTGTTGCGGAACAGCCGCATCGGCATGATCGGCTCGCGCGCGCGGGACTCGACCAGCACGAAGATCAGGCCCAGCAGCACCGCGCCACCGGTCATGACCCAGGTCTGCCAGGAGATCCACTCGTACTTGTCACCGGCGAAGGTGACCCAGACGAGCAGCAGGCTGACCGCGGCGGTGACGAACGTGGCGCCCGCCCAGTCGACCTTGGCCTGGCGCTTGACGACCGGCAGGTGCAGGGTCTTCTGCAGCACGACCAGCGCGAGGATCGCGAAGGGCACGCCGACGTAGAAGCACCAGCGCCAGCCGAGCCAGTCGGTGTCGACGATGACACCGCCGAGCAGCGGGCCGCCGACGGTGCCGACCGCGAAGGCCGCGCCGAGGTAGCCGCTGTACCGGCCGCGCTCCCGCGGCGAGATCATCGAGGCCATGATGACCTGGGTCAGCGCGATCAGGCCGCCGACGCCGACACCCTGGACGATCCGGCAGGCGATCAGCATGCCCGTGTTCTGCGACAGGCCCGCGATCAGCGAGCCCACGACGTAGATCACCAGCGCCAGCTGGACCAGCAGCTTCTTGCTGAACAGGTCGGACAGCTTGCCCCACAGCGGGGTGGTGGCGGTGGTGGTGAGCAGTGCGGCGGTGATGACCCACGTGTAGGCGCTCTGACCACCGTGCAGATCAGAGATGATCTTCGGCAGGGCGTTGGACACGATCGTGGACGACAGGATCGCCACGAACAAGCCGAGGATCAGGCCGGTCAGGGCCTCCATGATCTGCCGGTGCGACATGGGGGCCGCGTGTCCTGCGTGGGCGTCCGCCCCCCGCACACCGGCCGGTGATGCGGTTGTTGCCATCGTCATCCTCTTCACATCGTGATCGTTTGCGTACGGGGGCGGCAGTCGGCGGTGAAGGCCGTGCGCAGCCGTTCCAGCAGCCGGCAGAGCTCCAGGACGTCCTGGTCGGACCAGTCCCGCAGGTGGTCGGCGAGCGAGGCGGTGACTCCGTCCAGTGCGGCGCGGAGCATGTCCATGCCGCCGGGGGTCAGCCGCAGCAGCCGCGACCGTCTGTCGTGCGGGTCGGGCAGCCGGTCGATCCAGCCGCGCTCCGCGAGGTGCGCGACATGGCGGCTGGTGACCGACATGTCGATGTCCAGCAGCTCTGCCAGACGGCTCATCCGCAGTTCGCCGTGGCGGCTCACGACCGCGAGCACGCCCAGCGAGGCGGGCGGGCAGTTCGGCGGGCACGAGCGGCTGAGCTCGCGGGCCACGGCCGGAATGGCGCGCAGTTGGCTTGCCAGCTCCCCGTACAGCTCCTGCGATGCCATGTGGACCGTCGCCTTCCCTCCGGACTATTGGTTGCCTTGAGCAACCGTAAGATGATTGGTTGCTGCAGGCAAATTCTTATGGGTAAAAAGCTCCAAAAGGAACGGCCCGCGTCCGGTCAAGGAAGCGGGCCGTGCGACAAAAGGTGCAGGTCAGGCCGATGCCTCGGTGAGAAGCTCCAGCTCCTGAGCGGTCAGCTCCAGCTCCACCGAGGCCAGCAGCGCCGGCAGCTGCTCCGGCGTCCGGGCGCTGGCGATCGGGGCCACGACGGTCGGCCGGGACCGCAGCCAGGCCAGCGCCACGCTCGCCGGCTCCGCGCCGTGCGCCGCCGCGACCTCGTCCAGCGCCGCCAGCACGCGGGGACCGCGCTCGGACTCCAGGTAGGCGCCGGCCCCGCCCGCGCGGGCGCTGTCCACCGCGACGCCGGGCCGGTACTTGCCGGTGAGGAAGCCGCGCGCCACGCCGAAGTACGGGACCGAGGCCAGCCCGTGCGCCCGCACCACCTCGCGCAGCGGCCCCTCGTAGTCCCGCTCCACCAGGTTGTAGTGCTGCTGGAGCGCCACGTACTTCGCCAGGCCCTCCCGGTCGGAGAACTCCAGCGAGGCGGTCAGCCGCTCCGCGCTGATGTTGGACGCGGCGATGTACCGCACCTTGCCCTCGCGGACGAGCGCGTCCATCGCGCCGACGATCTCCTCCACCGGCGTCCCGACATCGTCGTGGTGCGTGTAGTAGAGGTCGATGTGGTCCGTGCCGAGCCGCCGCAGCGACTCCTCCGCCGCGGCCTTGATCGTCGCGGCCCTCAGCCCCTTGAAGTCCGGGTGGGAGCCGACCTTCGTGGCGACGACGACGTCGTCGCGCCGCCCGCGCTTGCCGAGCCAGCTGCCGATCAGCAGCTCGGACTCGCCGCCGCTGTGGCCGGGGACCCAGGACGAGTAGGTGTCCGCGGTGTCGACGAAGTTGCCGCCGGCCGCCGCGTACGCGTCCAGCACGGCGAAGGAGGTCTCCTCGTCCGCCGTCCAGCCGAAGACATTGCCGCCGAGGGAGAGGGGGAAGACATCGAGGTCAGTGGTGCCGATGAGTGCCATGGAACGTGCGACACCGTTTCGACGGGCGGTATTCCCGTATCCGTTCCCCCGTTGTCCGGGCCCCAGGGGTGACCGGCGCGACATGACTTCGCTAGGGTCCTGCACCATGACTACCCCTGACAACAATTACGACCCGGCCGGCAACACCCAGATGTTCCGTGCCTTCGTCGACGAGGAGCCCGCACAGGTCCAGACCTCGGGCGGCGGCAGCCGGACGGGCCTGATCGTCGGCATCATCGCGGCCGTCGTGGTCGTGGCGGCCGTCGCCTGGTTCGCCCTGTCCTGACCCACCACCGCTGCCCGGGTCCCCCGGTCAGCGGAACAGTGCCGCCAGTTCGACGCGGGAGCGCACGCCCAGCCTGCTGAAGATGTTCCGCAGGTGGTACTCGACGGTGCGCGTGCTGAGCACCAGCCGGTCGGCGATCTCCTGATTGGTGGCCCCCTGGGCCACCAGCTCGGAGATGCGGGTCTGCTGCGCGGTCAGCTCCCGTGCCCCGCCGGGCGCCCGGTCCACCGGTCCGACGCGGTCGCCCGCCGCCCGCAGTTCGGCGGTGGCCCGCTCGGCCCACGGGCGCGCGTCGAACTGCCGGAAGACCGCCAGCGCGTCCCGCAGCAGACCCCGCGCCTCGCCGGGACGGCGGGTGCGGCGCAGCCGGGAGGCGTAGAACAGCTCGGTCTTGGCCAGTTCCAGGACGGTGTCGTCGTCCTGGTGCAGCCGCAGTGCCTCGCGGAAGTGGCCGACGGCCGCCGCGTCGTCCTCGGCCAGCAGGCCGTGGCAGCGATGGGCCTGCGCCAGCCGCAGCGTGCTGCGGTTGCCCGCCGCCCAGTCCTCGTAGCCGCGCAGCGCGCCCTCGGCCTTCGCGCGCTGCCCGCAGCGCACCGCCGCCTCGACGAAGTGCGGCGTGGCCAGCCCCCGGATCGCCAGGTTGACCTGGCCCGCCCCGGCGCGCATCCGCCCGAAGCGGGAGAGCGCGTCGGCCGGGCGGCCCGCGGCGAGGTCCGCGCAGGCCGACGCCCACGAGTTGAACGCCTCGGGCCGGCCCAGTCCGCGGGACGCCACCGCGTGCCCGGCGGCGCCCATCCGCGCCGCGGCGGTGGCGCTGTCGCCCTGCAGCGCCGCCAGCAGGGCCAGTACGGACAGATGGTCCACGGCCAGATTGCGCTGGCCGGTCTCCTCCGCGAGCCGCACGCCCTCCTCGGCCGCCTCCCCAGCCGCCGCGTAGCGGTCCAGCGCGAGCGCGCACAGCGCCTCGTACACCAGCGCCGCGGGCACCAGGGCGGTCGCACCCTGGTGTCGCGCCCGGTGCGCGGCGGCCGAGGCGAGCGCGAGCGCCCGCCGCGCGTCCCCCAGGGTGTACGCCGCCTGGCTGGCCCAGATCGCCGACTCCGGGTCGCCGGCCGCCTCGGCCAGCCGGAGCACCCGGCGCAGTGCCCAGTGGGCCTCCCGGTGCCGGCCGGCGAAGGTGGCGGCGAGGCCCGTGAAGTGGTCGAGGACCAGCCGCTGCGCGGGGGTCTCGTCGCCGCGGCGCATCGACCGCGCCCGCTCGGCGAGCGCGAAATAGGCGGTGAAGTCGCCCGCCAGACAGCATGCTTCGCCGGCCAGCATCAGCGCCCGCAGCGCGAGGGCGCGCTGCCCCGCGGGGAAGCGGCCGACGGCGCCGGTCAGTTCGCGGCAGGCCGCGGCCGGCACGCCGTCGCGCAGCTGGATCTCCCCCTGGACGAGCGCCCGCAGGGCCTCCGACGGCGCGGGGCCGCCGCCCGGTCCCGCGCGGCGCAGCAGTTCCCGAGCCCACCGGGTGTCCCCCGAGGTCCGCGCGTCGGCGGCGGCCGCGAGCAGCCAGCGGTCCCGGGTGGCGGGATGCGCGGTCGTACCGGCGCCGTGTTCCAGGGCGGCCGCCGCCGCGGCGTGGCCGCGGTCGCGGCGGGCGGCGGTGGCAGCCTCCTCCAGTTGCCGTTCGGCCGCCGGTGAGGGACCGGTGGCGAGGGCCAGACGGTGCAGGGCCCGGTAGAGCCGGGCGGAGCAGGGGTCCAGGACGGCGGCCAGGGTGGCGTGCGCGGCCGTGCGGTCCGCGGGGGAGAGCAGCGCGGCCAGCGAGGCGTGCAGCAGCCGGCCCGGCACGGCCGTCGTGCCGTCCCGGGTGACCAGGAGTCCCGCGGCGTGCGCGCCGTCCAGGGCCCGGGCGTCCAGGCGCAGACGGCGGGCGGCGGCCTGCAGCAGCGCGGCGGGCAGCGGGCCGCCGGCCACGACCAGCGACACCAGGGCGCGGGCGGCCGGGCTCAGCGCCCGGAAGCGGTCGCGGTGCCGCTTGCGCAGACTGCTGCCGGCCGGGAGCGCGGGCGGGTCCGGCAGCGGACCGGCGGCCGCGGCGCCGGCGAGGTCGGTCAGGGCCAGCGGATTGCCGCCGGCCAGCGTCAGCACGGTGGCGGCCACCGGGTCCGGCAGCGGTGTCGCGGCCGGGCGGGCGGCGAGCAGGCGGCGCGCCGCGGCCGGGCCGAGCGGGCGCAGCCGCAGGTGGTCGACGCCCTCCAGCCCGGTGGCGGCCGGGTCCCCGTCGCCGTACGCGTCGACGGCGAGGAGCAGGGCGCAGGACGTGCCCGTGAGCCTTCGCGCGGCCATGCCGAGCGCCCGCAGCGTCGGGGGGTCCAGCAGGTGGGCGTCGTCCACGCACCACAGCAGCGGCGCCGGAGCGCCCAGCGCGCCGGCCAGCCGGAACAGTGCGGTGCCCAGGGCGAGTTCGCCGTCCGGTGGAGGGCGGCCTGCCAGCACCGCGGTCAGCACCGCCGCGTGCGCCGCGGGCAGCCGGAGGGCCTGTCCGCCGACCGGCAGCAGCATCCGCTGCAGCCCGGCGAGCGGGACGGCCGTCTCCGCGGGGGTGCCGGCGGTGCCCAGCACCGTGAACCCCGCGGCCGTCGCCGTCGCGGCGGCCGCCCCGAGCAGGGCGCTGCGCCCGGACCCGGGTTCGCCGGACAGCAGCAGGGCGCGGCCCCGGCCGGCCCGGGCCCCGTCCAGCAGGGCGGTCAGGGCGGCCCGTTCGCGTTCCCTGCCGTACAGCCCGGACGGCCATGCAGCGTCCGCACTCCGCTCGGCCTCCATGACGCCAGTGTCAACTGGCCGGGTCGGAGAGGGAAGAGATGCGCGCGATGTTCCGGACATGACAGAAATTGGGCAACCGTGACGACCGGGAACACCACTGGTGATTCCACCGGTCCGCCGCGCGCCCGCCGCTCCGAGACTCCTGCCGACCCCCACACGACAAGGAGTTGTGATGCGACGCATCTGGGCCATCCTCCTCACCCTGGCCGCCGCGCTCGGCCTCGGCACCGTCGCCCTGCCGGTTACCGCCAACGCAGCCACCCACACCCCCGTGGTCTTCGTGCACGGCTACACCGGGAGCGCGAGCAACTGGGACTACGCGGAGTCGGTGTTCGTGAGCGCCGGCTACAGCCGCGGTGAGCTGTTCGCGTACGAGTACAACTGGAGCCAGTCCAACAAGACCAGCGCCGCCGGACTGGCGAGCTACGTGCGCCAGGTGCTCTCCCGCACCGGCGCGACCAAGGTCGACATCGTCAACCACTCCATGGGCGGCCTGGTCACCCAGTGGTACCTCACGCAGCTCGGCGGCACCTCGTCGGTCCGCCGGGTCGCCTCCATCGCGGGCGCCAACCACGGCACCACGTACGCCTCGGCCTGCGTGATCTACACCTCGTGCGTGGAGATGCTCCCCGGCTCCGCCTTCGTCCGCACCATCAGCAGCGGTGACGAGACGCCGGGCGCCACGGTCTACGCGACCTGGTACTCGCCGTGCGACGGCGTCATCATCCCGTACACCAGCACCCCGCTCAGCGGCGCCACCAACCACCTGGTCGCCTGCACGACGCACATCGGGTTCCTCAGCGACCTGGGCACGATCAGCGACATCCGCTCCTACCTGGCCGCCTGACCGGCGGTACCCGGCGCGGGGGGGGGGGGGCCCCCCGGCCCCCCCCCCCCCCCCGCCCCCCGGGGGCCGGGCCCCCCCCGGGGCCGCCCGGGGGGCGGCCGGGCTTACCCGGGGCCCCCCCCCCGCCGGGGGCCCCCCCCCACCAG
>NZ_JBIARB010000012.1:131720-200503 GCF_042889545.1 Streptomyces sp. NPDC002574
CCCGTGGCGCCTGCCCACCGACTGGGGGGTCCCCCCGCGGGGGGGGGGCCCGCCCCCCCCCCCCCCCCCCCCGGGGCCGGGGGGGGGGGGGCCGGGGGGGGGGGGGGGGGGCGCGGGCCCCCCCCCCCCCCCCCGCGGCGCCGCGCGTTCACGGGACCCGGACGGAGACGTCGCGGGTCTCGACGTGCATGCCCGGAGGCACCCGCCAGGCGTCGACGCACACCGTCCAGGTCTCGGTGAGGGCCGCCCCGCCCGCCAGCGGCGCCGGCACCGGGTCGCGGCTCTCGATCGTGGCCCAGTCCAGGCCGAGCAGGCCGATGATGTGGGTACCGAAGACCAGCGTGCCCGTCGGGGCCGGGTCGTCACCGGTGTTGGCCAGCGTCACCGTGACGTTCTCGCACCAGCGGTCCTCGGCGGCGGAACGGACGACCGCGCTCACCACCAGCCGGGCGGGCGCGCCCGGTGACGCGGACGGTGTCGCCGCGGGCGGCGGGGAGCCGGACGCGGTGGCGGACCCGGGGCCGGGCGTCGGACCCGGGTCGCCGCTCACGGGGGCGGTCGCCGTGGGCGTGGCCGCAGCCGTGGTGCCGGGGTCCGGTGCCGTGGCGGAGCCGGACGGTACCGGGGTGCCGCTCGCCGCCGGCGCGCCCGGCCGGTCCTGGGGCGTGGGGCTGCCCAGGCGGGGCGGAGCCGCAGCGTCGCCCGGGGGGACCGGGCCCACGCCGACGTTCCGGGGCACGTTCACCGCGGCGCTGCCCGCGGGGCCCGGGGCGCCGGCGGCGACCCAGCCCGCTCCCGCGCTCTCGCAGTCCGGGCCCAGGGCGGCGAAGGCGCCGAGACAGACGGCGGCCGCCGAGGCTGCGGCGAGCGCGCCCCGGCGACCGGTCGGTATGTGCACCATCACACCAGTGTAATGACGAACCGTCAGTACCCAAGGGGCCGAACCGGCCGATGCGCACCGGCCGGTCCGGCAACTGCCTAGTGCTCCGCGGTGAGTCCCTCGCGCAGCTGCGCCAACGTGCGGGTCAGCAGCCGGGAGACGTGCATCTGGGAGATGCCGACCTCCTCGCCGATCTGCGACTGGGTCATGTTGGCGAAGAAGCGGAGCATGATGATCCGCCGTTCCCGCGGCGGGAGTTGGGCGAGCAGCGGCTTGAGCGACTCGCGGTACTCCACGCCCTCCAGCGCGGCGTCCTCGTAGCCGAGCCGGTCGGCGAGCGAACCCTCGCCGCCGTCGTCCTCGGGCGGCGGGGAGTCCAGCGAGCTGGCGGTGTAGGCGTTGCCGACCGCGAGGCCGTCGACCACGTCCTCCTCCGACACGCCCAGCGCGACGGCGAGTTCGGCGACGGTGGGCGAGCGGTCCAGCTTCTGCGCGAGCTCGTCGCTGGTCTTGGTCAGCGCCAGCCGCAGCTCCTGCAGCCGGCGCGGCACCCGCACCGACCACGAGGTGTCGCGGAAGAAGCGCTTGACCTCGCCGACGATGGTGGGCATCGCGAAGGTGGGGAACTCCACACCGCGGTTGCAGTCGAAGCGGTCGATGGCCTTGATGAGACCGATCGTGCCGACCTGGACGATGTCCTCCATCGGCTCGTTGCGGCTGCGGAAGCGAGCCGCCGCGTACCGCACCAGCGGGAGGTTGAGTTCGATGAGCGTGTCCCGCACGTAGGCCCGCTCGGGGCTGTCGTCCGTCAGCTCGGAGAGCCGCAGGAACAGCGAGCGGGACAGCGTTCGGGTGTCGACGACGGCGGGTTCGGCGATGTCGAGGCTGTCGTCAGGAGCATCGTGCGGCGCTTCGGTGTTCAGCACCTTCGGACTGCCCACTTCTACGGACATGCCACCCCCTTGAGGTCGCGGACGGGTGTCGCGGGCGACGGTTCGTTCCCCCACTGGAATACCGGAGGCCGGACCGCGACAAACGCTGTTCCCGCAGAATGTCACATGTCGGCAACACGCTGTAGCGCCATGTCGACTTATTTCCGCAGGGAGGGTCCCTCGCAAAGGTTACGATTCGAGCTGATTTGCGGATCGCAGCCGAGCGAAGCTCCGGGACAGCAAACGCGACACATGCATCTGCGAAACCCCCAGTTCCGCACTGATCTGGGACTGGGTCAGATTCCCGAAGTAGCGCAGCAGGAGAATCCGCCGCTCGCGCTCGGGCAGCTGCACCAGCAGGTGCCGCACGAGGTCGCGGTGCTCGACCCCGGTCAGCGCCGGGTCCTCGTAGCCGAGCCGGTCCAGCAGGCCCGGCGACCCCTCCCCGCCCTCCTGGGCCGCCTCCAGCGAGGTCGCGTGGTACGCCCGCCCCGCCTCCAGGCAGGCCAGCACCTCGTCCTCGGACAGCTTCAGCCGGTCGGCGATCTCGGCGGTGGTGGGGGTGCGCCCGTGGGCCACCGTCAGATCCTCGATGGCGCCGCTGACCTGCACCCACAGCTCGTGCAGCCGGCGCGGGACGTGCACGGTGCGGACGTTGTCCCTGAAGTAACGTTTGATCTCACCGACCACGGTCGGCATCGCGAAGGTCGGGAACTGCACCCCGCGTTCCGGGTCGAACCGGTCGATCGCGTTGATCAGCCCGATCGTGCCGACCTGGACGACGTCCTCCATCGGCTCGTTCCGGCTGCGGAAGCGCGCCGCCGCATACCGCACCAGCGGCAGGTTGACCTCGATGAGGGCGGCCCGCACCCGCGCGTGGTCCGGGGTCCCCGGCTCCAGCCCGGTCAGTTCCTCGAACAGCACCTGGGTCAGTGCCCGGGCCTCGATCGCGTTGGTGTTGGTGGTCCCGGAGCGTGTCCCGCCGGGCCGGCCGACCTGCCGGACCGCGCCGTCCGCGCCGCCCTGCCCGGAGCCGTCGTCCCGGGTCTCCGAGGCGTCCTGGGCGACGTGACCGTCCGGGCCGACGGTGTCGCCGGCGACGGTGACGCCGTCCATGACGTCAGTGCCGGCGGTGCCGGCGGTGCCGTTGTCCGGGCCCCGCCCCTCGTGGCCGTCCCCGGCCTCGCGGGCGCTGTGGATCCTGCCGTCCCGGCCGCTTCCTCCCTCGCCCCGGGTGTCCTGCGTTGTACCGGTCCCGCTGTCGTCGCCGGGAATTGCTGGTGACGCCGTACGGGCCGACACGGGCATGCCACTCCTCATCGGTCCACTCATCCGGCAAAAGCGGTCATAGCATCACAATTCATGTGCACTGTGTGCAAGCGAGGCGCGGTGCTAGACGAAAAAGCCCTCCGCCCGGCGGGCGAAGGGCTGTTCGGGACCGGGGTCGGCCGGGGCCGTCACTCGAACACGTAGTCCGCGATCACCCACGTGGCGAATTCGTGCCACAGGGCCACTCCTGCCTGGTGAGCGGGGTGCTCCAGGTAGGCGGTGAGGGCGGCGGCGTCGGCGACGGAGGCGTTGAGGGCGAAGTCATGGGCGACGGGGCGCGGCGAGATGTTCCAGCCGAGCTCCCAGGAGGCGAGTTCCGGGATCAGGCCGCCGAGCTCCTCGAAGGCGCGCACGCCGGCGACGACTCGCGGGTCGTCCCGCTCGACGCCCTCATTGAGCTTGAAAAGGACCAGGTGGCGAATCACGGCGCTGACTCCTCGGGGTCGCGGCCGATCAGTTGATCAGCGCGGTCATGAACTCACCGACGCCCTTGGCGGCGTCCGATATGCCCTGGAAGCCTACCTGTACAAGATCAGCAGCACGCCCCGGCGACGTGATGATCGTATAGAGCACGAAGACCACGAGGACGTACATGGTGACTTTCTTCGCCTGCGCCATGGCTGGAGTGTATCCACCGAATGGGCCAATCAGGCGGTCTGATCTGCCGTCGTCCCCGGCTCGTTTCCGGCTCTTCACCGGCGCCCGCGGAACGCGGCCGCAGCAGCTCGCGAGCGAGGGAAACGGCCTTCCCGCGCCCTGCCGGTAGCGCCGTGCGAGGGGCCCGCGTCTCCCCGGCGCACCCGCCGCCGACGGGCTGTCAGGTCCCGCCGCGCAGGGGCGAGCGCTCCGTGATCACCCGGATGCGGACGCCCGGTGGCCCGGACATTCCCCCGCTCATACGGTGCGTAATTGACTGATCACCACACAAAAGTGCGCCTCGTCCCCCCACGACCGCGCTCCTCAGCGGAGGTTTCCTTGACCGTGCGTCACATATCCCGACGCTTGTCCCTCCCCCGCGCCGCGGCCGCCGTCGTCGCCCCGGCACTGCTCGCGCTCGGGCTGCCCGCCGCCCTGCCGGCCGCGGCCGCCGGAGCCGGCGCCCCCGTCCTACCGCTGACGCTGCAGAGGACCGTGACGACGGCCGGGGACGGCTTCGCCCACGCCGGCGGCGGCAGTGGCACGGGCTCGCGGCTCGGGGCGGCACCTCCGGAGGGCAGCACGCTCGACGCGGGCGTGGTGTTCTTCTCCTCGGACAGCGCTCCCGACGACCCGGCCGGCGACGCCAGCCCCTACCGCTTCGGCGACGGCGAGACGTCCGTGACCCTCCCGGACTCGGCCGTGACCACCACGACCGTGGGCGGCCGCACCGTCGCCGTGGCACAACTGCCGGCCGCCTTCGCCGGCCGCGCCGCGGACGCCACCTTCACCGGCACGGTCCGCGGCGGCTCGGCGACCCGCTGGCGGCTCGCCGCCACGTACACCGGGGGCGCCACCAAGGGCGCGGTCGCCAAGCGCGTGGTACTCGTCGCCGGTCCCAGCGCCCTGGTGGACGGCGGGGACACCCCGCGCGCCGCGTCCCCCCAGATCGCGGCCGGCGCGGCCAGGAGCGTACGCGTCGGCGGACTGCTCGACGATGCCGTCGGCACCGGGGCCGCCCCGGTCGGGGTCCGGGTCGACAGCGGGGCCACCAAGGGGTCGCCGGTGACCATCGGCGCCGGTGAGTTCGCCGCCGTCGGCGACAGCACCTGGCAGCCGGGGGCGACCACCGTGGACGGCAGGTTCGCCGGCGGCCGGGGCGCCGCGGGCGTCGCCCTGGGGTACGGCTTCAGCTACCCCCAGGCCGCCCAGCCGGAGTTCAGGACGTCCAGCATCACCGACGTCGACGGCGGCGACCTCGCCCCCGGCGACACGGTCGCCGTCTCGCGCTCCGTGGTGAACACCGGCGGAGCCCCGGCGACGGGCGTCGTCCTCACCGACACCCTCACCGATCTCACCGGCGTGATGGACGTCCGGGTCGACGGCGCCCCGCCGGCGCGGGACACGGTCACCGTCACGGCGTCCTCGGTCACCGCACGGCTCGGCACCGGAGCCGGTGCCGCCTCCGGTGGCACCCTCGCCGCCGGGGAGACCGTGACCCTGTCCTACACGGCGCGGGTGGCCGCCGCCCCGTCCGGCCCGACCGCGACCTCCTCGGTCACGGTGGCCTACGCCAACGGGGTGGCCGGACCCAGCGACCTGAGCCTGGGCATCGCCACGCCCGCCCTCACCCTGAGCCCGGCGAGCCTGGACTTCGGCAGCGGGCCGGTGAACACCACCGGCGCGGCCCGGACGTTCACGCTCACCAACCGCGGCGGCACCGCCCGGACCGTGAACGGAGTGTCGCTGTCCGGAGCGGGCGCGGCGGACTTCGCGCTCGGCGCCGGCACCTGCACGGGCAGCCTCCCGCCGCGGGCCCGCTGCACGATCCCGGTGACCTTCCGGCCCACGGTGACCGGCGCGCGCACCGCCACGCTGAACGTGGACACCTCCGCGGGCGTCCGCAGCGCGGCGCTGACCGGCGTCGGCGTCGCCGCCACGAGCAGCGCCGACGTGCAGATCACCCTCAGTGCGCCGGAGGCCGTCGCGCCGCGCGGCCCCCTCACGTACACCGTGCGGGTGGTCAACAACGGCCCGGACACCGCGACGGGCGTGGCGGCCACGCTGGAGCTCCTCGGCCGCGGACCGCGCTTCGACGACGACCCCCGGCCCGGCCAGGGCCCCTTCCCGGACATCACCTGGTGGGGGGCGAGCACCCACGCGCCCGGCGGTGTGCGGTTCCTCAGCGGCGGCGGCCCGCACCCGTCCATCCAGCGGGTCGTGTGGACCATCGGTGACCTCGCCCCCGGCCGGACGGCGACCTTCGAGGTCGACCTGACCGCGCCGCCCGGCCTCGGCCTGGTCACCTCGACGGCCCGGGCCGTCACCACCACCTTCGACCCCGCGTCCGACAACAACGTCGCCACCGTCGCCACCCGGGTGACGCGGGACGACGAGGACTGATCCGTACGAGGGAGCGGAAAACGACGAGGGGCCCGGCAGCCGAAGCTGCCGGGCCCCTCGTCATCCTGCTCAAAGCGGTAGCGGTGGGATTTGAACCCACGGAGGAGTTGCCCCCTCACACGCTTTCGAGGCGTGCTCCTTAGGCCGCTCGGACACGCTACCGAGGGAGAGCTTAGCGGACGTCCGGGTGTGCTCCGAAATCGTTTGTGCGAAAGAAGCGCGTGAGCAGCTCACCGCACTCCTCCGCGAGCACCCCGGAGATCACTTCAGGGCGGTGGTTCAGGCGCCGGTCGCGGACCAGGTCCCACAGCGAACCGGCCGCGCCGGCCTTCTCGTCGAGGGCGCCGTAGACGACTCGGTCCAGCCGGGACAGGACCGCGGCGCCCGCGCACATGGTGCAGGGCTCCAGGGTCACCACCAGCGTGCAGCCGCCGAGCCGCCAGGAACCGGCCGTCCTGGCGGCCTCGCGGATCGCGATGACCTCCGCGTGGGCGGTCGGGTCGCCGACCGCCTCCCGCTCGTTGCGGCCCCGGCCGATGACCGCGCCGTCCGCGGACAGCACGACCGCGCCCACCGGCACGTCGCCGGTGCGCGGGGCGAGGGTCGCTTCGTGGAGGGCGAGCCGCATGGGCCCGGCCCAGGGGTCGCGGAGCGGGTCGGTCAGCGGACCGCCTCCAGAACGTCCGCACAGCCCAGGGAGTCGGCGATCTCGCCGAGGGCCTCGCCCGTCAGCGCGCCGTCGCCGCTGAGCGCCAGCAGCTCCTTGCCGCTCATCCCCAGGTCCACGAGCAGCTCGGCGTCGCCGAGCGGGCCCACGGGCACGTGCACCTCCGTCGGCCCCGGGACCACGTCGTCGTCGAGTTCCTCGCTGTCACCCTCCTCGGTGCCGTCGAGGTCGACGATCTCGTCCAGGTCCTCCGGGTCGCGGCCGAGCAGCTCGTCGGTGAGCAGGATCTCGCCGTAGGAGCTGCGGGCCGCCGCGGCGGCGTCGGACACGTAGATCCGGGGGTCCTCCTCACCGTCGACCCGGACGACGCCGAACCAGGCGTCCTCCTGCTCGATGAAGACCAGGACCGTATCTTCCTCGGTAGAGGCTGAGCGGGCCACCTCGGTCAGGTCGCCGAGGGTTTCCACATCGTCGAGATCGGTCTCGCGCGCTTCCCAACCGTCCTCGGTGCGCGCGAGCAGTGCGGCGAAATACACCGTGACTCTCCCACAGGTCTCAGGCCGTCCGGACTTTCGGGCGGGAGCCGGATGATCAGCTCGGGGGTCCCCGCCCACACTCGGCATCGTGGCAGAAACCTCGGCTTTGCGAAGGGTCTTCCGCGCGTGCCGCGTGCCAGGGCTTCCGGCTTTTTCCCTGCGGCGGCCTGCGTGGACCCGCCGGAACCCGTCCGGCGCGGGCGGTTCGCCCGTCCTGGTGGCCTACCAGCGGAAGGTGCGCATCCGCATCTGCTGGCGCGCCCGCGCCGCGCGCGCCCTGCGGGGTTGCACCCGGTCGCGGAGCTCCTTGGCCTCGTTCAGCTCCCGCAGGAACATCGCCCGCCGCCTTCTGCGCTCGGCGTCGCGCTCCTGCTGCGTACGGGCGTCGCTCGCGTCGGCGCCACCACTGTCGTGCTCCGCCATGGGGCACCACCTCTAGTGATCCGCGGGGCCCGGGCGGGACAGTCCGGGCGTAGGGGCTCGCCTTCCCGCTCCAGTGTGGTTTCAAAGCCGCCCCTTGCCCAGCGCCTGCGGGCGGCCGTTTCTGCCCCGCGGCGGCGGCGACGTTAAAGTCGGGGACATGCGGATCCATGTCGTCGACCACCCCTTGGTGGCGCACAAACTCACCACGCTGCGCGATGAGCGCACCGACTCGCCGACCTTCCGGCGGCTGGCCGACGAGCTGGTCACCCTGCTCGCCTACGAGGCCACCCGTGACGTGCGCACCGAGCAGGTCGACATCGCCACACCGGTGGCACGGACCACGGGCGTACGGCTCTCCCACCCGCGGCCGCTGGTCGTGCCGATCCTGCGGGCCGGCCTCGGCATGCTGGAGGGCCTGGTGCGCCTGCTGCCGACCGCGGAGGTCGGCTTCCTCGGCATGATCCGCGACGAGGAGACGCTGGAGGCCAAGACCTACGCCACCCGCATGCCGGAGGACCTGTCCGGGCGGCAGGTGTACGTCCTGGACCCGATGCTGGCCACCGGCGGCACCCTGATCGCCGCGATCGACCTGCTGATCGAGCGCGGCGCGGACGACGTGACGGCCGTGGTGCTGCTCGCCTCCCCGGAGGGCGTCGAGGCGATGGAGCGGGCTCTGGCGGGCAAGCCGGTCACCGTGGTCACCGCCGCCGTCGACAGCCACCTCAACGAGAGCGGCTACATCGTCCCCGGCCTCGGCGACGCGGGCGACCGCCTCTACGGCACCGCGGGCTAGCGGGCGCCCCCAACTGGGACGTCAGGGCGGTACGGACCCCGTGTGCGGGGTCCGTACCGCCCTGACGTCTGTCGCGGACTGCCGGGACGCCCTAGCAGCCGGCGGGCTTGGGGGCCGCGCTCGGCTTGGCCAGGACGACGAGGTTCCTCTCGACGACCCGATCGGCGGCGAGGGTGGTGAAGCCCTTGCCCAGCATGAGGTCGACGGTGTTGGCCGCGTGCTTGCTCTTGGGGGCCGCGGGCTTGTAGGTGGTGGTGCCCTTGAACTGGGCGCCGACCAGCTTCATGGCCGCCTCCGCCTTCGTGCCGGAGCCGCCGAGCAGCAGGACGGCCGCGTTGACCTTGCGGTCGTACTCGGGGTCGGCGTTGCCGAAGGTGCCGATCTTGAAGCCCCGGGCGGCGAGCTGGTCGGCGGTCTTCTTGGCGAGGCCGCCCTTGGCGGTCGCGTTGTAGACGTTGACCGTGAGCTGCCCGGGTTCGGGGAACGCGATGGGTTTGGTGCCGGACGTACCGGGCGCCGGGACGACCGCCTTGCAGGCCCGCTGCTTCGAGGCGTTGGCCGCTTGCGCGGTCTTCCCCTTGGCCGCGGCGTCGCCATCGAAGACGTCGACCAGCTGGAGCGTGCCCCAGCCGGCGAGGCCGAGCACGGCGACGGTCGTGACCAGTACCGTCACGATCCGGAACTTGCTCCGTGGACGGCGCATTCGTGGGTACTGGTTCCCGGTGACACGGTACTTCCCGCCCATGCCAGGGGGCGTCAGCATGCTCATGTGCGCAGCGTAGTGCGGGATTCCGACTTGGCCTACTAAACGATCAACCAATCGCGGCCAATCGGGACGACTTGAACCCGAAAGGGTCAACAATCGGCTGAACGGATGTCAGGACCGGTTCGCCGGGACCCCTTGACCCATCCGGGGTGCCGGGGGCCCGTCCGGGCTCAGTCCATCTCCAGCACGCGCGCGTGCAGCACCTGCCGCTGCTGCAGCGCCGCGCGCACGGCGCGGTGCAGCCCGTCCTCGAGGTAGAGGTCGCCCTGCCACTTCACGACGTGCGCGAAGAGGTCCCCGTAGAACGTCGAGTCCTCGGCGAGCAGGGTCTCCAGGTCGAGTTGCCCCTTCGTGGTGACCAACTGGTCGAGGCGTACCGGACGTGGGGCGACGTCCGCCCATTCACGGGTGCTTTTCCGGCCGTGGTCGGGATACGGCCGCCCGTTTCCGATGCGCTTGAAGATCACACGGAAAGCCTACCGGGCAAGGGCGTACGGGCGCAGCAATGGCGCAGGAGTGCGATGGTGGGCAAATACGGTGATAGCGGGAGCAGCGGAGCAGCCCATGACCACGCCGACGACGCCCGACGCCGCGCGAACCATCGCCCAGGGGTACGCCTTCACCGGACCGGCGCTCGATCTCGGGGCGCTGCTGTGGGACGGGCGGTGTCTGACGGACGCCCCCGTCCGCGTCCCGCTCGGCATGCTCGGCCGGCACGGGCTCGTCGCCGGCGCGACCGGAACCGGCAAGACCAAGACGCTCCAGCTGATCGCGGAGCAGCTGTCCGCCCAGGGTGTGCCCGTCTTCCTCGCCGACGTGAAGGGCGACGTCTCCGGCGTCTCGGCGCCCGGGACGGCGGGCGACCGTGTGGCGCGGCGCGCCGCCGAGGTCGGGCAGGAGTGGTCGCCGCAGGGCTGCCCCGCCGAGTTCTACGCCCTCGGAGGCATCGGCCCCGGCGTCCCGGTCCGAGCTACGGTGACGAGCTTCGGCCCGGTGCTGTTCTCCAAGGTGCTCGGGCTCAACACGACGCAGGAGCAGTCGCTCGGCCTGATCTTCCACTACGCGGACAGCAAGGGCCTGGAGCTGGTGGACCTCAAGGACCTGCGGGCCGTCGTGGCCTTCCTGACCTCGGAGGAGGGCAAGGGCGAGCTCAAGGGGATCGGCGGGATCTCCCCCGCCACCGCCGGGGTCATCCTGCGCTCGCTGACGGCCTTCGAGGCGGAGGGCGCGGGCCCCTTCTTCGGGGAACCGGAATTCGACACGGCGGAACTGCTGCGGACCGCGGAGGGGGACGGGCGCGGGATCGTGTCCGTACTGGAACTGGCGGCCGTGCAGGACCGCCCGCGGCTCTTCTCGACCTTCCTGATGTGGCTGCTGGCCGACCTCTTCGAGGACCTGCCCGAGGTCGGCGACCCGGACCGGCCGAAGCTGGTCTTCTTCCTCGACGAGGCGCACCTGCTCTTCAACGGGGCGAGCAAGGCCTTCCTGGAGGCGATCACGCAGACCGTGCGGCTGATCCGCTCCAAAGGCGTGGGGATCTTCTTCGTGACGCAGACGCCGAGGGACGTGCCCGCCGAGGTGCTGGGCCAGCTCGGCAACCGGGTCCAGCACGCCCTGCGCGCCTTCACCCCGGAGGACGCCAAGGCGCTCAAGGCGACGGTGCGGACCTTCCCGACGTCGCCGTACGACCTGGAGGAACTGCTCACCGGTCTCGGCACCGGCGAGGCGGTGGTCACCGTGCTCAGCGAGAACGGCGCCCCCACCCCGGTCGCCGCCACCCGGCTGCGTGCTCCGCGGTCGCTGATGGGACCGGTCGCCCCGCAGGCGCTGGACGCGGCGGTCAAGGGCTCCGCGCTGTACGCGCGCTATGCACAGGCTGTGGACCGGGAGTCGGCGTACGAGCGGCTGAGCGAGCGGCCCGCGCCGGCGGCCGCGCCCACACCCACTCCCGCGCCCGCGCCGCGGAAACGTGAGGAGCGGCCGGAGGAGGAGGAGCCGGGTGTGGTGGAGCAGGTGATGGGCAGCGGGGTCTTCCAGTCGCTGGCCCGCTCGGTGGGCACCCAGATCGGGCGCGAGATCACCCGGTCCCTCTTCGGCACGTCCAAGCGGCGGCGACGGTAGGCCTACGCCTTCTTGGCCTTCTTCGCGGGGGCCTTCGCGGCGGGCGTGGCGGCCTTGGCGGGCTTCGCCGGCTGGGCCGCCTTCGCCGCACGCTTGGCCTCCTGCTTGAAGGCCCGCACCTTGTCCAGGGACTCCGGTCCGGTGATGTCGGCGACGGACCGGAACGAGCCCTGCTCGCCGTAGGCGCCGGCGGCCTCGCGCCAGCCGTCGGGGGCGACGCCGAGCTGCTTGCCGAGCAGCGCCAGGAAGATCTGCGCCTTCTGCTTGCCGTATCCGGGCAGGTCGCCCAGCCGGGTCAGCAGTTCCCTGCCGTCGCCGACGCCGCGCCAGACCGCCTCGGCGTCGCCGTCGTAGTGCTCGACGAGGTACTGGCACAGCTGCTGGACGCGCTTGGCCATCGAGCCCGGGTACCGGTGCACGGCCGGCTTCTCGGAGAACAGGGCGACGAAGGCCTCCGGGTCGTAGGCCGCGATCTCGTGGGCGTCCAGGTCGTCCCGGCCCATGCGGGTGGCGATGGTGTGCGGGCCGATGAAGGCCCACTCCATCGGGATCTGCTGGTCGAGGAGCATGCCGGTGAGTGCGGCGAGCGGGCTGCGGCCGAGCAGCGCGTCGGCCTCGGGCTGCTGGGACAGCCGGAGTGTGGTTGCCATGGTCCGATGATCCCGCGTGCGGCGGGCCGCCGCTCCCGTGTCACCCGAACGGCGCATCGCCGATGGCCGACCGGGCGGTGCGGGCGGACCGTGTGAGGTGTCCACCACCGACGCGATGGGAGCCTTGTGATGAGCCAGCAGACGCAGTCGGTCAAGCCGCATCACCACTCGGGCTGGGCCACTGGCGGCACCGTGTTCGCGGGGGTCCTGATGATGGTCTCGGGCGTCTGGATGATCCTCGAGGGCATCTCCGCCATCGCCAAGGACGACGTCTGGGTCCGGCTGGGCCACTACATCTTCAAGTGGAACCTGACGGCCTGGGGCTGGATCCACCTCGTGCTGGGAGTCCTCGTCCTCATCGTCGGCACGGCCCTGCTCTCCAGCGCGCCCGGCTGGGCGAGGGTCGCGGGTATCGCGCTGATCGCGTTCAACATCCTGGTGAACTTCGCCTGGCTGCCCTACACGCCGTTCTGGGCCTTCCTGATGATCGCGATCGACATCTTCATCATCTGGGCCCTGTGCCGCGGCTGGGGCGACGACCACCCCGACCATCACGACCACCACCCCGGGGACGGTCACCACGGCAGGGACGACAAGCTCGGCCACCCGGTCTGAGCACGCGGCGCAGCGCGGCCCCGGAGGCGTCCCCACGCCGCCGGGGCCGCGGCGTCGCGTACGGGATGTCACACCTTCGTGTGGCATGACCGGTCCGCCGGATAGCGCCCACCCGCGCGGGTAGCGCTGAACGAGTGACGCAGCCATTTGAACTGCCCGACTTCTACATGCCGTACCCCGCGCGCCTCAATCCCCGTCTGGAGGAGGCGCGGGAGCACTCCCGCACATGGGCGCGGGACATGGGGATGCTGGAGGGTTCGGGCATCTGGGACACCGCCGACCTCGACGCGCACGACTACGCGCTGCTGTGCGCCTACACCCACCCCGACTGCCCGGGACCGGAACTGTCCCTGGTGACGGACTGGTATGTGTGGGTGTTCTTCTTCGACGACCACTTCCTGGAGACGTTCAAGCGGTCCCAGGACCGCCGCGGCGGCAAGGCCTACCTGGACCGGCTGCCCGCCTTCATGCCGATGGACCTGGCGCAGGGCATGCCCGAGCCCGCCAACCCGGTCGAGGCGGGGCTCGCCGATCTGTGGAGGCGCACCGTCCCCGCCATGTCGCTGGACTGGCGCCGGCGGTTCGCCGAGAGCAGCGAGCACCTGCTCAACGAGTCGCTGTGGGAGCTGTCCAACATCAACGCGGGCCGGGTGCCCAACCCGGTGGAGTACATCGAGATGCGCCGCAAGGTCGGTGGCGCGCCCTGGTCCGCGGGCCTGGTGGAGTACGCGGCCGGGGCCGAGGTGCCGGCCGCGATCGCCCGGTCGCGGCCGATGCTCGTGCTGCGGGACGCCTTCTCCGACGCGGTGCACCTGCGCAACGACCTGTTCTCGTACCAGCGCGAGACGGAGGAGGAGGGCGAGCTCAGCAACGGCGTTCTCGTCCTGGAGAGCTTCCTGGGGTGCACGACCCAGGAGGCGGCGGAGTCCGTCAACGACCTGCTCACCTCGCGGCTGCAGCAGTTCGAGAACACCGCGGTCACCGAACTGCCCCCGCTCGTCGCCGAGCACGGGCTCGACGCGGCGCAGTGCGCCGCCGTGCTGGGGTACGTCAAGGGCCTGCAGGACTGGCAGTCCGGCGGCCACGAATGGCACATGCGCTCCAGCCGCTACATGAACGGCGGCGGCGCGGGGGCGCCCGCCCGCACCGGCTGGTCGCCCTTCGCGCTGCCCGGCGGGATCGGCCTGTCGGCCGGCACGGTGCGGACCACCGGACGCGCCGAGGCCGCCCGCGTCCGGGCCTTCACCCACGCGCCGCGGCGCACCGGGCCGCTCCCGCTGCCCGACTTCCTGATGCCCTTCCAGGTCACCCTCAGCCCGCACCTGGACGCCGCCCGGCGCACCATCGCCGACTGGGCGCACCGGATGGGCCTGCTGGAGCCGCAGCCCGGAGTCCCCTTCTCCTTCGTGTGGGACGAGCGCAAGCTGGTCGCGTTCGACCTGCCGCTGTGCGCCGCGGGCATCCACCCGGACGCGTCCCCCGAGGCGCTGGACCTCACCTCCGGGTGGCTCACCTGGGGCACCTACGCCGACGACTGGTTCCCGGCCGTCTTCGGCCGCACCCGCGACCTGGCCGGCGCCCGCGCCGCCAACGACCGGCTGTCGGCCTTCATGCCGGTCGACGGCACGCCCGCGCCCGTCCCGGTCAACGCACTGGAGCGCGGTCTTGCCGACCTGTGGGCGCGCACGGCCGGCCCGATGCGGCCCGAGGCGCGCAGCCGCTTCCGCGCCGCGGTCGAGAGCATGACCGCGAGCTGGCTGTGGGAGCTGGCCAACCAGGCGCAGCACCGCATCCCCGACCCCGTCGACTACCTGGAGATGCGCCGCCGCACCTTCGGCTCCGACCTGACGATGAGCCTGTGCCGGCTCGGGCACGGCCAGGTCGTACCGGACGAGGTCTACCGCAGCGGGCCGATGCGGTCGCTGGAGAACTCCGCCGCCGACTACGCCTGCCTGATGAACGACGTCTTCTCGTACCAGAAGGAGATCGAGTACGAGGGGGAGATCCACAACGCCCTGCTCGTGGTGCAGAACTTCTTCGGCTGCGACGAGCCGGCCTCGCTCGCCGTGGTCCACGACCTGATGACCGGGCGCATGAAGGAGTTCCAGCACGTCGCGGCGAACGAACTGCCCGTTCTCTACGACGACTTCGCCCTCGGCAAGGAGGCCCGGGCGGTCTTGGACGGCTATGTGCGCGAGCTGGAGAACTGGCTCGCGGGCATCCTGACCTGGCACAACGGCTGCCGCCGCTACGAGGAGGAGGAACTGCGTCGGCCGCCCGGCACGTCCCGGATGCCCTCCGGGGCACACGGACTCGGCACCTCGGCGGCCCGGTTGGTCACGCTGCTCGGGGCGCGGTAGCGCGGCGGCGGGCGGGAGGGGGCGGCCCGTGCGGGGCCGCCCCCGCAGGCACGGGTACGTGCCCGACGCGTCACAAATCGGTTGCCGCGCGGGGGAGATGTCGGCGATGATCCGGCGCATGATCGCTTCCGTCCCCGGCCGGAAGGGCGCGCGCCGCCCCGGTCGGTGAACCCCGAGGCCCCGGCCGTGCCGCCGGGCGCCCCCGCCCCCGGTCCCTCCCCTCCTCCAGCGGGCCCGCCCCCGCCGTTTCCTGCCGAGCCCGGACCCTGGAGGGACCCACCCGTGAACCCCGAACCGACCGAGATCCGCAACCTCATGGACGCCGGTGACACCGCGGGCGCGGTACGTGCCCTGCGTGCGCACGCCGACTCCGCCGACCCGGCGGCCCTCGCCCCGCTGGTCGCAGCCCTCGCCGGCCGCTCGGGCAGCGGCGACCTGGCCGCCGCCGCCACCGCGCTGGCCGCCGCGCCGTCCGGCGTGGCCGAGCTCTACGCGTACGGCTACGCCTGTGTGGAGGAGGGCGCCGCCTACCTGGCCGTGCCCGCTCTGCGCGCCGCGCTGCGTCAGGTCCCGGACTCCCGCCGCGTGCTGGTCGAGCTGGTCGCCGCGCTGGAGCGCGAGGAGCGCCACCGTGAGGCGCTGGACGTGCTCCGGGAGCGCGAGAGCGCACTGGCCGCCTGGCCGGAGCGTTATCTGCTGGCCCACAACGCCCTGATGGCAGGAGAGTCGGCGTTGGCCCGCGAGGCCGCTGCCCGGCTGCCGGTGCCCGTGGGCGACGACCAGAAGTGGCTGCCCGCCGACACCCGCCTGCGGCGCCGCCTCGGGCGGGCCGGCGCCGTCGCCGGGACCACCGCGCTGGACGGCGGTGACCTGCGCGGCTGGCACTGGGTGCTGACCGGGGGCGTACTGGCGACACTGTCCCCGTACGGCTTCGAGAGCATGAGGGGCCGGTACGCCTACGTCCAGGACAGCGCGGGGCTGTGCCGAGGCGGCCTGGACCGGCTCCGGCTGGCGCTCGCCGCGACCGGCGCGGCACCGCGCGCGGTGGCGGCGCTGCCCGACCGCTCCAGCCGGATCATGGGCCTGGCGGCCGCCCGCGTGCTGGAACTGCCCGTCGAACCCTATGAGCCGGGCCGCATGGACACCGTCGTCGTCGCGTACGACCTGACCGGCACGGACCCCGGGCTCCTCGACGGCCTGCGGGAGCCCGCCGCCGGCCAGGTGCTGTACGAGCACGCCACCTGCTGGACCCGGCCGCCCGCCGTGTCCGCGGACATCAGCGGACTGCTCGCGCAGCACTGCGTGGCGCCCTGGGGCGAGCGGTTGCGGATGTCGCCCGACGGATCCCCCGGGGTCGTCCCGCCCGACGACCGCTCCGAGCACGACATCGCGCACGAGGTCGTGGCCGCCGATCCGATGCCCGACCGGGGCGACGGAGGCACCCCTTCCGACCCGGACGCGGGGTTCAGCGCCTTCGCCGCGCGGCTGGCGGGGCGTTGGCCGGACGGTGACGGGCTGCGGGAACGGACGGCCTCGGCCGGGCCGGTGGGGAGTGCGCGGTTCGTCTGAGGAGGCGATGGTGGTGCGGGTCCCCGGGCGCCTACGGTGGACCCGCATCTCCGGCCCAGCGGTGAGGAGTTCCACCGATGAACGCGCCCAGTCCCCAACGCGCCGCTCTGCGGGACCGGTTGCTCGACCGGTTCCTGCTGCACGGCACCGTCGTGTCCGTGGAGCGCGTGGCCGCCCGCATGCGGCGGCTGCGGATCGAGGGACCGGGGCTGGGCGGGACGGCCTGCCGGCCGGGACAGCAGGTGCGGGTGCACGTGGACGGGCTGACCCGGCGGACGTACTCGGTCTGGCACCACGACCCGGCGGGCGACGCGATCGAGCTGTGCGTGATGGAGCACCCGGAACCGGGACCCGGCGCGCGCTGGGGCGCGGCGGCGGAGGCCGGGACGCGGGTCCGGCTGGGCCGGCCGGAGGGGTCGTTCGTGCTGCGCCCGGAGGCGGGCTTCCACGTCTTCGTGGGCGAGGAGACGGCCATGCCGGCGCTGGGCGCCATGCTCGCCGCGCTGCCCGGGGACGCGTCCGTGCACGGCTGCGTGGAGACGGCGACCGCCGGGGACCGGCTGCCCCTGGCGCACGCGGACCGGCTCGCCTGGCGGCTGCGCGGTGACACCTCCGCCGCCGCCTCCGGAGCACTCGCCGAGGCCGTCCGGGCGCTGGACCTGCCGGACGACCCCGCGGGCGGTGCCGCCTACGTCGCGGGGGAGGCCCGCACCGTGCAGCTGGTGCGCGATGTGCTGGTCCGTGAACGCGGTTGGGAGCGCAGGTCGGTGCTGACCAAGCCGTTCTGGAGCCCGGGCAGGCGCGGCCTGGAGTGAGCGGCGGGCCGCCCCTCACTTCGCGTCGCGGATCCACGCCTCGTAGGACATCACGTCGCCGGCCCGTACCCGGTACTCCGCCCGGGCCATGGTGAAGGTGGTCTCGATGCCCAGGACCCCGCCGGTGCGCGGGTCGAGGATCACCATGATGCGGGTGACGCCGGTGTCGAGGACGTACGCCTGTCCCGGACGCCCGAGGCGGTCGGTGATCGCGCCGACCGGGCGCAGGTCCTTCGCGGCGGCCAGCAGGGTGTCGATGGCCGCGATGTCCCGGACGCCCGGCGTCCAGTCGCCCAGCAGCGAGGGCAGCACGTCCAGCAGGTCCTGCGTGCGGGTGCAGGCGCAGCCGTAGACGTCGCGCAGGTAGCCGCGCCACTCCGCGGCGTCGTGCGGCGGCTCGGAACCGGACAGCCCGTACGGCGGCAGCGTGCCGGGCGGGTACGACGCGCGGTGCAGCACTTTTCCGTCCGCGACGGTGCGGGGGGCGCCGCCGGGGTCGGTGATGACGGGCGCGCCCGGGTGCAGGGGGTCGGTGGCGACGACGAGTTCGGTACCGCTGCCGTCGGCGTTCCACCGGGTCAGGCGCTCCTCCGGCACGGTGACGGGCGGCCGTGCGCCGGGCCCCTCTTCCATGCTCATGCTCCACGACATCAGGTGAGTGCCCCCTCGTGTCCCCGGCGCCGTGTCCCCGCCGGCCGCGGCGGCGTCCCGGGCCGCCCGCGCGATGTCGGCCAGCGGCACCGCCGGGGAACCGGCCTCGGGACGCAGCGCGACGGGCGCCGCGACCGCGGGCGCGCTGCCCGCGCCGGACAGGGTGAAGGCCAGGACGGCGGTGACGGCGACGGCCGCCGCCACACCGGCCGGCACCAGGCGTCGCGCGCGCCAATGCCGCCGCGCCGGCGCAGGGCGCATCAGCCGGCGCAGCGCGTGCTCGGCGCGCGCGTCCAGGGGGCGGTCGGCCCACCGCGGATCGCCCGCCGGCACGGGGTCGGCCTGCCGCAGCAGCTCCAGGTCCCGCTCTTCGGTCATGGCCGTGACTCCCCTTCGTCCGTGTTCCGCGTGGCCGGTGCGGCCTGCGCCCCGGCGGGTGCCGCGCCCGCCGCCACCGTCATCCCCATGCGGTCGATCTGCTCGCGCAGCCTGCGCCGCGCGCGGTGCAGCCGCATGGCTGCCGCGCTCCGGCCGCAGCCGAGGGCGACCGCCAGTTCGCCGACGTCGAGTTCCTCCCAGACGGTCAGCCGAAGCGCCTCCTGGTCGGTGTCCGGCAGCCGCTCCAGTGCCTCGTGCACCCACGCCCCGGGGCGCTCGGCGCCGGGGCTCGGCACGAGGTGCGTGCCGTGCGCCGTCTCGTGGTTCCCTATCCGGTCCAGCAGCCTGCGGCGGCGGCCCCGGCCGCGCACAGTGTTGGCGAGGCAGTTGCGGGCCACGCCGTACAGCCAGGGCAGCGGCTGACCGGGGAGTTCGCCGCGGCGCCGCCACGCGACGGCGAACACCTCCGCCGCCACTTCCTCCACCTCGTCCTGCTCCTGGCCGTCCAGCCGCCGCGCGACGTAGCGGCAGATCGCCCAGTAGTGCTCGCGGTAGGCCGTGGCGAACGCCTCGCTGTGCGTCTCGTCCGTGCTCATGACCGCTTGGTGTCCGACATGGCACCGATCATCACACCTGTCCGGTGTGATGTTTCCGCCGGTCCTCGCGGGCGCCCGCCGGTGACGCGCCGGGCGGTCCCGGACACCTGGCGGGCATGAGACTCAGTGACGTACGCGGGACCGCCGCGGTGCGGTGGCTGACCACCACGGACCACAAGACCATCGGCACGCTCTACCTGGTCACGGCGTTCGCGTTCTTCTGCGTGGGCGGTGTGATGGCGCTGCTGATGCGCGCCGAGCTCGCCCGCCCCGGAACGCAGGTAGTGACGAACGAGCAGTTCAACCAGCTGTTCACGATGCACGGGACGGTGATGCTGCTGATGTTCGCCACTCCGCTCTTCGCGGGCTTCGCGAACTGGATCATGCCGTTGCAGATCGGCGCGCCCGACGTCGCCTTCCCCCGGCTCAACATGTTCGCGTACTGGCTCTACCTGCTGGGTTCGCTCATCGCCGTGAGCGGATTCCTGACCCCGTCGGGCGCGGCGGACTTCGGCTGGTTCGCGTACTCGCCGCTGTCGAGCGCCGTTCACTCGCCCGGCGTGGGCGGGGACCTGTGGATCATGGGGCTGGCGCTGTCGGGCTTCGGGACGATCCTGGGCGCGGTCAACCTCATCACCACGATCGTCTGCATGCGCGCCCCCGGCATGACGATGTTCCGGATGCCGATCTTCACGTGGAACGTGCTGCTCACCGGCGTCCTGGCGGTGATGGCCTTCCCGGTGCTGGCCGCCGCGCTCTTCGCGCTGGAGGCGGACCGGACGTTCGGGGCCCACATCTTCGACCCGGCGAACGGCGGAGCGCTGCTCTGGCAGCACCTGTTCTGGTTCTTCGGGCACCCGGAGGTCTACATCATTGCGCTGCCGTTCTTCGGGATCATCAGCGAGGTGATCCCGGTCTTCTCCCGCAGGCCGATGTTCGGCTACACCGGGCTGATCGCCGCGACCGTCTCCATCGCCGGCCTGTCGGTCACGGTCTGGGCGCACCACATGTACGTCACGGGTGGGGTGCTGCTGCCCTTCTTCTCCTTCATGACCCTGCTCATCGCGGTGCCCACCGGAGTGAAGGTCTTCAACTGGATCGGCACCATGTGGAAGGGCTCGCTGAGCTTCGAGACCCCGATGCTCTGGGCGACCGGCTTCCTCGTCACCTTTGTCTTCGGCGGCCTGACCGGGGTGCTCCTCGCCTCGGCGCCGCTGGACTTCGAGGTCTCCGACACCTACTTCGTCGTGGCGCACTTCCACTATGTGGTCTTCGGGACGGTGGTCTTCGCGATGTTCTCGGGACTGCACTTCTGGTGGCCGAAGTTCACCGGCAAAATGCTCGACGAACGCCTCGGCAGGATCACCTTCTGGACGCTCTTCACCGGTTTCCACGGCACGTTCCTCGTCCAGCACTGGCTGGGCACCGCGGGGATGGTCCGGCGCATCCCGGACTACCTGGCGGCCGACGGCTTCACCACGCTCAACACCCTCTCGACGATCAGCTCCTTCCTGCTGGGGCTCTCCCTGCTGCCGTTCCTCTACAACGTCTGGCGCACGGCGAAGTACGGGAAGAGGGTCGAGGCGGACGATCCGTGGGGCTGGGGCCGTTCCCTGGAGTGGGCCACCTCCTGCCCGCCGCCGCGGCACAACTTCCGCTCCCTGCCGCGCGTCCGGTCCGAGTCGCCCGCGTTCGACCTGCGCCACCCCGAGACGGGGATGTCGGAAACGATATCGAGACTGCCGGATGCGACTCTCCCGGCCGGCCGTGGCGGAGCCTAGGTTCGACGGCATGACGACGTACGAAGCCGCCACGACCACCCGTTCGCGCACCCACACCTGGGAGGCCCGCCCCGAGCCGACCGCGGAGATCCTGGGGATGACCGGCCGCGAGATCCTCCAGGGCGCGCTGGACGGGCGGTTCCCGGCCTCCTCGATCATGAGCACGCTGGGCTTCCGGCTCGTCGAGGTCGGCGACGGCCGCACGGCCTTCGAGGGCGACCCCGGCGACCACCTGATCAACCCGATGGGCACCGTGCACGGCGGTTTCCTCGCCACCCTGCTGGACTCGGCGCTCGGCTCCGCCGTGATGAGCCGGCTGCCGGCCGGATCGACGTACACCACCGTCCAGTTGGGGGTGCACATGATCCGGCCGGTGCTCGCGGGGACGCCCACCCTGCGCTGCGAGGGCACCGCGCTGCACGTCGGCCGGACGACGGCCACCGCGGAGGCGCGGGTCGTCGGCGCGCACGACGGCAAGCTGTACGCGCACGGCACGACGACCTGCGCCGTGCTCCGCCTCAGCTGACCGACGCCACCGCCGCCTCGGCCACGGCCAGGGCCGTCGCCATGATGCTGAGCTGCGGATTCACCTCCGGGCAGCTGGGCAGCGCGGAGGCGTCGGCGATGTGGACGCCCGCCACGCCGCGCAGCCGGCCGTCCGGCCCGGCGGGCGCGGTGCGCGGGTCGGCGCCCATCGCGACCGTGCCGGTGGGGTGGAACGCGGACAGATGGAGCTGACGTACCGTCACGCGATCCAGCGTGTCGCGCAGCTCGGCGGGAGTGCGGGCCCGCGGCGCGGCGGGGATACCCGTGAGGACCTCCCCCGCCCCCGCGGCGAAGAGCAGGTCGCCCATGGCGCGCACCGCGCGCAGCAGACGCCGGGCGTCGCGCGGGTCCACGTCGTAGCGCAGCAGCGGGCGTCCGCGGCCCAGGACGCGGCCGCCCGGCCGGTCCGCGATCATCGCGCCGAACGTGGCCAGCCGCCCCGAGTCCTCCAGTTCCGCCCGCAACTCCCGTCCGACCCCCGGCAGGACGAAGGAGCCCATGCCCGGCGGCGGGGCCGTGGCCTCGATGAGGATGCCGTCCGCGTGCAGTTCCTCCACGCCCGCGCTCTGCAGCACCGCCGGGCCGCCGTCCGCGACGGGTTCGGCGAAGCGCCCGGCCACGCTGGTGGCCGGATGCACGGCGAGGTTGCGGCCGATCCGCGGATGCCGGCCGAGACCGGAACGGCGCAGCAGCGGCGGGGTCTCCAGCGCGCCGGCGGCGACCACCACCAGCGGGGCCAGGATCTCCAGCGTGCTGCCGTCGGCGCGCCGTACGGCCACACCGCGGGCCCGCGGCCCGCCGGGCCGGTCCGGGTCGGTCAGCACCCGGCGCACCGAGGCGCCGGTGACGATCCGCGCCCCGGCGGCGCACGCCTGCGGCAGCACGGACAGCTGCACGCTCTGCTTCGCGCCGGCCGGGCAGCCCACCACGCACTGGCACGAGCCGCGGCAGCCGGGCGCGTTGCGCCGCAGCGGACCGGCCCGCCAGCCGAGTTCACGGGCGCCGAGCAGCGCGAGCGTGCCGTTGCGGCCCAGCACGTCGAGCGGCTGGGTGGCCACCCGCAGGGTGCGCTCGACCTCGTCCAGGCGCGCGCCGAAGGTCTCCGCGTCGGCGAGGGCGCCGAGCCCGTGCTCCCCGCGCCAGCGGGCCAGCACATGGTCAGGGGTGCGGTAGCAGGTACCGGAGTTGACGACCGTGGTGCCTCCGACGGCGCGGCCGGTGGGCACGACGAGCGGCGGATTGCCGAGGGCGACGGTCGCGCCGCCGTCCCGGTACAGCTCGGCGAAGCGGTCCAGCGGGGCCCGGCGCCCGAACTCCGCGGTGGTGTGCCGGCGGCCCTCCTCCAGGACCAGGACCCGCAGCCCGGCCCGGGCCAGGGTCCGCGCCGCCATCGCACCGCCCGCACCGGACCCGATCACCACGGCGTCCGCCCGTGAGCGGTCCGGCCACCGCGCGGCGGGTACGCAGTCCAGCGGCGGGTCCTGCGGGGCGGCAGGGGCGGCCGGTGCGCCCGTGCGCAGCATCCGCTCGGTCCCGGCGGCCAGCAGCACCGGCACCTTCACCACGTCCAGCAGCGGCAGCAGCGCGGGCCGGGCGGCGAGCCCGGTCACCACCGTCTCCCGCTGACCCGGTGTCAGCCGCTCCAGTCCGTGCCCGGTCCGCGTCCTGGCGTACCCGTCGACCGCCGCTGCCGCCGCCCGGAACCCGTGCCGCGCCGGTGCGGGCATCGCCGCGAGCAGGCCCTCCAGCCGCGCGGCCACGCCCGTGCTCCAGTCGCCCTCCCCGTCGGCCGCCAGCAGCGCCTTGACCAGCCCCTCCACCGCGCTCACCGGTCGCCGACCTCCGCGTGGGCGGTGCCGTCCAGCGTCCACTCGGCCTCGGTGTGCCAGCCGCCCGCGGCACGGCGTTCGAGGAGGACGTGGGCGTCGGCGGTCTCGCTGTTGCGGCAGACGGCGGCGGCGCCGTCGGGATCGGCGTAGTCGAGGGCGAGGGTGCGCTCGGGGTGCTGGGTGACCCGTACCGTGACGCGACGCCGGCCGGCGCGGCCGGTGACCGTCCACTGCGGGAGGGCTATGTCGGCCCTGAACCGCCGCAGGCCCGCGCGGCCGAGGGCGGGGCGCAGCCCGCCGCGCGGCCAGTCGCGGCCGTCCTTGCGCAGGCGGAGGAAGACCAGAGGGGGAAGCCGGTCCAGCCCGGGGCGGGTGGAGACGGCGGCCACGATCTCCAGGACGTCGCCGCCCCCGAGGTCCGCGTGCAGCCAGGCCCAGCGGCGGGCGTTGCCGTGCCCGTAGATCCGGGCCGACGCCCCGGGCGCCCGGCGCAGGTCCAGGTCGCCGGAGCCGTGGCGGACGCGTCCGGTGTAGCGGGCCCGCGGCGACGGCAGGATCTGTGCCGCCGGCAGCAGCGGGCGCCGCCACGACCAGCGCGGGAAGGTGTAGAGCGGTTCCGCGTCGCCGGGTTCCTCGGTGAGGTCCCAGGACAGGGCGCCCGCGGTGCCGCGCAGCCGCCCCGGCACGGCCTCGACGCCGCCCGCGGTGAAGCCCTCCGGGCGTTCCGCCGCTCCCGCCGTCCTCGCCGTCGCTTCCGGCCACGGCACGGGCCCGAAGCGGGCGTGCTCGACGGGTCCGGCGCCCTTGGCGGGGAAGACGGCCGCCCAGCCGTGCGCGTGGGCGCCGCCGCCGTCGGCCGGGGTGACCACCTCGTGGTGCAGCCACAGTCCCGCGCCCGTGGCGGGGTCGGTGGCGGTGGTGTACCAGACCTCGGTGCGGCCGGGGGCGCCGCCGGAGCGGGGCGCCCACTGCGCGCGGGCCTCGTCGCGGACCGGGAAGCGGAAGCTCGCGAGGAACGGCCCGAGTGCGGTGGCGGTGCGGAAGCGCAGCGTCCCGGTGCCGGCCGGTTCCGCGGATCCGTCCCGGGTGAGCGTGAACGGCAGGACGGTCATCGACCGCAGCGGGTGGCGCGGGGTGACCGACTTCCAGCCGTCGAGGAGGCAGCGCTGCCCGTCGAGGGTGAACTCCAGCCGGTAGTGGATGCGCCGCCGGACCAGCGGCGAGATCTCCAGGGTGCCGGTGACCTCGGGGTCGTCGGCGCGGCCCGCGATGCGCAGCCGCCCGGTGACCCGGGCGGGCGTGGTGCGGTGGGGGAGCAGCAACCGGTCACTGCGGACGGCGAGTTCCATCCGCACCGGCCGGTCCTCGTCCTCGCCGGACAACCGCACGGTGCCGGACATCGTCTCGGCGAAGACGGTGCCACGCGGAGCGCGGGGAGCGCGGGGAGCGCGGGGGCCACGGGGGCCGCTCACCGGGTGGCCGCCTTCAGCCCGGCGCGCATGATCCGTTCGGTGGCGGTCAGATAGGTCTCCGCCGCCTCGCGGGCCGCCGCGGGATCGCCCGCCTCGACGGCGGCGACGACCGGTTCGAGCCGTCCGTGGGCCTCCTCCGGGTCCTGGAAAGGACCGGAGAGGTGACGCCGCATCGGCAGGTAGGCGTTGAAGAGGGTGTTGGTGAGCAGTACGTAGACCCGGTTGCCCGTCGCGCGGGCCAGCGCGCGGTGCACCTCGGCGTCGGCGAGCTGCACCGCGTCCGGCTGTTCGGCCTCGCGCACGGCCTCGATCCGTTCGCGCAGCCGGGTCCGGTGCGCGGCGGTGGCCCGCGAGGCGGCCGTACCGGCGATCAACGTGCCGACCCCGCGCCGCACTTCGAAGATCTCGCCGAGCCAGCGCGCGTCGTGCCGGACCAGCATGGGCAGCAGGTCGACGCCGCCGAGCCGCTCGTAGTCGCGCACACGGGTGCCGATGCCGTGCCGGGTCTCCAGCAGCCCGGCCTGCACGAGCCGCCCGAAGGCGTGCTTGAGCGTGGTGCGGGTGACGCCGTAGCCCTCGGCGAGCCGGCGTTCGGGCGGCAGCAGACTCCCGGCGGGGTGGCGGCCGGCGAGGATCTCCTCGCGCAACCGGTCCTCCAGGACGTCCACGATCGACTCACGCGGCAGCGCTTCCATCTCACCCTCCAGTGGCTCAGTGGCTCATCCACTCAATCCAATCGTCCGACGCCCCGTCAAGACCCGGGCGGCGCACGGTTCTCACCCGCACGGCCGTGGCCGGCCGCTCTCCGGTCGCCGTTCCCCGGACCGCGGCTTACGTTCGCGATGGCGCGCCCCGTCCTCACCCCACGGCCGAAAGGCACAGAACAGACATGACGCCCACGTGCGCACGTCCGCCCCGGAACCGCAGCAACGTGAGTCGGGCGATCGCGGTGGCGCTGGCCGCCGCGGCCCTTCCCACCGCCCTGGCCTGCGGCGGCCCCACCCGCACCGACCGGCCGAACGCCACCGCTCCCGCCGCGGCGTCGTCCTCCCCCGCCACCGGGCCCGGTGAGGGTACGGCCCCGCCCGGCGGCGCGGCCTTCCCCAAGCTGAGCGGCGACATCACCAAGCGGCTCGACTCGGCGATCCAGGACGTGCTGAAGGAAACGGGCGTGCCCGGCGTGATCGCCGGTGTGTGGGCGAACGGCAAGGGCTCGTACGTGCGCGCCTTCGGCGTCTCCGACAAGCAGTCGAACGCCAAGATGACGTCCGACCTGTACATGCGGATCGGCAGCGTCACCAAGACCTTCACCGTCACCGGGCTGCTCCGGCTGGTCGACCAGGGCAAGGTGAAGCTGGACGACCCTGTCGGGAAGTACGTGGACGGCGTGCCCGACGGCGACAAGATCACCCTGCGCCAGCTGGCCGACATGCGCAGCGGGCTGTTCAACTACTCCGAGGACGCGGGCTTCGACAAGGCGCTCAAGGAGAACCCCGAGCGCACGTTCCTCCCCGCCGAACTGCTGGCCTACGCGTTCCAGCACCCCTCGAACTTCTCGCCGGGGCAGCGGTTCCAGTACTCCAACACCAACACGGTGCTGATCGGCATGGTGATCGAGAAGGTCGCCAAGCAGCCGCTCGCCGGTTATCTGCAGCGCAACGTCATCACGCCCGCCCGGCTCGGGCGCACGTCCTTCCCCAAGAACAGTTCCCTGCCCGACCCGCACGCCCGCGGCTACACGACGGACACGGTGAACGGGCAGGAGGCCGACGCCACCGGCTGGAACCCCTCATGGGCCTGGGCCGCCGGAGCGATGATCTCCGAGCTGCGGGACCTGCGCACCTGGGCGCACACCCTGGCCACCGGGACGATCCTCTCCCCCGCGAGCCAGAAGGAGCGCCTGGACTTCCAGCCCACCGGGCTCCCGGGCACCGGCTACGGCCTGGGCATCTTCGACAACCACGGCTGGATCGGCCACAACGGCTCCCTGCCGGGCTACCAGGCCGTGGTGGTCTACCTCCCGGAGGCGGAGGCCACAGTCGTCCTGCTGCTCAACTCCGACACCGCGCACCAGGGCAGCGAGCCCAGCACCCTGTTCGCCCAGGCCGTCACGAAGATCGTGTCGCCCGACCACGTGTACACGCTCCCGGCGATGTCCAGCACCCCGCCCACCCCCGTCCCCAGTTCCTCGCCCGCGACGGCCACGCCGCCGTCCCCCTCCGCCTCCCCGAGCGTCGTCCCGCCCACCTCCGGCCCGACCGTCCCCGTGGTCCCGCCCACCCCGGGCACGACCTGACCGACGACCTAGCCGACGGCGTACGGCGGCCTGCGGTCCCGCCACGGGACGGCCTGCTCCAGCTGGGCGGCGACGCCCAGCAGCAGGTCCTCCCGGCCCTGGGCGGCGACCAGTTGCACCCCGACCGGCAGCCCCTCGCGGCTCAGCCCCAGCGGCAGGCTGACCGCCGGGTTCCCGGAGACGTTGAACGCCGCCGTGAACGGGCCGTACGCGAACAGCCGCCGCAGCCAGGACCGCACGGTGCGGCCCGGGTCGTCCTGGGCGAGCGTGCCGTGCGGCGCGGGCAGGGCGCCCAGCGTCGGGGTGAGCAGCAGGTCGTACGCGGTGAAGAAGCGGCCGACCGCGCGCGTCACCCGGTGCTGGGCGTCGACGGCCGCCATCAGCTCCAGCGCGGTGCACGCCTCGGTCTCGGCGAGCACCGCGCGCGACACCGCCTCCAGCCGCGACCGGTCCAGCCGGGGCGCCGCGCGCAGGATCGCCCCGCCGCTCGCCAGCGCGACCAGCACCGAGGCCTCCACCAGGTCCTCGCCGTCCACGGCGGGGGAGACCTCGGTCACGGTGTGCCCGATCCACTCCAGCACCTTGCCCGCGTTCACGGTGACGGCCGCGACCTGCGGGTCGACCGCGTCGCCGGTCCAGGCCGCGGTGGTCAGCGCGATCCGCAGCCGGCCGGGGTCGGCGCGCACCGCGTCGGCGTACGGGCGCGGGACCGGCGGCAGGGTCACCTTGTCCCCGGGCACGGGCGCTCCGACGGCGTCGAGGAGGACGGCGGCGTCCCGCACCGTCCGGGTCAGTGCGAACTCCGTCTGCTGCCCGAAGGCGGCCTCGCCCGCGAGCGGCCCGGACGGCGTGCGGCCCCGGGACGGCTTCAGGCCGACCAGTCCGCAGCACGCGGCGGGGATACGGATCGAGCCGCCCGCGTCGTTGGCGTGGGCCACCGGCACCGCGCCCGCCGCCACCAGGGCGGCCGCGCCGCCGCTGGAGCCGCCGACGCCGCGCGCCGGGTCCCAGGGGTTGCGGGTCGGTCCGTACCGCAGCGGCTCGGTCGCGAAGCTCAGCCCGAACTCCGGCGCGGTGCTCTGGCCGAGCGCCACCAGCCCGGCGTCCCGGAACCGGCCCATCAGGTCGTGGTCGGCCTCCGCGACGGCGCCCAGGACGGCCCGGCTGCCCAGCGTGAAGGGCACACCCCGGACGAACGGCCCGCTGTCCTTGACCACGAACGGCACGCCCGCCAGCGGCCCGTCGGCGGCATGGGCGGGCGCCGGGTCGAACAACGGCAGTGTGAGGGCGTTGAGTTCGGCGCCCGCCTCGGCCAGGGCACGCCGCGCGACGGTCTCGACCTCGACCGCGGTCACCTCCCCCGCGCAGATCAACTCCCGCAGCCCGACCGCGTCCTGCTCTGCGTACTCGTGCGGCTCCAACGCCCCTGCCTCCCCGGCTCGTGCCCGGCGGTCAGACTGGCACGCCCCGGACCCGCCCGACCACGGGGTTTTCCCGGGTGCGGGGTGGGGCACGGTGGCCGGCGACCGTCCGGCACACGAGCCGCTGAGGATGAGCGGGCGTGGTGATGGGGCCGATCGGCATCAGCGGCCCGGAGGTCCGGAAAGCGATTGCCCGGGCCCCACGGCGTTACCGCTGACGACGGGCGGCGGCGCGCATCGGGGGGACGGCCCCGAGGGGCCCGCCGGTCGAGCGACCTTCCGCCGCACGAGCGGGGCGGCGACGGGCGGAGCGGAGGCCGCCCGGGGTGGGAAGTGCCGTGGCCGATCGGCATCGGCGTGGCGAGGTCCGTCGACATGTGCCCGGGCCGGAACGTCATTCACCCGGTCCACGGCGGAGTTTCCGCGGGTCGCGGGGGTGGGGCGGTCGGACGACCGTTCCCCGTACGAGCGGGGCGGGGGTGAGCGGGAGCCGAGGCCGCTCCCCCCAGGGGGCGGAAGCCGAGGCCGCGATGCGCGCGGCGACATGGTCGATCGGTAGCGGTGTGGCGAGAGCCGTCCGGACGTGCCCGGGCCGCCGGCTCTTGGGCCGGGAAGTGATGGCCCCGGTCCGCAGGGCCACCGTCCACGTCGGCCTGGGGCCGCGCGCGTCGGTCGCCGGCCGGCCCCGGGGTTTCCCGGGTCGTGGGGCAGCGCGGTCGGACGGCCGGGCGCACGCGCCTGCCGGGACCGCGATGGCGATGGCCCCCGGCACCATCGCCCAGGTCCGCCGAGGGGGCGCCCGCGTTGGGCCCGTCGGCGTACCGGCGCGACGGGGTCGGGCGGGAGCCCGGGGCGCTGCCGCGGTCAGACGACCTTCCAGCGGACGAGCGCGCCGAGGGTCAGCGCGCCCGGGATGAGGGGAATCCAGACCGTGACGATGCGGAAGCCGAGGACGACGGAGGTGGCGGCCGCGACGGAGGCACCGGAGGCGACGAGGGCGAAGACGAGCGCGGCATCGACGGAGCCGAGGCCGCCCGGGGTGGGGAGGGCCGCGGCCGCGATGCTCGCGGCGACGTACGCGACGGCGACGTGGCCGATCGGCACCGGCATGGCGAGCGCCATCGACACCGCGACCAGGCCGGCCGCCTGCAGGGCCGGGAAGGCGAGCGCCCCGGCCCACAGGGCCAGCGCGCGCGACGGCCGGGCGTGCAGCGTGCGGGCGTCGGTGAGCGCGGTGGCCAGGAAGCTCCGGACGGCGGTGCGCACCTTCCGTACGGCCAGCAGGGCGATCACCGCCGCCGCGCAGACACCGGCGATCACGGCGGCGGTGGTGCCGATCGGGAAGGAGACGCCGTTCGGCAGCAGGCCGTGCAGCCGCAGCGCGTGCGGGAAGACGGCGATCAGGAGCACCAGCAGCGCCCCGCGCCCCACGCACTCGGCGAGGAAGTACAGGGCGATGGCCGCCGCCGACCGGGCCGGGGGCAGGCCGCACGCCCGCATGAAGCGGAGGTTGACCGCGCTCGCGCCGATGCCGGCGGGCAGCAGGTGGTTGGCGGCGCCCGCGGCGAACTGCGTGGCCAGCAGGCGTCCGGCGGGGAGCCGTTCCAGGACGACGCCCTGCCGCATGAGGGACACCGCGACCCAGCCGAGCCCGGTGGCGGCCATCGCGGCCACCAGCCAGGCGCGGTCGGCGTCGAGGAGCTGCCGACCGCCGGAGGCGATGAGCGGCCAGTGCAGGACGACCCAGTAGCCCACCAGGACGATGGGGGCCGTGCAGGCGATCTGGCGGACGGGAATGCGCCGCAGGGCGGCTCGGATGTGCTGGATGGATATGGCCATGATCTCTTTAGCCCCCGCGCCTCACGCGCCTGTCCGCAGGTACTGTCGTCCCTTAATGCCCTGCTGACACGACTTTCCGGTGTCCTCCCGCTGACGTGCGGCCGCTGTGCGGATGGCGGAAAGACGATGCGGGGGGTGGGGCCCCCGCGGCGCCCGGTACGGCGCCGCCGCGCGTACGCCGCCCCGACCCGGCGCGGTCGCCGCCGGCACCGCCGCCGTTCACCCCCCGCGGGCATCCCGGGAGTATGCGCTGCTGCCTGATTGCCGCCCCGGCCCTGCTGACGGCCGCCGCGTCCGCGTCGCTGCGCCGGCGGACGGCGTCGTGGCGGGCGCCGCACCCGGACGCCGTGGCGGCCGTCCACCTGGAACTGGTCACGCTCACCGAGGACTCGGCCGTCATCACCTGGTACACGGGCGTGCCCGGTACCGATGACGGCACCGGCGCGATGCTGCCCGCGCCGACGGAGGGGCAGGTCGACTGGGGCACCCACCCGGCGCGCCTGAACCGCACCGCGTACGGCGAGGACCGTCCGACCGCCCATCACCACGTCGAGCTGACCGGCCTGGAACCGGGGCGGACCTACTGGTACCGGGCCCGTTCCCGGGGCGCGGCGGCGGCGCCGACACCGCTGCACCTGGTGGGCGGGAACGCGGTGGGCACCTCTCCGTCCGGGCTGGGCGACGGCGGCCCGTACGCCTTCACCACGCCGCAACCCCCGCCGGGGACCTTCCTGCTGGCGGTCGCGCTCTGCAACGACCTGCACCTCGGCGAGACCAGGGCGGGACTGGTCGCAGGGGTCCCGCTGATGCGCGGGGTCGGGCAGGACGAGGGGCTGGAGCCGTACCCGCGGATCATGGGCCGCGCGCTGGTGGAGGACGCCCGCCTGCGCGGGGCCGACTACTTGCTGGCGGCCGGGGACCTCTCCGCCGGCGGCACGGCTGCCGACCTGGACGAGGCCAAGCGCATCCTGGACGGCTTCGGCGGCCAGGGCGAGGACTGGTTCGCCGTGCCCGGCAACCACGACCGCGCCGCGGTCGCGGGCGCCGGGCCCTTCGCCGCCGACGGACCCGGTTGGTTCGACCACGAGTTGCACGGGCTGCGGATCATGGGCCTGCACACCTACGACAAACCGGGCAACGGCGGTGACGCGGGGGGCCTGTCGCCCGAGCAGCTGTCCTGGTTCCGGGCCCGGCTGCGGGCCCACGCCGACCAGCCGACCGTGGTGTTCGGCCACCACCCGCCGGCGGTGCAGGACTCCCCGTTCCCCGTGACCGGTGGGCAGCGGCTGAACCGGCGCCAGGCGCGCGCCCTGCTCGACGGCTACGCCGCGGCCCCCGGCGTCTTCCTCCACCACGCAGGGCACACCCACCGCAACAAGCGCACGGTCCTGCCCGCGGCACCGGGCGTGACGTTCCAGGAGGTCGGCGCGGTGAAGGAGTACCCCGGCGGCTTCTGCCTGCTGCGCTTGCACACCGGCGGCTACGCCCTGAACTTCTACAAGACCCGCGGCGCGGCCGCGCGCCGCTGGAGCGAGCGCAGCCGCCGGGTCGCGGCGGGACTGTGGCCGCAGTTCGCGTTCGGCCGCGGGGTCGCGGACCGCAACAGCGTGACCGTGCGCGACCTGTCCGGCGTACGGGCGCCCGGCCGGCGGCGGGCGGCCGCCGTGACCGCCTGACGCCGCTCAGCCGCGGAAGGCGCGCCGGTAGGCCTGCGGGCTGGTGCCGACGACGCGCTTGAAGCGCTCGCGGAAGGCGGTGGGGGAGCCGAACCCGGCCTGGACGGCGATGCGGTCGACCGAGTGGGACGTGGACTCCAGCAGGTACTGGGCCCGGCGGACCCGGGCACGGTGCAGCCACTGCAGCGGGGTGGTGCCGGTCTGCTCGCGGAAACGGCGGTTGAGGGTGCGTGCGCTGGTGCCGGCGTGCGCCGCGATGTCCTCCAGGGGGAGTTCGCGGTCGCAGTTCTCCTCCATCCAGCGCAGCAGCGGCTCCATCGTGGCCCCGGCTGGTGCCGGCGGCTGCTCGTGGACGATGAACTGCGCCTGGCCGCCCTCCCGTTCCAGCGGCATGACCGACAGCCGCGCGGTGTCGGCGGCGACGGCGGAGCCGTGGTCCTTGCGGATCATGTGCAGGCACAGGTCGAGCCCGGCGGCGGCACCCGCCGAGGTGAGGAACTGCCCGTTGTCGACGTAGAGGACGTCGGGGTCGACGGTCACCTCAGGGTGGAGGGCGGCCAGTTGGGCGGCCGCCAGCCAGTGGGTCGTCGCCCGCAGCCCGTCCAGCAGCCCGGTGGCGGCCAGGACGAAGGCGCCGACGCACACCGACGCGATCCGGGTGCCGTGCGCCGCGGCCTCCCGCAGCGCCCGCAGCACCTCCTCCGGCACCGGCCGCGAGGGGTCCGCGGTGCCGGGCACGATGATCGTGTCGGCGTCGGTGAGGCCTTCCAGCCCGTACGGGGCGCGCAGCGTGAACGGACCGGCGCCGACCTCGGGGTCCGGCGCGCAGATCCGCAGCCGGTAGGCGGGGCGGCCGTCGGGCAGCCGGGTGCGGGAGAAGACCTCGATCGGGGCCGCCAGGTCGAAGGCGATGACCTGGTCGAGCGCGAGGACGGCGACCGTGTGCATGGCGCGAGTGTAGGTGTCCGACGGGATCTGGCCAAGGCATCAGTGTGGGAAATTACCGGACTTCCCAGGTCGAGGCCATTGGCGAGAATCCGTTGGCATGTGGCAACAGCGCCACTTCTGCCGTGCTTCCGGCCGCCCTAGCGTCGGAGGCGTCCGATCAACGTCCACCGCTGCGGAGGGGTGCCGATGCACGCCCAGTTCGTCCTGTTCGACGGCTTCGACCCACTCGATGTCCTCGCGCCCTACGAGACACTGGGGGCCGGCGGCGTCGAGGTCTCCCTCGTCTGCGCCGAGGGCCCCCGCGACGTGCCCAGCGGCCTCCGCGGGGTGTCCCTGCGGGCGGAGGCGGTGCTGGACCCGGCGCGCGCGGACCTGGTCGTGGTGCCCGGCGCGGCCGGTCGCGTCCTGGCCGGGGAGGAGGACGACGACGCGGACGACACCGTTCCGGCCCGCCTGGCCCGCACGCTCGGCACCTCGCTGCCGGGGCTGCTCAAAGCGGCCATGGACCGGCCCGGCACCATCGTCGCCGCGGTCTGCGGCGGCTCGCACGTGCTGGCCGGGGCGGGACTGATCGGCGGACGTCACGCCACCACCCACGTGCTCGGCCTGGACGCGCTGTGGAACGCCGGGGTGAAGGTCGTCGACGCCCGCGTCGTCGACGACGGCGACCTGGTCACCGCCGCCGGCGTCACCTCGGGGCTCGACCTCGGCCTGTACCTGCTGGAGCGGGAGCTCGGCCCGCGCGTCGCGCACGCCGTGGAGCGGCTGCTCGCCCACGAGCGCCGCGGTGTGGTCTGGCGCGACGCGGGCCTCGTTCCGGCCGGGGCCCGAGGACGCCGCCCGTGACCAAGCTCCTTCTCGCGGTGCACGTCCTGGCCGCGATCGTCGCCGTCGGCCCGGTCACCGTGGCCGCCAGCATGTTCCCCCGCATGGTCCGGCAGGCACCGCGGTCGGCGCCGCTGCTGCACCGCATCTGCCGGGTGTACGCGGGCCTCGGCGTGGCCGTCCCGGTGTTCGGGCTCGCCACGGCCGGCAGCATGGGCGTCCTCGGGGACGCGTGGCTCGTCACCTCCATCGCCTTGACGGCCGTGGCCGCCGGAGTGCTCGGTGTGCTCGTGCTGCCGAGGCAGGAGGCGGTGCTCGCCGCGCTCGACGCGGGGACCGACCCGGGCAGGACCGTCGCGCGCCTCGCCATGCTCACCGGTGCCTTCAACCTGCTCTGGGCGACGGTCACCGTACTGATGATCGTCCGCCCCGGTTCGACGACGGGAGCGTGACCGCCGTGCGCCCGCTGCGGATCGCCTCCGCCGTCGAACTGGTCTCGCTGGTCGTCCTGCTCGCCAACCTCGCCACCGTCCATCTGCCCTCGGTCTCCTCCCTCATGGGGCCGGTCCACGGCTGCGCCTGGCTCTGGGTCGTCATCGCCGTGTACAGGGCGGACGGTTCCGCCGGCGCGGCCCGGATCTCCGCCCTGGTCCCGGGCGTCGGGGGTCTGCTGGCGCTGCGCAGGCTGTCCGCGCCGTGACCGGGACGCCCTGATCCGCACGGGGGTGGTGGCGCCCGGTCGCGGGTGCGGCCAGGCTTCCGCCATGGAAACGACGCTCGGCCGGGCCGCCTCCCGCCTCTTCCCCGGAACGCCCGGCCACCACGGGGTGCTGCCGCCGCTGCTGGTCGTCCTGACCTTCGTCACGGGTGTCGTGGACGCCGTCAGCTACCTCGGCCTCGGCCGGGTCTTCGTGGCCAACATGACCGGCAACGTGGTCTTCCTGGGATTCGCGCTGGCCGGGGACCGCGCGCTGTCCGCCGTGGCGTCGGTGGCCGCGGGGGCGGCGTTCTTCGCCGGGGCGGCGGCCGGCGGGCGGCTGGTGCTGCGGGTCGCGCATCCCGTACGGCTGTTCACGCTGCTGGTGGCCGCGCACGCGGTACTGGTGGCGGCCGCGATCGGCGCCTGCGCCGCGGACAGTTCGCGTTACGTGCCGATCGTGCTGCTCGCGCTGGGGATGGGCCTGCAGAACGCGGTGGTGCGCAGGCTCGCCGTGCCCGACCTGACGACCACCGTGCTCACTCTCACGGTGACCGGGCTCGCCGCGGACCGCCCGGGACCGGCGACCATGCGCCGGGTGCTGTCGGTCGCGGCGATGTTCGCGGGCGCCCTCGCCGGCGGCCTGCTGCAGATCCACTACGGCAACGCCCTCGCGCTCGCCCCGGCGCTGCTGCTGCTCGCCGCGGTCGCCCTCGCGGCGGTGCCCGGCTCGCGGGACTGAACCGGCGTCAGGGGCGTGGAGCCGGACGCCGGGCCGGGGGAAACCCGGCGCCCAGAGCTCTTTCCTCACACACCCGCGGCCGTTCCGCCGCGACGGTCGGCTGCCCCGCCTCCGGCGTCCCAAACGGCCGAGTCCGGTGCGCGACCGTTGCGCCGCCCGGGCGGTGCCTGCCGCCACGCCGGGTGCAGCGCCCCGGGGGCGCCGGCGCCGGCTGGTAGCTTCGCCACCCTCCGCAGACGGCTCCTCGGGACGGAGAACTGGGTGACTCAGCGCCGCGACGACACCGACAACCGACCGGGCGACGGCCCGGCCGACGCGCACGACGACGCCGCGGCCCTGGGCAGGCGGGGCTTCGTCGCCTCGGCCGCGCTGGCCGCCGCGGGGCCCGTCGTCCTCGGCGGCCCGGCCCACGCCGCAGCGCCCGCGGTGGCGCCGGTGCAGCGCGGCACCGTCGCGCGACTGCTCGAGATCCCCGCGCCCGGCCGCGATGTGCGCTGGATCCGGCAGGCCCTGCAGATGGCGGTGCAACTGGAGCTGTCGACCATCCCGCCCTACCTGTGCGCCTGGTGGTCGGTGAAGGACCGCCGCGGCGAGGTGGCCCACAGGCTCCGGGGCATCGTCATGGACGAGATGTTCCACATGGGCCTGGCCTGCAACATGCTCACCGCCGTCGGCGGCCGCCCCTGGATCGCGGGCGCGGTGCCGGCGTACCCGGGTCCGCTGCCGGGCGGGGTCCGCAGCGAGCTCAGGGTGTACCTGTCCGGGCTCACCAAGAAGTACGTCCACGACGTGATGATGGGCATCGAGATGCCCGAGAACCCGCTGCTGCGCTCGCTCGGCGGACCGCCCACCATCGGCGACTTCTACGACGGGCTGCTGGAGGCCTTCCGCGGCGTCCGGCCCCGGCTCACCGCCCGCGGCCAGATGACCCAGCGGATCGGCGGCGACGGGCTGCGGCCGATCCGCAGGCCGGCGGACGTCGAGTGGGCGATCGAGATCATCAAGGAGCAGGGCGAGGGCACGTCCTCCTCGCCCCAGGCGCATCTCTCCCACGACACCCTCGGCCACTACTACGCCTTCGCGGAGATCTACCACGGGCGCGCCCTGCGCAGGGTCGGCGGGCTGTGGGAGTTCACCGGCGCCCTCGTGCCGTTCCCCGAGGTCCGCCCCATGGGCGTGGTACCGGCGGGCGGCTGGGCCCGTCCGGCGCGTGAACCCGGCCGTCTGCTGCAGCACTTCGACGTCCGGTTCAGCGAGATGCTGCGCGGCCTCCAGACCGCCTGGGGCACGGGTGACGCCCACGCCCTGGACGCGGCGGTCAAGGTGATGACGCAACTGGAGGAGCCCGCCGTCGGGCTCATGGACATGCCCCTCCCCGACGGCAGCGGCCACACCTACGGTCCGCAGTTCCACGTGGTGCACCCCGCGGGGGGCCGCCTCGCCACCGCGCACGGCGGCCCGCCGGTCCACTGACCGTCGCTCGGGGCGCTGGACGAAGCGGACAATCCGGGTGTCCCGAGGGGGCGTTCATCGCGCGTTCACCAGGCCCGATGCGGCGATGTGACATCGGCCACACAGGTTACGGAGCGTCAGTACCTCCGCTTCCTGGGGCCGGGTGCCGGAGCGGAGCCTGCCCGGTGGAAGCTGTGAGGGTCCCGGCCTGATAGGGAGCGGGTGACGGCCTTCGACCCCGTCGGCCACAACGTCCAATTTCGGCCGTTGTCCGATCGGTTCCGGTTCACCGAGAGCACTTCCCTGCACGAAGGGGCCTTCGTGACCAAAGTGAAGTTTGTGTTACCCGCGTGAAGGCGTTGTGTTTGATGCCTTAGATTTTCCGTACCTGAGTCGCTTGCGTCGCTTTTTTGGTCAATCGTGTTTGACCCGGTTCGTGTGGGGGCCTTTTTCATGTCGAGTTTCTTGGACTCGTCCTGGTCATGGCTGGTGGAGGCGGTTGGTGAGACGTCCTGGCGGGACGTGATGCCGCTGGGCCTCGCCGGTGTTTTCGTGTGGGGACTCTGGCTCTACCGGGCGGTGCTGTCCCGGTTCGCGAGACCCGTGGTGAACAACTTCCGCACCACCACCTCGGTCGTGGTGCCCGCCTACCGGGAGGACCCCGACATCCTCCTGGACTGCCTGGACACCTGGCTCGCGCAGAACCCCATGGAGGTGATCATCGTTCCCGACGTGGAGGACCACGAGGTGCTCCGCCGGCTGGCGCAGGTGACCGACCCCCGGGTGCGCGTGATCGCCTTCGAGCACCGCGGCAAGCGCTCCGCGCTCGGCGTGGGCATACGCGCGGCCAGCGGTGAGGTGGTCGTCCTGGTCGACTCCGACACCCGCTGGGAGCCCGGGCTGCTGGACGCCGTGCAGATGCCCTTCGTCGACCCCGCGGTCGGCGGCGTCGGCACCCAGCAGAACGTCTACCTCCGCGGATCCAGCGTCTGGCGCCGCATAGCCGACTGGCTGGTCAACCTCCGCTACTACGACTACGTCCCCGCCATGGGCCGGGCCGGCGCCGTGGCCTGCCTCTCCGGGCGCACCGCGGCCTACCGCCGCGCGGCGATCACGCCCGTACTGACCAACCTGGAGGACGAGTTCTTCCTCGGCCGCCGCTGCATAGCCGGCGACGACGGACGGCTCACCTGGCTGGTTCTGGCCTCCGGCTACAAGACGGTCCACCAGTCCTCGGCCCGCGCGCTGTCGATGTTCCCCTCGTCCTTCCGCGCGTTCGTCAAGCAGCGGGTGCGCTGGAGCCGCAACTCCTACCGCTGCTACCTCACCGCGGTGTACAAGGGCTGGCTGTGGCGCCAGCCGCTGGTCACCAAGATCACGGTGCTGCAGATCCTGCTGACCCCCGTCACCATGGGCATGGCCGTCGGCTACCTGGTCTTCAGCCGCCTCGACCTGAGCGTCCGGGGCATCGTGCTGGCGCTGATCTGGCTGCTCGTCGGCCGTGGGGTGCGCGGCTACTCGCACCTGCGCCGGCACCCCCACGAGGTGCTGCTGCTGCCGCTGCTGGCCCTGGTGGTCATCATGATCTCGCTCCCCATCAAGCTGTACGCATTCGTCACGATGAACAAGCAGGGATGGCTCACCCGCAGCAGCGACACCATCGGCGGCGAGGGCCAGGACTCCGCATCGCTCGGCACGACGCAGACCACCGCCACCTCCGGCTTGGGGGCCTTCCAGTCATGACTCGCCCGATACCCGCGCGGCGCACCCGCCTCGCGCTGCGCGTCGCGGCGGCGCTGCCCCTCACCGCGCTGCTGCTCGCCCCGGCCGTACCCGCCCTCGCCGACGACTCCGGGGACACGACCTCGCAGTACACCGCCGAGGAGTCCGAGACGCAGACCGCGCTGGTCGCCGGTGAGGACCACCGGCTCGACCAGATCCGCGCGATCGCCGCGGTCGCGTCGCTGAAGGACCTGAAGTACACCAAGCCGTACCGGCTGGAGACGGCCGGCGGCTACACCCTCGTACTGACCCGGCGCAGCCAGGTGTACACCATCGCCGACCTGCTGAAGCTCGCCCCGCAGACCTTCGTGCGCAAGCCGGACGGGTCGTACCTGCTGACCGAGAACATCTATCTGAACTCCGGCGCCAAGCTGTTGCTCTCCAGCCCCGGCGGGCTGAACCTGCACCTGGCCAGCAGCCGGCTGGGATTCGTCTCCATCGTCTCCTTCGGCGGCCGGATCATGTTCGACGGCGCCCCGCAGGCGCACGTGAAGGTCACCAGCTGGGACCCCCAGAAGAACAAGGCCGACACCGACCCCCGGGACGGACGGGCCTATGTCCGCGCCATCGGCGGCCAGTTCTCCATGAGCTACGCGGACATCTCCGACCTGGGCTTCTGGAGCGGCCGGACCGGCGGGCTCAGCCTGACCGGAACCGACCGCCCCAACACCGGCAGTCTCGGCGGGCCGGACTCCACCGACGAGGACGACTCGGGGCAGCTCAGCAGCAGCGGCGCGCTGGCCGGCCCCGCGGGCAAGCTGACCAACCCGGACAGCCGTTTCACCGTGCCCAAGCTGTCCTACGTGTCGGCGGACATCAGCCACTCCACCGTGACCGGCAACGCCTACGGGCTGTTCGCCTCCGGCGCGACCGGGGTGACCATCGACTCCACCACCATCAGCGACAGCCTGCAGGACGGCCTCGTACTGCACCGCTACGTCACCAACGCGGTCGTCGAGAAGACGGTGTCGCGGGACAACGGCGGCGACGGCTTCGTCATGGCCCGCGCCACCCAGCAGGTGCGCGTGTCGGGGTCCAAGTCGATCGGCAACGGCGGCAACGGCTTCACGATCAGCGGCCAGGCGCTGGCCCACGGCCCGTCCGCCTCCGGCCAGTCCGTCAGCAACTACGGCTCCAACTCCGTGTCCAGCAGCACCGCCAGGGACAACGGCCACTACGGCATCGAGGTCCTCGGCGGCACCGACGTCGGCGTGCAGGACAACACCGTCAACGGCGGCGACATGGGCATCGTGGTCCGCAAGGACGCGGAGAAGGTCGCCGTCACCGGCAACCACCTGGTCGGCCAGTCCCGGCAGGGCATCTCGGTGCGCGACGGGGTGACCGGCGCCAAGGTCACCGGCAACATCGTGGAGAACGCCGACACGGCCGTGTACGTGCGCGACTCCGTCGCCGAGGTGCGCGGCAACACCGTCGAGAACGCCGGCAACCACGGCGTCTCGCTGGTCGGGGACATCGGGGGATCCACGATCTCCTACAACGTGATCGCCGGCGTCGGCCCGAGCGCCATCGACAACACCCGTGCCAGCGGCGACGTCACCGTCAAGCAGAACCAGACCTTCGCCTGGTACGACACCAGCTCGTTCTGGGTGAAGTTCCGGCACTACGCGAGCCCGATGACGCTGCTGTGGGCGGCCATCCTGCTGCTCATCGTCTTCTCCGCGGCACTCGGCCAGCGCGGCCGCCGCGCCCGGCAGCTCGGCCGCCACCCGTACCTGGACAAGCGCCCGCTGCCCAAGGACAACGTGCGCGAGATCCGCCTCGCGAACCAGGACCGGGTCCCGGTGATGGCCGAATGAAGTCAGGAACCCGGACCATGTGGGTCTCCGGGGCCGCCCTCGTCATCGCCGTCGTGGCGCTGATCGTGGCGCTGGCCTCGGGCGGCGACGACGGCGCCTCGCGCGCCGGCGCCGCGGCCGACACCGTGCGCAGCGCCTCGCCGTCCGCCCCGCAGGCGCCGGACGAGGAGCCGACCGCGCCCGCCACCGGGCCGCTCGGCACGCCGTCGCCGTCGCAGCCGCCGTCCTCGCCGCAGTCCACCGACTCGCCCTCGGTCTCCGCCGGCTCGGTCACCTGCCCGGCGCCCACCGTCATGGTGAACGACGCCAACTCACTGGACGACGCCCTGGGCAACGCCATGCCCGGCGACGTCATCGGGCTCGCCGACGGCACCTACAAGGACAAGTTCACCGCCGAGACCTCGGGTACCGCCGACCGGCCGATCTGGGTCTGCGGCGGCCCCGGCGCGGTCATCGACGCCGGTGACGTCGACGGCGGCTACGCCTTCCACCTCGACGGCGCCAGCTACTGGCGGCTGGTGGGCTTCACCGTGCGCAACGGCCAGAAGGGCGTGATGGCCGACCACGTCGAGCACGCCGTCATCCAGGGCCTGACCGTGGAGCACATCGGCGACGAGGCCATCCACCTGCGGAACTTCAGCAGCGACAACGTCGTCCGCGACAACACGGTCCGCGACACCGGCCTGCGCAAGCCCAAGTTCGGCGAGGGCGTGTACATCGGCAGTGCCGAGTCCAACTGGTGCACGGTCAGCAAGTGCAAGCCGGACAACAGCGACCGCAACGTGGTCACCGGCAATCACATCAGCGCCACCACCGCCGAGTCGATCGACATCAAGGAGGGCACCACCGGCGGCACCGTCACCCGCAACACCTTCGACGGCGCCGACCTGTCCGGGGACCACAACGACTCGTGGGTCGACGTCAAGGGCAACGGCTGGACGATCTCCTTCAACACCGGAAGCCACGCGGCCGCGGACGGCTTCCAGACGCACGAGATCCTCAAGGGCTGGGGCCGCGGCAACACCTTCAAGGGCAACGTCGCGCACGTGGACGGCCCGGGCTACGGCTTCAACCTCACCCCCGTCAACGGCAACAAGGTGACCTGCGACAACAAGGTCTCCGGCGCGGGGAAGGGCCTGACCAACACCGACTGCGCGCACTGACGCACCGCGTCGGGCCCGCCGCACCGCCACACCCCGCACCAACCGTCGCGCGGGGCCCGTCCCGAGGACGGGCCGCCGCGGCGGCCCGTCACGCCCCGGGGGCGCCGTGATCCGCGGCGCCCCGCACCACCCCCGACCCGCGAAGACACCGAGAAACCCTGGAGCGATCATGGCAGCCATCACCCTCGCGGAGGACGTCGCCGGCGCCAGACCCGGCGAAGCCGACGGGACGGCCCCCCGCCTCACCGTCATCGGCACCGGATACCTCGGTGCCACGCACGCCATCTGCATGGCCGTCCTCGGCTTCGACGTCCTGGGCGTGGACGTCGACCCGGTCAAGATCGAGCGGCTCGCCGGGGGCGAGGTGCCCTTCTTCGAGCCCGGGCTGCCCGAACTGCTCGCCAAGGCACTGGACTCCGGGCGGCTGCGCTTCACGACCAGCTTCGAGGAGGCCGCCGAGTTCGGCGACGTCCACTTCATCTGCGTGGGCACGCCCCAGCAGCGGGGTTCCGACGCGGCCGACATGACCTATGTCGACGGCGCGGTGACCGAACTCGCCCGCCACCTGCGCCGGCGCGCCCTGGTCGTCGGCAAGTCCACCGTCCCGGTGGGCACCGCGGCACGCCTCACCGAACTGGTGCGCAGCACGGCCCCGGCCGGCTCCGAGGTCGAACTCGCCTGGAACCCCGAGTTCCTGCGCGAGGGCTACGCCGTGGACGACACCCTGCGCCCGGACCGGCTGGTCTTCGGCATCGCCTCGGACTGGGCCGAGGAGCGGCTGCGCGCCGCCTTCGCCCCGGTGATCGCCCGCGACACCCCGGTGGTCGTCACCGACCTCACCACCGCGGAACTGGTCAAGGTCGCGGCCAACTCCTTCCTCGCCACCAAGATCTCGTACATCAACGCCATGGCCGAGGTCTGCGAGGCCACCGGCGGCGACGTCACCGGCCTCGCCGAGGCGCTGGCGTACGACGACCGGATCGGCGGGCGCTTCCTCAAGCCCGGCCTCGGCTTCGGCGGCGGCTGCCTCCCCAAGGACATCCGGGCCTTCGCGCACCGCGCCGAGGAGCTCGGCGTCGGCCAGGCCGTCGCCTTCCTCCGCGAGGTGGACGGCATCAACAAGCGCCGCCGCGCCCGCACCGTCGACCTCGTGCGCGAGATGGCGGGCGGCGACCTCACCGGGGTGCGGGTCACCGCCCTCGGTGCCGCCTTCAAGCCCAACTCCGACGACATCCGCGACGCGCCCGCCCTGGACGTGGCACGCACCCTGCACGAGCTCGGCGCCCACGTCACCGTCGTCGACCCGGCCGCCACCGAGAACGCGCGGCGCAGCCACCCGGAGCTGTCCTACGGCACCGACGCGCTCTCCGCGGCGACCGGCGCCGACGTCGTCGTCCTGCTCACCGAGTGGACCGAGTTCCGGCAGATCGACCCCGAGGCGATGGGCGCCGTGGTCGCCTCGCGCCGCATCGTGGACGGCCGGCACGCCCTGGACCCCGTCCAGTGGCGCACCGCGGGCTGGGAGTACCGGGCCCTCGGCCGCCCCTGACGCCCGGTCGCGCCGGGTCCCGCGCGGGACCCGGCGCGGTCGAACCGCTCTGCCCCGGCCGTGACGTCCGCTGCCGGCGCCGAGTGCGGCCGCGCGGCGATGTGCCGTCCACGGTCCGCCCCCGGCGGGCAACCGCCGTGCCCCGGCGCCGGGTTCCGGCCGGTCGACGGGCTCCGGGGCGGCGGGTCACCGGTACGCCGCGACCGCGCTGACCCACCGGCGAACGGCCTGGCCACGGCGGCGCCGCGGGGTCACGGCGAGGCGCGTGGAGCGGTGAACAGGGCATGCCACGGGTAGTCGCGGGGTATGAGAATCGGCCTGCTGGACATCGGATCGCACACCGCGCACCTGCGCATCGCGGATCTCACCCCGGGGCTCCCGCCGTGGCCGGTCACCTCCCACAAGCGGGCGATCCGGCTGGCCGCCGGCACCGACCGTTCGGGGACGATCGACGACGCGGCGGTGCGCCGGCTGGTCGCGGCGGTGGGTGAGGCGGTCGCCGTCGCGGAGTCCTACCAGGTCGATGTGCTCCTGCCGTTCGCGACGTCGAGCGTGCGCGACGCCGCCAATCGCGAGGCCGTGCTCGCCGAGGTACGGGCCGCCACCGGGGTCGAGGTCTCCCACATGGACGGTGAGGAGGAGGCCCGGCTGACCTTCCTCGCCGCACGGGGCTGGTACGGGTGGTCGGCCGGGACGATGCTGCTGCTCGACATCGGCGGCGGCTCGCTGGAGATCGCCCACGGGGCGGGCCGGGAACCGGCGTTCGCCGTCTCCCTGCCGCTGGGCGCGGGACGGCTGACCCGCGACCACCTCCCCGCGGCGGGCCCGAGCCGGGGCAGGGACGTCAAGGCCCTGCGGCGTCACGTGCGTTCGGTGCTCGCCCGGCCCGCCGCCGTGGTGGGCGGACTGCCGCGGCCGGCGCTCGGCGTCGCGGCCTCCAAGACCTTCACCCAGCTCGCCTGCCTCACCGGCGCCCCGCGTCCCAAGGCCGGTCCGCACGTGCCGCGCACGCTCGACCGGGCGGCCCTGGGCGGGTGGATCCCGCGGCTGGCGGCCCTGCCGGTCGCCGACCGGGCCCGGCTCCCCGGGGTCTCGGCGACCCGGGCCCGGCAGATCCTCGCCGGTGCGGTCGTCGCGGAGGCCCTCATGGACCTGCTCCGCATCGAGCGCCTCCAGGTGTGCCCCTGGGCGCTCCGCGAGGGGATCCTGCTGCACCGCCTGCGGGAGTTGGAGGGCGTGTCCGCGGGACGCGTCGTCCCGCTGCGGCCGTTCGCGCGTGCGGCAGGCGGGTCCGGAGGGGTGGCCGGGGCACGTGTGTCCCGGTGAACCCCCGTCTTCTTGATGGCCGGTCGGAGCGACCGTACGCTGCGGTCTGCTCACTTCTGATCCGCCGGCGATGGGGAGTTGACGTCTTGTCCGGAACGCATTCCGCACCGCCGACCGACGAGGACGTCCTCCGGGCCGTGGAGCGGCACCTGTCCGAGCGCGGCGGCGGCCCCGTCCGGTTCGGCGCCCCCACCGCCGTGCGGATCTCCTGGCACTCGCTGCTGGACTGCCGGATCGTACGGACCACGGAGACGCGCACCGAGAGCGCGCGGACCCACAAGGGCCGGATCGACCTGTCGAAGCGGGCGGTCTACACCGAGCTGACGACCCACAAGGTCGACCCGCCGCCGGAGCCCGGCCGGCCGCGCCGGATCGAGCTCGTCCAGCGGGACTCCATACGCGAGCGGGCCTGCGAGTGCGGCAACGGGACGTGGCACTGCAAGCGGTGCGAGGGCCGCGGCGACATCCCCTGCGACACCACCGTCGTCTGCGCCGCCTGCCGCGGCCTGGACCCCTGCACCGCGTGCGAGGGCACCGGCCGCGCCCGGGACCGCGCGTCCACGCGCCGCGGTGCGGCGGACGGCACGGCCGGTGCCCCGGTCGCGGCCTCGTCCGAGCGCGTACGGTGCGCGAAGTGCCGCAGCCCCCGCACCGCCTGTCCCAAGTGCGCGGGCCGCGCCCGTACGGAGTGCCCCAAGTGCGAGGGCCGCGGCTCCGTCCCGTGCCCGCAGTGCAAGGGCTCCGGCACCGTCCCGCACGACGCCTGCGCCGGCACCGGCGTGCTCACCGCGTGGACCGGTGCCGTCATCGAGGAGCGCGACCGCGCCGACGCGGTGACGCTGCCCCGCAAGCGGCCGCCCCGGCGGGCGCGGCGCCGCGCCGGGTCCGCCGGGGACTGGCGCGAGACGGTCCTGACCTCGTCCCGCGCCGATCTGCCGGGCGACCTGGAGCACGAGCACCACGACGCGATCGCCCCCCGGCTGGGCCGCACCCCCGGCGAGGTCGCCCGCCGCGTCACCATCCGCCATCTGCCCCTCGCCCGGCTCGCAGCCGACCAGGATCCGGACCGGGTCTTCTACGTCTTCCCCGGTCGTTACGGCCTGGAGGTCGTCCCGCTCCCGTCCCGGCGGCGGGTGCTGCACGCGAGCGCGGTGGCGGTGGCCGCGCTGGTGGTGGTCCTGCTCGTGCTGGCGCTGGTCCTGTAGCGCCCGGTCGCGGGCCCGGGGGGTTGCCCGGCCGGTGCGCCGGGAGCAGGCTGGGGGCATGGGCGCTCAGGACGGCCCGACACTCATCACGTCCGTCCAGCGGGCCTTCCGCCTGATGGAGGCCGTAGGGGCACACGAGGGCGGCGCCCCGGCGAAGCAGCTGGCACGCGAGGTGGGCCTGCCGCTGCCCACCGCCTACCACCTGCTGCGGACCCTGTGCCACGACGGCTACGTGCGGAAGCTGGACGACGGCGGCTTCGTCCTCGGCGACCACCTGCACTCGCTGTCCTCCGGCAGCCGCGCCCAGTGCCTGCTGACCCGGGTCCGGCCGACACTGGCCGGTCTGCGGGACGAGGTGTCGGCGGCGGCCTACCTGACCTTCTACGAGGACGGCGAGATCCGCGTCGCCGAGATCGTCGACGGCCCCCGGGCCCCGCGCGTCGACCTGTGGGTGGGGTCCGAGGAGGCCGGGCACGCCACCGCGCTCGGCAAGTGCGTGCTGCGCGAGCTCGACGGCGAGGGCCGCCAGGACTACCTGTCCCGGCACCCCCTCGCCGACCTCACGCCGCACACCGTCACCGACCGTCCGGAACTGCTCCGGCAACTGGACGACCCACCCCTGGCCCCGGCGGTCACGGACCTGGAGGAGTACGTGCTCGGCACCGTCTGCCTGGCCGTGCCCGTCCGCTGCGGCGACGTCCTCGGGTCGCTGGGCGTCTCCCTGCCGGCCGGCCGGCTGCCGCACGCCGAACAGGTCCGGTCCCGGCTGCTCGCGGCGGCGGGCCGGGTCACCCGGAGCCTTTCGCTCACTATGTGAAAACGCGGCCCTTGCCGCCGCCCGGTCTTCCCTGTTCTCTGGAGTTCATTGGACAAAACGGACATCCAGACGCCGCGTCCGTCGCGTGCGTCGTGAACGGGAGAAGTGCGGAAGCGGACATGATCAGCGCCCCGGACCGAGACCACGAGCACCGCCCCCCGTCCGCCGCCGGCTCCCGCCTCGCCGCGGCTTTTCCCGTACTGCTGCTGTGCACCGTCGCGCTCGCCGCGGTCGCGGTGGGCGCCGGACCCGGCTGGCTGCCGCTGCTGGCGGTGGTGCCCGCCCTGGCCGCCGTCACCTGCCGGCCCTGCGGCGTGCTGGCGGTCGGCCTGCTCGCCGTGGCGCTGGGCTCCCTCGCCGGGTCCCGGGCCGACGGGCCGGGACGGGAGCAGACCATCGTGCTGTGCACCCTGGTCGCCGTCACCCTCACCGGCGCACTGGCCAGCCGGCTGCGGGTGCGCCGCGAACGCGTCCTGGCCGCGGTGCGCTCGGTCGCCGAGGCCGCCCAGCACGCGCTGCTCCAGCCGGTCCCGGCCACCGTCGGCCGGTTCCAGGTGGCCGTCCGCTACAGCGCCGCCGCGGCCGAGGCACGGATCGGCGGCGACCTGTACGCCCTGGTCCACAGTCCGTACGGGGTCCGGGTGATCGTCGGGGACGTGCGCGGCAAGGGCCTGCCCGCGGTCGGTACGGCCGCCCTCGTGCTGGGCGTCTTCCGCGAGGCCGCCTACGACGAGCCCGACCTCCTCGACGTCGTCGCCCGCATCGAGCGCAGCCTCGCCCGCAACCTGGGCCCGGACGACTTCGTCACCGCCGTCGTCACCGGGCATCCCGGCGCCGACCGCCTGGAGGTCGTCAACTGCGGCCACGCGGCCCCGCTGCTGATGCGCGGCGACGACAGCGACGGCGTCCGGCCCGTACAGCTCGTCGAACCGCCGCACCCCGCGCCGCCGTTGGGGCTGCGGGCGCTGACCGGGCAGGCTCCGGCCCTGCAGGTGCTGTCCTTCGCCGACGGTGATCAACTGCTGCTCTACACCGACGGCGTCATCGAGGCCCGCAACCGCGACCGCGAGTTCTACCCGCTCGCCGACCGGGTCCCGCTGCACCTGACCGACGAGCCGTCCCGCACCCTGAGCGCGCTCGGCGACGAACTGCTCAGCCACGTCGGCGGCCGCCTCCACGACGACGCCGCGCTCCTGCTGCTGCGCAAGCCCGCGGCCGTCTGAGCGCCGGGGACGGTCAGCCCTTGTGCCACTTCTGGTTGGGCTGGCCGTTGCACGTCCACAGCTGCAACCGCGTGCCGGAGCCGGTGCCCTCGTCCACTGCGTCCACGCACTTGTCGGCCTGCCGGTTCACCAGGTCGCCCGCGGCGCTGAGGTAGAACTGCTGCGCCCCGTTGCCCCGGCAGGTCGCGAGCTGGATGACGGCGCCGTTGTCGGTGGAGCCCCAGGCCACGTCCATGCACAGGCCCATCGCGCGCAGGCTGCCGTCGGAGGCGAAGACCCACTTCTGGTTGGCCATGCCGTCGCAGTTCCAGATCTGCAGCGGGGTGCCGTCCTTGGCCGTGCCGCTGGTGGCGTCGGTGACGTCGATGCACCGGCCGGACGCCGATCCGATCAGGCCCGTGCCCGGCACGACCGGGGGCTTCCCGGAGCCGCCGGTGCCGCCGGTGCTTCCCGAGCCGCCCGAATCCCCCGAGCCGCCGGCGGGCTTGCCGGTGGGCGTCGCGGTGGCGCCGCCGGTGTGCGGGGTGCCGGCGGGGTGGTCCTGCCCCCCGGTCCCGGTCTGCTGCCCCGACGTTCCGCTGCCGGAGGCGGGCAGCCCGGCGCCGCCCGTGCCCTGACCGCCCGTGCCCTGACCACCCGTGCCGGCCGCGCCGGACGGCCGGGAGCCGCCGGGGGCGGCCGGCCGGCCGGGCCGCGCGGAGGGGGCACCGGGGCTGCCGGAGCCGGTCGCCCCGGGGTCGGGAGCGTCCTCGGCGACCGTCCTGACGGAGGTCGCGGGCGCATCCGAGAAGAGGTCGATCCGCCCGAGCAGGGGCACGATCAGGATGCCGACCACGGCCAGCGCCACCACCCCGACGGCGGTGGCCCACACCCGCTTGCCCGGCACCAGTCCGCGTCGCGGCAGGGTGGGACGGCGGGCGAAGGTCTCGGTGAACGGTGCCGCCGGGTCACCGGTCCGGTCCTCGGACGGACTGCCGGAGGACCCGGAAGAAAAAACGGACGGCACGACGTCTCCTCAAAGGCGCGAAGAATTCATCGGAAATCAGCAAGAGGGGCATAGGAAAAGCCCTGCGCCCCCGTCGCGGCAGCGTCGGCGTCACGGGAGCACCCACACCGTAGCGAACTCCTGTCACGGTACGATCGCGGCTGGGAACGGATGGCCGAATGCCGACCGATCTTGCCCAACTGCGGTTGTGCGCCCTGTCGTGGGCGCTGCATTCAATCACCGCCGCAATCATCTTCGATCCCTGGGGAGAGGTCGTGAGCCTCGTCGACCATGGCCGCACAGGCGAGGAAGAGGACGCTGTCGCGCTCCTCCTCGCCGAACGGGACAGCCTCCGCCGCTTCGTCACGGGACTGATCGGACGCGACCCCCACACAGTGGAGGACGTGGTCCAGGAGACCCTGCTGCGGGCCTGGCAGCTCGCCCCGCTCCTGGAGTGGCGCGAGCGGCCGATCCGCATGTGGCTGTTCCGGGTGGCCCGCAACCTCGTGGCCGACCGCGTCCGGAGGAACCGTGCCGTGCCCATTGGGGTCACACCGGACGACTTCGCCGCGGCGACCACCGCGTCCGTCCCGGACCACGCCGAGGAGGTCGGGGACCGCCGCGTGCTGGTCGAGGCCCTGCACGCACTCGCCCCCGCGCACCGCGAGGCGGTGGCCCGGGTCCACCTGCTCGGGCAGACCGGGGAGGACGTGGCCCGCACCCTGGGCGTGCCGCGGGGCACGGTCAAGTCCCGCACCCACCACGGCATGCGGGCGCTGCGCGACGAACTCGGCGCCCGCGGGCTCGGCGGACCGGCGGGCGACGCCGTGCGCGGAAGGACCGCCGCGTGATCGCCGGGGGCGGGCTGACCGCCTGGCTCGGGCTGGCCGGCGCCGTCATCCTCGTCGTGACGCTGACGCACTGGCTGGTGCGGCGCGGAGGCGGCTGGAAGGCCCTGTTCCGCCGCACGCGACGTGAAGTACGGCTGACGGTACTGGCGTTCACCGTGCCGGTGCGCACCGAGGTGCGCTACCGGCGCCGGCTGCGACTGCTGCTGCGGCTCCTGAAGGACCCGGCCCTGTGGGCCGACGCGGAACGGGCCATGACCCGGGCCGCGGCCGTCGACCCGGCGGCCCGCCCGTACGGCGTGCTGGCCGGGCCCGAGCTGCTGGGCGTGCTGGTCGCCGCGGGTGCGGCGCAGGGCTCCGCGGTCCCCGTACCGCCCGAGCCGTGGGCGGCGGACGCCGCCGACCCGCGCCTGTGGTGGATCACCCGCGCCGACGTGGCCGAACCCAAGAGCCCCGAGAGTCCGGAGAGCCCCGAGAGCGCGGAGAACGCGCAGGAGGCCGGCGCCGCCGCCGTGCCGCTGCTGGTCTGCGCGGGCACCGACGGACGCAACGCGGTGCTGCTGGACCTGTACACCGGGCCGCCCGCGGTCTCCGTGCACGGCGCCCCGCGCGCCTCCCGCGCGGTGCTCCAGGCCCTCGCCGCCCAACTGGAGGTCCGGCTGCCGGCGGGCTCGGTCGCGGTCGCGGCCGGGGTGCACCCGCGGCACGCGGGACGGCCGGCGGCGGAGATCGTGGAGCAGCCCGGGATCGCCTTCGCGGTGTGCGCGGAGCCGGTCGACCGGCCGCTGCCGGACGGCGTGCGGCTGCTGACCCTGGGCGCCGCCCGGGGCCGGGTGCGGCTGCTGGCCGTGGCCCGGGACGGGATGCTCACCGTCCACGGCGCTCCCGCGGTCGGGCGGATCGACGCCCTGCCGCTGTCGCGCGCGGTGGTCAAGGCCCTGCACGACCTGCCGCCCCACCCGGCCTCCGCCGGGCCGGACGACGAGCCGCCGGTCGTCCTCGCGCCCGTCGTGCACCCCGACGTCCTGCCCGCCGGTGTCGCCGCGGCGCCCCACGACGATCTGGCCGAGCCCGACTTCGCGCTCGGGGTCACCTCCGAGGCCGCACCGGCACCGGCGGCCGCACCGGCCGCCCGGCGCCCCGCCGCCGCGGACGGCCTCGCCGACGACGACCTCGCCGAGCCCACGACCTCCGGCATCGCCGGCGTCTCCGCAGCACCTCAGACGCCCTGACGCACCGACGGGAAACCGTGAACCTCACCATCACCACCGTGGACAGCGCGGACGGACTCCGCCGCGACCACCAGTTGCGGCTCCCCGCCGACGCCACCATCGGGGAACTCGCCGCGGCACTGGAGCAGCAGCACGCGCCGGCCGACGCGGCCGGCTCCGGGCCGGAGTGGGCGGCCGCCGCCGCACCCGCCGCGCGGCCCCTGTACGCGGGCGGCCACCGCCTGGACCCCGCCGCCCACGTCGCCGGCGCCGGTGTCCGGGACGGGGGCCTGCTGGGCCTCGGCGGCCCCGCCGTGGCCGCCGACCTGGTGCGGCTGGCCGGCGACGACGAGCTGGAACTCGCCGAGGTGCACGTGGTGTCCGGCTCCGGCGCCGGGCGCACCTGGCGGCTCGGCCCCGGCAGTCACGAGATCGGCTCCGACCCGCTGTGCGCGATCCGGCTCGACGCCCTGGCCGGGGGCGTGCCCGCCCGCGGCCTGTGGGTGACGGTCGCCCCCGACGGGACCGCGTCCTGGCACCGCACGTCCGAGGAGCCCGGCGGATCGGTGCGGGCGCGCGTGGCGGCCCCGCCGCCGGACGACGCCGTCACCGCCCTGCGCCGTCCCCGCCCGCTGCGGGTGGCCACCGAGCGCACCGGCGCCCCCGGGCAGCCGGTGCCGTGGCCGGCCGGGGAGGACCTGACCGTCGGGTCGGTGCTGCTGCGGCTCAGTACGCCGGTCGAGGCGGACGGCGCCGTCACCCCGTCCGCCGACGGGTACGGGATCGACTACAACCGCCCGCCGCGGATCGCGCCGCACCTGGACGCCGAGCGGGTCCGGCTGCCGTCGCCGCCGTCGCCGCCGAACAAGCGCCCCTTCCCGGCCGTGATGATGCTGTCGCCGGTGATCCTCGGCCTGTTCATGATCAGCATCTTCAAGTCGTACTACTTCGTCGTCTTCATCCTGCTCGGCCCCACCATGCTGGTCTCCAACTGGGTCACCGGCCGGCGCACCGCCCGCAAGGACTACGAGGAGGCGGAGCGGCAGTACGCCCGGCGCCGCGCCACGCTGGAGGAGGGCGTCCGCGAGGCGGTCGCCCGGGAGCGCACCGTGCGCGACATCACCGGGCCCGACCCGGCCGCCGTCGCCCTCATTGCCACCGGCCCCGGCGGCCGGCTGTGGGAGCGGCGCCGCCACGACCCCGACCACCTCGTGCTGCGCCTGGGCACCGCCGACCAGCCCTCGCTGCGCGAGCTGGAGGACCCCTCCCGCGACGAGAACCACCGCGCGATCCGCTGGAACATCCCCGACACCCCCATCGGCGTCGACATCCCGGCGCACGGCGTGGTCGGCATGGCCGGTCCCGCGGCGGACGTACAGCCGCTCGCCCGCTGGCTGGTGATGCAGGCGGCCGTTCTGCACAGCCCCCGCGACCTGCGGGTCATCGTCCTCACCGAGCCCGAGCGGGCCGCGGACTGGGCCTGGGTGCGGTGGCTGCCGCACCTGCGCCCCGCAGGCGCCGCCGGGCCCGTCGTCCTGATCGGCAACGACGCGGAGTCCACCAACGCCCGGGTCGGCGAGCTGGTCTCGCAGATCGAGTCCCGCAAGCGCGCGATCGGCGCGGACCGCAACGCCGGCTTCCGTGAGGCCGACGTGCTGGTGATCGCCGACGGCGCCCGCCGGCTGCGCGACGTGCCCGGCATGGTGCAGGTGCTCACCGAGGGCCCGGGTGTGCGCGTCTTCAGCGTCTGCCTGGACGAGCAGGAGCGGCTGCTGCCCGAGGAGAGCACCGGAGTGGTGCTCGCCGCCGGCGGCCGGCTGACCGTCAAGCGCCCCGGCACCCCCGACGTCCCGGCGGTCCGCGCCGACCAGGTCGCGGCGCAGTGGTGCGAGCAACTGGCCCGCGCGCTGGCGCCCCTCCGGGACGTGAGCCCCGAGCACGACGCCGGACTCCCGCAGCGGGTACGGCTGCTCGACCTGCTGGGCCAGGAGCCGCCCAGCGCGGAAGCCCTCCTGGAGGGCTGGCGGAATCGGCCCGCGTCCACCTCCTTCGTGCTCGGCAGCGGCTTCGACGGGCCGCTCTCCCTGGACCTGGTGCAGGACGGCCCGCACGGCCTGGTCGCGGGGACCACCGGCTCCGGCAAGTCCGAGCTGCTGCAGACCTTCGTGGCCTCGCTCGCCGCCGCCAACCGCCCCGACGAGCTGACCTTCGTCCTCGTCGACTACAAGGGCGGCAGCGCCTTCAAGGAGTGCGCGCACCTCCCGCACACCCTGGGCATGGTCACCGACCTCGACGCCCACCTGGTGGAACGGGCCCTGGAGTCGCTCGGCGCCGAACTGCGCCGCCGCGAGCAGGTGCTCGCCGCCGCCGACGCCAAGGACCACCCCGAGTACCGCGCCAAGCGCGCCGCCGACCCCTCCCTGGCGCCGCTCCCCCGGCTGCTGCTGGTCATCGACGAGTTCGCGACCCTGGTGCGCGAGGTGCCCGAATTCGTGCCCGGCCTCATCAGCATCGCCCAGCGCGGCCGTTCGCTGGGCATCCACCTGATCCTGGCCACCCAGCGTCCGGCCGGTGTGGTGACCGGCGACATCCGGGCCAACACCAACCTGCGCATCGCGCTGCGGGTCACCGACCAGACCGAGAGCCAGGACATCATCGACACCCGGGACGCGGGCGACATCTCGCCCGCCACCCCGGGACGCGCTCTGATCCGCCGCGGGCCGAAGTCGGCGGAGCCGTTCCAGACCGCCTGGGTCGGCGCCGAGCGTCCCCGCCCGAGGGCGGAGGGAACCCCCGAGCCGGAGGCCGGGGCCCGCAAGGCGGTCCGCGCCGGCGAACTGTCGTGGGACGGGCTGGGCCGGCCCGCGGTCCTGCCCGCCGAGCCCGCCGCGGCGGCCGTCGCACCGCAGAGCCCGGCACCGACCGACCTTCAGGAACTCGTCGCCGAGATCCGCGCCGCCGCGGACGGGCTGGAGGACTTCACCCCCCAGGCCAGCCCCTGGCTCCCGCCGCTCCAGGACGCACTGGTCCTGGACGATCTCGACGCGTTCGGCTCCGCCCGCGAGGGGCGGCTGCTCATCCCGTACGCGCTGGAGGACGTGCCGCAGCTCCAGCAGCGCCGGGTGGCCGTGGCCGACCTCTCCTCCTTCGGGCACCTGTACGTCATCGGCTCCCCGCGCTCCGGCCGCACCCAGGTGCTGCGCACCCTGGCCGGCTCCGCCGCGCGCAAGGCGAGCAGCGCGGACGTGCACCTGTACGGGATCGACGCGGGCGGCGGCGGTCTGGCCGCCCTCACCGCGCTGCCGCACTGTGGTGCCGTGGTCTCCCGGCACGACATGGAGCGGCTCGGGCGCCTGCTGCGCCGCCTCAACCAGGAGCTGACGAATCGTCAGGACCTGGCACAGCAGCACAACGCCACCGGCATCGCCGAACTCCGCCGGCTGCTGCCCGCGGCCGAGCGTCCCGCGCACATCCTGTTGCTCGTCGACGGCTGGGACTCGCTGTCCGTCATCCTCGACGAGCACGACCACGGCCAGCTGGTCCAGGAGGTCATCCGGCTGGTGCGCGAGGGCGCGGGAGCCGGCATCCATGTCGTCGCCACCTCCGAACGCTCCTTGCTGGGCGGGCGGATGGCCGCCCACAACGACCACAAGCTGCTGCTGCGGCAGGGCGACCGCAGCGACTACCAGGCGGTCGGCCTGATGCCCGGCAAGATCCCGTCGCACATCCCGCCCGGCCGCGGCTGGCACGTCCTGACCGGCACCGAGACCCAGGTGGCGCAGCTCGCCCCGGGCGGCGGCACCGAGCAGGCCGAGGCGCTCCGCTCGATCGGTGAGACCGCCCGCAAGCGGGATGCCCGGGTACCGCAGGCGCGCCGGCCGTTCCAGATCGCCTCGCTGCCGCGGTCGGTGGAGTTCGCCGAGACCTACGACAAGGTGCCCGCCGCCTCCAGGCGCCCGCTGTGGGGCCTGCTCGGCGTCGGCGGCGACTCCGGCGAGCCCGTCGGCGCGGACCTCGCCGGCTCGTCCTCGGTGTTCGGCGTGCTCGGCCCCGCCGGGTCCGGGCGCAGCAACGCCCTTGCCTCGCTGGCCGTCTCGCTGCTGGCAGGCGGCACCTCGCTGGTCGTCCTCACCCCCCGCGAGTCCCCGCTACGGGCGCTCGCCCGGCATGCGACGGCCCGGGTGCTCACCGAGCCGGACCCGTCGGCGGACGACGTGCGGGCGGCGCTCGACGCGCTGCCCGGCCCCCGGGTGGTGATGGTCGACGACGCCGACCTGCTGATGAACCCGGCCGCGGACAAACTCCTCAAGGAGATCGCGGTCTCCGGCCGCGACCAGGGCCTCGGCCTGGTCTACGCCGCCTCCGCCGACGGACTCCAGGGCGGCCTCAGCGGCTGGACGGTCAGCGCCAAGCGGGCCCGCCGTGGTCTGCTGCTCGGCCCGAAGACCCTCTCCGAGGGCGATCTGATCGGTGTACGGCTGCCGCAGAGCGTCGTGCGGTCGGTCGCCCACCCGGGTCGCGGCTGGACCGCGGGCCCGGGCGGCACGGTGATGGCCGTCCAGGTGCCGTTGACGACGCTGCGCGCCGAGTAGCGCGCCGGAACGGCGGAGGGGCCGGACAGGAAGCGTGCTTCCCGTCCGGCCCCTTCTGTATGTTCGCTGTGCTTTGCCGTGCTTTGCCGTGCTTCGCCCCGCTTCGCCGTCCGGGGATCAGCCCTTGGTGAGGCTGCTGCTGATGCCCTGGTCGAACTGGATCGCGTTGTCCTTGATGCCCTTGAACATCTCCGAGAAGTCGTTGATGCCCTTCACGGCGGCCAGCAGGCTGGTGTCGAAGTTGTTGTAGGTCGTCCGGATGACCTCACTGGACTGCTGGAAGACCATGCCGTCGTCGACCAGGGTGTTGACCCGGTTGCGCAGGTTGCTCAGCACCGGGAGCAGGTTCTCGTGGGCGTCGTGGAGCAGCGCCACGACCTCCTCGATCTTGGCGTAGTCGAGGTTGATGCCGTTGTAAGCCATGGTCGTCCTGTCCGTTCTGGATTGTCGGTGGGGGGGTACCGGGGGAGGGCTACGCGATGTGCGGGTTGGTGCCGCCGGGCGGGTGCGGGGGCGGCCGGTCGTCGCCGTTGTTGTGGCTGCCGGAGCCGGATCCCGAGCCGTTCGGGTCGTCGCCGCCGACCGGCTGCCAGTCCGGCTGCTTGCCGTCGGAGCCCTTCGGGCCGCGGGTGTACTCGGTCTTGTCGCCGTCGCTGCCGGTGACGGTCATGGTGCCGCTGCCGTCGTCGTGGAGGGTGGTCACCGAGTGGACCGTGCTTCCGTCCGGGTACGAGGTGTCCGTCGTGTAGTTCAGCCCGTCGGGGCTGTAGTTCGTGGTCGAGGTGTACGTCTTGCCGTCGTAGGTGACGGTCGACACCTCCTTGATCACGTGCCGGTTCGCGTCGAGCGTCAGATCCGTCACGACGCTGCCGCGCGAGGTGTCGATCTGCTGATGCAGGGGCGGCTGGTCGCCGGGATTCGTGGCGGAGCAGAAGTCCGGCATCGTGCCGTCCGGGCCGGGCACGCAGTCCTTGATGTGGGCCTGCTTGTAGTCCCACAGGTCCTTGTCGTGGAAGTAGTTCTGCAGGGCCAGGTTGTTGCCCGTGATGCCCATGCCCTGGGCCAGTCCGGAGTCGAAGGACATGAACGCCTCGCCGACCGACCCGAAGGCGCCGGCCAGTTCCTTCAGGCCCTTGTCCGCATGGCTCATCGTGCTCTGGGCGTTGTAGTAGAAGTCGCTGAGCGCCTCGGCCAGCCCGGCGTCGCCCAGCACGGTGTAGCCGTCGCCCTGGCCCAGCTGCGAGAACAGGCTGTGGTCGAGGAGCGGCCCGATGCTGCCCGCCAGGTTCTCCAGGTCCCTCTTGGCATCGTTGAGGACGTCGTAGTCGATCTTGAGTTTGTCGGGCAAGAGGGCCTCCCGGTCCCCGTCGAGACTCCGGTCAGCAGGACCACGCGCGGGGGGCCCGGGCGGTTCACCTCCGGCCGCTTGTGTAGCGCACGTCACGTGAACCGCACCCCGCGCTCGTGCGTGGTCCCGGTGGGAGCACCCGCCCCGCGTCCTGTCGTTCCGGGAGGAACCCCGTATGCCACGCCCGACCGACTGGAACGCGATCGGGCTGTCCGGAGACCCGACCCCGGGCGACCCCGAGCAGATCAGGACGCTCTCCACCGAGCTGAAGAACCTGGGCACCTCGGCGCGGGAGATCAGCACCGCCATCGACGCGGTGATGAACACCGCCGGCGACAGCGTCTTCGTCGGCGAGGCCGCCGACGCCCTGCGCGGGAAGGTCGACGACCGGCTCCGCCACCACATCGAGGACGTGGCGCAGTCCTTCGAGTCCGCCTCGACCAGCCTGAGCGGCTGGGCCGACAAACTCGTCGAGCTCCAGTCCAGGGCCGACGGCGCCCTCAACTCCGGACGCGGGCTCTCCGAGGACGACCCGCAGCGGGAGACCTACGCGACCACCGCCCGGCAGGCCGGCACCGAGCACGGCGAGGGGGCCTCGTCGGCGGCCGGCGCCATCCGGGGCGTCTCCAACATCCAGCTGCCCATCTCCGAGTGCCAACTGTTCTGGGAGGCGTTCCAGTGGCTGGCGATCATCCTGATCATCCCGGCGCTGATCTTCGGCGGACCCATCGCGCTGCTGGCCCTGGGCGTCAACCTCACCCTCTTCGTCAAGACCATCGTCGACTTCGCCAAGGGCGACGCCAGCTTCCTGGACCTCTTTCTCGCGGGCCTGGGCATCCTGGCCCCGACCACCAAGGCCCTGCCGATCTTCCAGATCATCAAGGCCGGCGGGACCGCCTTCGCCAAGGGGTTCACCCAGATCGCCCGCGGCACCTTCCAGGCGCTGCGCAACCTGTTCACCAATGGCTTCCGGCTGACCACGATCATGCCGAGCCTGCAGGACTTCGTGCGGCTCAGCTCCACCTGGGTACGCCAGGGCGGCCTGTGGGTGATGCAGGGCATCCACAACCTGCCCGCGCTCACCGGAATGGTCTTCCAGCGCGGCGGACTGACCGTCCTGGAGAACCTGCGCGCCCTCCCCGGAGTGGTGCGCGGGCTGCCGGCCACCTTCGGCCGCGGCGTCGTCGCCGGCTGGAACGGCCTCGGCCGCGGCCTTGTCACCGCCTGGCACGGAGTGGGCACCGGCGCCAAGGCCACCTGGGACTTCACCGTCCGGGAGCTCGGCGGCACCAAGTGGACGCGACTGCTGCTGCCCGTGGACGCCGGTGAGATCGGCCAGTACGGATGGCGCGGCGCACTGCGCATCGGCCTCTTCGACCGCGGCGTCATGGGCAACCACATCTTCGGCGCGCCCCTCGGCGGGGCGATCGGCCACGGTGTCAGCGCCGTACCGATGCCGCACGGCCCGCACGGCGTGGACGGGCTCGTCGACATGCCCCGCATCGAGCTCGGCAACGTGCGGCTCGGCGACTGGGCCGGCACCCACGCCGGCCTGCGCCCCTTCGAACTCCATATGGGCCCGATCGACATGGCGTCCGCGCTGCGGCCGCCCTCCCTCCACATGGGCGACGTCGGCGCCATCGGCGACCGGGCCGGGCTGGGCTTCCACGCCTCCCGGCAGCTGGACGCCCTGGTCGACATCCCCAAGGCCCACCTCAACAACCTGCGGCTCGACGGCTTCAGCCCGCTGCCCGCCCGCGCCGACGGCGGCCTCGGCGTCAGCGCGGTCACCTCGGCGCCGACCCTCCACCCCTCCGGCCTGTACCTGCCCGGCGCCGCCGGCAGCCCGGCCGCCCACGGCGTCGACCTCGCGGCCGGTGCCCCCGTCACGGGCGGCACCCACTCCGCGCTCACCGCCGTGCAGGCACCGCCGCCGGGCACCGCGGCCCACGCCGACGCGCTGCTTCCGGGCGGCCCCGGCGGCACCCACGCCCCCGGGAGCATCGCGCTCACCGGTACGCACATGACCTCCCCGGGCACCGGAGCGGCCGGCAACCTGCTCACCCCGGGCGCGCCGGGCACCGGCCCCGGCGCCCTGCACACCGCGCTGACCGGCACCCAGGCGCCCCCGCCCGGCACCACCGCGCAGGACCTGGTGGCGAGCATCACCCCGGGCGGCCCGGCGACGGGCGCCCACCCCCCGGTCACCACGATCGGCCAGCTCCACCACGGCGGTCCCGGCACCACCGGCACGACGGCGTTCGACCTCCTCGCGACCGGCGGCCGTGGCACCCCCAACACCCCGGTCCCCGCCGGTGCGGGTGCCGGTCTCGGCGACCGCACCACCAGCGCCCTGACGGCCCACCAGACCAGCCTGCACCTCGACGAGCTCGTCCACTCCCCGGGCTCCCCGCGCCCGAACGCGGCTCCCGACCGCTTCGCCCCCGGTTCGCACGGCGCGGGCGCCCTGCCGCCGGGCAACACCCCCCGGTCCGCGCTCGACCTGGTCGACGCCGGCACAGGGGTGCGTCCCGCCGAAACCCACGCCTTCGCCGGCGCCCCCGGCAAGAGCGCCGACGACGCGGGGCACGCCTTCGCGGGCGCGCCCGCGAGCAAGGGCGACCACCCCCTGCTCCCCGCGGCGGCCCAGGATCTGCACGGCACCCCGGTCCGCCCGGGACCGGGCGGCCGTGGCCCGCACACCCCGGAGAGCACGCCGCACACCGTCACCGACCCGGCACCCGGCTCCGCCGGCGCCGGTAAGCCGCCCACGCCGGTGGCGGGTGGCGGCCATGTGCTGTCGCGTGACGCGGACCTGCTCCACGAGGTCAACATCAAGCTGCGCAAGATGGGCCACGAGGCGACGACGCCGGGTGCCTTGAACGCGTCCCGCGAGGCACTGGAGAACGCCAGGGGGGCGGGCTTCACGAAGGTCGACATCCGGGCCCAGGCCGACCAGCTCGCCGTGCACATCGCGGGCCCGGAACGCGGCAGGCTCCCGGGCGGCGTGCGGCACACGGACCTCACGCACGACGCGCCCGCCGTCCCGGGGGCGGGCGGGCACCACGCGCCGCCGGTCCCGCCGCGGCCGGAGAGCGGCCTGCTCGCCGGGCTCGACGACATGTTCCTGGACGACACCGGAGTACCGATGCGTTCGCATGTCGACATGGTCGACATCGACGACACGGGCGCGCCGATGCGTTCGCACTTCGACATGGACGACGACTCGGTGCCCGGGTCCCCGGTCGGCCAGGGCGGTACCGAGGACCTGGACGGCTTCTCGGAGTTCGTGGACCTGATCCGGCCGCTGCGGCAGCACGTGGAGCGCGCCTTCGACAACCCCGCGGCCGACATCGAGGTGGCCATCCTGGCCAATCCCGGCGGCCGGACCTGGCGGGAGTTCTCCGACGACGTGGGCCACGCCATGGTGTCGGTGATGCTGCCGGGCGAGCGCGCGCCCCTGACCATCGGTTTCTATCCCTCGGACGGCTTGTTCGGGCACCCGGGTGCGATCGTCGACGACGCCGGGTACGTCCTGTCCGGCCACGTCCGTGTCCTGGGCACCTACCGCATCACCGCGGCGCAGTTGTTCGACGGATACCGCTACGCGATGGCGCACTCCGGCGCCGTGTACGACCTGTTCCGCTACAACTGCGTGCGGTTCGCCGAGGGGTTCGTCTCCGCGGCGGTCGGCAAGTCGGTGGCCGACCTCTGGGTCGCGGCCCCGTACCGCCTGGTCGACACGATGCTGCGGCGTGACGGTGCCTGGCACTGGGCGGACGGCCCGTCGCCCGTGGTCGATCTGACGGCCGGCGACCTGGCCCGTTACCGGGCCGCCGACGCCTATCTGAAGAACGGGAGCGTCGTTCCTCCGGAGCAGTTCCAGAACGCCTTCGTCAAGGCACGCCAATGGGTGCTGTTCGACCACCAGCGTCCCTTGATCGTCGGAGAGACGAAGACGCCCCTTCAGGTGGATCAGCTCGATCTGCTCAGCCGGTTCGAGACCATGGTCACGCATGCCGTCGTCACGGGCGGCGACGACGCGGGGCGCCAGCTCTCCCGTGAACTGGGCACGTCCTACGGCACGCTGCGTCCCGGGCTGGCCGATCTTCCGGCGCCGTCGGCCGGTGCGCCGGCCGCCGGGGACGCACTCTCCGGGATCGGCAGGGGCGGAGCGGACGGCCTCCCGCAGCCGGCTTCCCTGCCGGGCGCCCCGGCCGCGGGGGACTCCCTCGGGTCCGTGCCGTCGCCCGGGGCGTACGACGCGCCGTCGCCGCCGACGTCGACACGGACGTCGACGATGTCCGGGACGTCAGGGACGTCGGACGTGGACCTGGTGCTCCACCAGATCGACGACATGCTGCACGACATGGGCGTGTTCCGGACGTCGGTGGACGACCTGTCGACCGGCACGCCCTCGGTGTCCCACGGGTCCGGAGTGCACGACGGCGGCCTGGGCGGCATGCCGGACGTCCACCCGTCGGGGTCGCAGGCGAACGCGCACGGAGGGACGGGCGGCGACGTCCACGCCGCCCCCGGGCGGCAGCCCGGTGCGCCCGGCGGCGCCGGGCACGGTGGTCCGGGGATCGATCTCCACGGTGTCGGCGGCGACGACTTCATGCGGTTCGTGGAGGACGCGCGACCGGTGCGGCAGCACGTGGAGAACGCGATCGGCGACTCCAGGGCCGACATCCGGCTGGTGATCGGAATGGACCGCGAGACGGGCAGTCCCTCGCTGTCGGTGTGGCTGCCGGGCCGCCACGAGCCGGTGACCCTGGGCCCGGGCGCCTCGGGCGAACTCGGTGCCGTCCGCGGCGGCGTCGACGGGATCCACGGCAACGGTGTGCTGGTCCTGGCGGACCACCAGATCACGGCGGCCCAGCTGGGGAGCGCCTACCGCTACGCGCTGGAGAACCTGCCGACATGGCGGGCGGACGCCGGCCGGTTCACCGAGGAGTTCATGACATCCGCGCTCGACGCGCGGCCGGTGTCCGCGGAGTCGTCGGCCGGCACGGCAGGGCACGGCGTCGTGGACGACCTCACGGACTCCCCCGCCCCGTCGGTGGACAAGGGCAAGGGCAGGGCCCCGGACCACACGCCGGACACCACCGGCTCGTGGCCGGGCGACGGCGGTGCGCACGGTGACGCCGCGCGGAACTCGGCGGCGATCGACGCGGGAGCGGCCGTCACGGACGCCCGGCGCGGGGTGATCGATGCCCGGATCGTCCGGGACGACCTCCAGGCACGGTACGAGCAGGGTGTCGGCACCTCGGCCGAGGCCGACGGCGTCCGGTACCTCGAATCCTGGGAGCAGGTCCGGCAGGCCGACACCGCGCTGGCCCGGGCCGAGGCCCACTGGTCCGAGGTGACGGGCGGCGCGCCGCTTCCCGAGGTGCGGTCGCACGGTGGATACGGGCTCGGCGGCGGTGCGCCCCACCAGCCCGGTGACCTGCATCCGTCGGGCGGGACGCACCCCGCGACGGCCGGCGACGACCTGGCGACCGCCGGGTCCTCGGCGCCGCACCAGCCCACCCCCCTGCCGGCGGTCGACAACCGCTCGGTCGTCGGCATCCCCGGCCAGGACGGGCTCGTCGTCCGCGCCGAACGCGGCAGGACCCCGGAACTGGTGGGGAACGCCGAGGTCGGCGGCCACCGCTTCGAGGTGGCCGATGTCCAGCGCGGGGGTGCCCAGTTCACCGTCCGGCAGCTGGACGCCGGCGGCTCGGTCGTCCACAGCTGGACGTACAAGCGGCTGGGGCCGCAGCTGCGCACCGCCCAGGAGACGACGGCGCTCTCCGACGGCCACTTCGGCGGGGCCACCGTCACGATCGCCAACAACGCGGTGGAGGACGTACGGGCCGGCGGTTCGGCGTGGCCGGCCAAGCTCGGCCCGGACGGCGAGATCATCGTCGCCTCGCCCCTGGGCAACCAGGTCTACGACCGCGCCGGCGGCGTCCTCATCAGGACCGAGACCTCCGGGCGGCCGCCGGTGGCACCGCCCGGGCACGTGCCGCCGGCCGAGGCCGGGAACTGGACGGCCGCCACGGACCTGGCCCGTACGCACCTGGGCAAGGCCGCCGTGGACAACGACCTCAAGCTGTTCATGCAGAACGTCATCGGCGGCGCCTTCACGTCCAAGAAGGGCTACGGCGGCTACATCAACGCCGGCGTCCTGGAGGCCGATCCGGGCCTGATCGGCAAGGTCGAGGAGTTCAACAAGGTCACCAAGGGCCTGCTGCACGAGGGCGCCAACGAGCCGATGACGGTGTGGCGCGGTGTGGCGATGGACCCGCACGCGGCGCAGGCCGACGTCTTCATCGAGCGACTGCCCGCCTCGACGTCCAACAACCGCGCGTTCCAGGCGGAGTGGGCGAAGAACGGCGTCAACAGCAACCGCGTGGTCTTCGAGATCGAAGTGCCCGCGAACCACGGCAAGCTGGCGATGGCGTACCCGCCGGGCTACGAGAAGGCGTTCGACGACGCCGTCGCCCTGAGCGACCAGTCCGAGGTGACGCTCTCCCCGACCAGGCTGGTACGCACCGGCTCACCCCGGGTCGAGCCGGACGGCATCACCGTCATCCCCGTCCGCGCGGAGCAGATCCCGAACGCCGAGCTTCCCGCGCTGCTCCGCGAGGAGTGGCAGGGTCTGCCGTCGGGAACGGCCTTCGACGACTTCGGCCGGGCCTTCGAGCAGGGCTCGATGCGGCGCTGGGAGGGCCTCGACGACGCGGTCGTCCGCACGGAGGGCACGGATCCGCTGGTCAAGACGTTCGTGGTCAGCCGGCCCGGCTTCACCGACGAGCTCACGGTGACGGTCACCCACGAGCCCGGCCGCAACGCCGTCTCCGTGAGGATCGAGGGCGGGGACCGCGCGTTCTCCCGGGAGTGGAGCAGCACCGGCTTCAGCAACGTCGCCGCCGACCTGCGCGGCAATGTGCTCCACAACAACGACCTCTTCAACCCGCTGCCCACGCCCGCCTCCTGGAAGGAGGCACCCACCGCGGGTCCGGTGCGCGCCGAGTTGTCGCGGGAGACGGATCTGTTCCACACGGTGAACCTGCGCCTGCGGAAGCTGGGCGAGGGGGCCGTGTCGCGGGACGAGTTCCTGCACGCCTACCACTCGGTGCAGGACCGGCTGGGCAGCATCGAGGGCCGGCTGACGGTGCGGGCGCTGTCGGAGGACGTGACCGCGCAGCTGCTCGGCCATGAGTTCCCGCGGGTGCGCGGCGGCATGCACACGACGACGAGCACGGGCGACGACCTGGCACCCGGCGCCCCGTCCGGTTCCGGCTCGCACCAGCCGCCGGCGCCGCCCGCGGCGCACACGCCGGTCGACCTCGCGCCGCTGAACAACGCCCTGGAGGGGCACGCCGGCGCCACGAGCAGACTGCGACAGTTCGAGAACGACCTGGCCCAGCTGTCGGACGAATCGTCCAAGCTGCCCGATGCCCAGGCCAAGGTGACCGAGGCCCTCGGGAACGAACAGACGGCCAAGGCCGTGCTCGACGGCGCCGTGGACGACCTCATCCACTCCCGGAACCTCACCCAGGTCGAGCTCAACAGCCTGGTCGACCGGCTCGCCGGATCGAGCTACGTGGACCAGGCCCTGCGGCTTCGTACGCACGGCGACGACCTCGACCGGTTCGCCCGCACGCCGGAGGGCGCCGGCCGTCCCGACCAGGGGGTCTGGACCGGACCGGAGATCACGGCGCAGTCCGACGCGGTGCGGGCGCGGGTCGCCGGCCTCGAGGACGCGCTGAAGCCCGGTTCCACGGCGACCCACGGGGAGATCCAGGGGCTCGCCGACGAGCTCAGGGAGTCGGCCGGCCGGCTGGGCGTGATGACGGACGGATTCGTCAAGGACGCCGCGGGCCTCGGCGGCGCGTACGCGCTGCGCGCCCGGAACAAGGCACTCGTCGCGGCCGTGGACCATTACGTGAAGCTCGTCGACGACGCCCTCGTCGCGGCCCTGCCGGGCGAGGAGCTGCGCCTGGCCCGGCCGTTCGACGTCGACAAGGCGGCCCGCGGACTGTCGGGCGCGGCTGTCGACGTCGCCCGCAGGTACCGGGTGTGGGGCGCGTACAAGGACATACCGACGGGCAAGCAGTGGACGAAGGTCCTCCCCGACGCCGAGGGGAAGTGGGCCCAGGTGATCGGGGACTTCCCCGACAACCTGACCCCCACGCAGAAGGGGGAGTTCGTCAAGAACCTCTCCGGCAGGAACGTCCAGGGGCTGAGGCAGGAGTTCGACACCCTGCTCGGCACGCTGGACGCCGGCGACGCGCAGGCCCTCCGCGATCTCCGCGCCCGGGTGGAGAACCTCCCGCACCACATCAAGCACGCGACACCGGCCTACCACACCATGGCCAACAGCGGATTCATGATGTCCCAGGGCGAACTGGAGCGCCGCGGCCTGAAGTTCCTCGCCTCCGGCAAGAGCTCGGTGAAGAACACCTCCAACCTGGGCAACGACGACTTCGTGTTCTTCCGGATGGAGTCCGGCAAGGCCCCGATGCAGACCCGGTACGGGCCCACCACCATGATCTTCGACGCCAAGGTGCTCCAGGAGAAGGGCGGCTGGGTCTCCCTCCACGACCAGCTCAACCCCCTGGACCGTCCGACCATGCGGAACCTGGAATTCGAGGGGAAGAACGTCCGCGCGGCCGAGTTCGACGAGGGCTTCACGGGAACGGGCGAGCGGGCCCGGTGGACCTACACGTACCCGGACAAGTCCACGCGCACGGTCTCCTTCGAGCAGGAGGTCTTCCACGGCGCGGACGTGCGGGACGGACTCGCCCTGTCGGTGGTGCGCGAAGTGCACTCCATCGGCGGCGACTTCAAGGCCCATGTGCTCCGCGTCATGAACAACGAGGACGAACTGGGCAAGGTCGTCTCCAACCTGTTCCGCCCGGAGGCGAAGTTCGGCGGCAACCTCCCCTTCACGCCCCTGGGGTCCGAGGTCTCCGGACGCTGGGCCGGTCTCGTGGACGTCCACAACCCGGCGGGCGACGGACGGTACTTCCCGGACGGCACCGTCGACCCGATCGCCCGGGCCGCGGGCAAGCAGCACGACGAAGCGCTCGACCGGGTCCGCCAGGCGGACAACGGCATCACGAGCGGGCACACCAACTCCGTCAGGTTCAACCTGCGCAAGGCGGAGACGCACGCCCAGCAGTCCGTCGACCTGACCGACCAGTTCCGCAGGACCGCCACCGGCGACCGCCTGGAGATGGCGGAGAAACTGTTCGCCGAGCGCACCAAGCTGCTGGACGACATCAAGGCCCGGTTGGCTCCCGCGCAGGAAGCGCCGGCGCACTCGCCGCTCCAGGACCACCAGAAGCCGGCGCACCCGGCGACCGACGACGCGCAGAATCCGGGGCCGTCGGTCCGGAGGAAGCCCGTGCCCAAGCCCAAGCCGGGGTCGTCCACCCAGCCCGCCCCGGCGGCGCTCCCGCCGGAGCTGGACAGGGCGATCTCCCACGCGCTGCCGGGCGCGACCGCGGACATGCGTCAGGTGATCAAGGTCCTGACGGAGAACGACGGAAGGGTCAGTTTCGAGCAGTTCAACGGCTCGAGCATCCAGAGGGCCTTCGGTATCGGCCGCAACAAGGTGAACGAGGCCGTCAAGGCCATGCCGCAGCACGCGTACCAGCACGCCGGCGCCAAGGTGATCGCCCTGAGCGACGACGCCCGCGCGCTGTTCCTGCCGCAGAAGGCCGTGCCCGATCTCCCCGGGACATCCCCCGCGTCCTCGGCGCTGGACGCCGCCCCCGAGGCACCCGTGCCCCACACCGGCGGTTCCGGCCTGCCGCACACGCCGGCTCCGGTGGAGGCGAGCGGCTCGGGCGCGCTGTCCCACCGTGCCCCCGCCCTGTCGGACGACGTCCTGCACGGCGGCACGGACGCCGGCACCTTCCTGCCGCCGAAGGCGCTCGATGACGCCCTGACCCCCGTGGGCCCGGAGGCCGGCCTGAACGGCGGCGGCGTCGATGCGTTCCCTTCGCCGCACGCGCTGGACGGCGTCACGTCACGCCCGAACCTGGTGGACGAGCTTCTCGCGGGCCCGGGGAACGGCCCCGGCCGGCACGTGGAGCCGGACGTGAATCTGAACGGAGGCGGCGTCGACGCCTTCCCGCCGTCCCACGCCCTGGACGACATCCCGTCCCGGCCAGGCGTGATCGACGACCTCGTGGTGAGCCCGGAGAGCCGCCCCGGCCGGCATGCCGGGGCGGATCTCGGCTTGGGCGGCGACGAGTTGGCCGGCGTCAAGCCGCACGACGCGCTGCCGCCGAGCACGTCGCACGGCGGCGGCCCCACCGAGGCCCCCCGTGAGACGGGCGTGGACGCGACGCGTACCGTCCCGCAGCCGGAGACCACCCCGCACGTCGAGGACACCGCGCACACCGGCGCGGCGGACGGCACCCGCGCCACGGGGAGGCCGGCGCACCCCGATCTGCTGGACCCGGCCGTCTACCGGGACCGGACGGCGACCCCGCGCGGGATCCGCGGCCAGTCGCAGATCCAGCACGTCGACCGGAGCATGACGGCTCTCCGGGGCGTCGCGGAGACCGACTTCGCCGGACGGGCCACGGCGCTCGACAACGTGGTGACGGCCGCCGACCGGTTCCTGCGGGACCGCCCCGGGTCGGAGCGCGCCGTCGGTGTCCGGGCCCTGCGGGACCAGGCCCGCGCCGAGGCGGACGCGTACCGCGTGCTGGACGCGTTCCACGGCGGCGGTACCACCCCCCTCGGGACCGAGGGCCTGCGCGACCTCGCCGGGCGGGCCGATGCCCTGCTGTCCGGCACCGACCTGCGCGCGAGCACCCGCGGCCGGCTCGACGCCCTGCTGACCAGGATCGACGAGACCTTCACGGCCGCGCCGCCCGCACCCGTGACCGGTCACGCCGGCGGGGGAGCGGAGCCCTGGGCCTCCGACTACCGCGCCGTCGAGGACCTTCTCGGCGGGGAAGGGAACGCGGCCCGGCAGCACTGGGCCGACCTCACCTCGGCCAGGACGGACCTCGGCCGTGCCGAGGACGGGTTCCGCGGCGGCGACGCGAGTACGTCGCAGGGACTGAGCGCGATCGACGAGCACGTCCAAGGGGAGGTGCTGGCCGCCCGCGACCGGCTGGCCGCCTCGTATCACCAGCTGCGCGGGGAGGGCCTCGACCCGCACGCCGTGGACCAGCGGATGCGCGGGATCAACGAGCGGGCCGCCGTCGAGCGCGGCGCGATCAACGCGGCCGGCGGCGGGGACCCCCTGCCCGAGCGGGTGCCGGTGTCGACGACGTCGACCCCCCTGTCCGACTCCGGCCACGCGGGGTCCAACGGCTTCACCGTGCAGGAGCAGACCTGGGCGGACGGCTCCGTCACCCACCAGGTGGTGGACCGCCACCTGACCCCCGACCCGGACCGCACGGTCACCGTCCGGCAGGGCGGCGGCTTCGACGTCCGCCACACGCCCTCCGACGTGGTCGTCACGTACAACCACGCCGGTGCCCGGATCGCGGACGACCTCCCGCTGCTCGGCTCCGACGGGCGGCCGACCGGGGCGCGCCTGCACGTCGACCTCGCCGGCCGCGGGGGCCCGCAGGCCGTCACAGCGGTGGACGGGCACGGGCAGGCGTTGCACGCCGCCCTCCTGGACGACGGCCATGTGCGCCTGACCGACACGGGGACCGGCGTCACCACGCGCGTCACCGTCCGGGGCCATCACGTGGACCAGGGACTCCAGTTGACCGGCGGGAACGGAGCACCGGCGGACACCGACCGGGTCCTGATGACCGGGGGCGCCGGCCACCACGTGACCGACCTGAACGGCAACCGCCTCCCCGACACCGTCACCGACCTCGGCCCCGGAAACGGCTTCCGGGTCACCGACCACACCACCGGCGTCTTCGCCGCCCACGGCGTGGACGGCCGTCTGGGGGAGACGGGTGTGGCGCTTGCCGACGCGCAGGGTGTGCGGGGCGTGCTGTTCGTGGCGGATCGTCCGGGCGGGCACGTGCTGACGGACGCGGCGGGTGCCGTGCGCGGCGACCGGCTGACGGTGCTGCCGGGGAACGCGGGTTTCCGGGTGACGGACGACGCGACGGGCGCGACGACGCGTTACGGCGCCGACGGACGCCCGGTGGAGACGGGCGTGGCGCTTGCCGACGCGCAGGGTGGGCGCGGTGGGCTGTTCGTGGCGGATCGTCCGGGCGGGCACGTGCTGACGGACGCGGCGGGTGCCGTGCGCGGCGACCGGCTGACGGTGCTGCCGGGGAACGCGGG
>NZ_JBIARB010000012.1:200601-243985 GCF_042889545.1 Streptomyces sp. NPDC002574
GGTTTCCGGGTGACGGACGACGCGACGGGCGCGACGACGCGTTACGGCGCCGACGGACGCCCGGTGGAGACGGGCGTGGTCCTCGTCGACCCGGCGACAGGCGCGCGCGGCGACCGGATCGCGGTGCCGGACCTCCAGGGCGGCCACCGGCTCACCGACACCGGTGGCGCCGCGCTGAACGACGCGGTCACCACCCTCCCCGGCAACCAGGGCCTCCGGATCGCGAACCCCACGGGCTACGACAGGTTCGGGCCCGACGGCGCCGTCACCGGCGACGGTCTGCGGCTCACCGGGCGGGACGGCCGCCCCGCCGGTCACGTCGACCGCCCCGCGGGCGGCGCGGCCCACTGGCTGGACGACACGTTCACCGCCGATCCCGCCCGCGTGCTCACGCCTCGCGGGAACGGCGACTTCGAGATCACCCTGCCCGGCGGCGGCCGCGAGGTCTTCGACGGGACGACCGGGCGGTTCCTGGGGGACAGGACCCCGCTGCCCGGCGGCGGCCACCAGGTCACCGCCGCCGACGGCGCGTTCCGGCGCTACGACGGGGCCGCCGTCCACACCGCCGACGGCGCCCCGCTGCCGGGCGAGCCCGGCGGACGCGTCATCGTCACCCAGCAGCCCACCGCGGCCGCCCCGCAGGGCGCCCGCTGGCTGGAGGACAGCGCGGGCAACCGCCTCGCGCACTGGGACGTCACGATGGGGCAGAACAACGTCGTGCGCGCCGGGTTCAACCTGCCCGGCACGCCCCGGCACGGGGAGTTCGTCGAGGTCAGCGCCAACGGCACCCTGGCCCGGCAGTCCTTCAACGTCCTGGACAACGGCCGGGCGACCGGCTTCCGGTACGAGGTCGACCACGTCGCCCACACCTGGCAGCGCACCGACGCCACCGGCAACGCCGTCGGCACCGGTTCCTTCCACCGCGGCGCCGTAGACCGGGCGGGCGAGGCCAATGGCCGGCTGCGCCTGCTCGGCTCGACCAAGGCGTCGGTCGCGGTCTTCGAGCGGCGGCCGCTGCCCGGCGGCGACGTGCTCGACGCGTTCCGCCGCACCGACACCATCCAGTTCGGCCGCACCAACCCCCGTACCACGTGGGCACGGTGGGACCACGGCGGCGAGCCGCTGGGCTCCGGCACCCGGCACTACGACACGGCGGGCACCGGCTGGCGGGACAAGGACGGCCTGCACACCGTGCGCGAGTACCGCGACGGCCTGCAGAAGTACGACGGCCGCGCCGGACACACCCTCGCCGAACGGAACGCCGACGGCACCTGGACCTGGCACCGCTACGACGGCGCCGCCGGGGAACTGGACCACGGCCCGCGCACCCGGGACCCGCACGACTCCGGCTGGACCGACCGCACCCGGGGCGGCGCCGTCGTCCAGCGGCAGTGGGGCATGGGCCGGATGCCCGAGCACGCCGGGCAGTACCAGGAGTGGACGCTCACCCGGGACGGCACGCTGCCCGGCACGTGGGAACGCCAGTCGCCGCACGGCAAGGAGAGCGGCAAGCACGAGGTGTTCGGCGACGGCCACCTCACCACCGAGCGCTGGCGCGAGCAGCGGCCGCCGTCCTGGGTCCGCAACAACTGGATGCGGGGCGCGGGCCGCGCGGACGCGCCCTACGCGCACGTCCTCGGCGACGGCACCTACCAGATGTTCACCTGGGTCAGGGAGTCCCCGACCAGGGCAGGGTCGGGCGTGCGGTACGTCGGCATGGACGGCGGCATCGTGGATCTGGCGGCGGACGGCTCCTTCGCCCGGTCCAGCACCAAGCTGCACAACGGCACGACCCTGAAGGTCGGCGACAACGTCGCGCGTCCGGATCTCCCGGGAGCCGACCCGGCGCACCAGCCGTGGAGCGACGGCACCCGGAGCGGCTACCGCGTCCCGGTGGCGGACGGCCGGCTCTGGGAGGACCGCGTCGTCGCCGGCGGCGTCGTGAACGGGGTCGCCCGCGAGGGACTGCCCGGCGGCCAGGTGCGCGAGTACGCGGCACCGCGCGGCCTCGCGGATCCCGTGGGAGGGGGAGCCTGGGTCACCCGGGACGCGCACGGCAACCTGACCGGGCTGCGCCACGAGGACCCGGCGCACCCGGGCACCTTCGTGGAGGGCACGGGCGCGGTCGACTCGTCCCGCTGGGCCTGGCGCCGAACGGGGCTGGACGGCACGGTCACCACCGGACGACGCGAGTTCTTCCGCGGTTCGAGCGACACCCGGCTGCCCTGGGACGACTCCTACCGGGACTTCGACGCGGCCGGGAACCTGGTCCGCGAGCGCCGCATGCTCGACTCCGGCCGCTACGTGGACGCGTGGCGCGACCCGGCCCCGGGCGGCAACGGCTGGCTGACCGCCAAGTTCGAGCGGGACGGCACACCGGTCGACCCCGGAGCGGGACGCCAGGTCCGCACCTGGTGGGACGGGCACGCCTGGCAGGACCAATGGACCGCCGGGGCACGCCACTTCCGCGACGAACTCGTCCCGCCGCCCGGCCAGGGCGGTGTCCAGCCCGCCGCCGTCAGGCTCCGCGAGACCCCGGTGCACTCCGGAGGTCCGCTGCGGGTGCGCGAGTTCGACACGGGCGCGGCCACCGCGCACTCGGTCTGGAAGGAGTTCGACCACGGCGCCGTCGTCCGGCAGCGCGCGGTCGAGGGACAGGGCTTCCTGGAGACCGACGCCTGGCGCGGCCAGTGGAACCGCTACGACGCGGGCGGCCGGCTCGTCGCCCAGCGCACCGACAACGGCCTGGTCTTCGAGACCGACGCCCTCGGCCGGATGCGGCTGGTCGGCAACGAGTACGACTTCCGCGGCACGCTGACCGAGATCCGCGGCTGGGGCCGCCGGGTCCGCGAGGCCCAGCGCATGCCGTGGTCCGGCACCGCCCTGCCCGAGGGGCCGGGTGCGGGCGCGGCGGCGCTGCGCGAGGCCCGCTACGAGCCGTACTGGCAGACCGTGGCGTACAAGGCGGCCCTGGAGTTCGGTCAGGAGTTCATCCTGGAGTTCGGCGCGAACCTGGCGGTCAACGGCATCGTCGCGGCCGTCCAGAACAAGCCGTTCACCGGCAAGGACGCCCTGAAGGCGTTCGCGAACGCCGCGGTCGGCGCGACGGTCAAGACCGGCCTGACCACCGCGATCCACGAGAACCGGGGCGCGATCTTCCAGGACCTCGGCTCCTTCAAGGCCGGCTGGGCCAACGTCGACAGCGGCAAGCACTGGAACCGCCGGCCCGGCAACCACGACAAGAACTGGGCCAACGAGTGGGGAGGCAACGAGACCCCGACCCGCTGGCGCGGAGGCGTCTACGACTTCTCCTTCAGCGCGGGCAGCAGCGTCATCTCCGGCTGGATCAACGGCAGCATGAACGCCGCGGTGTGGGGCGTGACCAATGCCGACGGCCAGACGGTCAAGCTCAGCGGCGCGGACGCCTTCCTGGACGGTGGCATCAACGCCCTGGCCGCGCTGACCACGGCGGCCTCCACCGCACTGGTGAAGAACGTCTTCGTGATGGGCGGCGGCAGCAGGCTGTTCCACCGGCAGGGCTTCGCGGACTTCTGGATCCAGCTGCCGTTCAAGATCTTCGAGAAGACCATCCAGTCGCTGTACCTGACCAGTGCCTACCGTGCGAGCATCAATCCGTCCTGGTTCCAGGTCCCGCCGCCGGCCGCCGGCCAGAACCAGTAGAAGGACAAGGACACAGCGGAGACGACCGTGGGAACAGCGGCACCGGCAGGACCAGCAGCAGAGCCAGTGAAGGATCCGGACATGACGCGTCACACCGTGGCCCCCAAAGGACAGGGCGGCAAGGGTGCCTTCCACCGGATCGCCGACGCGGTGCGGGCCGCCGCCCCCGGCGATCTGGTGGTGATCGCGCCCGGCACCTGGACCGAGGCCGTGGTGCTCGACCGCGCGGTCGTGCTGGCGGCGGAGCACGGCCGGGGCAGCGTCGTGCTGGCCGCGCCCTCCGGTGACCGGCCGGCGGTCACCGTCGACGGCCCCGACTGCGCCCTGCACGGCGTGACCGTGTGGGGTTCCGACGAGGGCGCCCCGGCCGTCGCGGTGCAGCCCGGTGCCGGGCTGGTGATGGAGGACTGCGCCGTCGAGGGCGGCCGGATCCAGGTCCGCGGCCCGGACGACGAGGAGGCCGGCACGACCGCCGTGATGCTGCGGCGGTGCCGTCTGGAAGGCGCCCGGCTGGCCGGCCTCTACCTCGCCGGAGGGGTCCGCGCGCAGGTGGAGGACACCACCGTCACGGGCGTGGACGGCACCGGCGTCGTCCTGTCCGGATCGGCCCGGCTCGACGCCGTACGGCTGCGGCTGGGCCGCACCACCGGCTCCGGCATCCGGCTGCGCGGCACCGCGCGGCTGCGGCTCGCCGACTCCACGCTGACCGGGACCGGCCGGGCCGGGCTGCTGCTGGAGGACGGTTCCGAGGCGACGGCGGGCGAACTGCGCATCGAGTCACCCGGTGCGGCCGGGGTGCACCTCACCGGATCGGCGCGCGCCGAACTGACCGACTGCCGCATCCGCGGCGCCGCCTCCGTCGGCCTCGCCGTGCAGGACAAGGCCCAGCTCAAGGCCACCGGCTGCGCGGTGGCCGACGCGGGCGCCAACGGGGTGCTCCTCACCGGCGTCGCCACGGCCCGCCTCGCGGACTGCCGGATCGACGGCAGCGCCTTCAGCGCCGTGCACGCGTCCGGCACCGCCACCGGCCACCTCGCCGACTGCCTCGTGCGCGGCGGCGCCGAGCACGGCGTCCACGCCGCCGGGGAGTCGCGCGTGGAACTCGCCGACTGCGGCATCCGCGACGTCGCCATGACCGGCGTCGCCGTGGTCGAGCAGGCCACCGCCACCGTCACCGGCTGCCGGATCGACGGCGCGGCGACCGGCATCGGCGTCGGCTCGGCCACCGGCACCCGGGTGGAGCGCACCACCGTGACCGGCACCAAGGAGATCGGCGTCCAGATCGCCTCCGGCGGCACCGCCGTCCTCACCGGGATACGGATCACCGGGGCGGGCGCGGCGGGCGTCGTCGTCGACAAGGGCGCCGACGCCACCGTCGACGGCGGATCGGTGGAGGACTGCGGCGGGTCCGGAGTCGTGGTGTGGACCGGCGCCCGGCCCACCGTCACCGACCTGCGGATCAGCGGCCCCGCCAAGAACGGCGTCTTCCTCGCTGACGGCGCGGGCGGCACCTTCACCAGCATCGACGTGACCGGCTCCGGATTCCCCGCCCTGCACGTCGGCGCGTCCGCCGACCCCCTGTTCCGGCAGTGCAGGACCCGGGACTGCGCGGAGGCCCTCGGCACCGACGAGGGTGCCGCCCCCCGACTGGAGGACTGCACGGCCGACGGCGTCCCGCTGACCTTCGGCGCGCCCGCCCCCTCCGCCCGGCCCGGCTCCCCCGCCACGCCGGCCGCGGCACCCGGCGAGCCGCGCACCGCGGGGGCCGCCGACGACCAGGACGTGCCGGAGGAGCACCTGGAGGACCTGCTCGGCGAACTCCACGCCCTCGTCGGCCTCGACCGCGTCAAGCACGACGTCGGCTCGCTGGTGAAGCTCATGCAGACGGTCCGCCGCCGCGAGGAGGCCGGCCTGCCCGCGCCGCCGCTCAGCCGCCACCTGGTCTTCGCGGGCAACCCCGGCACCGGCAAGACCACCGTCGCCCGGCTCTACGGCAGGCTCCTCAAGGCGCTCGGCCTGCTGCGCCGCGGCCACCTCGTCGAGGTCGACCGCACCGCCCTGGTCGGCGAGTACGTCGGCCACACCGGCCCGAAGACCACCGCCGCCTTCAACCGGGCGCTCGGCGGCGTCCTGTTCATCGACGAGGCGTACTCCCTCGCCCCGCTCGGCGCCGGCAACGACTTCGGCACCGAGGCCGTGGCCACCCTGGTCAAGCTGATGGAGGACCACCGCGACGACGTGGTCGTCATCGCCGCCGGCTACCCCGGCGACATGGACCGCTTCATCAGCTCCAACCCGGGCCTGTCCTCCCGCTTCGGCCGCACCCTGCTCTTCGAGGACTACGACGCCGCCGAACTGGTCTCGATCGTGGAGCACCAGGCCGAGGAGCACCAGTACGAGCTGACCCCCGCCGCCCGCGCCGAACTCGCCCTGCTCTTCGAGCGCCTGCCGCGCGGCGAGGGCTTCGGCAACGGCCGCTCCGCCCGCCAGATGTTCCAGGAGATGACCGAGCGCCAGGCCCAGCGCGTCGCCGAACTCCCCGCCCCCACCCCCGACCAGCTCATCAGCCTGGAGACCCAGGACCTCCCGATCCCGGCCACCCCGTCCTGACCCGCCTCAGCCGTCGCTCCCCTCGGCCCGCGTGTGCGCCACCAGCGCGTTGGCGTGCCCGAGCCCGTACTCGGCCTCGAGCCACCCGACCAGTTCCATGTGCCGCGTCAACGGCGAGGACCTGATCAGTTCCTTCCACTCCGCGACCGGCCGCCCGTACTTCGTCCCGATCGAGGGGAAGTAACTGGCCGGACCCTTCACCGGTTCCGTCATGGTTCCACTCCTGTCGTGTGCGTCCCTGCCCTGCACGCCGGAGGGGCGGCGGTGAACTGAGCGGTGACGGCGGAGTGATGCGAGTCACGCCGGGTGCACGCTCAATTCGGGGGAAACGGCCTGCGGGTGTCGTCGAAACCGGCCGCGAGCAGGTCGGCAGAGGTGAACACCGCCTCCGAGCGGGCGCCGAGGACGTGGGCGGCGATCGCGTCCAGGATCTCCAGGTGGGCGTCCCGCGAGAGCGCCACGGACTCCTCGATGCGGCGGCTCGCCTCGAGGATCCGCTCACCGCCCGGGCCGATCTGCTCCACACGACGGACGAGCAGTCCTGCCTCCAGGTACCCGGACCAGGGGGTCCGGATACTGAGGTAGGACCGGGCGGTGCTGCCGAACAGCATCAACAGCGTCCGCGTGCCGGAGTCCGCGGCCCTGCGTGCGTCCAGTACCGCTTCGAAGCGTTGCTCCAGCGCCGCCTCAAGGCCCTGGTAATAGGCGGAGAGCGCCGAGTTGACGTCGTCGTCCTCAGGTTCGTAGTCACCGAATCCGCTCGCCGGACCGGCGAGAACGTGGAGCCGGCATCGGATGAACGCGTCCCGGTCGTACACGAATGAGGCTCCGAACGTGTTGGTCCAGGCGGCAGCGCACGCGCTGAGGGCGAGACGGCCGGTCTTGTCCCGCCCAGCGTAGAAGCGACCGGACCGGCCGCGCGAAGCACTTTCCTGGGGCCCCGTTTGCCGAGGCGTGGTCGCCCGGCCCATGAGAGGGTCGCTCCCGTGACGGAGTCCTGGGCGCTCGACGACGACCCCCGCGTGCCGCTGACGCCGACGGCGGTCCTGGGGACGCTCCGGGCGCGGATGGAGGCGGGCCGGGCTGAGACATGGCTGACCGGCTCGTCCGGCCGCCTGCTGACCGTCGTCACCAACACCGAGCGGGCGATGGTGGCGTTGCTCGACGGCGAAGGTGACCCCGGCGGCCACGCCGTGGACCCGGGAGCCGCGGGAACGAGCCGGGGCTTCGTCCTGTCCAACGGGCAGCACGACGCGTACGCCGACGAGGACACGGTGCCGCTCGCGGAGGCGTTCCGCATCGTTTGGCACCTCGTCCGCGAGGGATCCCCACCCGCCGACGCGTCCTGGACGGTCGATCGCTGACGACGCGGCGTGCTGTCGGGCTGCCGGGCCTGTTTCCCGGCGTCGCTTGCCGAGGCAGGGCCGGCCGCCAGGAGTCCCGCCCGCAGGCGCGTCTCAGGCCGGGCGCCGGGGATTGACGGCCTTGTTGACGACCTCGAGCCGGTTGCCGTCGAGGTCGGTGAAGTTCGCCGCGTAGTAGCCGGGGCCGAAGTGCGGACGCGGGCCCGCTCCGCCGTCGTCCTGACCGCCGGCGGCCAGGGCGGCGGCATGGGCGGCGTCCACTTCGGCCGGACTGTCGGCGGCGAGGCCGAGGTAGAGACCGGTCTCACCCGGCTTCCGCTCGCGGAGCCAGATGCTGGCGCCGACCGCCGTACCCGTTCCATAGACCCGGTCACAGAGTCCGAAGAGGCTGGGGACACCGGGAGTGTCGGATTCGTAGGCGCCGATCTCTTTCCACCCGAGCGGCTGGAGCGCCGCGAGGTAGAAGGCGCCCGAGCGGTTGAGGTCACTCACCGGGATGTAGACGTGGTCGATCATGGGGGAGTCTCCTTCGGCACGGTCAACGGTCAACGATCTTTGTACTGTGTCTCCCCCTGCCTTGCTTGAGGGGAGGGGGAGGGGCCATCAGGCCGGACGGAGTGCCCGCCGACCGCGGCGGTTCGGGCGGGGAAGCATAAGGGACCGGCGGTCGGATATCAAAAGACTGGGGGTCCGTAACATGAGGGCATGACTTTCCAGCGCGCACGCAGCGAGGAACAGCGGGAGATCCGGCGCCAGGCGATCTTGAACACCACGGCCGCGATGCTCGACACCATGCGCGTGGGCGAGGTCGGTCTCAACGCACTCAGCGCCCAGGTGGGCCTGGCCAAATCGAATGTGCTGCGCTACTTCGAGTCCCGCGAGGCGATCCTGCTGGAACTGCTCGACCGTGACACCAAGCAGTGGCTGGGCGGGCTGTCCCGGCAGCTGGCCGACGCGATCGACGCGGGTGCCCCGGCCCGGGAGCGCGGCAAGCAGCTCGCCGCCGCCCTCGCCGACTCCCTCGCCCCGCACCGAGTGCTGTGCGACCTGCTCGGCGCCCAGGGCGGTGTCCTGGAGCACAACGTGTCCGCCGAGACCGTCGCCCGCTACAAGTACGCCATGGTCGACAACAACGGCACCTTGAGCGAGCTGGTCCGCGGGCACCTGCCCGAACTCGACACCGACGCCGCATGGAAGGTGTCCGGCATGGTCTTCGTGCTGGCCGGCGCCCTCTGGGGCCAGACCCAGCCGTCCCACAGCGTGCGCGCCGCCTACGCGGCCGACCCCGAACTTGCGGCGCTGTGCTGGGACTTCACCGAAACGCTGGCCGACACACTCGCCACCCTCATCGCGGGAACCCTCGCCCCGTAACGGCGCGCCGGCAGGTCGCCGACGCGCTCCCGGGGTTGAGGTGCCCGCCGGTTGTCCCGGCGCCAATGTCCCCCGCCCCACGCCGACTTGCCCCGTACGCGTGGCCATGGCCCGACTCGTCCCCCGCGCCGATCCGCCCTTCGGGCCGGTTCACCTCGATGTTTCCCGCACGCCACCGAAGCGTCATCACGCACCAGCACAACTACGCCGCACTCCCGTGTGTCTCACCCCACGTGAATGCATCCTCCCGCAGCGGGCGCGCCCTGCCGGCGGCATCCACGGCGTCTGCCGCGGCGATGCCGAGCACGGTGCCGCTGCCCACCGCCGGGAGGGGTGCGGAGCTCGGCCACCCGGCCGACCATCGTCTGCACCATCAGCACGCACGACGCGAACGACTCACTCGATCTTGAGGTGGCCGGAGCCGCGTCCACCACCGCCCTGCCGGACGGCACAGCCGCAGGGACCCCGGTGGGCACGGACGCGTCGGCCGTCCACCTCGATCACTGAACACTGATCACACTGATCACTGAGGAGTTATCCATGCGAGCGAGAGCCCTCGCCGCCGCCACCACCGGCATAGCAGTCGCCGCGGGTTTGGTTCTGGCCGCCTCTCCCGGCACGGCCTTCGCCGACGGCACCCGGCCCCCGGACCACTGCGCCGCGCCCACGGGCAACGGGCCTTCGGTCCCCACGAGCCTTTACAACGGCCCCTTCGCGGAAGACTCCCCGTGGGGGGACGACGGCACCCCGATCCAGGTCTTCGTCGGCCAGACCGCGACGCTCGCCGGTTATCTCTACTGCGCGCCCGAGGGCGCCAAGGTGCAGATCACCCGTAAGAACACGGACGGCACCAGTGCCGTGGTGGGGACGGTGACCTCCACCCCGATCGACGCCATCGGCGCCACGTGGTCGTTCGACGACTCGCTGCCGGCGGGCTACTACACCTACACCGCCACCTACCTGGGCGACGACACCCACCTCCCCTCCGACGGCACCCGGGTGATGCGCTTCGTGCGCCACCCGGTCTCGATCAAGCTCACCGCCAACACGCCGAAGTTCGAGCTCGGCAAGGCGAACCGCGTCACGGTCACGGGACAGCTCACTTCCGCCGAGGGCCTCGCGATCCCGAAGGGCCAGAAGGTGGGCGTCCGGCTGGCCCTCAACCCCGTCAACGACGCGCCCGGCACGCCGTTGGCGCCCGCGGTGACGACCGACACGTCGGGGCACTTCGCCTTCCCGCTGGACATCCGCGCGGAGGGCAAGTACCAGCTGCAGCTGAGCTACGCGGGCACCGCCGACCTGTCGGGCGCCTCGGCCTCCGCGAATCTGAACATGACGCGGCTGACGCCCCAGCTCACGGTCAAGACCGACCGCTCGCTCTACGGCTACAAGGCCAAGGCCACGGTCACGGCCCACCTGGGCACGACCTACACAGGCCGGACCGTCGGGCTGTTCGCCACGCCCGTCAACGGCAAGCGGGTCACCATCAGGACCGCCAAGGTCGACAAGAACGGCAACATCTCCGGCACCTACGCGGTCAGCCGGAGCACCAGGTTCTCGGCGTCCTTCTCCGGCGACGCCCGCTACGCGCCCGTCTCGGTCTCCGTCGGTACGAAGACGAACGCGCTCATCCACGGTACGGCCGGCGGCTACGTCAGGACGACCGCCTCCGGGGGTCAGACGTACAAGGTCTACCACCACACGTCCTCCGCGAAGTTCGCCATCGACGTGGCCCCGGCCGCACCCGGCCAGTGCGTCCGCGTCCAGCGGCAGACCTTCACCGCCGGGGCGTGGATCGGCGGAGACATCAACTGGAACAGCTGCGTGAAGCTCAACTCCAAGAGCGCCGCCACCTACAGCCTGCCGCTCGGTGCCATGAACCAGAGCCGGGTGCGGGTGCGCTTCCTGTACGACACCGTGTACAACGCTCCGACCTACAGCGCCTGGCAGTACATCGCCGTCGTCAGCTGACGGCCGCGCTCCGATCAGGACCCGCCGCAGGCACCGGGACGACAACGGCCCCCGACCGGAACCACCGGTCGGGGGCCGTTCGCCCGCGGCTGATCACCAGGAGAACCAACCGGGAGTGGCCGAGTGGACCTGCGGCGTGCAGTCGCAGACGGTCCCGCCGAGGCGCTCCGCCGTCATCCCTGTCGCCCGCCGCCCGTCGCCCGCCGCCCGCCGTTCGCCGGCGACGGCCGTCAGGAAGACCCCGGCGAGCAGCGCGAGAGCCACCAGCGTGAGGTGGTCCAGAGCGGGTGACGGGTGGCACAGCAGGTACCGGCGGCCCGACCGGAAACCCCGCACCCGCTCGAAGAGCGCGACCGACCCCAGCGCGGAGCCGAACGCGAAGACGTGCCACGGTCGTCCACCGAAGTGCCGACCAGCCTTCGCACCGCTTGCGGCGCCCCCGCCAGCCACCTTGCTCCGAGGTGCTGCAAGAGATCCAGTCGTCGTTGTTCCGATGGCGGTCCAGCCCCACAGCCTCGAACACACCGAACTGCCGGAGGGCGAGCGAGATCGGGCTGACCGTTCGTGAAAGCCACTTCTTCGCCGGCGTATCCAGTGGCCCCACCGCCGGCGCCTCGTTGCTCGCCGACGCCGCCGAAGCACTCGGCCTCGACATAGGCGACGGGCCCCGCAACGGACCACTGGGCGGGCGGCTGCCGCACGGACGTGCGGGCTTTCGTGGGCGCCGGCTCCGGATGTGCGGCGGGGTCTTGTACAACTCTTGGCGGGTGCAGCGAGTCTGAGAGGGCATGAGAACTGAAGAAGGGCTCCGTCCTCCCAGGCGGCGCATGGCCGCAATGGCGACTGTGACGGCCATTGCGGCGGGGATGCTCGGGGGGCTGCCCGTCGCCGCGCACGCGAGCGGGAACTCCGTGCCGTACATCCACCAGGTGGACAAGGCGCACGACGCGAACAACGCCGTCGCCCTTGAGGTGGATGTGGTGTCCAGTGATCCCGTGGCGTCGGTCTCCGCGACCATCAGCCAGAACGGGAGTGTCGTCGCCACCGTGCCGGCGGAGGCGTTCCACCAGACGGACGGTGGCAGGAACTGGCTTGGTGTGGATGACCCGTACACCACCTGGATCGCGTCCGTCCCCGCCGGTGTGGCGCCGGGGAATTACCAGGTGAGCTACGAGGCCGTCGACGCCGGGGGTGACACCGGCTCGGGCAGCGGGTTCCTGCCGTACGTCGACAACTCCTACATCAGCGTTCAGACCGCTCCCAGCGACTGGGCGCATCCGTTGGTCATCAAGGGCAAGTACCTCCGCCTCCACCCGGACGGGACCCTGATCGCGCCCATCCCCGGCAAGGTGACAGCGAAGCAGCAGTCACTCGACCCCACCGACCCTGAAGCGGCCGTGGGGCAGGGCACCGCCGGGGCGGACGGCAGCTTCAGCATCACCCCGGCGGACTACGCCGCCTACAGCAACTACTACCTGTATGTGCACGGGGTCCCCGACGACACCTCGGAGCAAGCCGCCGACAGCGGTTACAGCCAACCGGCCCTGGTGAAGAGCGAGACCCGGATCAGGCTGGACAAGAGCTCCTTCACCACCCAGTACGGGAAACCACTCCCGGTCAGCGGTGTCGCCGAGTACTTCGACCAGACTCTGCAGGCATGGAAGCCGCTGGTCGGGGTGTACGTCCACAACAGCGGCCTTTCGCTTCCGGCCGTCACCAACTCCTCGGGCCGCTTCACCATCACCTACTCAAAGGTGCTGGGCGATATCAGCGACGGGATCGAGATCGGAAACGCCCCCGGCCGCTCCGATCCCTGGACTGTCCCGCAGTACCTGAAGACCAGCCGCGCTTTCCTGACTGTCAACGAGATCGACGCGACCACCCTGCGCCTGACCAGCGCGTCCATCGGGGCGGACTCCGTTCTGAAGCTGGCCGGCCGGATCACGGCCGTCTCCAATGTGCGGATACCCAGCGTGGCGATCCAGCAGTCGCCCGACGGCAAGACCGGCTGGAAGAACATCGGCGCCGCCACGACCACGGCCAACGGCTCCTTCTCCTGGAAGAGGCTGCTGACCACCCCGCGTGGCTACTGGCGGGTCCGCTACAACGGTTTCGTCGATTCGAACCACGTATACCCGGGCCCTCCCGACCACACGGCGGCGACCAGCCCGGTGAAGCACCTGGTCCGGACCGTGACCCGGTTCACCGGGTACAAGGTGTCCCCCGCCCGTGTGGCGGCGGGACGGCCGATCACGGTGAGCGGCACCCTGCAGAGGCAACCGGGGACCACCACGTTCAAGGCGTTCGCCGGCCAGAAGGTCAGGATCTACTTCCGGCTGCTGAACTCCAAGGCGTTCACGTACAAGGGAACGGTCACGACCGATTCCCACGGGCACTTCAGCAAGGCGTACAAGGGCCAGTGGACCGGCTACTGGCGAGCGGTGTGGCGCACCCCCGACAGCCACTCCCTCGACGCCGTCTCCAGCCAGAACCGGGTCAACGTCACCCACTGACCGATGACCGCTGACCGCTGATCACCCCGCCACGCACCAGCCTGTTGACGCAGGTGGGCGCCGTACGCACAGGCGTCCACCTGCGTTCAGGCACGTCCGTGTGCCCGGAACAGCACTACCCGGCGTGAAGCAGCCCCGGAACACCATTCACCGCCCTGGCCACGGGAGTCCCGAGCCTGGTTGGTCGCGGTGCTCCATGTCGAGAAAGAGCGGCGGCCGCTGTGGGGAACCGATCACGACCGCACGACTGCGGTCGTACCGATCGGGGCGGGAAAGGATGCGGGGCCGATCGTCGGCCGGTCGACGGCGCAACGGAGACCAGAACTGAGACCACAAACCTCGAAGGGCCCCACCGCGACCGGTGGGGCCCTTCGACAACGTGCCCGGTGAGGCACTGGCGGAGGATACGAGATTCGAACTCGTGAGGGGTTGCCCCCAACACGCTTTCCAAGTCTGTTGGCCCTGGCTGGCGACCTGTCCACGACTGTCCGCCCGCGTCCGAGCTCGTTCAGCAACTCAGCTCGGGCCTGCCGCCGTGCCGGAGTGGACGGCCCCGGACGGCTGTGAATGAGACGGAAACTGAGACGGGCTGACCATCGGTGCTGGCTGGCTGTCTCTGTGCGGCGGACCTTATGGGCGACGCCCAGACGGTCTCTCTGATCTACGATCCCGCGCATGACCAGGTTCTTCGTCACGGTGTGCCTTCCGCCGACCAAGCCGCGGAAGCTTTCGGGAGCGATAGCGGCCGCCATGGCGCCGTACAACGCCAACCTCACCGACGACTGGAACCCGGTCGGCCAATGGGACTGGTGGATCATCCATTGCGATGCGGAGAGCCCTTACCTCGTCCTACCCGCGCACGACGGCGACCGCAGGCTCGTCAAAGCGTCGACCGTCCCCCACCGGAAGGCCGAGCTCGATGCCCTCGGGCCACTGGAGTGCTACGGCGGGCCTCGGGGCCTGCTTGATTTCGACGCCATGCGGCGCCGGGCGGAGAAAAGGCATGACGCCCTGTTCGCCGCCTGGCAGGAACTGACCGCACTACATCCCCCGGCCCGCCCGCTGGCCGACTTCGTCGCTCGCCACGAGTCCGATCCCGGTGGCTACTCCCTGGCGGACGCCAAGGAAGAGCATCTGCTCCAACCTCTGGTGCAGGACGTGGCGCAGCGCGCCGCCACGGGCGACCCGCACTTCGACATGTCATTTCTGCTCAACGACCCGGTCGCGTACTTCACACAGGAGCATGAAGAGGCCCGGCAGTCGTCGGTCCGAAGCGCCGTGCCCGGCTTCGCCCTCGTCACCCTCGACGGCAGGTGGACGGACGCGGAAACCGACGGCTACTGGGAGCAAGCCAACAGCTACCTCGACAACCTCCACGGCGAAGCCGTCGTCGTCGACCTACTCTGCCACTACTGAGCGAGTTCCCGCATCGCTGAGTTCATGGCGACAACGTAGGTGCTACGGGCGCCAGTTTGGAAGACGCCGTATGCGGATGGCCGCTGACCTGGCAACTCCCTTACCTGGGCCAGAGCGAGGTTGGCGCCCCTGTTCCCCGTGAGTCCCCGCAATGTCCCGCCCGAACGGGCACGCAGCGGGCACGGCCATGAGGACCGTCTACACCGCTCGGCGTAGTCGCAGCTCGTGAAGCCATGCGAGTACCTGCGCGTCGTCGTGCAGGAAGCCGCCCGTAGCGCCCGCAGGAAGATCAACGCCGTGCAAGAGGTCGACCGCCCACCATGCAAGGTCATCCCAGACAAGGTCGCTCTTAGTCACCCAGTGCGCTGCCCATCGATCGGCGTCGTCCCGGCTCAGCCGCCCCTCGACAAGAGCAACAAATCGGTCTTCGATCTCATCAAGCGTCGGCTGGACATCCATACTCCGAGCCTACGGGCAGGGCCGACTAGTTCTTCTGGAAGTGGTGAGCCGCATCTCCCACCTGCGAACTTCTACCTCCGTGCATTACTGACCTGCGCCGACGTGCGCGTTGGCTGTCATTGTCGGTCAACGCTGGTTTCCTTCGGACGGCCCCAAGACGGCCCGGGCAGGCCCGTCCGATCAGCTTGAGGTGGCTCGGCGGCGTCGCCGCTCCCGCCACCGGCGCCCCCTATCGGATATCGGCCCACCAGCCATCAGCAGACCCATGAAGAATGCACAGTCTGCGAGACTCTCGGCCGCGCCCAGCAGTCGCGCTATGCCCCACGACACGAGTGTCAGCAATGGCCAGGCGACCAGCACTGGGCCCGCCATTCTCCGCCACAGCGGGCGCCTCTCTTCCATGTGTCGGAGGCTACCTGGCCGGTGCCGCGCGGTTCTCACGCGGGCGGCGTGGAGCGGCTTTGGGCTGGAGCTGCCATGGGGCGAGAGATCGGGGCCCGTAAGCTTGCCGCGACTCGGGCAGTTCGTTGACCTGCCCGCAATAGCCCGATGTGGGCCCCGATCTTCGAGGCTCGCCCCATGGTGGCTGCCTAAAGCATCGGAGCGCCGGCCGCCCCAGCCACCGCGGTTCTCACCTCATGCCCTCGGGCCTACCTGGTGGGCGCGCGGCGGCGGACGGCGCGCCGAGCGGGGCGAAGACTGGAGCGTGGGCGCGGCCGGACGTCGGCCGCGCGCCCGGCGGAGCGTGAGCGACGCCGGGTGCCTTGATGAGGTAGAGAAATCTGTAACAGGCCTGGTCAGGGGGCAGCTGTGGTGGTCAGACCCGGCGGTGTGGTGCTGCGGGAGCCGTTGTTCATGCCTCACGGTGGAGGCGCTTGGTTACGGCCGCAGTGTGGCGTCGAAACTGCTCTTGCCCGAGTTGTCTCATCCCGAGGTTGCGGAACAAGCGCTCCACGAGATCGTGGACCAGCAGGTCCGGATGGGTCCGCGTCAGCTCGTCCAGCGATGATTGGGCGAACTTGAGGATCGCGGCCAGCAGATCAATGAACGAGCAGGACGCCGTGCGCTGATCGTGGGGAGTTGACAGGGTGACAGTGGAAGTGTCTCGGGACAGATTGACGGTCCCGCGTTGTTCCGCCAGTTCGACGCGTGCCTGAGCTCTGAGAGCCAGTTCGTCCAGGCCGTAGCGCCAGGACTCGATGAAGTCGATGACGGTGGCGCGGGCGAACGGAAACTCGGTGTCGCCAACGCTGATGGAGGCCTTCCCGAAGAAGCTCTGCTCGCGGATCAGCCATTCGGGCTGGGCCTGTAGGGCCTTCCAGCCATCGCGAGACAGAACCTTGCCCGCGATCCCGGCGTCGCCCGCCTGCCAGGTCACCGTGACGTGGGGATTCAAGGTTGTGCGCCTCCTGGTCCTACTCGGACGGGGTCCGACTGCTGGTTCGCTCAAGCCGTCAAGGATCAACTGAACCTATAGACGCGGTCAGGGGATGCGGCTCTACGCGTCGAAGTCGTATTCGAGGATGTACGCGGCAGAGTCCAAGGTCATCTCGTTGACCTCGACCGGGCGTCCCTCGTCGGCGAACGCTGTGCGGCAGATCAGGATGACGGGCATGCCCATGGACAGGCCGAGTCGGGTTGCCTCGTCTTGGGACGGCATCCGGCTGCGGATCTCTTCGCGGAAGTGCACGGGCTTGTAGCCGAGTTCGGTAAGGCGCGCGTAGGTGCCGCCGGGCCCGGTGTCTTCCTGCGTGATGGCTGATCCCGTCACGAGATCCGCCGGCAGGTACGACGTCGACAACAGGACGGGCTTCCCGTCGAGTACGAAGCGCCGGCTGCGGACGCAGACCGCTTCACCTGCCGGTACGTCGAGCACGCCGGCAATGCGTTCCGGGGCGGGCTCCTCGGTCACGGCGACCTGGTCTACCACCAAGGTGCGGTCTTCGATGTCGGCCGACCAGATCGAGCGGCCCGATCCCCACTGCTCTTGCGCGAGGCGTTGGATGCCGCGGCGTCGCAGTGGCCGAAAGTCGCGTACGAAGACGCCGGCTCCCTTTCGGGACTCGGCGATGCCTTCGTTTTGCAGGACACCTAGAGCCTGCCGCGCCGTCATGCGGGCGACACCGTGGACGGCCATCAGCTCGTTTTCGCCCGGCAGTCGGTCACCAGGGCCGTACTCACCTGCCGTGATTGCGTCCTTCAGCGTGTCGGCGATTCGCTGGTACTTCGGGCGGCGGTCGGTGCCCTCGGTGGTCATAAGCGATCCCTCCTCCCTCTCTAGACAGCCTAGCGGGTAGTCCCCTCGACGCCTCCTCGCGATATGGTTCCGGCCAACGTCTCTAGACAGGTTGACGTGTATAGAGATGTCAGCTTCACTGAAGACATCTCTAGACAGGCTGCTCGTCCGGAGTGGCCTCACGGACAGGGAGACGCTTCATGTCGTCATTCAAGATCGACCTTTCGACTGCCGTGGTGTTCGTCGCGACTGCGCCTACCCCGAAGCTGGTGAGCAAGCAGACCGGTGAGGTCGCTGTCGACCGGGAGACCGGTGCGCAGCTGATGACCGTGGGTCTGCTGATCTCCGACGAGGGTGAGGGGAACCTGTACCAGGTGACCGTGCCCTCGACCGGGGTGGAGGCGACGCTGACGCCCGGTACCGCGGTGTCGGTGATCGGCCTGCGGGCCCGGGACTGGGAGAACATGTTCAACGGTCAGACCCGGCACGGGATCTCGTTCCGCGCGGTGGCGATCACGGCGGGAGTCTGAGCCGTGGATCTGGCGACGCTGATCGAGATCGGCACCCCGCTGGTGGGGGCTGCCGGCGGCCTGGGATACGCGAAGGTGAAGGCGCCGGGCGTGTACTGGTCGCTGGTGGGTCTGCCGGTCGCGTTGGGCCGGTTCCACTTCACCTACGCCTCCACGATGGACGTGTGCGGGCTGACGGTGGCCCCGTCCCGGCTACGGGCTTTCATGGTCCGCACCGTGGCCCGCCGCGAGGTGCAGCCGGTCCCGCCGAAGATCCGCCGCGTCGCCGGCTCCGCCACCGGCCTCCGCGTCCGCCTCCGCCTTCCCGCCGGCCTGGAACCCGACGACGTCGCCGCTGCCTCCAACCGGCTCCGGCACGCCTGGGGCGTCCACGCGGTCCACGTGGCCGAGATCAAGCCCGGCGTGGTCGAGCTGCGGATGACCGGCTACGACGTCCTCCGACAGGTCCGCATGCCGCGGCGTCTGCCGTCCGGCCCGATGGTGGTGCCGGTCGCGTTGCGGGAGGACGGGACCGCGTTCGCCCGGAACTACCGGGAGATCCCGCACGCCCTCACGCTCGGGGCGAATCAGTCGGGCAAGTCGATGTATCAGCGCAACCTGATCAAGCAACTCGCCAAACTCCCCGTCGCCCTGGTCGGGATCGACTGCAAACGCGGCGTGGAACAGACCCCGTATGCGCCGCGCCTGTCGGCCCTGGCCACCGACCCCGAACAAGCTGCCGGCCTGTTGGATGCGCTGGTGGGGGAGATGGAGGCACGGTTCGATCTCCTCAAGGACTACCAGGGCACGGCCCTGTCGACGCCGAACGGGGAGATCACGTCCGACATCTGGGGACTTCCCAAGGATGTCCGGCCAGTGCCGGTCGTCGTCCTGGTGGACGAGGTGGCGGAGCTGTTCTTGACGGCGACGAAGAAGGATGAGGAACGCCGGGACCGCATGGTGACTCAGTTGATCCGGCTGGCGCAGATGTCCCGCGCGGTCGGTATCTACCTGGAGATCTGCGGCCAGCGCTTCGGCGCCGAGCTCGGCAAGGGCGCCACCATGCTCCGCGCGCAGCTCACCGGCCGCGTGGTCCACCGGGTCAACGACAAGCAGACCGCCGAAATGGGTCTGGGCGACATCTCACCCGAGGCCATGCACGCCGCAACCGCCATCGCCGCCGACCGCCCCGGGGTCGCGGTCGCCGGTGACGCCTCCGGCGGCTGGACCCACATCCGCACCCCTTTGACCTCGATCACCGACACCGCAGCGGTCTGCCGCGCACACGCGGATCTGGTTCCGGACCTGCCGGCCCTGGCGCCGTTCCGACCGGACGTCCCGGAAATCGCCCCTCCGGCCGATGTGGCGCCGCTGGCTCGGCCCCGCCCGGTCACCGAGTAACACCCCTGCCCCAACCGGTTGGCGTGACCGCTTCGCGCCAGGTCCCTACCCCACCCGTGCCAAAGCCCGGAAGGAGTGATCCGTAATGGCCGCTCGCAAGACCACCCGCCGCCCGGTCGACCCCGAGCCGAAGTGCCCGGACTGTCAGGGCGACGGTGAGACCACCGAGACCGTCCGCGTCGGCTCCCGCAAGGGCCGTGAGACCGGCGACCGGCAGGCCGCACTGTGCCTGACCTGCTTCGGCACCGGCACTGCCCCGTCCTGACCCTCAACCCCCCGGTGCCGGGCGGCCGGAGAGCTCGCTCCCCGCCCGGCCCTGGGACCACCAATCCGAAAGGAGGTGACCCGGTGTCCCGCCCCAACCGTTTCGACCCCGTGCTGATTCAGGCCGTGATCGCCGGTGCGCTGTCCTTCGCCCACCTGCACGACATCGCCGAAGCTGCCGGACAGCACGGCTGGAAAGCCTGGGCCTACCCCGTCTCCGTCGACCTGCTCCTCGTCGCCGCCTGGCGCCGCATGCGCATCCTGCGCGCCGCTGACCGTCCCGCCCGCGCGGCGTGGACCTGGTTCGTCATCGCCCTGGTCGCGTCGCTGGGCGCGAACGTCTCCACCGCGGGGCTGCTCGACATGAACGCCGTCCCGGCCTGGCTGCGCATCCTCGTCGCCGGCTGGCCCGCCCTGGCCTTCCTCGGCGGCACCCTCCTCGCCCACACACCGGCACCCGACCCGGCAGAGGAACCCGCAACGGACACCACTCCGGCCCGCGAACCAGTCCCGGTTGCGGAATCGGCCCCGCAGGTCACGGTCGAACGCGCCCCCGACCCCACGCCGGAACTCCCCGCCGCCATGCCGCCGGAGGCCGCTCCCGTACCGGCGCCGGTGTCCTCGCCGTCTGTGCCGCCTGCCCTGCTGGCGCATGCCCGGAAGGTCGCCGACAGCCACCACGCCGCCACCGGGGCACCGATCGACACCGCGACCCTGCGCACTCGCCTCGGCGTCCCGCCGGCCCTGGCCGACGTCATCGCCGCCCAACTCGCCTGAAAGGAGACCCGATCCCCGTGTCCCGCCCGAACCGCTTCTACGACGTGATCCGCATCGGCCCCGTGAGGGTCGGCAGCTACCACGACGGCCGCGGACGCACCCGCCACTCCGCCGCCTGCACCGCGCCCGGCTGCGGCTTCTCCACCGACTACCGCGACCGCTCCGGCGCCGAACTCGCCGCCCGCACCCACCGCTGCCAGCCCTGATCCCCAGAGAGGAGATGCCCCGTCATGCGCTACCCCGACGCGCAACTGCGAGCGAACCACCGCCCGTCCGAACTGATCCCGCCCGGCGTCCACCCCGGACAGGTCGTCGTCATCCAGGCCGCGCCGCCCTCCTACGCCGGGAAGATCCTGCTCACCCTCACGGTCAGCGCCGGCACCGCCCTGGTGATCGTCGTCCTGGCCTTCGCGTTCCAGACGATCGCCGCCGCCGCTGCTGCGGCCATCCCCACTGTGGGTGGCGCATCCGTCTCGCTCCACCTCGCACGCAAACGCTGAACGGCCCCCGGAGCGGCACTCAGCCGCCAAGCATCCGCCGCTCCGGAAGCCTGCGCCCCTTCTCGATCCAACGGACCCGAAAGGACTTCCTCATCATGCCCCAGCACGCCCCGAACCGGCCGGTCTGCCGCGACTGCGACGGCTTCCCCGTCGTCGCCATCACCACCGGCACCCGCCACCCGGACGGCACCCGCGCCACGCTCCGCGTCACCTGCCCCGGATGCCACGGCACCGGCCACACCATCCCCGCCCCCGTCCTCGCCCGGACCGGGAGGTGAGCGCCTTGACCAACACCGTCACCGCGGCGGGCCTGGACCCGGCCACCCTGCACGATCTGCTGCGGGTGGCCGGGTCGGACGGCTTCGACCGCTGGCAAGACCAGATCCGCCGTACCGGCGGCTGCTCCGACCCGATCCACCTGACCGGCTACACCAAGACCCTCGACCGAGCCACCGGCCACGTCCTCCACGCCTACTCCACCGACACCGAGCCCGGCGGACGGCTCCGGGTCGCCTGCGGCAACCGCCGCGCCTCCCGCTGCCCCTCGTGCGCCTGGACCTACGCCGGCGACACCTACCACCTCATCCGTGCCGGCCTCGTCGGCGACCCGAACAAGGGCACCCCCGACACCGTGCGGGTCCATCCGAAGGTGTTCGCCACCCTCACCGCCCCGTCCTTCGGCCCTGTCCACAACCGCCCGTCCTCGGGCCGCTGCCGCTGCGGGACCGCCCACCGCGAGGACGATGCCGCGTTAGGCACGTCCCTGGACCCCGAGTCGTACGACTATGCGGGTGCGGTGCTGTGGAACAACCACGCCTCCGACCTGTGGCGGTACTTCACCATCTACCTGCGCCGTGAGATCGCCGCCCGCGCCGGCCTCACCCAGCAAGCCGCCCGCGAACAGTGCCGGGTCTCCTTCGGCAAGGTCGCCGAATACCAGCGCCGCGGCGCCGTCCACTTCCACGCCGTCGTCCGCTTCGACGGCCCGGACGGACCCGACACCGAGCCCCCGCCATGGGCAACTCTCGACCTGCTCACCGACGCCATCCACGCCGCCGCCCGTCGTGTCGCCGTGGCTGTCCCTGCGGCCGGCGACCAGCTCGCCCGCACGCTGGGTTGGGGCACGCAGCTCGACGTGCAGCCCATCCGGTCCGCCGACGCCGGCACGGACGGGGAACTGACCGAACAGGCTGTCGCCTCCTACGTGGCCAAGTACGCCACCAAAGCCGCCGAAACGACCGGCACTGTGGACCGCCGGGTCGGCAACCGGGAAGCCCTCGAACTCCTCGGCGTCCCCCCGCACCCGCGCCGCCTAATCGAAGCCTGCTTCGACCTGCACCGTCTCTACCCGGACCGCAAGCTCCTCGACTGGGCCCACATGCTCGGCTTCCGCGGCCACTTCTCCACCAAATCCCGCCGCTACTCCACCACCCTCGGTGCCCTGAGGCAGGTCCGGGCCGACTACCGCGCCGCCCAGCAACGCGAAGCCCTGGGCCTGCCCGACCCCGACGACTCCCCAGAGGCCACCACGCTCGTACTCGCCCACTGGGCCTACGCCGGCCACGGCCACACCCCCGGCGAATCCTGGCTCGCCGCCACCATCCACCGCGACATCCAAACCAACCGCGAAACCGCACGCGAAGCCGTGATGGAAGCCCTCAGGAGGGGGCATGGCTGTGAATGAACTGCACAACCTTTCGGGGACGGACGATCCCACGTTGCTGCTCCTCACTGTGGAGGAGACCGCTCGAAGGCTCGGGATCGGCCGGACTACCTGCTACAGCCTCATCGCTGCGGGAGAGATCGAGTCAGTCACTCTCGGCCGGCTGCGCAAGGTCCCCGCTGACGCGCTGCCTGCCTACGTGGCGAAGCTGCGTCGGACTGCCCACACGATCGCGGCTGCCTGAGGGGGAGAGAGCGCATGACGGAGCGAAAGCGGACCCGGCAGCCCAATGGCGCCTCTTCGATCTACCTCGGCAAGGACGACAAGTGGCACGGCCGCGTCACTGTGGGCGTCCGCGACGATGGCAAACCCGACCGTCGCCATGTGGAGCGGAAAACCCGAGCAGAGGTCACCAAGGCTGTCCGAGAGCTGGAGCGGCTGCGCGATGAGAGGAAGCTGCGAAAGCCTGGCAAGGCGTGGACGGTGAAGACGTGGCTTGAGCACTGGGTGGAGAACATCGCCAAGCCCTACGTCTCGGAGAACACCTACGACGGCTACGAGGTAGATGTCCGTGTCCACTTGGTCCCTGGTCTGGGAGCGCACCGCCTGGACCGGTTGGAGCCGGAGCACCTGGAGCGCTTCTACCGAAAGATGCAGGACACGGGCAGTGCTGCGGGCACAGCTCACCACGCGCACCGCACTATGCGCACGGCGCTTGGGGAGGCCCTGCGCCGCGGGCACGTCCCTACGAATCCTGCTGAGATCGCCAAGGCACCTCGTCTTGAAGAAGAGGAGATCGAGCCGTACGCGATCGAAGAGGTGCAGAGTCTGCTCCTGGAGGCGTCGAAGCGACGCAACAGCGCTCGGTGGGTGATCGCGCTCGCACTGGGCCTCCGACAGGGAGAAGCCCTGGGCTTGCACTGGGAGGACGTCGACCTAGAAGCCGGATACCTCCGCACCCGCAAGAACCGCCTTCGCCCGAAGTACACGCACGGCTGCGGCGGCAACTGCGGGAGGAAGGCCGGGTATTGCCCGCAGCGCGAGCAGGTACGCCGCGAGTACAAGTCGACCAAGTCCCGGGCCGGCCGCCGCACCATCGGCCTGCCAGATCCGCTCATCAAGCTGCTCCGTCGCCACCGGGAAGAACAGGAGCGCGAAAGGATCGCCGCCGGCGACGCCTGGCAAGGCACCGGTTACGTCTTCGCCCAGCCGAACGGCTCCCCACTGGTGCCGAACACGGACTACCACCACTGGAAGGAGCTGCTTCAGCTCGCGCGAGTACGGGACGGCCGGCTGCACGACGCTCGCCACACCGCGGCGACGGTCCTACTTCTGCTCGGCGTCCCGGATGTCGTCGTGGACGCGATCATGGGCTGGGAACCCGGTGGCTCGGCCCGGATGCGCTCGCGGTACATGCACGTGACCGGACCCGTGCTGAAGAACGTGGCTCGCCAGGTCGGCGACGCTCTGTGGGGCTCGCCCGGGGCCAACTGAGACGGAAACTGAGACGGAGAACCACGAAGGGCCCCACCGCGACCGGTGGGGCCCTTCGACAACGTGCCCGGTGAGGCACTGGCGGAGGATACGAGATTCGAACTCGTGAGGGGTTGCCCCCAACACGCTTTCCAAGCGTGCGCCCTAGGCCACTAGGCGAATCCTCCGCGGCAAACATTACTAGATCGGAGGGAGTGCTCGCGAACTCGTTCCCGCGGAGCGTCGGCGTGCATCCGGGGGTGATCGGATCGGGTAGGCTGGGTGCAGCCCCTCACGTGGCGCTATCTCGCTGAACCCCCCCAGGGCCGGAAGGCAGCAAGGGTAGGTGGGCTCTGGCGGGTGCGTGAGGGGTCTTTCTTTTGCCCCGGAGGGCGGCCGGTGTGGGCTCCGTCACATGGGCGGGGTCCGGGTGTCGGTGGGGGCCGATATCGTCGTAGGCGTGTCCCTCGCTCTGTACCGCCGCTATCGCCCCGAGACCTTCGCCGAGGTCATCGGGCAGGAGCACGTCACCGACCCGTTGCAGCAGGCGCTGCGGAACAACCGGGTCAATCACGCGTACCTCTTCAGCGGGCCGCGCGGCTGCGGGAAGACGACCAGCGCGCGCATCCTGGCCCGCTGCCTGAACTGCGAGAAGGGCCCGACGCCGACACCCTGCGGGGAGTGCCGGTCCTGCCAGGACCTGGCGCGCAACGGCCCGGGGTCGATCGACGTGATCGAGATCGACGCGGCGTCGCACGGCGGTGTGGACGACGCGCGCGACCTGCGGGAGAAGGCGTTCTTCGGGCCGGCCGGCAGCCGGTACAAGATCTACATCATCGACGAGGCGCACATGGTCACCTCGGCGGGCTTCAACGCCCTGCTGAAGGTGGTCGAGGAGCCGCCGGAGCACCTGAAGTTCATCTTCGCGACGACGGAGCCCGAGAAGGTCATCGGCACGATCCGCTCGCGCACCCACCACTACCCGTTCCGGCTGGTCCCGCCGGGGACGCTGCGCGACTACCTGGCGGAGGTCTGCGAGCGCGAGGCGATCCCGGTCGAGGGCGGGGTGTACCCGCTGGTGGTCCGGGCCGGGGCCGGCTCGGTGCGTGACTCGATGTCGGTGATGGACCAGTTGCTCGCGGGTGCCGGCGAGGCCGGTGTGACGTACGCCATGGCGACCTCGCTGCTGGGGTACACCGACGCCGCGCTCCTGGACGACGTGGTCGACGCCTTCGCCGCCGGGGACGGCGCGTCGGCGTTCGAGATCGTGGACCGGGTGATCGAGGGCGGGCACGACCCGCGCCGTTTCGTGGCCGACCTGCTGGAGCGGCTGCGGGACCTGGTGATCCTGGCGGCCGTGCCGGACGCGGTGGAGAAGGGCCTGATCGACGCCCCCGCCGACGTCCTGGAGCGGATGCGGGCGCAGGCCGGTGTCTTCGGCGCGGCCGAACTGAGCCGCGCCGCCGACCTGGTCAACGCCGGCCTCACGGAGATGCGCGGGGCGACCTCGCCGCGACTCCAGCTGGAACTGATCTGCGCACGGGTGCTGCTGCCCGCCGCGTACGACGACGAGCGGTCGGTGCAGGCCCGCCTGGACCGGCTGGAGCGGCGCGCCTCGGCGGGCGGTTTCGCGGCGCCGGCAGCGGCGGGAGGCCCCGCGGCCCCGGTCGTGGAGTTCGGCGAGCCGATGCCCCCGGGCGGTGGCCGGGCCGCGGCCCGCGCGGCGATGAGTCCCCCGGCGCGTCCCGTCGACGAGCCCGCCGCGCCCCCCGCCCCTGCCCCCGCACAGGCGCCCGCCCCCCCGGAAACCGCCCCAGCAGCCCCCGCTGCTCCCGCCGCCCCGCGTCCCGGCGCCTGGCCGAGCGCGGCCGCTCCCGGGGGAGGCCAGCGCCCCGGCGCCTGGCCCGCCGCGGCCGCACCGTCGGCCCCGCCCCCCGCTCCCGCGGAAACGGCTCCGGCCGCCCAGGCCCCCGCGTCCGGGGCGCCCGTCGGCGACGCCTCCCGGGTGCGCCAGATGTGGCCGGACATCCTGGAGGCCGTCAAGAACCGGCGCCGGGTCACCTGGATACTGCTGGAGCAGAACGCCCGCCTCGTCGGCTTCGACGGCTCGACGCTGCAGATCGGCTTCGACAACCCGGGCGCCCGCGACAGTTTCGTGAACCGCGGCCACGAGGACGTGCTCCAGCAGGCGATCACCGACGCGCTGGGCGTGCAGTGGCGCATCGAGGCGATCGTCAGCCCCGGGGGACCGGGCGGCGGTTCCTCCGGTGGTTTCGGCGGCGGTTCGCGTCCCGGTCCGGGGCACCCGCAGAGCCCCGCGCCCTCGGCGCCGCAGCCGGCACAGCCGCAACAACCGTCGCAGCAACCGCATCAGCAGCAGGGTCAACAGCCCTACCAGCAGCCCCCGTCGGCCGCTCCCGCCGCCGCCCCGCAGGCCGCGTCGCCCGCCTCGGGCGGGGCCGCCGCCGCCCGTGCCGCGGTGGGGGCGTCGTCCGCGGGCTCCGGTGCGGCGTCCGCCACCGCGCACGCGCCGATCGCCGACGAGCCGCCCCCGGTCGAGTACGACATGCCCGAGGACGACGACCCGGATCTGGACGAGACGGCCCTGAGCGGCCACGACCTGATCGTGCGGGAACTGGGGGCCACCGTGATCGAGGAGATCGCCAACGACTAGCCGGAGACCGGCCGGCGACACCGGCCGGCAACCGGCGGGCCGCCGCCCGGCAACCCGCCAACGACCGGCCCACGCCGGTCCTTCCGGCCGGAACGGGCGACGCGTGTCGGTCGTTCCTGGCTACGGGTAGCGCGAGCGGGCGCCCGAGCACGTAGGCTCGCCCTACCCGCACAACCGACGTCGTGAGGCAGGAGCGAGACCGTGATCCCCGGTGGTGGTCAGCCGAACATGCAGCAGCTGCTCAAGCAGGCCCAGAAGATGCAGGAGAACCTCGCGGCGGCCCAGCAGGAGCTCGCCGAGACCGAGGTGGAGGGCACCGCGGGCGGCGGCCTGGTGAAGGCGACCGTGACCGGTGCCGGTGAGCTCCGGGGTCTGGTCATCGACCCGAAGGCGGTCGATCCTGAGGACACGGAGACGCTGGCCGATCTGGTCGTCGCCGCCGTGCAGAACGCGAACGCGAGCGCGCAGGAGCTGCAGCAGCGCAAGCTCGGCCCGCTCGCCCAGGGGCTCGGGGGCATCCCCGGCCTTCCCTTCTGACGGCCCCGGGTCTTCCGGACCGTCCGAGCGACGAAGAGGGCACAGCGTGTACGAGGGCGTGGTTCAGGACCTGATCGACGAGCTGGGCAGGCTGCCCGGCGTGGGTCCGAAGAGCGCGCAGCGGATCGCCTTCCACATCCTTCAGGCCGATCCCGCCGACGTCCGCCGGCTCGCGCACGCCCTGAGCGAGGTCAAGGCGAAGGTGCGGTTCTGCGCGGTCTGCGGCAATGTCGCCGAGGCCGACCAGTGCCGGGTCTGCCGTGACCCGCGCCGCGACACCACGGTCATCTGCGTGGTCGAGGAGCCCAAGGACGTGGTCGCCATCGAGCGCACCCGTGAGTTCCGCGGCCGTTACCACGTGCTCGGCGGCGCGATCAGCCCGATCGAGGGCGTCGGCCCCGACGACCTGCGGATCAGGGAACTGCTCGCGCGTCTCGCGGACGGCACCGTCACCGAGCTGATCCTCGCCACCGACCCCAACCTCGAGGGCGAGGCCACGGCCACGTATCTCGCGCGCATGGTCAAACCGATGGGACTGAAAGTCACCCGTCTCGCCAGCGGCCTGCCGGTCGGGGGCGACTTGGAATACGCCGACGAGGTCACGCTCGGCCGGGCCTTTGAAGGAAGGCGGCTGCTTGATGTCTGACAACGCCCTTGACCCCGACGACTTCGCGTCCTCGATCGTGGACCAGATCGAGAGCTTCATCCTCTCGGTGCGGGAGGTCGCCAAGGGCGACGACCCGGACAGCGCGGTGCCCTATCTCCTGCTGGAGGTCTCGCAGTTGCTGCTGGCCGGCGGGCGGCTCGGCGCGCACGAGGACATCGTCCCGGACGAGCGGTACGAGCCGGACCTCGGGCCGGAGCCGGACGCCGACGAGCTGCGCGAGCGGCTCGCGGTGCTGCTGGAGCCGATCGACGTCTACTCCGAGGTCTTCGACCCGTACGTGCCGCGCAGCACGCCGGTCGCCTGCCGGATCTCCGACGACCTCGCGGACGTGGTGACCGACCTCGCCCACGGCCTGGCGCACTTCCGGGCCGGCCGGATCACCGAGGCGCTGTGGTGGTGGCAGTTCTCGTACCTGTCCAACTGGGGTCCGACCGCCTCGGCGTCGCTGCGCGCGCTGCAGTCGCTGGTCGCGCACGTGCGGCTGGACAGCCCGCTGGACGCGCTGGACGGCCTGGACACGGACGCGGGTGCGGATGACGACGACCGGCTCGCGGACGAGGCGGGCCGTGTGATGGCCGCCGAGATCGGCAAGCCGCTGGGGCTGCGCCCGGCGAAGTGAGTTCCGCCGGGGGGACCGCCGGCCGTCGCCCGCGGTTCACGGGGGCGTACGCCGGGGGCAGTGATATTGAGCACGACGCACGGCGCGATTACGCCGGCGGGTCGTTGGGCAGATGGCCCGCTGAGTGAGCCGGGCGTCTCAGCATGTGGTGGTAAGGGGTCGATCCCGGCCTGCTCGATAAACTGAGCCGAACGCAGTACCAGATTTGAGGAGCGCACGTGGGCCTTGTCGTGCAGAAGTACGGCGGCTCCTCCGTTGCGGATGCCGACGGCATCAAGCGCGTCGCCAAGCGGATCGTCGATGCCAAGAAGACCGGCCACCAAGTGGTCGTCGTGGTCTCGGCGATGGGTGACACGACGGACGAGTTGATCGAGCTCGCCGAACGGGTATCTCCGATGCCCGCCGGCCGCGAGTTCGACATGCTGCTGACCGCCGGAGAGCGGATCTCCATGGCCCTGCTGGCGATGGCGATCAAAAACCTCGGGCACGAGGCGCAGTCGTTCACCGGCAGCCAGGCGGGTGTCATCACCGACTCCGTCCACAACAAGGCCCGCATCATCGACGTCACGCCGGGCCGCATCCGCACCGCCCTGGACCAGGGCAACATCGCCATCGTCGCCGGCTTCCAGGGCGTGTCCCAGGACAGCAAGGACATCACGACGCTGGGCCGCGGCGGTTCCGACACCACGGCCGTCGCGCTGGCGGCCGCCCTCCACGCCGAGGTCTGCGAGATCTACACCGACGTGGACGGCGTGTTCACCGCCGACCCGCGCGTGGTGAAGAAGGCGCGGAAGATCGACTGGATCTCCTCCGAGGACATGCTGGAGCTGGCCAGCTCCGGCTCCAAGGTGCTGCTCCACCGCTGCGTGGAGTACGCCCGCCGATACAACATCCCGATCCATGTCCGGTCGTCGTTCTCCGGCCTCCAGGGCACCTGGGTCAGCAACGAGCCGCGAGAGGACGCCAAGGGCATGGAGCACGCGATCATCTCCGGTGTCGCACACGACACTTCCGAGGCCAAGGTGACGGTCGTCGGTGTGCCCGACAAGCCGGGCGAGGCCGCGGTGATCTTCCGTTCGATCGCGGACGCCGAGATCAACATCGACATGGTGGTGCAGAACGTGTCGGCGGCCTCCACCGGCCTGACCGACATCTCCTTCACCCTGCCCAAGAGCGACGGCCCGAGGGCGATCGAGGCGCTGAAGCGCACGCAGGCCGGCATCGGCTTCGAGGCGCTGCGCTACGACGACCAGATCGCCAAGATCTCGCTCGTCGGCGCGGGCATGAAGACCAACCCCGGTGTCACGGCGCAGTTCTTCGAGGCGCTGTCCAACGCGGGCGTCAACATCGAGCTGATCTCGACCTCGGAGATCCGCATCTCGGTGGTCACGCGGGCCGACGACGTCAACGAGGCCGTGCGCGCGGTGCACACCGCCTTCGGCCTGGACACCGAGAGCGACGAGGCGGTCGTCTACGGCGGCACCGGCCGCTGAGGCGCCGGGGATTCCGTCACCTTTCGCGCTCCCGCCCCACCCGTACCACCCGCTTTGTCCCACGACCGCCGGTCCGCCCCTTCCCGGGCGGGCCGGCGGTCGTGGCGTTACGGAACGTGAAACACCGCATCTCCGTCCCGACCTGCGGCGTTCACCGAACCGGCGAGTATCGATCGTGTGATCAAAATATGGTCAGGATCGCTTGAAGGAAAGCTGTAAGCGCCAGACAATTTGAGCTCCCTGTTCCGCAACCGGGCGGCGCGCAGGGAGCGTCCTTGTGTCAGCGCACCGGCCTAGTGTGCTGCTGCACGCCGGACGCGGCGCAACAGCGCCGGGTTAAAAGGGGCATTGAGGATAGTTGGTACGCATGGGGATATGCGCGGCGCCATCAAAAACGGTGCCCCGACTGCACAACCCTGACGGGGGGAAGTGTGTCCAACAGTCGTGGCAGAGGCACTCGGCATCGAAACGGCGCTCCTGGGGCGCGGCGCGGCTCCCGCGCGCCCGTATGCGCGGCGGCCGTCCGGCGTGGTCGGCGGTATGCCGGTGATCGCGCCATGGCCTGTCGTGCAGTCTCCCTCGGGCCGCGACCGGGGGGACGCTGACGACGCGATGTCGGCCGGGACCACCGTCGACCACCTCACCGAGACCTACCGGGCGCACTACCGCTCCCTGCTGGGCCTCGCCGCGCTCCTGCTGGACGACACCGCCTCCTGCGAGGACGTCGTCCAGGAGGCCTTCATCCGCGTCCACTCCGCCCGCAAGCGGGTGCGTGAGCCGGAGAAGACCCTCGCCTACCTCCGCCAGACCGTCGTCAACCTCTCGCGGTCCGCGCTGCGCCGCCGCATCCTGGGCCTGCGGCTGCTCTCCAAGCCCATGCCCGACATGGCGAGCGCCGAAGAGGGCGCCTACGAGCTGCTGGAGCGCGACCAGCTCAAGGCCGCGCTGCGCACCCTGCAGCGCCGCCAGCGCGAGGTCCTCGTCCTACGCTATTTCGCCGACATGACCGAAGCCCAGGTGGCCGAGACCCTCGGCATATCCATAGGGTCCGTGAAGGCGTACGGCTCGCGCGGCATCGCGGCGCTCCGCGTCGCGATGGAGGCCCCGGCATGACCGAACCGAACACCCCCGAGGGTATGGACCCCAAGCACACCGAGAAGCCCGAGAGTCCGAAGAACGTCGAGAGCCCGCGGAAGGCGACGGCCGGCACCCCACCCGAGCGACCCGCCGTGCCCGACGTGACCCCCACGGCGGCCGAGAGCCCGCGCGCGGAGGCCGAGCCGGACCTGAGCCCGGACGAACTCGCGCTGCGCAGGCTGCTGCGCGACGCCGTGCAGGACCTCCAGCCCGGCCCCGAGACGCTGACGCACCTGCGCCGGGCCGTGCCCGCGCGGCGCGCGCACCGGCGCCAGCTGCTGGTCGGTACGGCGGCCGCGGGCCTGCTCGCGGTGGCGGCCGTGCCGGCCGTGCTGCACGCCACGAACACGTCCGGCTGGGACAACCCCAACCCGGTGGCCGCCGCCGGCACCTCCTCGTCCGGCGGCACCGACGGCGCGCACTCCACCGACGGCGCGAAGGACGACCAGCCGTCCGGCCCCGCGACGGGCGTGGTCGTCGATCCGACCGCGGGCGGCGGCGGCAAGCACGATGCCCCGGGCACCCCGGGCGGCGACCCGACCCCGCACACCACCGAGTCGGCCGGCAGCCTGGGCGTCTCGTCGCCGACGTGCACCGCCGCCGACCTCGGCAACCCGGCGGGCTGGGCCGGAGCGGCCGACGCCGCCGGCCGGATCACCGGCTACTTCCGGGTGGCCAATGTCTCCGCGGCCGCCTGCACCATCGACGGCGGCGGCGTGGTCAACGCCACCGCGCAGGGCTCCGCCGACCCGACACGGATCAGCGTGCTCGACCACGTGGCGGGCGACGGCAGCGGCCTGCCCGACGCCGGGACGGATCCGCTCGTCCTGCAGTCCGGTGCGAGCTACGAGGTCCAGTTCGCCTGGGTCCCGGCCCCGGGCGGGGACATCAGCGGCTGTGCCGCCCCGCCGGCCTCGCCGACGCCCACCCCCACCGGCAGCGGGGACCCGACGGCGGGCGCCGACACGTCCGGTCAGACGAGCACGACCCTGGACTCCGCGCCCGCCGACGGTGCCCCCGCCGCGAGCGTCGAGCTCAGCCACACTCCCGACGCCGGGTCCCCGGTCGCCACCGCGACCCTCGCCGGTGCCTGCGCGGGCACGATCTACCACACCGGGCCGCTCGCCCTGTCCTGAGCACTGCCCGGGACAGGGGCGGGAAACGGGGGCGGGTCCGACCGGCCCGCCCGCGCCCCGTACCTTGGTGGGGTGTACCGGTTCCTGCTGACCCCGCGCTGGCTGGGCGGGCTCCTCTTCGTGGTGTGCGCCGTGGCGTTCTGCACCTTCATGGGCAGCTGGCAGCTGAGCCGCTTCGAGGACCGCGTGCAGACGCACCGCGCCGCGCAGGACGCGCCGTCGCGGGACGCCAGGACCGCCGCGGTGCCGCTCGCGGAACTGCTGCCCACGATCCGCTCGGTGGTCACCGCGGAGACCTCGGGCCGGACCGTCACCGCCACCGGCCGCTACGACGGCTCCCACCAGTTCCTCGTGCCGGGCCGTGAACTCGACGGCCGCACCGGCTACTACGTGCTGACCCCGTTGCGGGTGAGCGGCGGGCAGGCGCTGCCCGTCGTCCGCGGCTGGCTGCCCGGGGACGCGTCGAAGGCGTCGCCCGCGGCGGTCCCGGCCGCCCCGTCCGGCGAGGTCACCGTCTCCGGGGCCCTCCAGGCCCCGGAGACCGACAGCACCGACGGTGTCGTCACCCGCGGCGGGCTCCCGGCCGGCCAGCTCGGGATGATCAGCGCCGCGTCATTGGTCAACCTCGTCCCGTACCCGGTGTACGGGGCGTGGATCACGCAGACCGAGGGCGTCGTGGCGCCCCTGGCGGCCGTGCCGCCCGCGGCGCCGCCCGGCACCGGCCTGGACCTCAAGGCCTTCCAGAACCTCGGCTACACCGGCGAGTGGTTCGTCTTCGCGGGCTTCGTGCTCTTCATGTACGTGCGCCTGCTGCGCCGCGAGGCCGAGACACGGCGGGACGCCGCGCTCGGCCTCGTGGACCAGTCACCCGAGGAACCCGCTCCGGCCTCAGCCGCCCAGGTGCCGGCGGACGAAGTCCAGCTCCAGCCGTAGCTGCTTGATCCGCTCGTCGACCACGAGCGAGCCGTGCCCGGCGTCGTAGCGGTATACCTCGTGCGCCTTGCCCAGGCCCTCCAGCCGCTCGACGTAGTTGTCGATCTGCCGGATCGGGCAGCGCGGGTCGTTCAGGCCCGCCGAGATGTAGACCGGCGCCTTGACCTGGCCGACGTAGGTGATCGGCGAGGACGCCTCGTAGCGCTCCGGCACCTCCTCGGGGGAGCCGCCGAACAGCGTGCGGTCCAGGGCCTTGAGGGCCTCCATCTCGTCCTCGTACGCGGCCACGTAGTCGGCGACCGGCACGGCCGCCAGGCCCGCCGTCCACAGCCCGGGCTGCGTGCCCATGCCCAGCAACGTCAGGAAACCGCCCCAGGAGCCGCCGGAGAGTACGACCCGCGCCGGGTCCGCGAAGCCGGACTCCACGGCCCACTCCCGCACCGCCGCGATGTCCTCCAGCTCGATCAGGCCGACGCGGTGCTTGAGCGCGTCCGTCCACTCCCGGCCGTAGCCGGTCGAGCCGCGGTAGTTGATCCGTACGACCGCGTAGCCGTGGTCCAGCCAGGCCGCCGGGCCCGCCGCGAAGGCGTCCGAGTCGTGCCAGGCCGGGCCGCCGTGGATCTCGAAGATCGTCGGGAACGGTCCCTGGCCGGTCGCCGGGCGCTGCACGAGCGCGTGCACCCGCCCGCCGGGACCCTCGACCCACACGTCCTCCACCGGCACCGAGCCCGGAGCCCGGAAGCCCGGCGCCTCCAGCACGACCGCGCCGGTCGTCGACCGCACCTCGGAGGGCGACTGCGCGGACGACCACAGGAACTCCACCGTGCCGTCCGGGCGCGCCGTCGCCCCGCTCACCGAGCCCGCCGGGGTCTCCAGCCGGGTCAGCTCACCGCTCTCCAGCCCGTAGCGGAAGATCTCGCTGCGGGCCTGGTACGAGTGCACCACCAGCAGCGCCGAACCGTCCGGGTACCACTCGGCGGCCACGTCGCCCGGCAGGTCGATCGCCAGCGGGGTCTGCGTACCGGCCGCCACGTCCCAGAGCATCGGCTCCCAGCGGCCGCGCCGCTGGTGCGCCACCAGCAGCCGGGTGTCGCCCAGCACGGGCGCGAAGCCCAGGCACTCCAGGCCCAGTTCCTTGGTGCCGCCCTCGCTGTCGTCCAGTTCCGCCACGGCGGACCCGTCGGTGCGCACGACGCGCAGCGCCGAGTGCATCGCGTCCCCGTGCTCGGTGTGCTCGATCACCACGAGGGTGCCGTCCTCCGACAGCGCGCCGACCCCGCCCGACTCCTCGTGGCGGTAGATCTCCACCGGCTCCGCCCCGGGGCGCGCCACGTGGACGGTCGTGCCCTCCTCGTCGGTGGAGCGGCCCACCACCGCCAGCCCGTCCCGGCCGAGGGCCAGCCCCGCCGGGTACGAGGGCTCCAGCCCCGGCGCGGCGGTCTCGTCGGCGCCGCCCTCGAAGGGCTGGCGCATCCACACCCCGAACTCGTCGCCGTCCTTGTCGGCGAACCACCACACCCAGGCGCCGTCCGGCGTCAGGGTCCCGTCCGACGTCCCGTTCGGCCGGTCCGTGACCTGCCGCTGCGCCCCCGTTGTCCGGTCCCACGCGTACAACTCGTACGTGCCTGTCGCATTCGACACGAAGAGGCTGCGGTGGGGTGCGTCCTCAGCCCACTCCGGCAGTCCGACGCGCGGCGCCCGGAAGCGCTTCTCCCAATCCGGCATACCAGCCATGACGTCGCTCATGACCCCATCCAACCGGATGCGGGACCGCGGCGGACCGTGGGCGTCGTCACCTCTCGGTCACAGACCGGTTTTCCCCGGGCCCCCGGGTGTGTGCCGTGCCGCCCCCGGGGGCGGCACGGATCTACAGACTGAGCACGATCGCGGATCCCACGCCGGCCAGGCCCAGTGCGATGCCGGCCTCCTCCCAGCCGCCCTTCCCCCAGGGGAACGGCCGGTCGAGGGAGAGCCGGCCGGGCCCGATGGCGGCGACGGCGAGGGCGACGGCCGCGATGCACATCGTGTACTCCAGGCCGCCGTGCATGGCCCACAGGCCGTGCGCCGCCGTGACGTTCACCATGGCATTGATCATCACGGCGATGAGGGCCGCAGCCGCGAGGGGCGTGAACAGCCCAAGCGCGAGGCCCAGGCCGCCGAGGAACTCCGAGAGGCCGCCGAGAACGGCGTAGAACGTACCGGGGTGGTAGCCCAGCGCCTCGAAGCCCCTGCCCGTCGCGGTGAGGCCGTTGCCCCCGAAGATCCCGAAGAGCTTCTGGCAACCGTGGCCCGCCATCACCAGGCCGACGGTGAGCCGCAGGAGCAGCAACCCGCAGTCGGCGGCGGTCACCGCATGCGACGGCGGGGCGTGGGCGGCGGGGTCGGGAGCGGTATGCAGTCGTTCGGCGATGTTCCTCATGGGTGGTCCTCTTCCGCACCGGGCTCCGAGCGGTAGCGGACGGCCACTCGGAGAACCGGCAGGGCGGTTTGTCAGGACAAGCAAGCTGATGGGCGAATTGTTCTACCGCTCAATGATTACTCCTGCTCCGGCGGAAGCGGACCGGCTCCGGGTCGCGGTGCACCGCGCAACGCACCGGACGGCCGGCAACGTGTCACTCCAGGTGCCGAAGTGCCCCCTGTGCGGCGCCGGTTCACACCCGGTGAACAGTCACACCGGCCGCGGCGATCGCCGCCGTCTCGTCCTCCGGGGCCTCGGAGTCCGTCACCACGGTGTGCAGTGCCGTGACGGGCGCGACGAACGCGAGCGCCGTGCGGTGGAACTTCGCGCCCTCGGCCACGGCGACGACCCGCCGGGCGGAGGCGATCGCCGCCCGCTTCACCGCCGCGTCGTCCAGGTCGTACGCGGTCAGCCCCTCCTTGGCGCCGAGCCCGCAGCAGCCGATCACGGCGGTGTCGAAGCGAAGCGCGGACAGTGACGCCTCGGTCAGCGGCCCGGTCAGCGCCAGTTCCCCGGCCCGGGGCCGGCCGCCGGGCACCAGCAGGGTCAGCTCGGTCGCCCCGGCCAGCGCGTTCACCGCGTGCAGCGACAGCGGCATCACGGTCAGCCGCCGGTGCTGCAGCACGCGGGCCACCTCCAGGCATGTGGTCCCGCTGTCCAGGACCACGGACTCGCCGTCCGCCACGAGCCCGGCCACCTCCGCGGCGATGCGCCGCTTGATGTCCAGTCCCTCCCGGGTGCGCAGCGCGAACGGCGGCTCCTCGCCGCGCAGCAGCAGGCTCCGCGCCCCTCCGCGGTAGCGCTCCAGCACGCCCTGGTCGGCCAGGACCTCCAGGTCGCGGCGGATGGTCATCTCGGAGGCGCCGGTCAGCGCGGCCAGCTCCGCGACGCCGACGCTGCCCGCCTCCCGTACGGCCTCGGTGATCCGCCGGAGCCGGTCTGTACTCACCATGGAAGAAGTGAACACCGAGGGCGCTCAAGAATCAATCTTTCGCACATCAGGATTGTTCGTTATGTTCGAAGCATGGAGAGATCCCTGCGGGCCGGACGGCTGGCCACCTTCGTCTACTTCACTCTGAACGGCTTCCTCATGGGGATGTGGATCGTCCACATCCCCGGCATCGAGCAGCGCGCGGGCATCGGGCACGCCGTGCTCGGCTGGCTGCTGCTCCTGCTCGGCGCGGGCGCCTTCGCCGGCATGCAGGTCGCGGGCCCGCTCACCGACCGCTTCGGGGCCCGTACCGTCGTCCCGCTCGGCGCGGCCCTGTGCAGCGCGGCCGTCCTGCTGCCCGGACTCGCCACGGACGCCTGGACGCTGGGCGGCGCGCTGCTCGTCCTCGGAATCGGCAACGGCTGTCTGGACGTCTCCATGAACGCCCACGCCGTGCAGGTCGAACGCGGCTACGGGCGGCCCGTGATGTCCGCCTTCCACGCCACCTTCTCCATCGGCGGTGTGCTGGCCTCCCTCGCCGGCGCCCGCGCGCTCGACCGGGGCTGGAGCCCGGCCGCCACCCTCGGGACCGTCGCCGTCGCGGGCCTGGTCGTCGCCGTCGCGACCGCCCCCGCCCTGCTGCGGCCCGACACGGCCGCGCCCGCGGCCCCCCGGGACAGCACGCCCGCCGCACCCGCCCGGCGCCGGACGCCTCAGCGCATCTGGCTGCTGGCCGTCCTCGCGTTCATGGTCATGCTCTGCGAGGGCGTCGCCAACGACTGGAGCGTGCTCCACCTGCGCGACGTGCTCGACGCCCCGGCCTCCACCGCCGCCCTCGCCTACGGCGCCTTCGCCACCGCCATGACCGCCGGCCGCTTCCTCACCGACCGCGTCGCCGCCCGCTTCGGCCCGGCCGCCGTCCTCCGCCACGGCGCCGCCGCGGCCGCCCTCGGCCTCACCACGGCGGCACTCTCCTCGTCGATCCCGTTGGCACTGCTCGGCTGGACGCTGTTCGGCGCCGGGTTGTCCGGCTGCGTCCCCCAGTTGTTCAGCGCCGCGGGCCACGCCGACCAGGACGCCTCCGCGACCAACGTCTCCCGCGTCGCCGGCCTCGGCTACCTGGGCATGCTCGCCGGGCCCGCCGTCATCGGCCCGCTGACCCACCTCGTACCGCTGAACGTGACGCTCTTGCTCCCGGTCGCCTTCTGCGTCACCGCGGCCTGCGCCGCGGGCATCCTGCGGCCCCGGCCGGCCGTCGCGGCCCGCACCCCGGAGGTGGAGCCGGTATGACGGCCGGGCCGGGCGGGCGCCGGCCGGATCAGGCCGGGGGCTCCAGGTCGTCGAACTCCACGACCTGGCGCACCTCGACCTCCACCTCCTCGAACAGCTCGGCGTACTGCCGGGCCAGCTCGACGGCCTCCGCCCGGTCCTTGGCATTGATCAGCCCGAAGCCCCCGATGACCTCCTTGGCCTCGGTGAAGGGCCCGTCGGTCACATGTGTCGCCCCGCCCCGGGGCTTGCGCACCAGCGCGCCCCTCTCGGACGGATGGACGCCCTCCGCCGTGATCAGGATGCCCCGCTCGGACCAGTCCTGGATGAACGCGCCCATCTTCTCCATGAACTCCTGGCTGGGGTTCCACGCCTCCGGGGCGCTCTCGTCGAGCCGGTGCATCATCAGAAAACGCATGATCGCTCCCTAGGTGTCCCGGGCTGGGATCCGGTCGCTCCCGGACACGCTGACCAGCCCGTCGTCCACGCGTCGAACGGCAGCGCGCGGAATCGACACGTTCCACCCATCAATTTTCCGGCGTCGTCGGCGCGTCGCCGTCCCTGTCGTTCGAAGACACCTTCCCGGGGCCCCAGCCGACCGCGACCGCCCAGGTCACCCCGGGTCCCGCGGTCACCTTGACCCGGCCCGCGGCCTTCGTGCCCATCTCCTCGGAGGCGTTGAGGCTCCCGTCCGGCCGCTCGGAGCAGTGCTCCGTGGTGGTGCCGTACCGGCCCGTGTCCACCGTGAGCGTGCCGGAGCCCTCGCACTGCGTGCTGACCCAGACCGTCCCCCCGTCGGACGCGGGCAGGTGCGCCTCCCACTCGCCCGTACGCCGCCCGCTCGAAGCCCACACCTTGGCATCCCCCAGCGCTTCGGCAGGATCCCGCCAGGCCGCCTGCGTCTGCGTTCGCGTCGTCGCTGTCGCTGTCGCTCTCGCCGCCCGCTCGGGCACGGCAGCCCGGTGCTCCTGCGTACACCCGCTCAGCACCAGAACAGCCCCGGCGCACCCGAGGACCGTCCCTCGCCTCATGCCACGTGTCACAACAATCCCCCGTCATCACGGTGCCGCCCCCCGGCACCGGTCCGATCATGCTGGCACGAGACGCAACCCGGCGGCGGGCACTCGGACTGTTCCGGGTCGATCGTGTCCAGGGCGGAGGCGGCGGCCCCCGGTGGCGCCACCGGCACGGGAGAACAGGTTCAGCGGCCCCGGCTGTACCCCCAAGCCGCCCCGACCGGCGGTGGATTGACCCACCGTCCGCGGCCGACTTCCGAACGGCTCTCTGTCGGTCTCCCCGGAAAACACAGAAGGCACATACTCGTGTGAGTACGCGCCTTCTGACCTGGGTCGGGGTGACGGGATTTGAACCCCGGGATGTGAACCCACGGCCTCTTCGTCCCGAAGCAATGCGCGCGGCCCTGTGACCTGCGGCTGCACTATTCCTGAGCTGCGATTAACGGTCCGCAGACGTCCGTGGTTGTCGCCTCGCTGCGGGGCTGTTGTGGCGCAGTTAGACGCTCAGTCCGTCGGCTGCCCTTGACGTGCTTCCGTATCCCCAACGATCGAGCGGTGCGGCGAACAGAGGACGCGAACCGTCAGACCTGCACAGCGCCGCCGTCCACGAACAGTTCGATACCGGTGACGAAGCGGCTCTGCTCGGAAGCGAGGAAGAGGACGACGTCCGCGACATCTTCCGGGGTCCCGATCCGGCCGAGAGGGATCCGGCTGACCAGGAATTCCTTCGTCTGTCTGCCCTGCCCCGTGTGGACGCCGACGGCCCCGTCGAGTCCGGGCGTGTCGATCGTTCCGGGGCTGATGGCGTTGACCCGGATGCCCCGGTCTTTGAGCTCGTTGGCCCAGGTGCGGGCGAAGGACCGTGCCGCTGTCTTCGTAGCCGCATAGAGGCTGAAGCCCTCCGGTCCCTCGATCGTCCAAATCGAGGCCGAGAGGATGACGGAGGCGTGGTCGTTCAACAGCGGCAGCGCCTTCTGCACGGTGAAAATGGTGCCCTTCACGTTCACGCCAAGATGAAAGTCAATGTTTTCCTCGGTGATTTGCGCGAGTGGGGCTGGCTCTCCTACTCCAGCGTTCGCGAACACCACGTCAACACGCCGGCCGTCTGCGGCGATCCGCTCGTACAAGCGGTCCACGTCGGCCGGGTCAGCCACGTCGCCGCGGACACCGGTAGTTCGCTCGCCGATGGACGCGACCGCAGCGTCGAGCCTCTCTTGCCGCCGGCCGGTGAGGTAGACGTGGGCTCCCTCTTCAACGAAACGACGGGCGCTGGCGAATCCGATTCCCGTCGAGCCGCCAGTGACCACGGCAGTCTTGCCGTCGAGCTGTCCCATCACATTCTCCTCTTCTCGCATGCGGCCATGCACGGCAATGGGAACAGCACGCGCCTGAAGAGGACGAACGACATGCCGCCTCCTACCGAAGCCAAGGCCAGGCTGAGGGAGATTCTTCGGGACTACGAAGACGGGCTCGCCGTCGCGCCGTCCGGCTGCACCGTGGAGAACGCGGTGAACGACTGGCTCTTGTACGGCCTGGTGGATCGTGACAAGGGAACGCAGGAAGCCTGCACCTTCCTCAGCCGGACGCACGTGATCCCCTCGCTGGGTGCCCGGAAGCTTCGCGAACGGAGAGCGGAGGATGTGGACAAGTGGCTCGCCGAGAAGTCGAAGGCGCTCAGCACGCGGACCCCTCCAAGGGGTCCACTCGTGTCTGAACCGTGCCGTCAAGCGAGCCATGGCCCGGGACAAGGTGAAGCACAACGTCGTCGAACTGTGCGCAGTCCCCACGGGGCAGCCGGGACGACCCTCCAAGGCTCTGACCCTGGCGCAAGCCGGAGCAGTGCTCAAGACGGCTGAGGGCAGTTCGATGCACGCCTACATCGTCGTGGCGCTGCTCACCGGGGCCCGGACGGAGGAGTTGCGGGCCCTCACGTGGGACCACGTCTCACTCAAGGGCGACGCGGACGCGGTACCGCCCGTGCCGCCGCACATTGCGGTCTGGCGATCCGTTCGTGCCTCGGGGGACACCAAGACGCGCAAGTCTCGCCGAACGCTCGCCTTACCGGCCTGCTGCGTGGAGGCCCTGTGGCAGCACTGGGAGGACCAGGGCTGGGACCGCCTGGCGGCCGGCGACAAGTGGGAGGAGCGGGGGCTCGTCTTCGCCTCCGCGGTGGGTAACGAACTGGACGCGTCCCACGTCCGGCGGGCCTTCCGCGCGGCCCTCAAGGGAGCCGAAGGCGTCGATCCCGCCGACTGGACTCCTAGGGAGCCGCGGCACAGCTTCGACTCGCTGCTGTCGGACAGCGGCGTGCCGCTGGAAGAGATCTCGCGTCTGGTCGGCCACTCCGGGACCTCGGTCACCGAGGAGGTCCACCGCAAGCAGATCCGCCCTGTGATCCAGACAGGGGCGGTCGTCATGGACGGCATCTTCGACCGGGACCGCGAGCGTTGGTCACGCAGATAGTCACGCAACACGAGTCAGGGCCACCTAGGAAATTTCCTAGGTGGCCCTGATCTGCCTCTACGAAGTCGGGGTGGCGGGATTTGAACCCACGGCCTCTTCGTCCCGAACGAAGCGCGCTACCAAGCTGCGCCACACCCCGGTGTTGCGTCGTGGCCCTGCAGCCCGGCGCAACGAGGATTACTCTAGCGGACCGGCCGCTGGAGACGAAATCCGGTTTTCCGGGTGGCTCAGCCGGCCGGGACGAGGGTGAGGAGCGTGGCCTCCGGGGGGCAGGCGAAACGGACCGGGGTGTAGCGGTTCGTGCCGCAACCGGCGGAGACGTGGAGGTGGGAGCGGTGGCCGCCGGCCTCGTGGGTGGACAGGCCCTTGACGCGTTCCGGGTCGATGTCGCAGTTGGTGACCAGGGCCCCGTAGAAGGGGATGCAGAGCTGCCCGCCGTGGGTGTGGCCCGCGAGGATCAGGGGGTAGCGGTCGGCGGTGAAGGCGTCGAGGACCCGCAGGTAGGGCGCGTGGACGACGGCCAGGGAGAGGTCGGCGTCGGTGTCCGGGCCGCCGGCGACCTCGGTGTAGCGGTCACGCCGGATGTGGGGGTCGTCCAGACCGGTGAAGGCGATCTCGATGCCGTCGTCGAGCTTGAGGCGCCCGCGGGTGTTGTTGACCCCGACCCAGCCGGCCATGTCGAAGGCGTCACGGACGTCCTCCCACGGGTTGCGGGTGACGTTGACCGCAGGGGCGCCCTTGCCGTTGAGGCCGTGGACGCCGCGGACCCGCTCGACGAGGTAGCGGGCGGGGTTGCGCAGCTTGGGGGCGTAGTAGTCGTTGGAGCCGAAGACGTAGACGCCGGGGAGGTCGAGCAGTGGGCCGAGCGCGTCGAGGAGCTCGGGGACGCCCTGCGGGTCGGAGAGGTTGTCGCCGGTGTTGACGACGAAGTCGGGCCGCAGTCCGGCCAGCGACTGCAGCCAGCGGCGCTTCTTGTTCTGTCCGCCGACCATGTGGATGTCCGAGAGCTGCAGGACGCGGACGGGCCGCATGCCGGCCGGCAGCACGGGCACCTGCACCCTGCGCAGGCGGAAGGACCGTGCCTCGATGCCGGCCGCGTATGCCACGCAGGCGGCGCCGGCGGCTGTGATGCCCAGGGGTACTCCGTATAGCGCGCGCATGCCCCCATGGTGGCAGACGGCTCGTCAGCGATAAATCTCCGGCCCTCCCGGCGGGGACCTGGCAGACTCGACGTCATGACCACCACGCTCAAGCAGCGTCTGCACGACGACCTCACGGCTGCCATGAAGGGACGGGACGAGCTCGTCACGTCCACCCTGCGCCTGACCCTGACCGCGATCACCAAGGAGGAGGTCGCGGGCAAGGAGGCGCGCGAGCTGTCCGACGACGAGGTGCTCCAGGTGATCGGCCGCGAGGCCAAGAAGCGCCGGGAGGCCGCCGAGGCCTTCGAGCAGGGCGGCCGCAAGGAGTCCGCGGAGCGGGAGCTCGCGGAGGGCGAGGTGCTCGCCGGCTACCTGCCCAAGCAGCTGGACGACGCGGAGCTGGCCGGGATCGTCTCCGCGGCCATCAAGGAGTCGGGCGCCGAGGGGCCGCGGGCCATGGGCGCGGTCATGAAGATCGTCAACCCGAAGGTGACCGGCCTCGCCGAGGGCGGCCGGGTCGCCGCCGAGGTGAAGCGGCAGCTCGCGGCCGGCTGAGCCCGCGGGAGCCCGCCCGCCGCGTACACACGAAGAAGGGGCGCCCCCGGGCCCGGGGGGGGGGGGGGGGGCGGGGGGGGGGGGGGGGGGGGGGGGGCGCGGGGGGGGGGGGGGGGGGGCGCCCCGGGGGGGGGGCGGGCCCCCCC
>NZ_JBIARB010000012.1:243995-302491 GCF_042889545.1 Streptomyces sp. NPDC002574
GGCTGGCGGCCGGGGGCCTTCGGGCGCGGGCCGGCCCCGGTCCCCCCCGCGGCCCCCCGCCCCCCGCCCCCCCCCGGCCCGGGCCCCCCCCCCCCCCCCCGGGCCGGGGGCGCCCCTTCTTCGTGTGCGTGACGTGTGTACCCGGGTGGGTGTCAGCCGGTCGCGCCGTTGCCGGGGGTGACGGCCCCGCCGTCCGTGGTGCCGACGTCGCTGCCGCCGCCCGGGCCCCCGTCGGCCGGGCCGGTGCCGCCGTTGCCGCCGCCGCCGCCGTTGGCGCCGCCGATGAGACCGCCGAAGAAGCCTCCGTCGCCCCCGTCGCCGCCGTTGGCGCCCTGGCCGCCGTTGTCGTTGCCGCCGTTGTCGGCGCCCCGGTGGTCGCCGTGGCCGTCGTCACCGTGGTCCTCGGGCTTCACCGGCTCGCGGATCGCGACCGTCGGCAGGCTGTCGGAGGTCGTCCCGGACAGGGCGCCGCTCATGGCGTCCTTCCAGATCGGGCCCGGGGTGTCGGCGCCGAAGACCTTCTCGTGCCAGACGCCGCCGATGGTGATGTTGGTCATCTGGCGCTTGTGGGTGGGGTCACCGACCCAGACCGCGCCGGCCAGGTCCGAGGTGTAGCCGACGAACCAGGCCGCGTAGCGGAAGTCGGTCGTACCGGTCTTGCCCGCGCTGTCCCGGTCGGTCAGGCCCGCCTGCTGGCCGGTGCCGTCCTCGACCACGCCCTTGAGGAGGGTGTTGAGGGTGGCGGCGGTCTGCTCGGACATGGCCCGCTTGCACTCGCTCTTCGGCACGGCCAGCTTCTTGCCGGTCGCGTCGGTGATCGACTCGATGGCGACCGGGGAGCAGTAGACGCCCTTGTTGGCGAAGGTCGCGTAGGCGTTCGCCATGGTCAGCGGCGAGACCTCCTGGGTGCCCAGGGTGATGGAGGGCACCTGGTCGAGCGCCTTGCCGTTGGCACGCTCTATCCCCATGGCCTTGGCCATGTCGGTGACCGGGCACACACCGATGTCGCTGATCAGCTGCACGTAGTACGTGTTGACCGACTTGGCGGTGGCTTCCTTCATCGAGTACGGGCCCTTCTCGGACTCGTTCTCGTTCTCCACCGTGGCGGGGTCGGACTTCGAGTTGAGCCAGTTCCCGCGGCAGGTCGCGACCGGGCTCGGGTAGTCCATCTTGTACGGCGCCGGGTACACGGTGGCCGGGTCGGTGCCGCCCTCGATCGCCGCGGCCGCGGTGATCGCCTTGAACGTGGAGCCGGGCTGGTAGCCGGCGCCGCCGCCCATGGCCTGGTTGACCGAGAGGTTGATCTGCGTCTGGTTCTTCTTGAAGCCGTACGGGCGCGACTGCCCCATCGCCATGATCTTGCCGGTACCGGGCTGGACCAGCGTCACCGCGGAGGCGACGTCGTCGCTCTGGTAGACGTGATCGCTTATCGAGGCCTGGACGGCCTGCTGGGCCTTCGGGTCCAGGGTCGTGCGGACGATGAGGCCGCCCTGGTTCCAGCGCTGGGCGCGGTCGGACTTGGTCTTGCCGAAGGCCGGGTCGGTGAGGAAGACCTCGCGCACGTAGTCGCAGAAGAAGCCGGCGCCGCTGACGGCGGTGATGCAGCCGTTCTTGGGCTGGCTGACCTTGAGGCCGAGCGGCTTCTTCTTCGCGGCATCGGCCTCCGCCTGCGTGACGTTCTTCAGGTCGGCCATGCGCTGCAGCACGACGTTGCGGCGCTTGGTGGCTTCCTGGGGGTCGTTGACGGGGTCGTACCGGCTGGGCGACTGGACGATGCCGGCCAGCAGGGCGGACTCGTTCAGGGTCAGGTCCTTGGCGGACTTGCTGAAGTAGCGCCTGGCGGCGGACTCGACGCCGTACGCCTGCTCGCCGAAGAAGGTGATGTTGAGGTAGTTCTCGAGGATCTTCTTCTTCCCCAGCTCCTCCTCGAGCTGGATGGCGTACTTCATTTCCTTGATCTTGCGACCCACGGTCTGCTGGGTGGCCTGGGCGACCTTGGTCGGGTCGTCACCGGCCTCCTCGATGAAGACGTTCTTGACGAACTGCTGGGTCAGCGTGGAGGCACCCTCGGAGACGCCGCCGTCCTGGGCGTTCTTGTTGAGGGCGCGCAGGATGCCCTTGACGTCGATCGCTCCGTGCTCGTAGAAGCGGGAGTCCTCGATGGCGACGATGGCCTGCTGCATGGTCTTGCTCATCTCGGTGATGGGCACGACCTTGCGGTCCCGGGAGTACACGGTCGCGATCAGACCGCCCTTGGAGTCCAGGATCTGGGTGCTCTGCGAGAGCGGCGGACGCTTCAGCTCACCGGGCAGGGAGTCGAAGCCGGCCGCGGTGCCCTTGGCGCTCAGCCCGAGCGCTCCCGCCGCGGGCAGCGCGATGCCGGCCAGCACGACGCCGGACAGGACACTGATACCCAGGAACTTGGCGGCCTGCTGGGCGGTGCTGATGCCCCCGCCGCGCGTGCCGCCCGATCGCTTGTGACCCATGAGGTGCAGCTTACGTTGCGATTCCTAAGACGTGGGCATGCTTGTTCGCCTAGTCTGTAACAGACAGGCGCCAAAGATGCGCACGCGTCTGTCTTCCAGCCTCACTCTTGTGGGTGATGAGAACTGCCCGAAATCCTGTCATATGCCAGCCATATGGCGTGGTTCTCGGGGCACCAGGCGGGCGATCTGACCGTTTGTGCACGGTTAGTCCGTTTTGGCGTCGGCTCACTCCCCAGGGTGATCTACCGCTGACCCATAGTCCGTTCGGGCCATTCAAGATTGGGCCTGAAAGGGCTGTTGCGTCGTGCCCACCTTCCGTAACGTCCTCAACTGGCAACGGTGAATATGCCGCTTGCCGCCGTGGGGGAGCCTCGATTCGGGAGAGGACGGCGCCAGCATGAGCAGCTGGGTTACGGACTGGAGTACGCAGGCCGCGTGCCGCACGACGGATCCGGACGAGCTTTTCGTCCAGGGAGCGGCCCAGAACAGGGCCAAGGCGGTGTGCACGGGGTGCCCGGTACGCACGGAGTGCCTGGCCGATGCCTTGGACAACCGGGTGGAGTTCGGTGTCTGGGGCGGGATGACCGAGCGCGAGCGCAGGGCACTGCTGCGCCGGCGCCCCACGGTCACCTCGTGGCGCAGGCTGCTGGAGACCGCGCGCACGGAGTACGAGCAGAGCACCGGCGTGCACCTGGGCGACGACGACTACGACGGTGAGTACGACGACTACGCGGCCGTCGGCTGACCCTGCGCGAGGCGTTCGCCGATCTCGCGCAGGCCCTCCAGGTCGTGCACGTCGCCCGGCAGGGCGGCCACGTCGACCATGGGCACTTCGGGGTGCACGGAGACGAAGCGGTCGCGGGTGCGTCGTTCACGCGCGACCAGCTGCATCCGCTCGGCGTGCAGGCGCAGCAGTCCGGCGGCGAGACGGTCGGCGCTCCACGGATCCGCGTCCGGATCGGTGGGGTCGGAGGTGCTGTGGTCCGTGCTGAGGGTCCCTTCGGTGCCGTCGGCCGTACGGAGTCCAGCCTTCCCGCCGGGCTGATCCACAATGCCGCCGTTTTGAAGATTTTCTGCGGATTCGTCAAACTCCCTGGTCAGCCGGGGAGTTGACGAATCCTCCGAGTCGGAGGGATCCGGCTCGTCGGTGCCGGCTGCGTCGGCTGTCTCTTCGGCGAGTGCCTCCGCCGCGGCCAGCGCCCGCTCGGCCGTGAGCTGCGCCGCACCGCTGCCGTGCACCCGGTTCAGCACCAGGCCGGCCAGCGGCATGTCCTCCGCGGCCAGCCGCTCCACGAAGTACGACGCCTCGCGCAGCGCGTCCCGCTCCGGCGCCGCGACCACCAGGAACGCGGTGCCGCCGGCCTGGAGCAGCTTGTACGTGGCGTCCGCCCGGGAGCGGAAGCCGCCGAACATCGAGTCCATGGCCGCCACGAACGTCTGGACGTCCTTGAGCAGATGGGCGCCCATGACCTTGCTGAGCACGCCGGTCATCATCGACATCCCGACGTTCAGGAACTTCACCCCGGCCCGGCCGCCGACCTTCGCCGGGGCCATGAGCAGCCGGATGAAGCGGCCGTCCAGGAAGGACCCCAGCCGCTTGGGGGCGTCCAGGAAGTCCAGCGCCGAGCGGCTCGGTGGCGTGTCGACCACGATCAGGTCCCAGGCGTCCAGCGCCCGCAGCTGGCCCAGCTTCTCCATCGCCATGTACTCCTGCGTGCCGGCGAAGCCCGCGGAGAGCGACTGGTAGAAGGGGTTGTCGATGATCGCGCGGGCCCGTTCCGGGTCGCTGTGCTGCACCACGACCTCGTCGAAGGTCCGCTTCATGTCGAGCATCATCGCGTGCAGTTCACCGCCCGCGGACTCGTCGATGCCGGCGACCTTGCGGGGGGTGTTGTCGAGCTCCGTGAGCCCCATGGACTGCGCCAGCCGCCGTGCCGGGTCGATGGTCAGCACGACCGCCTTGCGGCCCCGCTCGGCGGCGCGCACGCCCAGAGCGGCGGCGGTGGTGGTCTTGCCGACCCCGCCGGAGCCGCAGCACACCACGATCCGGGTCCCCGCGTCGTCCAGCAGTGCGTCGATGTCCAATACCGGACTGTCCAGACTCACGCGACCCCCAGCCCCTGTTTCCGCAGATTTTCAGCCAATCGGTACAACCCGCCGAGATCGACACCTTCGGCCAGCTGCCCCAGTTCGTACGAGGGCAGGCCGAGCCCGGCGAGCTCCTCGCGCTGGGCGCGCTCCAGCGCGACCCGTTCGGCGTGCTCGTGCGCCTGCGCCAGCAGCGGGTCGATCAGCCGCTCCGCCAGCCCGCCGCGGCGGGCGCCCCCGAGGCCGGCCTGGGAGAGCGACTTGGCGAGGGCGGTGCGCCGTCCGGTGCTCGCGGCGGCCACGGCATCCGCGTCCATCACCACGGGGCGGACCATGTTGATGATCACGGCACCGGTGGGCAGACCGGCCGCGTGCAGCTCCGCCACACCGTCCACGGTCTCCTGCACCGGCATCTCCTCCAGGAGGGTGACCAGGTGCACCGCGGTGTCGGGGGACTTCATCACCCGCATCACGGCCTGCGCCTGATTGTGTATCGGACCGAACCGGGCCAGCCCCGCGACCTCGTCGTTGACGTTCAGGAAGCGGGTGATCCGGCCGGTCGGCGGCGCGTCGAGGACGACCGCGTCGTACGTCCGCCAGCCCGCGCGGTCCTTGCGGCGGACGGCCTCGCACACCTTGCCGGTGAGCAGCACGTCCCGTACGCCCGGGGCGACGGTGGTCGCGAAGTCGATGGCGCCGAGCTTCTTCAGGGCCCGGCCGGCGCGGCCGAGCTTGTAGAACATGTCGAGGTAGTCCAGGAGCGCCTGTTCGGCGTCGATGGCCAGCGCGTGCACCTCGCCGCCGCCCGGGGCGACGGCGATCTTCCGCTCCTCGTACGGCAGTGCCTCGGTCTCGAAGAGCTGGGCGATGCCCTGGCGTCCCTCCACCTCCACCAGCAGGGTGCGCCGTCCCTCGGCGGCCAGGGACAGCGCCAGCGCGGCGGCGACGGTCGTCTTACCCGTCCCGCCCTTGCCCGTCACGATGTGGAGCCTCACGCCTTCGAGCCTAACCAGTGGAGGGCGGGGCTACTCGGGGGCTGGGCTGTGCGAGGCATTACAGTCCCCTCATGACCAAGTGGGAATACGCGACCGTGCCGCTGCTGGTGCACGCGACGAAGCAGATTCTGGACACCTGGGGCGAGGACGGCTGGGAGCTCGTCCAGGTCGTTCCCGGACCCAACAACCCCGAGCAGTTGGTGGCGTACCTCAAGCGGGAGAAGGGCGCGTGAGCGCCGTCGAGCAGCGGCTCGTCGACCTCGGGCTGACGCTGCCCGAGGTGGCGGCTCCCCTGGCGGCGTACGTGCCCGCGGTGCTGTCCGGGGCGTACGTCTTCACGGCGGGCCAGCTCCCGCTGGTCGACGGCAAGCTGACGACCTGCGGCAAGGTCGGCGCCGAGGTCACCCCCGAGCAGGCCAGGGAACTCGCGCGCACCTGCGCGCTCAACGCCCTGGCGGCGGTCAAGTCCGTGGCCGGCGACCTCGACCGGGTGAAGCGGGTCGTCAAGGTCGTCGGTTTTGTGGCCTCCGCCCCCGACTTCACCGGGCAGCCCGGGGTCGTCAACGGCGCGAGCGAGCTGCTGGGCCAGGTGCTCGGTGACGCCGGCGTGCACGCGCGCAGCGCGGTCGGCGTGGCGGTGCTCCCGCTGGACGCCCCCGTCGAGGTCGAGATCCAGGTCGAGCTGGAGCCCGCGGGCTGACGGCCCGCGGTCACCTGCCGGCGGTCCAGGGGGCAGCGGTCCCCTGGACCCGGGGCGCCCCGACGGGGGCGCCCTATCGAACATCCCCGCGCGAGCGCATAGCATCCGCCCCATGACCACCACGAACGGCCAGTGGTTCCCGCCCAGCTGGCCCGAGCGGATCAGGGCGCTCACGGAGGGCAGGCTGGAGCCCGTCGAGCCCCGCCGGGCGGCCACCGTGCTGCTGCTGCGCGACACCGGCCGCGGTCCCGCGGTCCACATGCTGCGCAGGCGCGCCTCCATGGCGTTCGCCGCCGGCGCGTACGCGTACCCCGGGGGCGGTGTGGACCCGCGCGACGAACGCCCGGTCGCATGGGCGGGACCGGCGCCGGAAGCGTGGGCGCGGCGCCTGGGCGAGGGGCTGGGGCCGGCCGAGGCGCAGGCGATCGTGTGCGCCGCGGTGCGCGAGACGTTCGAGGAGTCCGGCGTGCTGCTGGCCGGCCCGGACGAGGGCTCGGTCGTCGACGACACCACCGGCGAGGAGTGGGAGGCGGACCGCCGCGCGCTGGTCTCCCGCGAGCTGTGCTTCGCGGACTTCCTGGCCGGCCGCTCGCTGGTGCTCCGCTCCGATCTGCTGGGCCCGTGGGCGCGCTGGATCACCCCGGAGTTCGAGGAGCGCCGCTACGACACCTGGTTCTTCCTCACGGCGCTGCCGCCCGGTCAGCGGACCCGCGACGTGTCGGGGGAGGCCGATCGCACGGAGTGGCTGCGCCCCGAGGAGGCCGTCGCCGGCTACGACCGCGGCGAGATGGTCATGCTGCCGCCGACGATCGCGACCCTGCGCGGGCTGCTGCCGTACGACTCCGCCGAGGCGGCCCTGGCGGCCGCGGGGGAGGGCCGCCGGGACCTGGCCCCGGTCCTGGCGAGGGCCGAACTCGTGGGCGAGGAGATCGTGCTGAGCTGGCCCGGCCACGAGGAGTTCACCAAGCGCATGGGAGCGGGCGAATGACCTCGGCCCTGCCTCCGGGCAATCCCCGCGGCGCGGTCGGCGGCCGGGCCACCGAGCGCGCGGTGTGCGTGCTGGCCCCGAATCCCTCGCCGATGACCCTGGACGGGACCAACACCTGGATCGTCGGCGAGCCGGACTCCGACCTCGCCGTCGTCATCGACCCGGGCCCGCTGGACGAGGGGCACCTGAACGCGGTCGTCTCCACGGCCCACTCCCTCGGCAAGCGGATCGGCCTGACCCTGCTCACCCACGGCCACCCGGACCACGCCGAGGGCGCGGCCCGGTTCGCCGAGCTGACCGGTACCGCCGTGCGCGCCCTGGACCCGGCGCTGCGCCTGGGGGACGAGGGCCTGGGCGCGGGGGACGTCATCACCACCGGCGGCCTGGAACTGCGCGTCGTGCCCACCCCCGGGCACACCGCGGACTCGCTGTCCTTCCACCTCCCGGCCGACGGGGCGGTGCTCACCGGCGACACCGTCCTCGGCCGCGGCACGACCGTCGTCGCCCACCCCGACGGCCGCCTCGGCGACTACCTCGACTCACTGCGCCGCCTTCAGGCCCTCGCCATGGACGGCGGGGTCACCACCGTCCTGCCCGGGCACGGGCCCGTGCTGGCCGACGCGCGCGGCGCGGTCGAGTTCTACCTCGCCCACCGCGCCCACCGCCTGGCCCAGGTGGAGACGGCCGTCGAAGGGGGGCGCACCACCCCGTCCGAGGTCGTCGCGCACGTGTACGCGGACGTGGACCGGGCGCTGTGGCCCGCGGCCGAGCTGTCGGTGCGGGCGCAGATGGACTACCTGCTGGAGCACGGGCTGATCTGACGCGGTGCCGCGTCCCGCCCGGAACGCGTAAGGGGCGCCCACCAGGGTGGGCGCCCCTTACGGATGTACGGGTGTGCGGGTCAGCGGGAGCGCTTGGCCAGCCGCTCGACGTCCAGCAGGATGACCGCGCGGGCCTCCAGGCGCAGCCAGCCGCGGCCCGCGAAGTCGGCGAGTGCCTTGTTCACGGTCTCGCGGGAGGCGCCGACCAGCTGGGCCAGCTCCTCCTGCGTCAGGTCGTGGACGACGTGGATGCCCTCCTCGGACTGCACGCCGAAGCGGCGCGACAGGTCCAGCAGCGCCTTGGCCACGCGGCCCGGCACGTCGGAGAAGACCAGGTCCGACATCACGTCGTTGGTCCGCCGCAGGCGGCGCGCGACGGCGCGCAGCAGGGCGGTGGAGACCTCGGGGCGGGCGTTGAGCCAGGGCTGCAGGTCGCCGTGGCCGAGGCCCAGCAGCTTGACCTCGGTCAGCGCGGTCGCGGTGGCGGTGCGCGGGCCGGGGTCGAAGAGCGACAGCTCACCGATCAACTCGCCGGGGCCCACGACGGCGAGCATGTTCTCCCGGCCGTCGGGGGACGTGCGGTGCAGCTTCACCTTGCCCTCGGTGACGACATACAGCCGGTCCCCGGGTTCACCCTCATGGAACAGCGAGTCGCCGCGCGCGAGCGTGACCTCCGCCATCGAGGCGCGCAGTTCAGCGGCCTGCTCATCGTCGAGCGCCGCGAAAAGCGGTGCGCGCCGCAGAACGTCGTCCACGTGCTCTCTCCTTGTCGACATCGCTGGGTCGGTCCCCATCATGCCCGACAGTAAAACAGTGCGATCAATCACAAGTCTGTCTTATGTGCTCGCGGGAGAGCGCCCCGGGGGTCCTTTCGGGGGCCGGATCGCGGCAGTCCGGGGCGATTGTCGGTGCCGAGGCTTAGGCTGGCCGGGTGTCTGATACGCCGAGCGTGCGCAGGAAACAGCAGGGTGGAGGGGCCGGGAGGGTGACGCCGGCCGGCGATTCAGCTCTGAGCGAACAGGCGCCCGCGAAGCCCGCCGGCGGCCGCGCACGGGGTGCCCGGGGGCCCGAGTCGCGCCTGGCGATGGTGCGCCGCGCCCGCCGCATCAACCGCGAACTCGCCGAGCTGTATCCCTACGCGCACCCCGAGCTCGACTTCGAGAACCCGTTCCAGCTCCTGGTGGCCACGGTGCTCTCCGCGCAGACCACCGACCTGAGGGTCAACCAGACCACCCCCCGGCTCTTCGCGACGTACCCGACGCCGGAGGACCTGGCGGCGGCCGACCCGGAGGAGCTGGAGCAGCTGATCCGGCCCACCGGCTTCTTCCGTGCCAAGGCGCGCTCGCTGCTCGGCCTGTCCGCGGCCCTGCGGGACCGCTTCGGCGGCGAGGTCCCCGGCCGGCTGGAGGACCTGGTGACCCTGCCCGGTGTCGGCCGCAAGACGGCCAATGTCGTCCTGGGCAACGCGTTCGGCGTCCCCGGCCTCACCGTCGACACCCACTTCGGCCGGCTCGCCCGCCGCTTCGGCTGGACCGCCTCCGAGGACCCGGAGAAGGTCGAGCAGGACGTCATGGCGATCTTCCCGAAGAGCGAGTGGACGATGGTCTCCCACCGGCTGATCTTCCACGGCCGCCGGATGTGCCATGCCCGCCGCCCGGCCTGCGGGGCCTGCCCGATCGCCCCGCTGTGCCCGTCGTACGGGGAGGGCGAGACCGACCCGGAGAAGGCGAAGAAGCTGCTGAAGTACGAGATGGGCGGTGCCCCGGGCCAGCGGCTGAAGCCGCCCCCCGGTTTCCCGGGCAAGGCGGCGCCCCCGCTGGAGGTGGAGTGACCGGAGCACGGCACGACGTCAACGGGATGGACGAGGTCGAGGACATCAACGGCGTCGCGGTGCGGCGCGACGGTTTGCCCGAGTGGCTGGAGCCGGTGGCCAGAGCGGCCGACGCGGTGCGGCCGGAGCAGCTGAGCCGCTTCCTGCCGCCGCCCACCGGGGGCCGGGCCTCCGCCGTCCTCGTGCTCTTCGGCGAGGGGTCCGCGGGGGGACGCCCCGAACTGCTCCTGATGGAGCGCGCCGCCTCCCTGCGCTCGCACGCCGGGCAGCCGTCCTTCCCCGGCGGTGCGCTCGACCCCGCCGACGGCGACCCGGAGGGCGCGGGACCGCTGCGGGCCGCGCTGCGCGAGGCCTGGGAGGAGACCGGCCTCGACCCGTCCGGGGTGCAGCTGTTCGGCGTGCTGCCGCGCCTGTACATCCCGGTGAGCGGCTTCGTGGTGACGCCGGTGCTCGGCTGGTGGCACACCCCCAGCCCGGTGGGCGCGGTCGACCTGGCCGAGACCGCGCGGGTGTTCGCGGTGCCGGTCGACGAGCTGACCGACCCCGCCAACCGCGTCACGGTCAGGCACCCCAGCGGGTACCGCGGGCCGGCCTTCGAGGTCAGGGGCGCCCTGGTGTGGGGCTTCACGGCGGGCCTGATCGACCGGATTCTGCACTTCGCGGGCTGGGAGCGGCCTTGGGATCGGGCAAAGACGGTCCCGCTCGGTTGAGTGGCCATGAGACGGTGTGCGGGTGAATGTGCTGGACATCGTGCTGTTGCTGGCCGCCGTGTGGTTCGCGATCGTGGGCTACCGCCAGGGATTCATCGTCGGCGTGATGTCGGTGATCGGGTTCCTCGGCGGTGGACTGGTCGCGATCTACGTGCTGCCCGCGATCTGGAACGAGGTCACCGACAATTCGGCCCCGGGCACGGTCGCGGTGGTCGCCGCGGTGGTCCTGGTGATCGTGTGCGCCTCGGTGGGGCAGGCGTTCACCACGCACCTGGGCAACAAGGTCCGCACACACGTCAGCTGGTCCCCGGCGCGCGCCGTCGACGCCGTCGGCGGGGCCTTGGTCAACGTCCTGGCCATGCTGCTGGTCGCGTGGCTCATCGGCTCCGCCCTGGCCACGACCACCACGCTGCCGACCCTGGGCCGCGAGGTCCGCTCGTCCAAGGTGCTGCTGGGGGTCGCGCGGATCGTGCCGCAGGAGGCCAACACCTGGTTCGCCGACTTCAGTTCCGCCCTCGCGCAGAACGGACTCCCCCAGGTCTTCTCGCCGTTCGGCACCGAACCGATCACCGACGTTCCCGCGCCCGACCCCGCGCTCGCCGGGAGCCGGGTCGTCGGCGAGGCCCGGCGCAGCATCGTGAAGGTCGTGGGCACGGCGCCCAGCTGCGGCAAGGTGCTGGAGGGCACCGGCTTCGTCTTCGCGCCGCACCGGGTGATGACCAACGCCCACGTCGTCGGCGGCGTCGACAACCCCACTGTGCAGATCGGCGGCGAGGGCCGGGTGTACGACGGCAAGGTCGTGCTCTACGACTGGCAGCGCGACATCGCCGTCATCGACGTCCCCGGGCTGGCGGCGCCCCCGCTCACCTTCACCGGCGGCGACGCCAAGTCCCGCGACGGCGCGATCGTGGCCGGCTTCCCGGAGAACGGCGGCTTCGACGTCCGCGCCGCCCGGGTGCGCGGCCGCATCTCGGCGACCGGCCCGGACATCTACCACCGCGGCACGGTCCACCGCGACGTCTACTCGCTCTTCACCCTCGTCCGGCAGGGCAACTCCGGTGGACCGCTGCTGACTCCCGACGGGCGGGTGTACGGCGTCGTGTTCGCCAAGTCGCTCGACGACGCGGACACCGGCTACGCCCTGACGGCCGACGAGGTCCGTCCCGACGTCCAGGCCGGACGTACGGCGAACCGGCAGGTCGACACGCAGGCGTGTGCCCTGTGAGAGCCCGTGCGGGCGGGGTGCGTCCGCCGGTGGCGGGGGAGTTCGTCAGCCGCTGCGGGTGTGCCGCAGGCGGGCGCCGACCCATCGGGCCCGTCGCCTGAGGATGTGCGGGATGCCGAGCCCCGAGTCGCCCGGCCGGTGGTCCGGGGCCGCGGTCCCGGTGATGATGCGCGCTCCGTTGGCGCGGCGATCGCGTGACACGTCACGGTAGTCGTGCGTCCAGCCCATACCGAGCTGTCTGCCCGGGGTCCAAGGTCCGTAATCGCCTGTGGGTCCATCAATTGGCCTATGCGTCCGGCATTTGGCTGATGGTCATATGGGATTAACGGTTGTGGATCACCGGTGCAGGATCAACGGTGGGTTCAACGGTCGGGCTCGGGGTCCTTGAGCCAGTTGATCAACTCGGCGGAGAACGCCGCCGGGTCCTCCTCGTGCGGGAAGTGCCCGAGGCCGTCGAACAGCCGCCAGCGGTAGGGCGCCTCGACGTACTCGCCGCTGCCGGCGGCGTGCCGGGCGCGCATCGCCGGGTCGAGCGAGCCGTGCAGGTGCAGCGTGGGCACCCGTACCGGGCGCTTCATCCGGCGGTTGAACTGGAAGCCGTCCACCCGGGCCAGCGAGCGCACCATCCAGCGGTAGGGCTCGATCGAGCAGTGCGCCGTGGACGGGATGCTCATCGCGCGCCGGTAGACCTCGACGGCCTCGTCGTCCGGCACCCGCGGCCCGGACCAGTCCCGCAGCAGCTGCCCCACGAGCGCGGCGTCGTCCGCGACCAGCCGGCGCTCGGGGATCCACGGCCGCTGGAAGCCCCACACGTACGCCCCGGCCGCGCTGTGCCGCAGGTCCGACAGCATCGCCGTGCGCCAGCGACGCGGATGGGGCATCGAGCTGACGGCCAGTCGGCGCACCAGCTTGGGCCGCATCGCCGCCGCCGTCCACGCCAGGTAGCCGCCGAGGTCGTGGCCGACCAGCGCGGCGTCCGGCTCGCCGAGCGAGCGGATCACTCCGGTCACGTCGAGCGCCAGGTTCGCCGGGTCGTAGCCGCGCGGGGTGCGGTCGCTTCCGCCCACTCCGCGCAGGTCCATCGCGACCGCGCGGAAACCCGCGTCGGCCAGGGCGGTCAACTGGTCCCGCCAGGTCCACCAGAACTGCGGGAAGCCGTGCAGGAGCAGCACCAGCGGTCCGTCGCCGGCCTCGGCGATGTGGAAGCGCGCTCCGTTCGCCGCGACATCCCGGTGGGTCCAGGGCCCGTCGATCCGTACCACCGAGGAACTGTCAGCGACCGTCATGCCTTGAGCGTGTCATACCTTGGCCACCGACGTGTCATCCGTTTGCGACGGCCGCGGGTGCGGTTTGACGCTCTGGAGCACGGCCGCGGTCTCCTTGGCGGAGGCGATGCTGCGCTCCGGCTTCTTGATCTTCTTGAACTTCCGCATCGCCAGCAGGCCCAGCAGACCGGCCAGCACCAGGAAGGCACCGCCGACGATCAGGAACGACCAGGCGAGCCCCAGCCCCAGGTTGTGGATGCCGTAGGCGGCCGCGAAGCTCAGCACGGGCAGCGCGAACAGGGCGAGGATGCCGGCCGCCCCGACGGCCCCGCCGCCGATGCCGGCGCGCTTGGCGTCCTGCCGGAGTTCGGCCTTGGCGAGGGCGATCTCCTCGTGGATCAGCTCCGAGAGATCGGCCGTGGCCGCGGCGAAGAGCTGGCCGAGACTGCGGCCGCCGTTCGCGGTCACCGTCACCGCCACGGGCTTGTCCACGTCCGCTGGGCTCATCGCGTCCTCCGTCGTTCGTCGCTTTGTCGTGAAGTCATCACGGGCAAGTGGGTTACACGGCTACCCCCTGATCATGCCCGACTCATCCTCGTCCGCGCCGCCGGAGCGCGCCACTTCCGCGAGCCTGCGGTGCTCTGCGGCCTTAGCCTCGTGGATCGCCGCCATGCGCAGATGGAACTCCGGGTTGCCCCATTCGTAGATGTCGGGGATGCCGTCCAGGTCGGTGTCGCGCTCCTCGTCCTCGCACATGTGGCGGTACTTGTTGTCGCGCAGCTTCAGCAGGACGGCGGCCGCCGCGGCCGCTGTGCACGAGCCCACCAGCACCGCCGCCTTGACCTCCGGCGTCAGCACCTCGTCGCCCGCGAAGGCCAGCTCGCCGATGAGCAGCGAGACCGTGAAGCCGATTCCGGCCAGCGAGGCCACCGCGAGCACGTCCGCCCACGCGAGGTCGGGATTGAGCTCGGCTCTCGTGAAACGGGCCGCCAGCCACGTGCCGCCGAAGACACCCACCGTCTTGCCAACGAGCAGGCCGAGCACCACACCCAGCGTCTCCGGACGGGTGAAGACCTGCCCGAGCGCTCCCCCGGTGACCGGCACCCCGGCCGAGAAGAGCGCGAACAGCGGCACCGCGAGCCCCGCCGACACCGGCCGCACCAGGTGCTCGATCCGCTCGCCCGGCGACTCCTTCTCGCCCTCGCGGTGGTGGCAGCGCAGCATCAGGCCCATCGCCACACCCGCGATGGTGGCGTGCACCCCACTGGCGTGCATCAGCCCCCAGTTGACCAGGGCCAGCGGCACGTAGACGTACCAGCCGCGGACCTCCTTGCGCAGCAGCAGCCAGAAGAGGACAAGGCCGGCGAAGGCCAGGCCCAGCGCCGCGAAATTGATGCCGCTGGTGAAGAAGACCGCGATGATCAGGATCGCGAGGAGGTCGTCCACGACGGCGAGCGTGAGCAGGAAGGCGCGCAGCGCCGAGGGCAGTGAGGTGCCGAGCACCGCCAGCACGGCGAGCGCAAAGGCGATGTCGGTCGCTGTCGGCACCGCCCAGCCCTGCAGCGAGCCCCCGCCCGCCGCATTGACCACGGCGTACACGGCCGCGGGCACCGCCATGCCGCAGACGGCGGCGATCACGGGCAGCGCCGCGGCGGAGGGGGTGCGCAGCTCGCCGACGACCAGTTCGCGCTTGAGCTCGATGCCGGCGACGAAGAAGAAGATCGTCAGCAGGCCGTCCGCGGCCCAGTGGGCCACCGACAGGTCCAGGTGCAGCGCGGCGGGGCCGAAGTGGTGGCCGACGGTGGCGGTGTACGAGGCGCTCACCGGGCTGTTCGCCCAGACCAGCGCCGCCACGGCGGCCAGGAGCAGCAGCATGCCGCCGACGGTCTCCGCGCGCAGCGCCCCGGCGACGTAGTTCCGCTCCAGGAGCGGTACGCGCCCCAGGAAGACGGAGCGGCGGCGGGGGGACGCGTTCACGGGTGGACCTCCGGTCGGGTGCGGCAACGGCTGTACGCCTTGCCGACCAGACTTCCCGGCACGCCCTGTTTTCTGTCGCGTCTCTAACGCCCTCCAGCGTAACGGGCCGGGCGGCCGGGCCGTTCGGGCCCTGTTCACATTACGGATATACCGGATGGACCGCAGGGCGCGGCCGGACAGACGAAAGGCCCCCGAAGGGGCCCGTCGTCCGCGCCGCGGGGTGTGCTCAGTCCTCGCCGGGGGCGGAGGGGAGCTTGGCCTGGATGAGGTCCATGACCGTGGAGTCGGTCAGCGTCGTCACGTCCCCGAGCTGCCGGTTCTCGGCGACGTCCCGCAGCAGACGGCGCATGATCTTGCCCGAGCGGGTCTTCGGCAGCTCCGCCACCGTGAGGATCCGCTTCGGCTTGGCGATCGGGCCGAGCGTCTTGCCCACGTGGTCGCGCAGCTGGGCGATCAGCTCGTCGCCGTCGTCGCCCACGGCGGCGCCGCGCAGGATCACGAACGCGACGATCGCCTGGCCGGTGGTGTCGTCGGCGGCGCCGACGACGGCGGCCTCGGCGACCTTCGGGTGCGAGACGAGCGCCGACTCGACCTCGGTGGTCGAGATGTTGTGGCCGGACACCAGCATCACGTCGTCGACCCGGCCGAGCAGCCAGATGTCGCCGTCGTCGTCCTTCTTGGCGCCGTCCCCGGCGAAGTAGCGGCCCTCGAACCGGGACCAGTAGGTGTCCAGGTAGCGCTGGTCGTCACCCCAGATGGTGCGCAGCATCGACGGCCACGGCTCGGTCAGGACGAGGTAGCCGCCGGAGCCGTCGGGCACCTCGCGAGCCTCGTCGTCCACGACGGTCGCGGCAATGCCGGGCAGGGCGCGCTGCGCGGAGCCGGGCTTGGTCTCCGTCACGCCGGGGAGCGGGGAGATCATCATGGCGCCGGTCTCGGTCTGCCACCAGGTGTCCACGATCGGGCAGCGGCCGCCGCCGATGTGCTCGCGGTACCAGATCCACGCCTCGGGGTTGATCGGCTCGCCGACGCTGCCCAGCACGCGCAGCGAGGACAGGTCGAACTTGGCGGGGATGTCGTCGCCCCACTTCATGAAGGTGCGGATCGCGGTGGGCGCCGTGTAGAGGATCGAGACCCCGTACTTCTGGACGATCTCCCAGAAGCGCCCCTGGTGCGGGGTGTCGGGGGTGCCCTCGTACAGCACCTGGGTGGCGCCGTTGGCCAGCGGCCCGTACACGATGTACGAGTGGCCGGTGACCCAGCCGACGTCGGCCGTGCACCAGTAGACGTCGGTCTCCGGCTTGAGGTCGAAGACCGCGTGGTGGGTGTAGGCGGCCTGGGTCAGGTAGCCGCCGGAGGTGTGCAGGATGCCCTTGGGCTTCCCGGTCGTGCCGGAGGTGTAGAGGATGAAGAGCGGGTGCTCGGCCTCGAAGGCCTCCGGGGTGTGCTCGGTGCTCTGCGCCTCCAGCGCCTCGTGCCACCACACGTCGCGGCCCTCGGTCCAGGCGACCTCCTGGCCGGTGCGGCGGACGACCAGCACCTTGCCCACGCTCTCGGTGCGGTCGACGGCGTCGTCCACGGCGGGCTTGAGCGCCGAGGGCTTGCCGCGGCGGTAGCCGCCGTCGGCGGTGATGACCAGCTTCGCGTCCGCGTCCTGGATGCGGGCGGCCAGGGCGTCGGCCGAGAAGCCGCCGAAGACCACCGAGTGCGCGGCGCCGATGCGGGCGCACGCCAGCATCGCCACGACGGTCTCGGGGATCATCGGCATGTAGACCGCGACCCGGTCGCCGGACCGGACGCCGAGCTCGGTGAGGGCGTTCGCCGCCCGGCTGACCTCGTCCTTCAGCTCGGCGTAGGTGATGGCCCGGGTGTCGCCGGGCTCGCCCTCGAAGTGGAGGGCCACGCGGTCGCCGTGGCCGGCCTCCACGTGCCGGTCGACGCAGTTGTACGCCACGTTCAGCGTGCCGTCGGCGAACCACTTGGCGAACGGCGGGTTCGACCAGTCCAGCGTCTCGGTCGGCTCCTTCGCCCAGGCCAGCCGGCGGGCCTGCGCCGCCCAGAAGCCGAGCCGGTCCTCGCCCGCCTGCCGGTAGGCCTCCGCGGTGACATTGGCGCCGGCCGCAAGGTCGGCAGGCGGAGCGAACCGGCGCTCCTCCTTCAAAAGGTTGGCCAGGCTCTCGTTGCTCACGCCGTGCTCCTTCGCAGGGGTCCTCGTGTGTCCCAGGCCATAGCTCACCAGCACAGGGGCGGGATGACAAGGGCTCGCGGCGAATATTGGTTTAGACCTGTCATCGGGACGGCTCGTCCGGCCGGCACGGTCCGCACGCACCCCGGCCCGCCGGCGGGTGGCCGGCGGGCCGGGGGACAGGGGGTGCGGCGGATCAGTGGACCGGGGCCGGTTCCTCCGGCCGGACGGCGGCGAACGTGCCGGTCCCGGCGTCGAGGACGTACGCCTGGGCCTCCGCGACGTGGAAGTACATGCCGTGCAGCTGCAGGGACCCCTCGGCCACCCGGCGGGCGACACAGGCGTGCGCCATCAGGTGGTCGAGCTGCTGGACGACATTGACCAGGGAGAGCCGTTCGAGGTCGTCGGTCACCGGGCGGTCGGCGACCGCGACCTCGCCGCGCCCCAGCCGCCCGATCCGTTCCATCCGGGCCAGACTCGGCCGTCCGTGCCGCAGCCAGCGCGCCAGCGGGGTCTGCGCGCCCGGATCCCGGCCCGCGCCGCCGAGCAGCGCCTGCATCGCGCCGCAGCCGGAGTGGCCGCACACGGTGATGCTGTCGACCTTCAGCACCTCCACCGCGTACTCGATGGCCGCGCCGACCGAGTCGCACGAGGCGTCGTCGCCGGGCGGCGGCATCAGATTGCCCACGTTGCGCACGGTGAACAGGTCGCCGGGGCCACTGGAGGTGATCATGCTGGTGACCAGCCGGGAGTCGGCGCAGGTGAGGAAGAGCTGGGTGGGCCGCTGCCCCTCCCGGGCGAGTCGCGCCAGCTCCTCCCTGACCAGCGGGGCCGTGTTGCGCTGGAAGGCACTGAGCCCGCCGACCAGCTGCCCGGCCCCTCCCGTCCCGGCGCCCGGCTTGGTGCAGTGGTGGTTGCGCCACGGCGTCCACGGGCGGCACGCGTGGCTGCTCGCCGGGACCGTGATCGGCGTGCCGGTACGGCCGGTCAGCGTCGCCCAGCCGCCGCGCGCCCGGTGCGCCTCGCACCAGTGGTGCAGGCTCTCGTACGCCGCGTGGTCCATGAACGAGCCGTCCAGCGCGACCACCGCGTTGGCCCCGTCCGGCACCTCCGCCAGTGCCCGGGTCAGCCGGGGCACCGCCAGGAACGTCAACTGCCCGCGTACGTGCACCCGGTGGACCCCGGACTCCTCCAGGACCGTGATCCGGGTGTGGGTCAGCCGCCGCAGCGACAGCACGACGGCCACCACGATGCCGGTCGTGACGCCCGCGAGGACGCCGAAGGCGACGACCGCGACCAGCGTGGCCGCGTACACCGGGAACTCCCGGTGCCGCTGCACATGCCTGATGTGCGCGAAGCTCACCATCTTCACGCCGACCACCATCACCAGCGCGGCGAGCGCGGCCAGCGGGATCAGCTCCAGCATCCCGGCCAGCAGCCCGGCGCACACCAGGACCCACACGCCGTGCAGCACCGTGGCCCGCCGGGTGCGCGCGCCCGCGGCGACGTTCGCCGAGCCGCGGATCGCGCCACCGGCGATCGGCAGCCCGCCGAGCAGTCCGGAGACGACGTTCGATGCGCCCTGGCCGAGCAGTTCGCGATTCAGGTCGGCACGGCCGCCGGTGCCGTCGCCCGGCCCGGCGCGGCCCGTGCGCAGCTTGTCCAGCGCCACCGCGGACAGCAGCGACTCCATGCCGGCCACCAGCGTGACCGTCAGGACGGCGGCGGCGATGCCGGCGACGGGCCCCTGCGGGAGGCCCGGCAGCGCCACCGCGTGCAGCGCGGGGAGCTCCACCCGGGGCAGCGCGATCGGCACGCCGACCGCCGTCGCCGCCGCGATGGCGGCCAGCGGCGCCGGAACGGCCGACCGCAGCGCCCGTCCCGCCCCGCCCGGCAGCCGTGGCCACAGGACGAGGACGGCCACGGTCACGGCCCCGACCAGCAGCGCCCCGAGGTGCGGCGCGGCCAACTGCCTGGGAAGCGCGGCCAGATTGGCCAGGGCCGAGCTGTCCGGCCGGCCTCCGAGGGCGACATGGAGCTGGGCGATGGCGATGGCGGCGCCGATGCCGGCCAGCATCCCGTGCACGATCGCGGGGCTGACGGCGAGCGCCGCGCGGGCCACGCGCAAGGCTCCGAGGGCGAGTTGGCAGACACCGGCGAGCACGGTGATGGCACAGGTGGTGCGCCAGCCGTAGCGGTGGACGAGGTCGGCGGTGACCACGACCAGGCTGGTGGCGGCCCCACTGACCTGGAGCGGGGCGCCGCCGAGCAGTCCGGCGACGATGCCGCCCACCGCCGCCGCGACCAGTCCGGCCTGGAGCGGGGCGCCGGTCGCGAGGGCGATGCCCAGCGACAGAGGGACGGCGATCAGGAAGACGGCGACCGAGGCGGACAGATCGTGCCGCCACACGGCGGCGCGGCCGCCGCCGTCGGCCCCCGGCGGCTGGGGGTGCGGCCCGGGGGCTCGCGATGGTTCCTTCCCGGAGCCCTGCGGGCGGCGGGGACGGCCGGGCGGCTGGGCTTTCGGCTGGTGCGTGGGGTGCATGTTCCCGTCTCCTCCGGGGCGGCGCGGCTGCGTGCGGCATGCGCGTACGCGGTCGTGGTCACGGCTGTGCGGCGGGTGCTGCGCACTGTGGTGCGCGATGGTCCTGCTGCCGAACCCCGGGGCAACGGTGGCGACGGAGTGTGACGGTCTCGCTACTCCCAAGAGTCGGTAAATGGAGAGTAATCCACACAAAAGGGCTTTGGATGAAGATTCGCCCGCATGGGTGAGCGATTACCTCGTGAGGGTGAGCCGTTCGTCCAGGACGAAGGCCGGGTCGACCTGGGCGGCCAGGTCGGTGCCGGTGCGCTCGTTGCCCCAGCTCTCGGCGTTCTTCAGGTGGAAGTGCACCATCTGGCGGGTGTAGCGCTCCCAGTCCCGCGACGTGTACGCCGCGTCCGCGGCCTCGTGCATGACGCGCAGCGCGCGGCGGTTGGGCTCCTCCAGCGCCGCGAAGTGCGGCGGACGGCCCTTCTCCATGGCGCGCACCCAGTCGGAGTGGCCCACCGTCACCAGCAGGTCGTCCCCGGTCTCCGCCCGCAGGAACTCCAGGTCGTCCGGCCCCTGCACCTTGTTGCCGACGACGCGCAGCGCGACGCCGAAGTCCCGGGCGTACTCCTTGTACTGGCGGTAGACGGCGACGCCCTTGCGGGTCGGTTCGGCCACCAGGAACGTCATGTCGAAGCGGGTGAACATCCCGGAGGCGAAGGAGTCGCTGCCGGCCGTCATGTCGACGACCACGTACTCGTCGCGGCCGTCCACCAAGTGGTTGAGGAACAGCTCCACCGCGCCGACCTTGGAGTGGTAGCAGGCCACGCCGAGGTCGGACTCGCTGAAGGGTCCGGTGACCATCAGGCGCGTCTCGCCGCCCTCCAGGGACAGCGGGCGGGCGCAGGCGCCGTACACCGGGTTGTCCTCGGTGACCCGCAGGAGGCGCGAGCCGTGCCCCGGCGGCGTGGTCTTGATCATCGTCTGCGCGGAGGCGATCCGTGGATTGGCGCCGCGCAGGTACTCCTTGATCTCCGGCAGGTGTGCGCCCATCGCGGGGAAGGCGGCGGCCTCCTCCTCGTCGAGCCCGAGCGCCGGGCCGAGGTGCTGGTTGATGTCCGCGTCGACGGCGACCACGGGGACGCCGGCGGCGGAGAGGTGGCGGATGAAGAGGGAGGACAGGGTCGTCTTGCCACTGCCGCCCTTTCCGACGAAAGCGATCTTCATGTTCGATAAGCGTAGTGGCGGCCATGCCGCGTTCCCGTGTGTTTCCCGTGTGTCACGCCGGGAGTTCACCCGTCGGTGGACGCGGCGGTCCCACGGACGGACCCCTCCGGGGCCCTCGGCGGCCCTTCTCGGCCCGGGTGACGAACCCCACTCGCGCGCCGGGGCGCCGACCGGGGTGCGTAGGGTCGTACTCATGGGTACGACAGCTGATCCGCTCGCCGTTCTCGGCTCGCTCCCCGGAGTCGCCGATTCCGTGGCCCTCGTGCGCAAGGCCGTGGACCAGGCCTACGGGCACCGGGTGATGCGCCGCCGCTCCGACGAGGTGGCCTCCGAGGCCGCACTGCGCGGGGCCCGCGGCTCGGCCGCGCTCGCCGGCGCCGACTGGGCGCTGGAGGAGGTCCGCCGACGCAGCGACTTCTCGGTCGACGGCGAATCGCGCACCGTCGGCGCCGCGCTGCGGCTGACCGCCGAGTCCGGCCAACTGCTCGGTGTCTGGCGGCAGTCGCCGCTGCAGGCGCTGGCCAGGCTGCACCTGGTCGCGGCCGGAGGCGCCGCCCCGGACGACACCGTCGGCCGGCCGCGGCTGGCCGGGGAACCGGTCGACGAGCCCCTGCTGCAGGCGGCGGAGTTCCCGTTGCCCGCGTCCTCCGAGGTCGTGGCCCGGCTCGACGGCCTCGCCGAACTGCTGCTCGCGGGCAGCGAGGCGCCCGCGCTCGTCGTCGCGGCCGTCGTGCACGGCGAGCTGCTCTGCCTGCGCCCCTTCGGCACCTGCAACGGGCCGCTGGCGCGCGCCGCGCAGCGCGTCGTGCTGGTCGGCAGCGGCCTCGACCCCAAGTCGATCTGCCCCGCCGAGGTCGGCCACGCCGAACTGGGCCGCGCCGAGTACCTCAAGGCGCTGCGCGGCTACGCCTCCGGCACACCCGACGGCATGGCCGCGTGGATCGCCCACTGCGGCCAGGCGCTGGGGCTGGGCGTCCGGGAGAGCGTGGCCGTCTGCGAGGCGCTGCAGCGCGGCGCGGCCTGACCGGGACCCCGGGAACGAAGTTGCGGCGGCACCCTGAGGTGCCGCCGCTGGCATGATCGTCGAGTTACCAAGCGTGCACGATGTTTGCCCATCAGGTCGGAGTCTTTGCCCGTACCTGGTGCGGCCGGCCCGGTCAGCGGGTCTGCGTCGCGTGGGTGCCCGGTGGTCATGCTCGGTCCGTGGGGCCTGATACGACGGGGTTCCTCTCGGATGTCCGTGGTCACGCGGGCCTTACGACCTTTGTACTGCACCTGCGGAGGAACCGGAAGCCCTCACCGCACTTCTTTGCATACCGGGACGACCAGCGTGATCCGCACCAAATGGGCAGGTGGTGGAGGTGGGGCCGCGGGGCGCGGTGGTGCGGGGGTGCCTTTGAGTCGGCGGGCCGGCGGCCCGGGGTCAGGCCGTGCGGCGGCGCCGGGTGGCGTACCAGACCAGGCCGGCAGTCGCCGCGGCGGCGCCCACCGCGGCGAGCGCCAGGGCGGGGCCCGTCGGGATCGCCAGGGACGGCACCCGCTGGTGCAGCCGCACCGGGCGGCTGAAGGTGAGGACCGGCCACTCGCGCGAGACGGCCTCGCGGCGCAGCCCGCGGTCGGGGTTGACGGCGTAGGGGTGCCCCACCGCCTCCAGCATGGGGACGTCGGTGACGGAGTCGCTGTAGGCGAAGGACCGCTCCAGGTCGTAGCCCTCGGACTCGGCCAGCCGGGCGATCGCCTCCGCCTTGGCCGGGCCGTAGACGTAGTGGTCGATCCGGCCGGTGTAGCGGCCGTCCTCCACCGCCATCCGGGTGGCGACCACGTGGTCGGCGCCCAGCATCTCGCCGATCGGTTCCACGACCTCGGCGCCCGAGGCGCTGACGATGACGACGTCGCGGCCGGCGAGGTGGTGCTCCTCGATGAGGGAGGCCGCCTCGTCGTAGATGATCGGGTCGATGAGGTCGTGGAGGGTTTCGGCCACGATCTCCCGGACCTGCTGGACATTCCAGCCACGGCAGAGCTCGGAGAGGTACTTTCGCATCCCCTCCATCTGGTCGTGGTCCGCGCCGCCGAGCAGATACACGAACTGGGCGTACGCGGTCCGCAGCACGGCGCGCCGGTTGATGAGGCCGCCTTGATAGAAGGGCCTGCTGAACGCCAAGGTGCTCGACTTGGCGATCACCGTCTTGTCGAGATCGAAGAACGCGGCGGTACGCGGCGACAGGTGGTTTTCCACGAGGACGAGCATAGGGACCCACCATTCGGCGTAAGCTCGGCCGCGTGGGTTTGCCTGAGAAGGCCTTCGGGTACACCATGGAAGTCACGGATCGTTCGCGACCGTGCTAACCCGGTCTGGCTCCTCCCCCCCCGAGTCGGACCGTGGGGACGACCCCCGCTCTCCCCCCCGGCGGGGGTCGTCGCATGTCCGGGGACAGTTTCAGCGCTGAGGCCCGAGTGGCCCCGCTCCGTTTTCCGCACTCCACCGCTGTCGGCGGGCGGATCTCCTCATGCCCCGTGATCGTCACTTTACGTGACGCATTGGCGGCGCTGCGAATCCGGTCTGCGGTCCGGTGGAAGTGGTCGAACTCACCCGCACGGGTGGCGGAGATATCCACAACCCCTGAGTTATCCACCGATTCCAAGCAAGATCAACAACTTTCGCCAACTCGCGTGACTCTGGCCGTAAATGTTGCGCCGGAGATGTGCTCGGCGCTTATGCCCGGTGCCGTTGGGGCGGGCCGGAACGAGCGAGGAGTGCGGGGTAGGTCGTGGTCGATTCAATCAAAGCCGGGACAAAGGGAACGCGGGACGATAATCGGGCAAACGGAAGGCTGACCGGAAGGCCACCCGGAGCGACTCCGCGACCGGGTTCGGGAACGCGGTGGGGGACGAGGGCGGGCGGAGCGCCTCCCGGTGAGCCGGGGCGCGGCAGCCCTCCGCCGCCGGCCGGGCCGGCCGACGGCACGGGGCCGCTGATCGTCACCGAGGACGGCGACCTGCTGGACGACCTGCTGCGGCTGTGTGCGGCGGCGGGTGCCGAGCCCGAGGTGGTCTTCGGCGCGCCGCCGGGGCCGCGGAACTGGGAGCGCGCTCCGCTGGTGCTGGTCGGCGCGGCCGACACCCGGCGGCTGTCCGGCACGGTCCGGCGTCGCGGCGTGCTCCTGGTGGGGCGCGATCTGGACGACCCCGATGTCTGGCGGCGCGCGGTGGACGTGGGGGCCGACCACGTCGCCTTCCTGCCCGACGCCGAGTCCTGGCTGACCGACCGGATCGCCGACGCGGCGGAGGGCGTCGGTGACCCGGCCCTCACGATCGGGGTCGTCGGCGGCAGCGGAGGCGCCGGGGCCAGCACCCTTGCGTGCGCGATGGCCGTCACGGCGGCGCGCACCGGACGGCGCACGGTGCTCGTCGACGCCGATCCGCTCGGCGGCGGCCTGGACGTGCTGCTCGGTGCGGAAAGGGTGGCCGGGCTGCGCTGGCCGGACCTCGCCGAGTCCCGGGGCCGGGTCAACAGCGGGGCCCTGGAGGACTCACTGCCGCGGGCGCACGCCCTCAGCGTGCTGAGCTGGGACCGCGGGGACACGGTGGTCGTTCCGCCGCAGGCGATGCGGTCGGTCATGGGTGCCGCCCGGAGGCGCGGCGGAGTGGTCGTCGTGGACCTGCCGCGGCGGATGGACGAGGCCGTGACCGAGGCGCTGGCGCAGACGGACGTGGGCCTGCTGGTCGTGCCCGCGGAGCTGCGGGCCGTCGCGGCGGCCGGGCGGGTCGCCTCCCGGATGGGCATGGTGCTGCGGGACCTCAGGGTCGTCGTCCGCGGACCGTTCGCCTCCGGGCTGACCGACGAGGCCGTCGCCGAGCTGGTGGGCCTGCCCCTCGTGGGCGAGCTGCCGGCCGAACCGGGGCTGCCCGCGTCCCTGGACGGGGGCGAACCGCCCGGGGGCGGCGTGCGCGGACCGCTCGCCCGTTTCTGCACGGCGTTCCTTGCGGCCGCCCTGCCGAGCGGCGGGAGCGTGACCGCATGAGCGCCGAGGTGATGGCCCCCGGACTGCTGGACGCCGTGCGGCTGCGGCTCGCCGCCGCCGGGGACGAACCGACCCCGGCGGGCGTGGCCGCCGCCCTGCGGGCGCAGGGCAGGTTGCTCGGGGACACCGAAGTCCTGGACGTGGTGGCCGCGTTGCGCTCCGAGATGGTCGGAGCCGGTCCGCTGGAGTCCCTGCTCGCCGCGCCCGATGTCACCGATGTACTGGTCAACGGACCGGACGAGGTCTGGGTCGACCGCGGCGCGGGACTGGAGCGCACGGGCGTGCGTTTCGCGGACGCGCTCGCCGTACGCCGGCTGGCGCAGCGGCTCGCCACCGCCGCGGGCCGCCGGCTGGACGACGCCCGCCCCTGGGTGGACGCCCGTCTCCCGGACGGCACCCGGTTGCACGCCGTACTGCCGCCGGTGGTGGTCGGCGCGCCCTGTCTGTCACTGCGCGTCGTGCGCACCCGCGCCTTCGCCCTGGAGGAACTCGTGTCCGCGGGCAGCATGGACCGCGGCACGGCCGCCCTGCTGCGGGCGGTGCTCGACGCCCGCCTGTCCTTCCTCGTCTCCGGCGGCACCGGTTCGGGCAAGACGACCCTGCTGAGTTGCCTGCTCGGCCTGGTGGACCCGGGTGAGCGCATCGTCCTCGCCGAGGACTCCGCCGAGTTGCGACCCCGGCATCCGCACGTCGTACGGCTGGAGACCCGGCCCGCCAACCAGGAGGGCGCCGGGCTCGTCACGCTGCGGGACCTGGTACGGCAGGCCCTGCGGATGCGGCCTGACCGGCTGGTCGTGGGCGAGGTGCGCGGGCCCGAAGTGCTCGATCTGCTGGGCGCCTTGAACACCGGGCACGAAGGAGGCTCCGGCACTGTCCACGCCAACGCCGCCTGCGACGTCCCGGCGCGGCTGGAGGCGCTGGGCGCCGTGGCGGGACTCGACCGGGCCGCGCTGCACAGCCAGTTGGCCGCCGCCTTGTCGGTGGTCGTGCACCTGGTCCGGGACCGCTCGGGGCGGCGCCGGGTCGCCGAGATCCATGTGCTGGAGCGCGGCGCCGACGGCATCGTCTGTACCGTCCCCGCCCTTCGTGACGGCGAACGGGGCCCCGGATGGGCGCGGTTGGCCGCGCTCTGCGAGCGGGGTGCGGCATGAGCGCCGCGGTGTTCGGCGCCGTGCTGTGCGCGGGCGTGGCGGCGTGGGTGCTGTGCGGGCGGAACGAGGCGGTGCGCCGGGCGCGAATGCTCCTGGCGGCCCCCTGGGGGCCGCCGGGGCCGGCGGGCGGGGTTCCGGGCCTGCGGAGGCTGGAAGTGCGCACCCAGGCCCTTCTGGAGCCTTTCCGGGTCCGTTTCGGATGGCGGCTCGGGCGCGAACTGTTGTGCTTGCCCGCGGGGTTGGTGATGGCGGTGGTCGCGCACTCGGCGGTGCCCGCGGTGCTGGCGGCCGGCGCGGTGCCGCTGGTGGGGCGCTGGCTGCGTGGTCGGGAGTCGCGGGCGGTGGCCGAGGAGCGGGCGCTGGCCGCGGGGGCGTTGTGCTCGGCCGTCGCGGGCGATCTGCGGGCCGGACTGGCGCCGCAGGGCGCGCTGGCCGGAGCGCTGCTGCGGGAGGGCTGGCCGGGCAGGCTCGCCCTCGCCGACGCCGCGTTGCCGCTGCTGGCCGCCGCACGCTTCGGCGGTGATGTGCCGGCGGCACTGCGGACGGCCGCCCGGCTCGACGGCGCGCAGGGGCTGGCCGGGGTGGCCGCGTGCTGGCAGGTCGCGGTGGACGGCGGGGCCGGGCTCGCGGACGGCTTGGACCGGATCGCCGCGGCCCTGCGTTCCGAGCGCGAACAACGGGAGGATCTGCGCGCCCAGTTGGCCGCGCCCCGATCCACGGTGCTGATGCTCGCGCTGCTGCCGTTGTTCGGGCTGGTGCTGGGCACCGGGCTGGGCGCGGACCCGGTGGGAACGCTGCTGCGCACTCCGCTCGGGCTGGGCTGCCTGGCCGCCGGCGGACTGCTGGAGTGGGCCGGGCTGGCCTGGACCGCGCGGATCGTACGGACGGCGGAGGCGTCATGAGCGGCGAGTTCGTCCACAGGCTGGGGATCGTCGTGGCGCTCGTGGCCGCCGCCCTGTGCACGGCGGGGGCACTGGCCGCGGGCCGCCGGGAGCGGGCGGCCCGGCGCCGGGGCCGGCAACTCCTGGGCCGCGCCCCTGCCCACCACGCCCGCACCCGGGCACGACCGCACCTGAGCGCCGTGCGCACGTGGGGGCCGGTCGCCGGTGTCGCCATGGGCGCCTTCGCACTGGTCGGCGGCCTGCCCGGCTGCCTTGCCGGGCTCGCCGCGGCGTACGGGATACGGCGGTGGCAGCGCCGGCCGCGCGCCGACGGTGACACGGACCTGCTCCGTGCGGAGCGGCAGCTTCCGCTGGCCGCCGATCTGCTCGCCGCCTGCGTGGCGGCCGGGGCCGGTCCGCGGGAGGCCGCCGAGGCGGTCGGATCGTCTCTCGGCGGACCCCTCGGCGAGGCGCTGACCCGGGCCGCCGCGGAACTCCGGCTGGGCGGCGACCCGGCCGAGTGCTGGGCCCGGCTGGACCGGCTCGGCTGCCGGGAACTGGCGCGCTGCATGGAGCGTGCCGCGACGACGGGCGTGCCGCCGGTCGAGGAGATCTCGCGGCTCGCCACCGGCTGCCGCGCCGCGCACGCCCGCTCGGGACTCGCCCGGGCACGGCGCGCCGGAGTACTGATCACGGCCCCGCTGGGGCTGTGCTTCCTGCCGGCCTTCCTCCTCGTGGGGGTCGCGCCGGTGGTCATGGGACTGGCGGGGGCGATCCTCGCCGGCGGAACGATCTGAGGGGGAGTCATGCGATTTCTGAGGAAGCTGGCCCGCCGGTGCAGGACCGGCGAGAGCGGGATGACGACGGCCGAGTACGCGGTCGGCACCCTGGCCGCCTGCGGCTTCGCCGCCGTGCTCTACAAGGTGGTCACCTCCGGCGCGGTGAGTGCCGCGCTCGGCGGTCTGATCAAGCGGGCCCTCGATGTGGCGTTCTAGGCGGGCCCGGGACGGCGGTTACGTCACGGCCGAGGCCGCCGTCGTCATCCCGTCGCTGGTGCTCCTGACGGCGATGCTGCTGTGGGGGCTCGCGGCCGCCGCCGCGCAGATCCGGTGCGTCGACGCCGCGCGGGCCGGGGCCCGCGCGGCGGCCCGCGACGAGCCGGAGGGCGCCGTGCTGGCGGCCGCCCGCTCCGCGGCACCCGCCGGGGCCGGTATCGCGGTCCGGCGCGGCGAGGGCCTGGTCCGGGTGACCGTCGAGGCCCGTTCGCTCTCCCTCACCCTCCACGGCGAGGCGGTCGCCGCCGTGGAGGGGCACGAAGGTCAGGAAGGCCGAGAGGGGCAGCAGGAGTCCGCCCGGCAGCCGGGGGAGGCGTCGTGAGGCCCCGGGGCGACCGGGGCTCGGCCACGGTGTGGGCGACGCTGCTGGGCGCCGTCCTGGTCCTCGCGGCCTGCGCGGTGCTCGCCATGGGAGCCGCGATCACCGCCCGGCACCGTGCCGGGGCCGCCGCGGACCTGGCCGCCCTCGCCGCGGCCGACCACGCCCTGCGTGGCGGGGAGGCGGCCTGCGCGCTCGCCGCGAGGGTGGCCGCGGCGCAGCACGCCCGCCTGGTGCGCTGCGCGGTGACCGGCGAGATCGCCGACGTCACGGCCGCCGTGGGGCCCGCCGAGGTCCGTTCCCGGGCCGGGCCTCAGGACTCGGCGGGCGGCTCGCCGCTGCCGCCGTCGCCGGGGGCGGTGGTCAGGAGCACGTCCAGGACGCGCACCGCGGCCGCCTTGTCCAGGGGCTCGTTGCCGTTGCCGCACTTGGGGGACTGCACACACGAGGGGCAGCCGAACTCGCACTCGCAGGACGCGATCGCCTCACGGGTCGCGGTCAGCCAGGTCCGGGCGGTGTGGAAGGCGCGTTCGGCGAAGCCGGCACCACCGGGATGGCCGTCGTAGACGAAGACGGTGGGCAGCCCGGTGTCGGGGTGCAGCGGCACGGAGACACCGCCGATGTCCCAGCGGTCGCAGGTGGCGAAGAGCGGCAGCAGGCCGATGGAGGCGTGCTCGGCGGCGTGGAGGGCGCCGGGCAGCTCCTCGGGGTGGACGGCGGCCGCGTCCAGCTGCTCGTCGGTGAGCGTCCACCACACGGCGCGGGTGCGCAGCGTCCGGGGCGGGAGGTCGAGCTTGCTCTCGCCCATGACCTCGCCGGTGATCAGCCGGCGGCGGAGGAAGGAGACCACCTGATGGGTGACCTCAACGGAGCCGAAGTGGAGGCGGGCCTCGCCCCACTCCTCCACCAGGTCCTCGTCGAGCACGGAGATCGAGGTGGTGTCACGTGCCATCGTCGAATACGGCGGGTCGGCCTGCTGCACCAGCGCCACCGACTCCTCCAGGTCCAGTTCGCGGACCAGGTAGGTGCGGCCCTGGTGCAGGTGCACCGCGCCCTGGTGGACGGTGGTGTGCGCGGCGCCCGCGTCGACCGTGCCCAGCAGGCGCCCGGTGCCGTCCTCGACGACCTGGACGGGCTTGCCGCCCTCGCCCCGGATGTCGGTGAGGTCCACGGCCCGCTCCCGGCGCGTCCAGTACCACCCGCCGGCCCGGCGCCGCAGCAGTCCGCGGCGCTCCAGCTGGGGCAGCAGCACGGCCGCCTCGGGGCCGAAGAGTTCCAGGTCGGCCTCGGTCAGCGGGAGCTCCGCGGCGGCCGCGCACAGGTGCGGGGCCAGCACGTACGGGTTGTCCGGGTCGAGCACGGTCGACTCCACCGGACGGCGGAAGAGGGCGTCCGGGTGATGGACCAGATACGTGTCCAGGGGGTCGTCACGGGCGATCAGCACGGCCAGGGCCCCCTGCCCGGCGCGCCCCGCCCGGCCCGCCTGCTGCCACAGGGACGCCCGCGTACCGGGGTACCCGGCCAGGAGCACGGCGTCGAGCCCGGAGACGTCCACACCCAGCTCCAGGGCCGTTGTGGACGCCAGTCCGAGCAGCCGCCCGGAGTGCAGCTCGCGCTCCAGGGCGCGCCGCTCGTGCGGCAGGTAGCCGCCGCGGTAGGCCGCGACACGCCGGGGCAGGGCGCGGTCGATCTCGGCGAGCCGTTCCTGGGCGATCACGGCGATCAGCTCGGCGGCGCGCCGGGAGCGGACGAAGGCCACCGTGCGCGTGCCGTCCAGCACGAGGTCGGTCAGCAGGTCGGCGGCCTCGGCGGTCGCCGTGCGCCGCACCGGCGCGCCGTGCTCGCCGCTCAGTTCGGTGAGCGGCGGCTCCCACAGGGCGAAGGCCAGTTCGCCGCGCGGGGACGCGTCCTCGGTGACCTCGGCCACCGGGACGCCGGTCAGCCGGGTGGCGGTCGCACCGGGGTCGGCGGCGGTCGCCGACGCCAGGAGGAAGACCGGATCCGCCCCGTACCGGGCGCAGACACGCCGAAGCCGTCGTATGACCTGGGCGACGTGCGAACCGAAGACACCGCGGTAGGTGTGGCACTCGTCGATCACCACGTAGCGCAGCTGCTTGAGGAAGGAGGCCCAGCGGGAATGGCCCGGGAGGATCCCCAAATGGAGCATGTCGGGGTTGGTCAGTACGTAGGTCGCGTACTGGCGGACCCACTCGCGTTCCTCGAAGGGCGTGTCGCCGTCGTAGACGGCCGCCCGGACGGCCTTGCCCAGCGGGGCCGCCAGGTCGGCCACGGCGCGCCGCTGATCGGCCGCGAGCGCCTTGGTGGGGGCCAGGTAGAGCGCGGTGGCCCCGCGGCCGTTCGGCGCCTCGGAACCGTCCAGCAGGGCGCTGAGCACCGGCACGAGGTACGCCAGCGACTTCCCGGAGGCCGTCCCGGTGGACACCACCGCCGACCTGCCCGCCAGGGCGTGGGCGGCGACGTGGGCCTGGTGCTCCCAGGGCCGGTCGATGCCGGCCAGTCGCACGGCATCGATCACTTCCCCACGGATCTGATCAGGCCAATCGGCATGGCGACCCACCCGCGGGGGCAGGTGCTCCGTATGGGTGATGCGCGCGGCTCTGCCCACCCCCGAGGCCAACCGCTCCAGGAGGGCGCGGGGGGAGGTCCGGCCGTGCGCCGACTGCGGAAGATGATCCTGAGCCATCGGCACTCAGTGTGTCACTGGCATGACGGACAATCGCCGTAAGGCGTCGTGCATGCCCGCTGGTAAGTGATTGAATGCCATCGCGGCTGCCGATCCATGGGGGGCGACCGCTCGATGCAAGGTGCTGGAGGATCCGTGGACCTGTCCCTGTCGACTCGAACCGTCGGCGACCGTACGGTCGTCGAGGTCGGCGGCGAGATTGATGTGTACACCGCACCCAAGCTGCGTGAGCAGCTGGTGGAACTCGTGAACGACGGTAGCTACCACCTGGTCGTGGACATGGAAGGCGTGGACTTCCTGGACTCGACCGGACTCGGTGTACTCGTCGGCGGGCTCAAGCGGGTTCGCGCGCATGAAGGCTCGCTGCGCCTGGTGTGCAACCAGGAGCGCATTCTCAAGATTTTCCGTATCACCGGTCTGACCAAGGTGTTTCCCATCCACACCTCGGTCGACGAGGCCGTCGCGGCCACCGATTGACGGCCGACGCCGGACCGCGGGGCACCGGGCGACGCCGACGCCCGGGCCCCAGTGTTGCTTGCCCACAGGCACGAGGGGGAGGCCATGCCCACCGTTGAACTGCTCTTCAGCGCACTGCCGGAGCACGTCCGCACCGCACGACTGGTGGCGGCTGCGGTAGCCCGCAGGGCAGGGGTGGACGAGGCCGTCCTCGACGAGGTCCGGCTCGCCGTCGGTGAGGCGTGCAGCCGGGCCGTCGGCCTGCACCGCAGCAGCGGTGAGGACCGGCCCGTGCACGTGCGGCTGACCGAGGAGGAGAAGAAGTTCACCATCGAGGTCGGTGACAACGGTCCCGATCCCTCGGCCACCGGTACGGACACCTCCGGCGCTTCCGTTCCCGCTGCCCGCACCGACGGGCCCGCAGAACACCCCGCGCCGCATCCGGACGGCGTCGATTCCTCCGAGACGTCGGAGGCCGAGGACGAGAGCCAGATGGGTCTCGCCGTCATCAGTGGTCTCGTCGACGACGTCGAAGTCGTCTCCGGCGAGTACGGCGACGTCATTCGGATGAGCTGGCCGCTCAATCCCGTCGCGCTCTAGCGCCCCTGCCGCGGGCCGCCCCGACCAGGGCCCCGCGGCATTTCGGCGTCGCCGCACATGTGTTCCGAACGGGCGTTCCGTGTCGCATCCGGAAACGCCGGCCCATGACTGCCCGAACGCCTTCGCCGCAGGTCAGTGCGGCGAGCTCGGCACGGCCCCGGTTCACTCTTCCTGTTGATCCACTTACACGCGGACTGTTCACCTTTTCCGGTGATATCTGCAGGTGGAGTGCTTTGTAATTCCCTGGTGGCGGCGAAATTCGGTTCCTGCGCCCTGTTTTGATCTAGTTGCGCTCCCTACAATCCGTCCATCTTTGCTCAGCTCACAAGCCTGAGCGTCGCGGCTGCGAAGTCGCCGAAGCCGCGCGCCCACGTGCCAAACGTCAAGGAGGACGAATGGCGGGGCCACTTACCCCTCACCTGCAGGACATCGCCCAACCACTGGCCGCAACGCCTGTACTGACCGACGGAAACCGCAATCTGGTGCTCGTCATCGCGGTGGTCGCCCTGGCCGCACTGGGCCTCGCCGTGGTGCTGGTCCGTCAAGTGCTCAGTGCCGACGAGGGCACCGACAGCATGAAGAAGATCGCCGCTGCCGTGCAGGAGGGGGCCAACGCCTACCTCGCACGGCAGTTCCGCACCTTGGGCGTTTTCGCGGTCGCCGCGTTCTTCCTGCTGATGCTGCTCCCTGCGGACAACCTGTCGCAGCGCATCGGACGCAGTGTGTTCTTCCTGGTGGGCGCCGTGTTCTCGGCGATCACCGGCTACATCGGCATGTGGCTAGCGGTGCGCAGCAACGTCCGTGTGGCGGCGGCCGCCCGGGCCGCCACCCCGGCGGAGGGGGAGCCCGCGGCCGATCTGACGACGGTCTCCCACCGCGCCATGAAGATCGCCTTCCGCACCGGTGGTGTGGTCGGCATGTTCACGGTGGGCCTCGGCCTGCTGGGCGCCTCCGCCGTCGTGCTGCTCTACAAGGCCGACGCACCCAAGGTGCTGGAGGGCTTCGGCTTCGGCGCCGCGCTGCTCGCGATGTTCATGCGCGTCGGCGGCGGCATCTTCACCAAGGCCGCGGACGTCGGCGCCGACCTGGTCGGCAAGGTGGAGCAGGGCATCCCCGAGGACGACCCGCGCAACGCCGCGACCATCGCGGACAACGTCGGCGACAACGTCGGCGACTGCGCCGGCATGGCGGCCGACCTGTTCGAGTCGTACGCCGTCACCCTGGTGGCCGCGCTGATCCTCGGCAAGGTCGCCTTCGGCGACTCGGGCCTGGCCTTCCCGCTGCTGATCCCGGCGATCGGTGTGCTCACCGCCATGATCGGCATCTTCGCGGTGGCGCCCCGGCGCAAGGACCGCAGTGGGATGTCCGCCATCAACCGCGGTTTCTTCGTGTCCGCCGTCATCTCGCTGGTGATGGTGGCCGTGGCGGCGTTCGCGTACCTGCCCTCGACGTACGCGGACCTGAAGAACGTGCCCGGCGACATCGCCTCGCACTCCGGTGACCCGCGCGTCCTCGCGCTGGTCGCGGTCGCCATCGGCATCGTGCTGGCCGCGCTCATCCAGCAGTTGACCGGCTACTTCACCGAGACCAGCCGGCGGCCCGTGCGGGACATCGTCAAGACCTCGCTCACCGGGCCGGCCACCGTCGTCCTGTCCGGTATCTCGCTCGGCCTGGAGTCGGCGGTCTACTCGGCCGTCCTCATCGGCCTGTCGGTGTACGGCGCCTTCCTGCTGGGCGGCGCCTCGGTGTGGCTGGCGCTGTTCGCGGTGGCACTGGCCGGTACCGGCCTGCTGACCACCGTCGGCGTCATCGTGGCGATGGACACCTTCGGTCCGGTCTCGGACAACGCCCAGGGCATCGCCGAGATGTCCGGTGACGTCCACGGCGCGGGCGCGCAGGTCCTCACCGACCTCGACGCGGTGGGCAACACCACCAAGGCCATCACCAAGGGCATCGCGATCGCGACCGCCGTGCTCGCGGCGACCGCGCTCTTCGGTTCCTTCAAGGAGGCCGTGGACACCGCCGTCCGGGACGCCAACGTCTCCGCCGGGGACCTGAGGTGGCTGGACCTGGACATCTCCCAGCCGAACAACCTGGTCGGGCTGCTGCTCGGCGCGGCCGTCGTCTTCCTCTTCTCCGGACTGGCCATCAACGCCGTGTCCCGGTCGGCGGGTTCGGTGGTCTTCGAGGTGCGCCGGCAGTTCCGGGAGCGGCCCGGGATCATGGACTACACCGAGCAGCCCGAGTATGGGCGCGTGGTCGACATCTGCACCAAGGACGCGCTGCGCGAGCTGGCCACGCCGGGTCTGCTCGCGGTGCTCGCCCCGGTCGCGGTCGGCTTCTGCTTCGGCGTGGGCTCGCTCGGCTCGTACCTGGCCGGAGCCATCGCCGCCGGCACCTTGATGGCGGTGTTCCTCGCCAACTCCGGCGGTGCCTGGGACAACGCCAAGAAGATGGTCGAGGACGGCCACTACGGCGGCAAGGGCAGTGAGGCCCATGCCGCGACCGTCATCGGCGACACCGTCGGCGACCCCTTCAAGGACACCGCGGGCCCGGCGATCAACCCGCTGCTCAAGGTGATGAACCTGGTGGCGCTGCTGATCGCACCGGCCGTCGTCAAGTTCTCCTACGGCGACGACGCCAACCTCGGCGTGCGCATCGGCGTCGCGGCGGTGTCGCTGCTGGTCATCGTGGGCGCCGTCTACATGTCCAAGCGCCGCGGTATCGCGGTCGGGGACGACGACGGCGACGACAAAGGCGGAGATCCCGGGGCCGACAAGCGGTCTGCCGACCCGTCGGCAACGGCGGTCGTCTGACGTCGAGTGAGCTGAATCCGGCACGAACCGTGCGGGCGCGGCGGGCGTCATCCACAAGGATGGCGCCCGCCGCCCGCGTTTGCGTCAGATCCCTCACCCTCTTTTTGGTTCATATGGGGTATTGATCTCCATATCGTGCGGACCGGATATGGCCCTCGGGCACCGGCCGTGTAGGTTCCGGGGCCGTGATGAAGAAACTCGCGACCGCACTGCCCGCTACGGCTCTCATCCTGGCGACGGGGGCGCTGGCGGGATGCGGGGACAACGGCAACGAAGAGCTCGACAGCTGGGCGAAGACGGTCTGCACCCAGGCCTCCGCCCAGGTGAAGCAGATCAACGACGCGAACACGAAGATCAGCAACACCCCGAGCAACGGCAAGCCGATCGAGGTCAGGCGGGCCGACTCCAGCGCGTTCCAGCAGATCTCGGACGCCTACCGGCAGCTCGCGCAGATCGTGGACAAGGCGGGCGACCCGCCCGTCGACAACGGCGCCCAGCTCAAGAAGGACGCGGTCAGCGACCTCGACTCGCTGTCCACCTCGTACGCGAACCTGCGTCAGCAGATCGACAAGATCCCGGTCAACGACCAGGCGAAGTTCGCCGACGGCCTCAAGGGCGTCTCCGACAACCTCGCCAAGGTCAGCAAGAGCGGTGAGCAGGCCCTCGACACGCTCCGCAAGGGCGAGGTCGGGCAGGCCATGGCGAAGCAGCCCGGCTGCCAGGAGTCCGGCGCCGCCCCGGCGAAGTCCTGAGCGCGCGAGGGCGGGTGACGGACCCGCCGGGGGTGACAATGGCTGCGTGAGTACGCAGCCGCCCCCTCCGCCCCTGCCCGCCCCCGACAGTGCCGACCGGCTCAGGGACGCCCTGCGCGCCGCCGCGTTCACGGCCGACGGCTGCCTGGACCTGCTCGGCGCGACCGCCTACGCGGCCCTGTCGCGGGCCGAGACCGTGCCCGCCCTGCGCGCCACGCGCGGCGGCAGCCCGCTGGAGAGCCTGGTGCGGCTCTTCCTGCTCCAGCAGCCCGTCCCGTACGACCGGCTGCGCGACGTGCTTCCGCTCGACGCCGCCGTCGACGGTGGCTGGCTGGTGCGGGACGGCGACGGGGTGCGGGCCACGGTGGACGTGCGTCCGTACGGGGGTGACGACGGCGAGGACTGGTGGATCGTCTCCGACCTCGGCGGCGCCGTGGGCGGATCGCGCGGTGTGCGCGGCATCGGCACGGCGCCCGGCGTGGACCGGGCGGACCTGGTGCTCGGGGTCGGCGGTGCCTCGACGACCCTGGCCGGGATCACGGTGCGCACGCCCGTGGCGAGCGCCCTCGACCTGGGCTCCGGCTCCGGCATCCAGGCGCTGCACGCCTCCCGGCACGCCACCCGGGTCACCGCGACGGACCTCAACCCGCGCGCCCTGCATTTCACCCGGCTCACGCTCGCCCTGTCCGGGGCCCCCGAGCCCGACGTACGGCAGGGCAGTCTCTTCGAGCCGGTCGGCGATCAGCGCTTCGACCTGATCGTCTCCAACCCGCCGTTCGTCATCTCGCCCGGCGGCCGCTTCACCTACCGCGACGGCGGCATGGCCGGCGACGACCTGTGCCGCACGCTCGTCCAGCAGGCCGGTGACCACCTCACCGAGGGCGGCCGGCTCCAATTGCTCGCCAACTGGGAGCACACCGAGGGCGAGGACTGGCGGGAACGCGTCGCCTCCTGGGTGCCGCGGGGCTGCGACGCGTGGATCGTGCAGCGCGAGGTGCAGGACGCCGCGCAGTACGCCGAGTTGTGGCTGCGCGACGGCGGCGACCACCTGGCCGGCACGGAGGAGTACACGGCCCGCTACGACGCATGGCTGGACGCGTTCGAGCAGCGCAAGACCAAGGGCGTCGGCTTCGGCTGGATCACCGTGCGCAGGACCGGCTCCGAGCGGCCCGTGGTGGTCGCGGAGGAGTGGCCGCACCCCGTGGAGCAGCCGCTCGGCCCCTACATCGACACCTGGTTCCGCCGCCAGGACTTCCTGCGGGACCACGACGACGCGGCCCTGCTGGACGCCCGTTTCCGGCTCGCGGACGAGGTGGTGCAGGAGCAGGTCGGCATGCCCGGCGCCGAGGATCCCGAGCACGTCGTGCTGCGGTCGCAGCGCGGCATGCGCCGGGCGACCCGGGTCGACACCGTGGGAGCGGGCTTCGCGGGTGTCTGCGACGGCACGCTCTCGGCCGGCCGGATCCTGGACGCCATCGCGCAGTTGCTCGGCGAGGACCCGGTGGTGCTGCGGGACCGCACGCCGGAGGCGATCCGGCTGCTGGTGGAGCAGGGCTTCATCGAGCCGGCGTGACAACGCGAACGGCCCGCGTCCGCTGCGGAGAGGCGGACGCGGGCCGGACGGCGGCGAGGTGATCAGCCGCGCAGGACGCGGCCCTTGGCGTCCGTGCGGTCGTTGCTGGTGAAGAAGAGGATCGCGTCGACCAGGGCCCAGATGCCGCAGCCGCCGAGGGTGACGAGCTGGCCGATGGCCATGCCCGTGTGGCCGGTGTAGAAGCGGCCGATGCCCAGACCGCCCAGGAACAGCTGCAGCAGACCGGCGGTCACCTTGGACTTGTCGGACAGCGGCCGACCAGCCTGGTCGTAACCGAACGGGGCGTCAGGGGTGGGCGTAGCCATGGATCGTGCTCCTCATGCCGTGGGACGTACCGGCAGGAGCGCACACACCATCAGATCCGGCCCCCCCGCCGCGGATGGGCCACATCTAAGCATCGAATACGTACATCTGTCCCACGGGTAAACAGACGTCACGAAAATGTGATCATGGCGTTGTCAAACCGCGTTCCGTACGATTCCCCAGGCCAGGGCCGTGGCGAGCACCGCCATCTGGCCGTACTTGTGGAGTTTGGGGTGGTACGCGCGCCCCTTCAGGCCCTCGAACACCCAGCGCCCGTAGAGATAGAGGCCGACGGGGCTCGCCAGGAGCAGCAGGCGGTTGTCGTGGAAGGCCGCCGTGAGGTCCCCGTGCATCAGGTCGTAGACCATGCGCGTCGCCCCGCATGCCGGACAGAGCAGTCCCGTCGCCCAGTTGAGGGGGCAGCGCGGCAGCCAGTGGCCGTGTTCGTGGGGGTCGGTCCCCCACAGGTAGGCGGCGCCGATCGCGCCGGCCACGAGGGACGCCAGCGGGGCCGCGGCCGGTCGCCCGGCCACGGCCCTGAGGCGGTGGTACGTGAGGGAGGTCATCGTCGTCCTCAGCTGCGCAGGAGGCGGCCCTGGGAGTCGGTGCGGTCGTTGCTCGTCAGGAAGAGGATGCCGTCGATCAACGACCAGATGCCGAATCCGCCGCAGGTGAGGAGCTGGGCTATGCCTATGCCGACGTCGCCCACGTAGAAGCGGCCGATGCCCAGACCGCCCAGCAGCAACTGCAGCACGCCGGCGACGACCTTGGACTTGTCCGAGAGCGGGCGGCCGTACGGGTCGTAGCCGTAGGGGGCGTTGGGGTCGCCGGTGTAGCCGCCCTGCTGGGGGTAGCCGTAGCCGCCCTGCGGGTAGGCCCCCTGCTGCGGGTACCCGTACCCGGGCTGCTGCTGGCCGTAGGGTGCGCCGCCGGCCGGCGGCTGCTGCTGCGGGTAGCCGTAACCCTCCTGCTTGGGCGGGCCGTACGGGTTGTTCGGGTCGGACATCTTCGGGTTCCCCCTACGAGAAGACGGTCGGTGATGCCGCCATCTTGTCAGGCGCGTCAAGAAAGTCGGGGCGGGAGCCGGGCACCCACCGGGAGCGCGGGGAGCGCGCGCCGGTGGCCCGGGAGCGAAAGGATCCGGCCAGTTCGCCGGACGCGGTGTTCACCAGGGGTTGGCCCCGTGGACCCCGTGCCGTGCGATTCTCCGGACGATGGCGGGCATCGGGCCGCCGGGCGGACGCGGGGGGCGTGGGGAAGTCATGGACATGGAGACTGTGCCGGGGGCCTTCGCCGGAACGGTGTTCGCGCTCTTCGGCGCCGCCCTTCTGCTCTGGACGGTCACCCGTGCCGTACGCAGCGAGCCGGTGACGCCGGGAAGCGGGACGCTGGGCACGGCCGTGGCCGGTTTTTTCGGGATCGTTTCGCTGCTCGTCGGGGTCTGGCTGTTCCTGACCCTCTGAGCTGGACAAAACGGGCATGACTGGCAGTCCGTGCGGCAGACAGGACGCTTGTCGGGTTACCGTTCGAGTGGCGTTGCGGACTTTTCCCGTTTGACACGGGACCGGGATGTACGGTCACACTCCGCAGCGAGACCACCTTCGACCCGGAGAGAAGAGCGAAGTTGTCCCCGACCCGCGACACCGCAGAGGGCGGCGGCCGCCGACTCGTCATCGTCGAGTCGCCTGCCAAGGCGAAGACGATCAAGGGCTACCTCGGCCCTGGCTATGTCGTCGAGGCCAGCGTCGGGCACATCCGCGACCTCCCGAACGGGGCCGCCGAAGTGCCGGCGGAGTACAAGGGCCAGCCGTGGGCGCGGCTCGGCGTCAACGTCGACAGCGAGTTCCAGCCGATCTACGTCGTCAACGCCGACAAGAAGGCCCAGGTCAAGAAGCTCAAGGACCTGCTGAAGGACTCCGACGAACTCCTGCTCGCCACCGATGAGGACCGCGAGGGCGAGGCCATCGCGTGGCACCTGCAGGAAGTCCTCAAGCCCAAGGTCCCGGTCCGCCGGATGGTCTTCCACGAGATCACCAAGGACGCCATCCAGGAAGCCGTCCGCAATCCGCGCGAGCTGAACCAGACCCTCGTCGACGCCCAGGAGACCCGCCGCATCCTCGACCGCCTCTACGGCTACGAGGTCTCGCCGGTCCTGTGGAAGAAGGTCATGCCGCGCCTGTCGGCCGGCCGTGTCCAGTCCGTCGCCACCCGGCTCGTCGTCCAGCGCGAGCGCGAGCGCATCGCCTTCCGCTCCGCCGAGTACTGGGACCTGTCGGCCACCTTCGCCACCGGCCGGACCGGTGATGCGACCGACCCCGGCACCTTCGGTGCCAAGCTCAGCGCCGTCGACGGCAAGCGCGTCGCCCAGGGCCGCGATTTCGGCTCGACCGGGCGGCTCAAGGAGGGCTCGGGAGTCCTCCACCTGGACGAGGCCGCCGCCCGCGCGCTCGCCGCCGCCCTGGAGGGCGCCGCCTTCTCGGTCCGTTCGGTCGAGTCCAAGCCCTACCGCCGCTCGCCGTACGCGCCCTTCCGCACCACGACCCTGCAGCAGGAGGCCAGCCGCAAGCTCGGCTTCGGCGCCAAGGCCACCATGCAGGTCGCCCAGAAGCTGTACGAGAACGGCTTCATCACCTACATGCGTACGGACTCCACCACGCTGTCGGAGACCGCGATCACCGCCGCCCGCGCCCAGGTCACCCAGCTGTACGGCGCGGACTACCTGCCGGACAAGCCCCGCGTCTACGCGGGCAAGGTCAAGAACGCCCAGGAGGCGCACGAGGCGATCCGCCCCTCGGGTGATCGTTTCCGCACCCCGGCCGAGACCGGCCTGACCGGCGACCAGTACCGCCTGTACGAGCTGATCTGGATGCGCACCGTCGCCTCCCAGATGAAGGACGCGGTCGGCCAGTCCGTGACCGTCAAGGTCGGCGGCCGCTCCAGCGACGGCCGCGACGCCGAGTTCTCCGCGTCCGGCAAGATCATCACCTTCCACGGCTTCATGAAGGCCTACGTCGAGGGCGCCGACGACCCGAACGCCGAGCTCGACAGCAGCGAGCGCCGGCTGCCCGCGGTCACCGAGGGTGACGCGCTCACCGCCCGGGACATCACCGCCGACGGCCACGCGACCAAGCCCCCGGCCCGTTACACCGAGGCCTCGCTGGTCAAGGAGCTGGAAGAGCGCGAGATCGGCCGTCCGTCGACCTACGCCTCGATCATCGGCACCATCCTCGACCGCGGCTATGTGTTCAAGAAGGGCACGGCCCTGGTGCCGTCCTTCCTCTCCTTCGCCGTCGTCGGCCTCCTGGAGAAGCACTTCGGCCGGCTGGTCGACTACGACTTCACCGCCCGGATGGAGGACGACCTCGACCGCATCGCCCGCGGTGAGGCCCAGGCCGTGCCGTGGCTGCGCCGCTTCTACTTCGGTGAGGGCGACGGTCCCGAGGCTGTCGGCGGCGCCGCCGACGCCGGCAACGGCGACGGGGACCACCTCGGCGGCCTGAAGGAACTCGTCGAGGACCTCGGCGCCATCGACGCCCGCGAGGTCTCCTCCTTCCCCGTCGGCAACGGCATCGTGCTGCGCGTCGGCCGCTACGGCCCGTACGTGGAGAAGGCCGCCGAGGTCGAGGGCGAGCCCGGGCAGCGCGCCGACGTCCCCGACGACATGCCGCCGGACGAGCTGACCGTCGAGCTCGCCGAGGAGCTGCTGGCCAAGCCCAGCGGCGACTTCGAGCTGGGCGCCGACCCGGAGACCGGCCGGCAGATCGTCGCCAAGGACGGCCGCTACGGCCCGTACGTCACCGAGATCCTTCCCGAGGGCACCCCGAAGACCGGCAAGAACGCGGTCAAGCCGCGTACCGCCTCCCTCTTCAAGTCGATGTCCCTGGACTCGGTGACGCTGCAGGACGCGCTCAAGCTGATGTCACTGCCGCGCGTCGTCGGCGCCGACGCCGAGGGCGTCGAGATCACCGCGCAGAACGGCAGGTACGGCCCGTACCTGAAGAAGGGCACCGACTCGCGCTCCCTGGAGACCGAGGACCAGCTCTTCACTATCACCCTCGACGAAGCCCTCGCGATCTACGCCCAGCCCAAGGCACGCGGCCGCGCCGCCGCCAAGCCCCCGCTGAAGGAACTGGGCACCGACCCGGTCAGCGAGCGCCCCGTCGTCGTCAAGGACGGCCGCTTCGGCCCGTACGTCACCGACGGCGAGACCAACGCCACGCTGCGCCGTGACGACGACGTCGAGACGATCACTCCCGAGCGCGGTTACGAGCTGCTCGCCGAGAAGCGGGCCAAGGCCCCTGCCAAGAAGACGGCGAAGAAGGCCCCGGCGAAGAAGGCCACCGCGGCGAAGAAGACGACGGCGGCGAAGAAGACCGCCGCAGCGAAGACCACGACGGCCGCGAAGAAGACCGCGGCCAAGAAGACCGCGGCCAAGAAGACGACGGCCGCGGCGAAGAAATCGGCCGAATAGCCCCACGGGAACCGGCGGCCCGCGGAATCCGGCCCGCCGCCGGTTGTCACGGCCTCTCAACGGTCGTGACGGGCGCCCGTCACGACCGTGGCCGCTGCCGATAGGCTGGCGGGATGACGCGATCCGAGCTGCCAACGGACACGTTCGCCGACGACCTCGCGGCCGACTCGCGCGAACGCGCGGTCGGAGCGCTGCTGAAGATCCCGCCACTGCGCAAGCTGTGGGGCGCTCAGCTGACCGGTGCCGTCGCCGACCGTCTCGCCCTGCTGGTGCTGGTGGTGCTGACCGTGCAGGCCTGCGTCGCCGCCCAGACCTTCGGTGACGGGTACCGCGGTGCGGCCTTCGCCGTGGCCGCGGTCTTCGGCGCCCGTCTGCTGGCCACGCTGCTGTTCGGCGCGGTCCTGCTGGGCCCGCTGGGCGGACTCACCGGGCCGCAGGGGCCGCTCGACCGGCGCTGGACCATGATCGGATCCGACGTCCTGCGCGTCGCCCTGCTCATCGTGGCCCCGCTGTGGACCACCTGGGTGCCCGGCAAGGCAGGCGCGTGGCTGCTCGTCACCGTCTTCGTCGCCGGTGTGGCCGAACGCCTGTGGACGGTCGCCAAGGACGGCGCCGCCCCCGCCCTGCTGCCCGCCCCGGCGCCGGGCGCAGGAACGGTACGGCCGCTGCCCGACCACCTCGACGCGCTGCGCCGCCTCGACCTGCGGACCGGCTTCGTCGCCTTCCCGCTGGCCGCCGCGGGCCTCGTCGTCGTCACCCTGGTCGGCAATCTCCTCGCGGTCGGCGTCGACTGGTTCTCCCTGCACCAGGTCGCCCTCGGCTCGTACGTCGCCGCCGGGCTGTTCGCCGCGTCCCTCGCCGTCGTGTACTTCCTGGAGCTGCCCGGCGGCCAGGCCGCCCCGCTCCACTCCCCGCTGCAGGGGTTGCGGCTCGCGGACCGCGGACGCACCGGAGCCATCCCGGTGCTCGTCCTCGGCACCGCCACCGTCGCCGGGGCCGTCGCGGCCGCCGTCGGCCTCGCCGTCCTGCACGCCTCCGACCTCGGCGGCGGGCCGGTCGGCTACGGCCTGCTGGTGCTCGCCCTCACCGCGGGTCCCGTGATCGGCATCCGTGTCGCCCCGCGCATCCTGCCCGGTCTGTCCCGGCGCCGCCTGCTGGCGATCGCCGTCGCCGTCGCGGGCCTCGCGCTGCTGCTGGCCGGCATCGTCCCGGACGCGACGACCGTGCTGCTGCTGGCCCTGCTCGCCGGCCTCGCGGCCGGTGTCGTCGCCAACACCGGCCACACCCTCATCGACCAGGAGACCGAGGAGTCCCGCAGGGCCCGGGCCACCGACCACCTCCACGCCGTCACCCGGCTCCTCATGGCGGTCGGCGTCGTCGGCGCGCCCCTGCTCGCCGCCGGCATCGGCCCGCACCGCGTGGAGGGCGGCCACTTCACGTTCGACCACGGCGGCGCCGCGTACACCCTCATGCTCGTCGGCGCACTGCTGCTGCCCGTCGCCGCCCTCGTCCTCGGCAAGGCCGACGACCGCCAGGGCGTCCCACTGCGCCGTGACCTCCGCGAGGCGCTGCGCGGCGGCGACCCGGCCCAGGCGCCCGCGCCCACCGGCTTCTTCATCGCCGTCGAGGGCGGCGACGGGGCCGGCAAGTCGACCCAGGTCGAGGCGCTCGCCGACTGGATCCGCGCCAAGGGCCACGAGGTCGTCGTCACCCGTGAGCCGGGCGCCACGGCCGTCGGCAAGCGCCTGCGCTCGATCCTGCTGGACGTCTCCAGCGCCGGCCTCTCGCACCGCGCCGAGGCCCTGCTCTACGCCGCCGACCGGGCCGAGCACGTCGACACCGTCGTGCGCCCCGCCCTGGAGCGCGGCGCCGTGGTCGTCTCCGACCGCTACATCGACTCCTCCGTCGCCTACCAGGGCGCCGGCCGCGACCTCGCCCCGACCGAGGTCGCCCGCATCTCGCGCTGGGCGACCGACGGCCTCGTCCCGCACCTCACCGTGCTGCTCGACGTCTCCCCGGAGGCCGCCCGCGAGCGCTTCACCGAGGCGCCCGACCGGCTGGAGTCCGAGCCCGCCGAGTTCCATGAGCGGGTACGCGCCGGATTCCTCACGCTCGCCGCCGCCGACCCGGCCCGCTACCTGGTGATCGACGCCGCGCAGGAGCCCGAGGCCGTCACCACGGTGATACGCCACCGGCTCGACCAGGTCCTCCCCCTGTCGGAGAAGGAGATCGAGGCCCGCGAGAAGGCCCGCGTCGCCGCCGAGGAGGAGGCCCGCCGCCTCGCCGAGGAGGAAGCCGCCCGCAAGGCCGAGGAAGAGCGGCTCGAGCGGGAACGCCAGGCCCAGCTGGACAAGCTCCGCCAGGAAGAGGAGGAGCGCCGCCGCCTCGACGAGGAGACGGCCCGCCGCGAGGCCGAGGAGGCCGCCGCGGAAGCGGCACGCCGCCGCGCGGAGGAGACCCGCCGCCTCGCCGAGGAGGAGCGGGTCCGCCGCGAGGCCGAGGAGCGCGCCCTCCGCGAGGAGCAGGAACGCCGTCGCCGCCAGGCCGACGAGGAGGCCCGGATCCGTGCCGAGGCCGAGGAACGACGCGTCGAGCGCCAGCGCAAGGCCGAGGAGGCCCTGCTTCGGGCCGAGGCGGCGCGGGTCGCGGCCGAGGCGGAGGCCGAGGACGCGACGGTCACGGTCGAGACGCCCAAGCCGGCTGCGCCGGCTGTCCCGCCGACGGCGGCCGCGGACGACGAGACGGCGGTGCTGCCCGCGGTGCCGGCTGCGCCTGCGGCCGCGCCTGCGCCGGCGGCCGAGGAGGAGACGGCGGTGCTGCGGCCGGTCCCCGCGGACCCGGACGTCGCGGAGACCGCCGTCCTGCGGCCCGTCCGCGCGGACGACGAGACGGCGGTCATTCCGCCCGTCCGGCCGGACGAGCGCGTGCCGTCCGACTTCTTCCGTCCGGAGGAGCGGGAGTCCGAGTCGGAGTCCGGAAACGAGCGGACGCGTGAGCTGCCGTCCGTGCCGGAGCCGGAGGCGAAGCCGAAGCGGCCTCGGCCGTCCTGGGCGGAGGAGACGCCGCTCGACGACCTGCCCACGTTGGCGGACGAGCTGCTGGGCCCGCGTAACGACGACGACCCCGACGCGCGGCGGCCCCGGTAGGTTTTTTCCCCGCCCGCCCTCCCGGGTGCCCTGTGAAGTCAGTGACCCCGGCGCGCGTTTCGTGGGGGTGCCGGGTTCGGGGCCTCCGGGGCTGCACGTCCTGGACTGGCATATTTACGCGCCTTTCCAGCACCTGCTCATCCCTTCCCGGCCCGGTGGTGCGCACAAATATGCCGCACCGTCCAGAACATCCACCCCTCCGACCCCGCCCCCTCCGGTGAGCTCATGCGCCTGATCCCCGGTGGGGGGTGAGTGCGGCACCGTACCCGGGCCACCCATTGGCGCGGCGCTGTCCAGGTGCGCAGCCGTCACTGCCAACCACCCCCCTCCGGGGATCAGGCGCTTGGAACTACGGAGGGGGCGGGGGTGCAGGGGTGGGTGTTCTGGACTGTGGAGCATATGTGGGTGCGGCACCCCGAGTGATCAACTCAGGGTGCCCGAGGCACCAAAATGTGCTGTCCAGAATGGCCAGCCCCGGAGGCCCCGACCCCGGCACCCACGTCAACCGGCGCCGGGGCGCCCTGACCTTGCCGGGCACACGGGAGGGCGGGCGGGGGAGAGACCTCACCCCGGGAACGGCGGAGCCAAACGTCGGGAGAATGGCCTCGTGCGGTACCTGATACTCGGCGCCACAGAGGCGCACAGCGCAAGCGGTGCGCCCGTGCCCCTGGGCAGCGGCAAGCGTCTGCGCGCGCTGCTGGCCGCCCTGGCGCTGCGCGCGCCGCACCCCGTGTCGCCGGAGGCGCTGATCGCCGAGGTGTGGGGCGGGGAGGGCGACGACCCTCCCCAGGACGCCGCAGGCGCCCTGCAGGCGCTGGTGTCGCGGCTGCGCCGCGCGCTCGCGGACGGCAAGGAGGCCGTCGCGTCGGGTCCGGGCGGCTACCGCCTGGTGATCGCATCCCCGGACGACGTGGACCTCAATGTGTTCGAGCGTCTGGCCCGCGAGGGGGCCGCCGCCCTGGACGCCGGTGACGCCGAACGCGCCGCGGACATCCTCGGCCGGGCGCTCGCGCTGTGGCGCGGCCCCGCGCTGGCGGATCTGCCGGACCGCGGCGCGGCCGCCGCCCGGTTGGGGGCGCTGCGGCTGACCGCCACGTACCACCGCGTCGAGGCGTACCTGGCGCTGGGCCGCGCGGCGGAGGTGCTGCCGCAGGTGCGGGGTCTGGTGGCGGAGCACCCGCTGCACGAGCCGTTCCGGGCGCAGTGGATCCGCGCGCTGCGCGCGACGGGCCGTTCGGCGGACGCGCTGGGGGCGTACGAGGAGTCCCGGCGCACGCTGGCCGACCGGCTCGGCACCGATCCTGGCCCGGAACTTCGGGCGCTGCACGCGGAGTTGCTGTCCGCGGACGATCCCGAGCCGGCGCCGTCGGCGCCCCCGCCCCGGACGGGGAACCTGCGGGCCCGGCTGACCAGCTTCGTGGGCCGGGAGACGGAACTGGTCGCGCTCCGCAGGACTTTGGCGGACGGCCGGCGACGCCTGGTGACACTGACGGGCCCGGGCGGCTCGGGCAAGACCCGGCTGTCGCAGGAGGCCGCTCAGTCGGCCGAGGCGGCCGACGCCTACCCGGACGGGGTGTGGCTGGCCGAGCTGGCGGCGCTGGACCATCCCGCGGCCGTGCCGGACGCTGTGCTCAGCGCGGTGGGGCGTCGCGACACGGCGGTACTGGCGGCGGCCCGGGAGGTGCGCGGCGTCGCCGACGCCGATCCCACGGCGCGGTTGCTGGAGTTCTGCGCGCAGCGCCGCCTCCTGCTGATCCTGGACAACTGCGAGCACGTCGTCGACGCCGCCGCCGCGCTCGCCGACCGGCTGCTGGCCGCCTGCCCCGGGGTGACGGTGCTGGCCACCAGCCGGGAGCCGCTGGGCCTGCCGGGCGAGGCGGTGCGCCCGGTGGAGCCGTTGCCGTTGCCGACCGCGCGCCGGCTGTTCGTGGAGCGCGCGGCCGCGGTACGTCCCGGGTTCGACGCCTCCCGCGACCGCACGGAGGCGGTGGACGAGATCTGCCGCCGCCTGGACGGCCTGCCGCTGGCGATCGAACTGGCCGCGGCGCGTCTGAGGGTGCTGTCCCCGCGCCAGATCGCCGACCGGCTCGACGACCGCTTCCGGCTGCTGACCGGCGGCAGCCGTACCGCGCTGCCGCGCCAGCAGACCCTGCGGGCCGTCGTCGACTGGAGCTGGGACCTGCTGAGCGGTGCCGAGCGCACCGCGCTGCGACGGCTGAGCGTCTTCGCGGGCGGCTGCACCCTGCCGGCGGCCGAGGCGGTGTGCGGCGAGGACGCGCTGGAGCTGATCGGGCAGCTGGCCGACAAGTCGCTGATCGTGGTGGAGCACGGCGCGGACGAGGTGCGCTACCGGCTCCTGGAGACCATCCATGAGTACGCCGTGGAGCGCGCCGCCGCGGACCCCGAGGACCGGGCGGCCGCCGCCGCCCGGCACACCGTGTACTGGCTGGAGTTCACCGGTACCGCCGACGTCGGCATGCGCGGTCCGGAGCAGCTGGTGTGGGCCTCGCGCGTGGAGGCGGATCTCGACAACGTCCGCGCCGCGCTGGACCGCACGATCGGGGCGGCGGAGTACGACGACGCGATCGCGCTCGTCCTGCACATGGGCTGGTTCTGGTGGCTGCGCAACTACCGTGACGAGGCGACCGCGTGGATCGAGCGGCTCGTCGGGGCCACCGACCTCCCCGAGGACCGGGACGCCCCCGGCTTCTGGCCCCGCATGAACCTGCGGCTGCTGCACCTCTTCGTCGTCAGCGACACCGTCGCGCGCGAGGTGATCCAGGGCCCGGCGATGCTGGAACTCGCATCCCGCGTCATCGCCGCCTACGAGGAGCCGAGCCCGCAATCGGCGCGCTTCCCCGGCATGCTCTGGCCGTTCTCCGACTACATCCTGGGCCGCCACGGCAGGATCAGGGAGCACGCGGACGCCATGGTCGAGAGCTGCCGCCGCTACGGCGGCGACTGGGAGCTGGCGGCCGCGCTGATGTTCCGTACCCACATCACCATCGACCTGCCGGGCGGACTGGCCCGGGCCGACGACGACTGGCCGGAGCTGCTGGAGCTCAGCGAGCGGCTCGGCGACCGCTGGATGCGCGCCCAAGTGTGCGAGGCCGGCGCCGAGATGGCCCTCGCCTACGGGGACTACGAGGCGGCACAGGCGGACCTGGAGGAGGCGCTGCGGTACGGCTCGGAACTCGGTGCCCATGTGGAGGGCATCTTCGTCCGCTCCCGGATGGGTGAACTGGCGTACCGCTCCGGGGACGACGAGCGGGCCGAGAAGCTGCTCGTCCAAGCGGCCGAGGAGGCCGAGCAGTACGGGGTGTGGGACGCCCGCGCCTACATCCGGGTGCTGCTGGCGCAGATCCTGCTGCGGCGCGACGAGGTGGCGCCCGCCCGGGAGTTGAGCGAGCTGGCCCGGGGCGAGGGCAGCATGGGCACCCCGCCGCCGGACTTCGAGCTGCTCTGCGAGAGCCTCGCGGCCCGGATCCTGGCGGCCGAGGGCGATCCGGCGGGCGCCCTGGCCGGGCTGGCGAACGCGGTCCGCGCGGGCGTCGGCGGCTACTGCGCGGAGATCCGGCTCGCGGCCGTGGTCGAGTACGGCGCCGAGGTGCTGCTGGCCCTCGGCGACCCGGCGCGCGCCGCCCTGCTGCACGGCGCGGCGGACGGGCTGCGGTCCGGGCTGCCGCGCCCGGTCCCCGAGGAAGAGGGCGTCCGGGCCGTCGAGGGGGCGGCCCGGGCCGCGCTGGGCGACACCGCCTACGAGGCGGCCCGCGCGCGAGGGAACGGGCTGGGCGGGACGGGAGCGTACGACGTGATGGCGGAGGCGATCGCGGCCTAGCGGGCGGGATTGCGGCGGCCCCGCCGCGCGTTGCATCTTTGAGCTTCAACCGATGATGGAGTGCGCATGAAGGTCGAGATCTACAGCGACATCGCCTGCCCCTGGTGCTACGTGGGCAAGCGCCGTTTCGAGCGTGCGCTCGCCGCGTTCCCGCAGGCCGGGCAGGTCGAGGTGGTCTACCGGCCGTTCCAGCTCTCCCCGGAGAAGGCCGAGACGCCCGAACCGCACCGCGCCTACCTCAGCGAGCGCTTCGGACCGCAGGCGACCGCCATGGACGCCCGGCTGGAGGAGCTCGGCCGCGCCGAGGGCCTGGCCTTCGACTTCGACCGCGCCATCGAGAACAACACCCTCCTCGGCCACCGGCTGCTCCGGCACGCGCTGACCGTCTACGGCCCGGCCGTGCAGGCCGCGCTCAAGGACCGTCTGCTCGTCGCGCACTTCGCCGAGGGCGCCGACGTCGGCGACCGCGAGACCCTGGCGTCGCTGGCCGCGGAGGCCGGGCTGGACCGTGACAAGGCGGCCGCGTTCCTCGCCACCGACGAGGGACGCGAGGAGGTGCTCGCCGAGATCGACGAGGCCCGCGCGATCGGCGTGAACGCCGTCCCCACCTTCGTCTTCGAGGGCAAGTGGGCCGTCCAGGGCGGTCAGGAGACCTCCACCTTCCTGCGCGTCCTGGAGCAGGTGGCGCAGGAGACGGGTACCGCTCCCGTCGCGGGCGACGCCGCCGCGTGCACCGACGACGCCTGCGAGGTGCCGGCCCCGTAGGCCCCTGGGCCGACAGGATCTAGCCGCAGCTGAGGCGGGCGCCCGCCCAGTCGGCGACGTTCGCCAGGTGCAGCCTGCGGCTCGGCTCGACGACCAGGCGGATGGTCTTGGCGCCCGCGATCGGCACGTGGACGGCCACGCCCGGGTCACCGCCGTGGATCACCTCGGAGCGCCACAGCCGTGTGCCGTCGCCGTAGACGGAGAAGCGCGCGGCGCCGAGCCCGAGGGCCAGGTCGTCGATGCCGGCGACCGCGTCGAAGGCACCGCAGGAGCGGTTGAGCACGATCGTCACGGAGGACGGTGCGGCGACGGTGACGCCGCCCGCATAACGGGTGCCGTCGATGGCGAGGCTCCAGCGCTGCCACATCCAGTCGCCGAGCCGGATCACGGGACGGTCCGACGTGCCCGGGCCGCCGTAGCCCAGCCGGTTGAGCGCGAAGACCTGGGGCTCCGGCGGCGGTGTCGGCTCGGCGGTGGGGCTGGGCGTCGGCGAGGGCGGGGGAGTCGGCGGCGGCGTGGGTTCCACGGTCGGGGTGGGGGTCGGCGTCGGCGTGGGTGCCGCCTCGGGGGTGACGCTCGACGCGACCACCGGCTTCGGGGTCGGGAGCGGGGCCTGCTCGTGCGGCGGCCGCGAGGCCGGCGGGGCGGGTGCAGGCGACGCCTTCGAGGGGGCCGGCGTGGGCGCGGGCCGCGGTACCGCCGGGGCGGCCGACGGCTTCCTGTGCGCCTGCGGGTGCGGCCGCGTGTCGTTGCCGGACAGGGCGAGCGCGATGGCCACCCCGGCCGCGGCCACGACCACACCCGTCACGACGGCGATCTTCAACGGCGCGCCGGCACCCTCGGTCACCGCGGCGCCACCGGCGCCCGCGCCGCCTGCCGAGCCTCCGCCCGCGGCACCCGCACCCGCGGCCGCGCCCACGCCCACCGCCGCTCCCGCGGCGGCGGCACCGGCGGCCTTGACGGCGTACGAGGCGGCGAACCACCCGATGACCGCCACCGGCAGCAGGCCCTTGAGCGCCGCGTTCACGTCCGCCAACTCGGCCGCCGCGAGGCGGCACTTGGCGCACTCCTCCAGATGCTTGCGCAGCTCCCGGTCGGCCCGCATCCGCAGGCCGCCGCGGGCGTGCGCGCCCAGCCGGTCGGCGTACTGGGCGCAGGAGCCCTCGGCGGTGAGGGACGCGGAGACGTGCGCCTGCAGATACGCCTGGCGCAGCCCCTCACGCGCCCGGTGGGCCAGCACCGCCGTCGCGTTCGCGGTCAGCCCGAGCAGGGGCGCGACCTGGCTGGGCGACTCCTCCTCGACAGCCGTGTGCCACAGCACCGCCTGCCAGCGCTCCGGCAGCGTGCGGAACGCCTGCAGGGCCAGGGACCGCTCGGCCACCTGCATGGCGCGTACGTCCGCGCCGAGGTCCGTGGTCTCGGCCGCCGTGCCGGATCCGGCCGCCGACACCGCGAACACCGCGAAGTCGTCGACGAGTTGCTCACGCTTGGCGCTGCCCGTCCAGGACGCGGCGACCCGGCGCACCGTGGTCAGCAGGTAGGCGCGCACGGCCGCGTCGGGACCGCTGCCCCCGCGGATCGCCTGCAGTGTGCGGGCGAAGACCTCGCCGGTCAGGTCCTCGGCGGTGTGCGTGTCGCGGCAGCAGCCGCGTGCGTAGCGGCGCACGGCGGCGGCGTGGCGGCGGTACAGCTCCTCGTACGCGCTGTCGTCCCCGCCGCGCACCCGCGCGACGAGGTCGGCGTCGGACACGGGCGCGTCCGCCGCGCTCGGCTCCGCCGCCTTCGCGGAGGGCATCTCCACGGTCGGCCGGTCGTCGGACGGCCGACTGCCCGGGACGGGGGCCTCACGACGTTCGGCCAGCGGCTCCCGCTGGCCCGGCACGCGGCCGGAGGGCTGCTCCTCGCCGGAGTTCGATCCCGCCTCCGGGGCGGGCTCCGGCTCCCCGTTTCCTTCATCCACGGGCGTAAGCGTGGCACAACCGTCGCTTCCGATGACCCGTCAAACATCGGAACCACTCGTCCGGGGAGTTTTCACTCCCCGGACCGCACATGATCACCCGGACGGGGCAGCGCTACGCAGCCGGACGGGACCGCAGGCCGTCCAGCAGGATGTCCAACAGCCGCGCGGAGGCGGCCGCCTGGTGCGCCGGGTCGGGCAGCGAGGGCGCCGCCGTGGCTATCACCAGCAGCACGTCGGCCACGGACACGTCCGCCCGCAGCTCACCGGCCGTACGCGCCCGCTCCACCAGCTGGCCGACGACCTCCAGCAGCGCCGCGACCCCGGCACCGGACGCGGCGTCCTCCGCCGCGCCGCGCTGCTGCGGCACCCGCGTCGCCTCGGCCCCCGCCGGCTGCACCTGCAGCACCTGCGGCGGCAGCAGCCGTCCAGCGCCCGAGGCGACGGACGTACGCAGGAAGCGGGACAGGGCCGACCAGGCCTCGTCCTCCTGGCCGAGCGCGGCGCGCGCCTGCTCGGTCAGCCGCGCCGTCTCCTCCTCGGCGATCCGCCGCACCAGCACGTCCTTGCTCGGGAACCGCCGGTAGACCGTGCCGACGCCCACCCGGGCACGGCGTGCCACGTCCTCCATGGGCGCGCCGTAGCCGAGCTCGCCGAACACCTCGCGCGCGGCCCGCAGCACGTGCTCCAGGTTCCGCTGCGCGTCGACCCGCAGCGGCGACGTGCGGCTGCCGCCTCCCGCGCCCCCTCCTCCACCGATGTGGCCGCCGGGATCGACTGCCCCGCCGGTCACCGACGCCACCGATGCCACGGGCGCCCAATGAGGGTCGTGAATATGCATATGTGTATCCCCCGGAAAATCGCGTCTCCCCCCGGAGACTCCCCACCCCATGAACGCCGGGCCGCTGCGACAGCTCGCCACAGGGACACCCCGACGGGATACGAACATAGTTGAGGGCAGGTCAAGAATGAAGGGGGAACCTACCCACGATCGGAGTACCCGCGCCGCCGGATCCACGCCCACGCACGTCACAGCGGTCAGGAACCCGCCCGTGACCTGCCGGACAACAGGATTCAGCCATTCATTGCCGTACGCCCTGTGGACAAACCCCGAGCGGGCATTGCCTCATGGAACGATGGCAGCACTGAAGGAGCCGTCCGGCGCGGGCCGCGAGTCCGAAATCCCGCGCGTCCTGGTGGTCGGCGGCGGATACGTCGGCATGTACACCGCCCTGCGACTGCAGCGGAAGCTGGGGCGCGACGAGGCGGAGATCGTCGTCGTGGAACCGCAGCCGTACATGACCTACCAGCCCTTCCTCCCCGAGGCGGCGGCGGGCTCCATCTCCCCGCGGCACGTCGTGGTCCCCCTGCGGCGCGTCCTGGACCGCTGCACGCTGGTCATCGGCGAGGCCCGGCGCATCGACCACACCCGGCGGATCGCCGCGGTGGCCACCCTCGCCACCGAGGAGGAAGGTTCCGGCGAGCTCCTGCTGCCGTACGACCACCTGGTCATCGCCCCCGGTTCGGTCTCCCGGACGCTGCCCATTCCCGGTCTCGCCGAGCACGGCATCGGCTTCAAGACCGTCGAGGAGGCCATCGGCCTGCGCAACCATGTCCTGGAGCAGCTCGACATCGCCTCCTCCACCCGGGACGTGGAGGTCCGCGACGCCGCGCTCACCTTCGTCGTCGTCGGCGGGGGCTATGCGGGCGTCGAGGCGCTGGCCGAGCTGGAGGACATGGCCCGGCACGCCGTGCGCTACTACCACAACGTCGAGGCCGACGACCTGAAATGGATCCTCGTCGAGGCCACCGGCCGCATCCTCCCCGAGGTCGGCGAGGAGATGGGCACGTACGCCGTCCGCGAGCTGCGCGGCCGCAACATCGACGTCCGGCTGAACACCCGGCTGGAGTCCTGCGAGAAGCGCGTGGTGGCCCTCGACGACGGCTCACGGCTGCCCGCCCGCACGATCGTGTGGACCGCGGGCGTCAAGCCGCACCCCGTCCTGTCCCGCACCGGCCTGCCGCTGGGCGACCGCGGCCGGGTCCGCTGCGCCGCCACGCTGCGCGTCGACGGCACCGACAACGTCTGGGCCGCGGGCGACGCGGCCGCCGTGCCGGACCTGGCCTCCGACGACCCGGAGGCGCTGTGCGCCCCCAACGCCCAGCACGCCCTGCGCCAGGCCCGCGTGCTGGCCGACAACATCGTCGCGAGCCTGCGCGGCGGGCCCCTGAGCGACTACCGTCACGCCTACGCGGGGTCGGTCGCCTCCCTCGGCCTCCACAAGGGCGTCGCACAGGTCTACGGTCGCAGACTCACGGGCTACCCTGCCTGGTTCATGCACCGCGCGTACCACCTCAGCCGGATGCCCACCTTCAACCGCAAGGCGCGCATCCTGGCCGAATGGACCCTGTCCGGGCTCTTCAAACGGGAGATCATCTCGCTCGGCTCCCTGGAGAACCCGCGCGCGGAGTTCGAGCTCGCGGCGGGCGCCGGCCGCAAACCCGACGCGCCCTGACCGACCAGTGCGGATGCGGTCGCCGATTCCCCCGGAGCGGCGGGTCGGCCACACTGGACCCTGTGACCATGCGTGCGTCAGCACCTGCAAAGAGTGACAAATACGAGGAATCGGACGTTTGAACCTCACGCGCTGGAGCGCCCGGCTCCCCGGAACACAACGTCGCAATGCCCAGGCGGCGGCCGCGAGCACCGAACCCCCCTCCGGCGGGGCGGTCCCCGCGGCGCGCGGCCAGGACGGCGACCACGCCGACGCGCCGGCGCACACCCTCGACTCGCTCCCCGTGCGGGAGGTGCTGTCCCGGCTCCCCGCGCTCATCGCGGTCACGCACGGCTCCGCCCACCGCCTCGGCTACGTCAACGAGGCGTACGCGGAGGTCTTCGGCCCCCGCACCCCGGGCGAGCCCGCGCGCGAGGCCCTGCCCGAGCTCGCGGAACTCGGCCTGCTCCCCCTCATGGACCAGGTGTTCCGCAGCGGCAAGCCCCGCACCGTGAAGGCCCGCAAGGTCGCCACCGCCACCCGGCAGGGGTACTTCACGATCACGTGCAGCCCCGTTCCGGTGCAGGACGGCGGCGACACCGGGGGCGTCCTGGTCTTCGCCTCCGACGTCACCGACCAGGTGCAGGCCGCCGAGCGCCTGCGCGAGAGCGAGCGCCGCCTGCACGCGACCGCCGTCACCCTCCAGCGCAGCCTGCTCCCCCAGGAGCTGGAACAGCCCGACGACCTGCGCGTCGCCGCGACCTACCAGCCCGGCGGCACCGACGCCGCCGTCGGCGGCGACTGGTACGACGTGATCACTCTCGGTGCCGGCCGCACCGCCCTGGTTATCGGCGATGTCATGGGCCGCGGCGTGCGCGCCGCCGCCGTCATGGGCCAGCTGCGCACCGCGGTCCGCGCCTACGCCCGCCTCGACCTGCCCCCGCACGAGGTGATCCAGCTCCTCGACGGCCTCGCCGCCGAGATCGACGCCATGCAGATCGCCACCTGCGTCTACGCCGTGCACGACCCGAGCGAGAGCCGGCTGTCGTACGCCTCCGCCGGCCACCTGCCGATCGTGGTCCGCGACGCCGACGGCACCGTGCACCGCGCCGACGAGCCCACCGGGCCCCCGCTCGGCACCGGCGGCTGGGTCCACACCTCGGGCACCGTGCCACTGGGCCCCGGCGCCACCGCCGTCCTCTACACCGACGGCCTCATCGAACGCCGCGGCGAGGACATCGACGAGGGCGTCTCCGCCCTCATGAACACCCTCGCCGGCGCCACCGGCAGCCCGCAGGTCATCTGCGACCGCCTGCTCCGCGCGCTCGGCGTCACCTCCGAGCACGCCGACGACGTGGCCGTCCTCGTCATGCAGTACCCGCAGCGCGAGGGCACCGACTCCGAGCTCTTCCGCAACGCGTCGCTGGAACTCCTCGGCGGAGTCGAGGCGGCCCCCCGCGCCCGCGCCTTCGCGCAGGGCGTCCTGACCTCGTGGCGCTTCCCCGTCGAACTCGTCGACCTCGGGGTGCTCGCCGCGAGCGAGCTGGTCGCCAACTCCCTGCAGCACGGGGTTCCGCCCATGCGGCTGCGGCTGCGCCGCACCGACCGCCGGCTGATCATCGAGGTCACCGACGGCGACGACCACCTGCCGCGCCGCCGCCGCGCCGAACCGGTCGACGAGGCGGGCCGCGGCATCTCGATCATCGCCACCATCGCCTCCGCCTGGGGCTCCCGGCGCACGCCGGGCGGCGGCAAGGCGGTGTGGTGCGAGTTCGCGCTCCCCACCTGAGTGCGGACTACGCCGCCAGCACCGGCTCCGTCAGCGGCGCGTCCTGGTGGACCGTCAGCCGGCGACCCAGGCGCAGCGACAGCACGGTGACCCCCAGCGAGCACGCGACCAGCATCACGATGTACTGCGGGTACATCCCCGCACCGGCCATGAGCCCGCCCACCGCGGGCCCCACGGCCATCGCGAGCTGCTTCACCAGCGCGAAGGCGGAGTTGTACTGGCCGACCATGCGCTCCGGGGCCATGTCCGCCACCAGCGGGGCGACGGCCGGCGACAGCATCGCCTCGCCGAGCCCGAACAGCGCGTACGTGGAGATGAGCATCGCCATCGCGATCCCGTGCGCGTCGCCCACGAGCCCGGACAGCCCCGCGACCACCCACGCCACGGCCCACAGCACACCCACCGCCGCGATGACCCGGCTGCGGCGGCGCCGCTCCACCGGCCGCAGGATGAGGAACTGCGCGACCACGATGGCCGCCGTGTTCGCCGCCAGCGCGATGCCCAGCGTCGACGGGGACACCTTCGTCACCTCGACCGCGTAGGCCGACAGGCCCGACTCGAACTGCCCGTAGCAGGCGAAGAACAGCACCCCGCCCAGTACGCACAACTGGATCATCGCCCGGTCCCGGAGCAGCGCCCGCCACCCGCTCGCCGCGCGCTCCGTCGGCGCCGCCTCCATCCGGGACGTCCTCGGCAGCCGCACGGAGGCCACCACCGCGGCCAGCACGACGAACATCGTGGCCTCGACGGAGAACAGCAGCGTGAAGGAGCCCGGGCGCGCGGTGTCGACCAGCAGCCCGCCGAACAGACCTCCGATGCCGAGCCCCAGGTTGCTCAGGAAGAACTGCGTCGCGAACGCCCGCGAGCGTGTCGCCGGGGTGGAGCACCACACGATGAGTGTCGCCAGCGCGGGCTGCATCACGGCGATGCCGGCGCCCATCACCACGGAGGCCGCGATCACCAGCGGCGCGCTCGTCGCCAGGCCGAAGCCCAGCGCGCCCACCGCGGATGCCATCGCCCCGGCCAGCAGTACGGGCAGCGGGCCGTTCCGGTCGATCGTGCGCCCGGTGAAGGGCAGCACGACGAGGGCGGCCACGGCGAACGCCGACAGCACGACACCCGCGGTCCCCGCCCCCAGGCCGCGTACCTGCGACACGTAGACGAACAGGAACGGCACGGTGAACCCGTTGCCGAACGCGCTCAGCGCGTTGCCCAGCTGGATCCGGCGCAGCGCGGCGCCCATCGCGGTGGTCACACTCACCCCTTAGGTCAGAAGTCCTCGAATGCTAAGACTTCAACAGTAAAGTTCGAAGTTGAACAGTACACAACGGAAGTCTTTAGGGCCAATGAGTTCCATGGCACACTCGTGCCATGACGAGCGCAGGCGACGGCCAGTCCAACTCCCCTCAGGAGCTGGACCTCGATGAGCAGATCGCGATCTACCAACGCGAGTTCCCCGAGGTGGACCCTCAGGTCGAGAAGATCGTCACGGCGCTCGGCCGGCTGAACCGGCGCCTCCATGTGGGCTACAGCCGCCACCTGTCCGCCGTCGGCATCACCGCTGCCGAATGGGAGGTCCTCAAGGCCCTCGTCGTGGTGGGCCGGCCCTACCGCCTCGGGCCCGGCGACCTCGCCAAGCGACTCGGCCTCACCCCCGCCGCGATGACCCATCGCATCGACCGGATGGTCTCCGAGGGCCTGGTCACCCGTGAACGGGACGAGTCCAACCGGGTGCGCGTCATCGTGGAGCTCACCGACGACGGTCGCGGCAAGTGGCTGGAGACCATGCGGATGGCCGCCGCCTTCGAGGGCGACCTCCTCCAGGACCTCGAGCCGGACGAACGCTCCGTCCTCGGCGACCTGTTGACCCGCCTCCTGCGCCGCGTCGAGGCCGACCAGCCCGACGCCGGCGGCAGGCTCAAGGACCTCGACTGAGCCGGTTTGACACCCGCATCGCCGATCCGTAGTGTTCTCCGGGTTGCCCGCCGGTGAACAGTTCGTCTGTACCGGTTCCCGGGCGGCCATCCCGAAGCAAGCTTCCGAACGAACGACGAGCAGTCGTTTAGTTTTCGCGCGCGGTTTCGGAATGAGGATCGGCGGAATTGCTCGATTGGCATCGAGCGCCACTGATCCGCTAACGTTCAACTCGTTGGAACGGCCCAACAGCCGGGAAGACAAACCCCGCTGACTGGGGATCGGGCCGGAAACGGTCTGATAGAGTCGGAAAAGCCGGAAAGCGAAAGCCGGACGGCACACCCGCTCCAGAGGGTGGCAGAGAAGGAAATCGGATCTGCTAAGCTGGGGACAACGAAGGGAAAGCCCGGAGGGGCCGGTGAAACGGTCTCGAAGGAAGC
>NZ_JBIARB010000013.1:0-880 GCF_042889545.1 Streptomyces sp. NPDC002574
CGCCCGGTTACATTTCGAACCCGGAAGCTAAGCCTTTCAGCGCCGATGGTACTGCAGGGGGGACCCTGTGGGAGAGTAGGACGCCGCCGAACAATCTTTCTGGACCCTCGGTCCTGGCCAAAGCGCTGGGGCCGGGGGTCCTTTTGTTTTTCACGGCAGTGCGCAGTCCGCGGACGGTACGGGAGACTGGCACTACAGCAGTACGAACGACAGGAGTCATGTCGATGTCCAACACGCCCGAGGAAAGGCCGGATCGGCCGGAGCGGCGCGCGCCGCGTCAGGGCGGCGACCGGGGTGGTTTCCGCAGCAGCGGTCCTCGCCGCGAAGGCGACCGGGCCGGCGGCGGTTTCCGTCGCGACGATCGCCCCCGTTATGACCGGCCCCGTGAGGACCGGCGGGACGATCGAGGTGGCTTCCGTCGCGACGACCGCCCTGGTGGCGACCGTCCCCGTGAGGACCGTCCGCGTCAGGATCGTCCCAGTGGCGATCGCGGTGGGTTCCGCCGTGACGATCGTCCGCGTCAGGACCGTCCTGGCGGTGACCGTGGTGGGTTCCGCCGTGACGACCGTCGTGATGAGCGTCCGCGCTACGACCGTCCCGGTGGCGATCGCCCCCGTGAGGACCGTCCGCGTCAGGATCGTCCCAGTGGCGATCGCGGTGGGTTCCGTCGCGATGACCGTCGTGATGAGCGGCCCCGCTTCGACAGGCCGCGTGAGGACCGTCCTGGTGGTGACCGTGGTGGGTTCCGTCGCGATGACCGTCGTGATGAGCGTCCGCGCTTCGACAGGCCGCGTGAGGACCGTCCGCGTGAGGACCGTCCTGGTGGTGACCGTGGTGGGTTCCGCCGTGACGACCGTCGTGATGAGCGTCCGCGCTACGA